>NZ_JANJGV010000016.1:0-5497 GCF_024623595.1 Microbacterium sp. zg.Y1084
TCACGGAAGAAGTCCGGCGGTGTCCTACTCTCCCACAGGGTCCCCCCTGCAGTACCATCGGCGCTGAGAGGCTTAGCTTCCGGGTTCGGTATGTGTCCGGGCGTTTCCCTCTCGCTATGGCCGCCGAAACACTATTGATGTTTCAGTCTGCACACAACAAAAGATTGTTGTCATGCGGTTCTCGACCGTACATCGAGAACCACTCAGTGGACGCGTAGCACCTCAAACGGGTGTGTTATCAAGTCATCGGCTTATTAGTACCAGTCAGCTGCATGCATTGCTGCACTTCCACATCTGGCCTATCAACCCAGTAGTCTAGCTGGGAGCCTCTCGCCCGAAGGCATGGAAGTCTCATCTTGAGGCCGGCTTCCCGCTTAGATGCTTTCAGCGGTTATCCATCCCGAACGTAGCTAACCAGCGGTGCTCCTGGCGGAACAACTGGCACACCAGAGGTTCGTCCAACCCGGTCCTCTCGTACTAGGGTCAGATCCTCTCAAACTTCCTACGCGCGCAGCGGATAGGGACCGAACTGTCTCACGACGTTCTAAACCCAGCTCGCGTACCGCTTTAATGGGCGAACAGCCCAACCCTTGGGACCTACTCCAGCCCCAGGATGCGACGAGCCGACATCGAGGTGCCAAACCATGCCGTCGATATGGACTCTTGGGCAAGATCAGCCTGTTATCCCCGAGGTACCTTTTATCCGTTGAGCGACAGCGCTTCCACAAGCCACTGCCGGATCACTAGTCCCGACTTTCGTCCCTGCTCGACCTGTCAGTCTCACAGTCAAGCTCCCTTGTGCACTTACACTCGCCACCTGATTGCCAACCAGGTTGAGGGAACCTTTGGGCGCCTCCGTTACTTTTTGGGAGGCAACCGCCCCAGTTAAACTACCCACCAGGCACTGTCCCTGAACCGGATTACGGTTCGAAGTTAGATATCCAGAGTGACCAGAGTGGTATTTCAACAATGACTCCACATGAACTGGCGTCCATGCTTCAAAGTCTCCCACCTATCCTACACAAGCCACACCGAACACCAATACCAAGCTGTAGTAAAGGTCACGGGGTCTTTCCGTCCTGCTGCGCGTAACGAGCATCTTTACTCGTAATGCAATTTCGCCGAGTTCGCGGTTGAGACAGTTGGGAAGTCGTTACGCCATTCGTGCAGGTCGGAACTTACCCGACAAGGAATTTCGCTACCTTAGGATGGTTATAGTTACCACCGCCGTTTACTGGGGCTTAAATTCTCAGCTTCGCCTTGCGGCTAACCGGTCCTCTTAACCTTCCAGCACCGGGCAGGCGTCAGTCCGTATACATCGTCTTGCGACTTGGCACGGACCTGTGTTTTTAGTAAACAGTCGCTACCCACTAGTCTCTGCGGCCTCCAAACGCTTTCGGAGCAAGTCCTAATACGTCGAAGGCCCCCCTTCTCCCGAAGTTACGGGGGCATTTTGCCGAGTTCCTTAACCACGATTCTCTCGATCTCCTTGGTATTCTCTACCTGACCACCTGAGTCGGTTTGGGGTACGGGCGGCTAGAACCTCGCGTCGATGCTTTTCTTGGCAGCATAGGATCACCCACTTTTTATCCGCATCGTGTCTCAGCCTGTATGAGTGACGGATTTGCCTATCACTCGGCCTACGCACTTGCCCCGGGACAACCATCGCCCGGGTTGGGCTACCTTCCTGCGTCACACCTGTTAATACGCTAACCGCACCAGCATGGGGTCGTGCGCTAGCTCCAACGTTCTCACCCCGAAGGGATCGAATCAGAGGAATTCGGGCACTTAGCACCACTGGATTAGCTTGGGCGGTTCTTCGCCGGTACGGGAATATCAACCCGTTGTCCATCGACTACGCCTGTCGGCCTCGCCTTAGGTCCCGACTTACCCAGGGAAGATTAGCTTGACCCTGGAACCCTTGGTCTTTCGGAGGACGTGTTTCTCACACGTCTTTCGCTACTCATGCCTGCATTCTCACTCGTGTAGCCTCCACGGCTGGTTCACACCGCCGCTTCGCTGGCCACACGACGCTCTCCTACCCATCAACACGGCTGGACCACGAAGGCCTACCAATAATGTCAATGCCACAACTTCGGTGGCGTGCTTGAGCCCCGTTACATTGTCGGCGCGGAATCACTTGACCAGTGAGCTATTACGCACTCTTTCAAGGGTGGCTGCTTCTAAGCCAACCTCCTGGTTGTCTAAGCAACTCCACATCCTTTCCCACTTAGCACGCGCTTTGGGACCTTAGTTGGTGGTCTGGGTTGTTTCCCTCTCGACTATGAAGCTTATCCCCCACAGTCTCACTGCTGCGCTCTCACTTACCGGCATTCGGAGTTTGGCTGACGTCAGTAACCTTGTAGGGCCCATCGGCCATCCAGTAGCTCTACCTCCGGCAAGAAACACGCAACGCTGCACCTAAATGCATTTCGGAGAGAACCAGCTATCACGAAGTTTGATTGGCCTTTCACCCCTATCCACAGCTCATCCCCTCAGTTTTCAACCTAAGTGGGTTCGGTCCTCCACGACGTCTTACCGTCGCTTCAACCTGGCCATGGATAGATCACTTCGCTTCGGGTCTAGGACATGCGACTGAATCGCCCTATTCAGACTCGCTTTCGCTACGGCTACCCCTCACGGGTTAACCTCGCCACATATCGCTAACTCGCAGGCTCATTCTTCAAAAGGCACGCTGTCACCCCTACTAAGGAGGCTCCAACGGTTTGTAAGCAAACGGTTTCAGGTACTATTTCACTCCCCTCCCGGGGTACTTTTCACCTTTCCCTCACGGTACTTGTCCGCTATCGGTCATCTGGGAGTATTTAGGCTTATCAGGTGGTCCTGACAGATTCACACGGGATTTCTCGGGCCCCGTGCTACTTGGGATACTCTTCGCGTCAAGAGAGGCATGTCGACTACGGGGTTCGCACCCTCTATGACCAGGCTTTCAATCCTGTTCGTCTATACCTTCTTGTAACGCCGACAATTCGGCAGAACTGTCTGAAAAGTCCCACAACCCCGAATACGCAACTCCTGCCGGATATCACACGTACTCGGTTTAGCCTGTTCCGGTTTCGCTCGCCACTACTAACGGAATCGCGGTTGCTTTCTCTTCCTGTGGGTACTGAGATGTTTCACTTCCCCACGTTCCCTCTACCCGCCCTATATATTCAGGCGGGAGTCACTGGGTCGGCACGCCGCCCAGCGGGGTTTCCCCATTCGGAAATCCTCGGATCAAAGTGTGCTTATCCACTCCCCAAGGCTTATCGCAGATTGCTACGTCCTTCTTCGGCTCCAGATGCCAAGGCATTCACCGTTTGCTCTTAAAGACTTGAAAATCACATGAGTTTGAATCAAAACTCGCAACCCAAGCTGCAAGCAGCTCGGATCAGAAATTGACTAATGATCTTTAAGATCATCGATCGAAACAATCCATAAAGGATCATCTCGAAGATGCTCGCGTCCACTGTGTAGTTCTCAAAGTACGGGCGGTACCCACCCCGCTCACCAGCAAAGCCGGCAAACAAAAGCAGGTCCAGAGGATCCGTCTGACACTCAACCCCGAAAGGCCAGTGCGCATCCGGTCCCTCAGGACCCAACAGCGTGCATGTGCCGGCAGCCTCACCCCACCCGTTCCAGCTGCAAGCAGCGTACTGAGATGAAGGTCAACCCTCCGACACCAAGTCAAATGTTCCACCCATGAGCTACCGGCGGGAACGTATGTCCCGATCC
Organism: Microbacterium sp. zg.Y1084; assembly: GCF_024623595.1. Taxonomy (NCBI): domain Bacteria; kingdom Bacillati; phylum Actinomycetota; class Actinomycetes; order Micrococcales; family Microbacteriaceae; genus Microbacterium; species Microbacterium sp. zg.Y1084. Next base: position 3,736 of record NZ_JANJGV010000016.1, read on the forward strand.
GGCGCCTGGACACCCGAGGGTGCCAGATGCTCCTTAGAAAGGAGGTGATCCAGCCGCACCTTCCGGTACGGCTACCTTGTTACGACTTAGTCCTAATTACCGATCCCACCTTCGACGGCTCCCTCCACAAGGGTTGGGCCACCGGCTTCAGGTGTTACCGACTTTCATGACTTGACGGGCGGTGTGTACAAGACCCGGGAACGTATTCACCGCAGCGTTGCTGATCTGCGATTACTAGCGACTCCGACTTCATGAGGTCGAGTTGCAGACCTCAATCCGAACTGGGACCGGCTTTTTGGGATTCGCTCCACCTCACGGTATTGCAGCCCTTTGTACCGGCCATTGTAGCATGCGTGAAGCCCAAGACATAAGGGGCATGATGATTTGACGTCATCCCCACCTTCCTCCGAGTTGACCCCGGCAGTATCCCATGAGTTCCCACCATTACGTGCTGGCAACATAGAACGAGGGTTGCGCTCGTTGCGGGACTTAACCCAACATCTCACGACACGAGCTGACGACAACCATGCACCACCTGTTTACGAGTGTCCAAAGAGTTGACCATTTCTGGCCCGTTCTCGTATATGTCAAGCCTTGGTAAGGTTCTTCGCGTTGCATCGAATTAATCCGCATGCTCCGCCGCTTGTGCGGGTCCCCGTCAATTCCTTTGAGTTTTAGCCTTGCGGCCGTACTCCCCAGGCGGGGAACTTAATGCGTTAGCTGCGTCACGGAATCCGTGGAATGGACCCCACAACTAGTTCCCAACGTTTACGGGGTGGACTACCAGGGTATCTAAGCCTGTTTGCTCCCCACCCTTTCGCTCCTCAGCGTCAGTTACGGCCCAGAGATCTGCCTTCGCCATCGGTGTTCCTCCTGATATCTGCGCATTCCACCGCTACACCAGGAATTCCAATCTCCCCTACCGCACTCTAGTCTGCCCGTACCCACTGCAGGCCCGAGGTTGAGCCTCGGGATTTCACAGCAGACGCGACAAACCGCCTACGAGCTCTTTACGCCCAATAATTCCGGATAACGCTTGCGCCCTACGTATTACCGCGGCTGCTGGCACGTAGTTAGCCGGCGCTTTTTCTGCAGGTACCGTCACTTTCGCTTCTTCCCTGCTAAAAGAGGTTTACAACCCGAAGGCCGTCGTCCCTCACGCGGCGTTGCTGCATCAGGCTTTCGCCCATTGTGCAATATTCCCCACTGCTGCCTCCCGTAGGAGTCTGGGCCGTGTCTCAGTCCCAGTGTGGCCGGTCACCCTCTCAGGCCGGCTACCCGTCGACGCCTTGGTGAGCCATTACCTCACCAACAAGCTGATAGGCCGCGAGCCCATCCCAGACCGAAAAATCTTTCCAACTGCTGACCATGCGGTCGCAGCTCGTATCCAGTATTAGACGCCGTTTCCAGCGCTTATCCCAGAGTCAGGGGCAGGTTGCTCACGTGTTACTCACCCGTTCGCCACTGATCCACAGAGCAAGCTCTGCTTCACCGTTCGACTTGCATGTGTTAAGCACGCCGCCAGCGTTCATCCTGAGCCAGGATCAAACTCTCCGTAAAAGAAAAATACTGACAACGACCGGAAAAAGGCCGAAGCAGCGAGTTTGAACTGACCAAATGGATGTCATTACTGACTTATCCGTTGCCGACACCGAAGTGCCGGACTTTGATCCAAAGGAATCTCACCCGGTAAAAACCGGGACGAGGTTATTTGGCATTTGACAAGTGCACGCTGTTGAGTTCTCAAGGATCGGATGCTCCT
>NZ_JANJGV010000001.1:0-243150 GCF_024623595.1 Microbacterium sp. zg.Y1084
CGAGCGGAGCGAGACGAAACGCGCTCCCTCGCTCAACGACCCCACGGCGCAAACGCCTGACGCCGCCCCCGGCTTCGGGCGGGGCGGCGTCAGGTGGTGCGGTGACGGCTGGCGTCAGATGTTGATCATGTGGCCCGCGAGACCGTGGAAGGCCTCCTGCAGCGCCTCCGACAGCGTCGGGTGCGTGTGCACGTTGCGGGCGGCCTCGAGCGCGGTGAGGTCCCACTTCTGGGCGAGGGTCAGCTCGGGCAGCAGCTCCGACACGTCGGGGCCGATGAGGTGCCCGCCCAGCAGCTCCAGGTGCTCGGCGTCGGCGATGAGCTTGACGAAGCCGATGGGCTCGCCCAGGCCGTTGGCCTTGCCGTTGGCGCTGAAGGGGAACTTCGCGACCTTCACGTCGTAGCCGGCATCCCGTGCCTGCTGCTCGGTGAGACCGAACGACGCCACCTGCGGCGAGCAGAACGTCGCCCGCGGCATCATGCGGTAGTCGCCCAGCGTCTGGGTCTCGGCCTTCGCGATGGTCTCGGCGGCCACGACGCCCTGCGCCTCGGCCACGTGGGCCAGCTGCAGCTTCGCGGTCACGTCGCCGATGGCGTAGATGCCCTCGACGTTCGTGCGCATGTAGTCGTCGATCTCGATGGCGCCGCGGTCGGTGAGCTTGACCCCGGTGTTCTCCAGGCCGTAGCCCTCGACGTTGGCAGCGAAGCCGATCGACATCATGACCTTGTCGGCCTCGATCGATCCCTTCGCGCCGTCGGCGTTCGCGCTGTACGCGACGGTGACCTTCGAGCCGTCGTCGGTGACCGACTCCACCTTGGTGGAGGTGAGGATGTCGATGCCGTACTTCTTGTACTGCTTCTGGATCTCCTTCGAGACCTCGACGTCCTCGTTGGGGAGAGCCCGGTCGAGGAACTCGATGATGGTGACCTTCACGCCGTAGTTGCTCAGCACGAAGGCGAACTCCATGCCGATCGCGCCCGCGCCGACGATGACGATCGACTCCGGCAGGTCGCGGGTGAGGATCTGCTCCTCGTAGGTCACGACGTTCTTGCTCAGCTGCACGCCCGGCAGCAGGCGCACCTTCGAGCCGGTGGAGATGATCGCGTTGTCGAAGGTGACGCGCTCGGTGGAGCCGTCGGCCTTGGCCACGTCGATCGTGTGCGCGTCGGCGAACGTGCCGCGGCCCTCGTACTCGGTGACCTTGTTCTTCTTCATGAGGTAGTGGATGCCCTTGACGTGGGTATCCGCGACCTTGCGGCTGCGATCCCACGCGGTGCCGAAGTCGAAGCTCACGTCACCGGAGATGCCGAAGAGTTCGGCCTTGTGCAGGAAGGTGTGGGCGAGATCGGCGTTGCGCAGGAGAGCCTTGGAGGGGATGCAGCCCACGTTCAGGCACACACCGCCCCAGTACTTCTCTTCGATGATCGCGACGGACAGGCCGAGCTGTGCGCTGCGGACCGCTGCGACATACCCGCCGGGGCCCGCGCCGAGGATGACGACGTCGTAGTGAGGCATGCCTACCAGCCTAGTCCTCGTCGGCGGGGCGGACCCCGGGGGTGGTGGCATCGGGCTGGTGCTGACGGGTCCGCCGCGCGCGCGAGCCGAGCAGGTAGGCCACGGCCGCGATGACGGCGACGAGCAGGATGCCGCCGATCACCCAGGGCAGCACCGGCGCGGCGCCGTCATCCCCGGCGGGCACGGCGGTCGCCGTCGCGTCGTCGGTGGGTGCGGTGCTCGCTTCGGCCGTCGGGTCGGTCGTGGGGGATGCCGGTGCGGTGGTCTCCGGTGTGGCGACGGGGGAGGAGTCGTCCCCGGTCACCTCGAACGCGAACTCGCCGTCGATCGGGTGCCCGTCGCTGGAGACCACCTTCCACACGACGGTGACCGCACCGGTGGCCTCGCCCTGCAGCGCCTGGAGGACCTCGGTGCCGTCGACGACGGGGTCGCCGGCGGTGAGGTCCCCACCGGCGGCATCCGTCACGGTGACGAGGGTGGCGCCCGGCTCGTCGAGCGGGAAGTCGGAGAAGGTCAGCGTGACCTCGTCGGGAAGGGCTGCCACGGTGCTGCCGCCGGCAGGGTCGCTGGTCACCAGCTCGTCGTGTGCGGCCGCCGGTGCGGCCACCGCGAGCAGGCCCATGGCTGCAAGTGCCGCGGCAGAGGTGACGGCGGCCAGTCGGTTTCGGAACGGGGTGCGGGTGCGCGAAGACATCACCCCGCCGACCCTATCCGGGCCTGTCGCGGCGGGGACCGGGCTCCTAGCATGACGCCAGGCCGGCCTCCCGCCCGCCGACACCGACGAGAAGAGGTACGTGATGGACGTCAGGATGATGGATGCCATGTCCGAGGACATGATGACCGTGCCCGGTATGGACACGATGGACATGGGGCTGCTGCAGGCGTGCCTCGACGCGTGTGCCGCGTGCGAGCAGGCGTGCGCTGTCTGTTCGACGCAGATGATGGACTGCGCGCCCGCGTGCGCGAACTGCGCCGACATGTGCAACACGATGATGCGCGCCCTGCTGCGGATGCAGGGGCTCACCCCGGCATCCATGATGGCGATGCTCGACGCCTGCATCGCGATGTGTCAGACGTGCGAGGACATGTGCCTGCCGCACGCCGAGATGAGCGAGGTCTGCCGCATGTGCGCCCAGGCGTGCCGCGCCTGCATCGACGCCTGCCAGGCGCTGAAGGAGTCGATGGCCGTCTGAGCCCGCCCGCAGTCCGTCAGCTGCGCCCGACCGAGGCGCGGGCGTCGGATGCCGCGGGCAGCGGAGCGACGTTGAAGCGCCGAGGGCCGACGGCCAGCACGTGGTAGCGGCGGTGGACCGCGACCGGGGTGCCCGGCTCGACACGGCGCAGGCCGGAGGCGGCGCTCCACACACGCAGCTGCGCGCCGTCAGCCACGGCGCGCAGTTGCACCGTGCCCTCCTCGGCATCCACCCGTGTCACGATCGCGTCGGTCCACTCCAACGGCGTCGCCGAGGCAAGACGCGCCTGGATGAGATGCAGCGCGTGGCCGGGGGCGACGGTCGAGCACGCGTGGCCGAAGGCGCACATGCACGCCGGCTGCTCACGCACCGGGGCGGGCGGGCGGTGGCTGTCTGGCGTCGACACGGCATGGTCCTCTCGAACGGGTGCGGCCACGCTACGTCGGGGTGCGCGGCATCGCATCCGGCCGCGACACACGCCGAAACACGCCCATCGGCTCGCATTCGGGGGCTTTCCGCGCTGACGCGGCCCGCCGGCATCCACTAGGCTGGCCCAAAGGAGGAAGCGTGGAACACAACAGCCGTTCAGAGCACGGAAGCATTCACCGCGACGCGGCGGACGCTCACACGCCCGCGGGTGGATCGGACACCACGCAGACCTTCGGCCATGAGTCGGACCTGTCGTTCGTGCCTTTCGGCAGCGAACTGACGGCGGCGGAGCTCGAGGCCATTGCGGCCCTGCCGTCGCGTTCCGCGCTGCTGATGGTGCGTTCGGGACCCACTGCCGGCGCTCGCTACCTGCTCGACAACGACGTGGCGACGATCGGCCGTCACCCCGAGGCGGACATCTTCTTCGACGACGTGACCGTGTCGCGCCGTCACGCGGAGATCACGCGCACGGGCCTCGCGTTCGAGATCGTCGACCAGCGCTCGCTCAACGGCACCTACGTCAACGGGGAGCGTGTCGACCGCGCGCTGCTCACCGACGGCGCCGAGGTGCGCATCGGCAAGTTCCGTCTCAACTTCTTCATCTCCCCGGTCGACCGCGCGGCGAGCGCTTGATGGCGCAGGCCTCACCCCGCGGGCGCTCCACGCCGGCGGGTTATCTCAGCATCGGCCAGGTCCTCGCGAGACTGGCGCCCGAATTCCCGTCGCTGACCAGCAGCAAGCTGCGCTTCCTCGAGGTGCAGGGGATCGTCACCCCCACGCGCACCGAGTCCGGTTACCGCAAGTTCTCGCCCGCCGACCTGGAGCGGCTGCGTTTGGCGCTGTCGCTGCAGCGGGACCACTACATGCCGCTGCAGCGCATCCGCGAGGTGCTCGATCAGCGCGATGCCGGACAGGACATCGGCGCGCTGGTGCCGCAGTCGATCACCGCGACCCCCCGCCGGTACCGCCGCGATGAACTCATCGCTGCAGCGGGCGCGGCGCCCGCCCTGCTGGGCGACGCGATCACGGCCGGCCTGCTCCCGGGAGCGGACACCTACGACGAGCGTGCGCTGACGCTGCTGCGGGCCCTCGCCGGCCTGGCCGATCACGGCATCCAGCCGCGTCACGTGCGGTCGCTGCGCCAGAACGCCGAGCGGGACGTCGCGCTGGTCGAGACCGCGCTGGCGCCACTGCTGCGTCGCTCGGACACCAATGCCCGTGCCCGCGCGGGGGAGTTGGCGCCCGAGCTCGTGCGCCGGCTGGACGAGCTGCGCACGGCATTCGTGCTGACCGCGCTCGAGCGCATCACCCCGTAGCGCGACACGCCGCCGCCGACAGACGAATGTCATTGCCGGTGCCCCCTTGCTGATCTAGCGTGGAAGCACCGACCCGAACAGTGAGGAGGAGCGCATGACCGCGGACAAAGCCGCCGAGGGGCAGCAGTTCGTCGCCGACCTCCTGTTCACAGACGGGCTCCCGCAGATGGACGACGAAGCAGGCTATCGAGGAGCGCAGGCGGCACGCGCCGCCGGCATCACGTACCGTCAGCTCGACTACTGGGCACGCACCGAACTCGTGGTGCCGACCGTGCGTGGGGCCTCGGGATCGGGTTCGCAGCGCCTCTACGGCTTCCGCGACATCCTCGTGCTGAAGCTCGTCAAGCGCCTGCTCGACACCGGAATCTCGCTCCAGCAGATCCGCACCGCCGTGGATCAGCTGCGCGCCGCCGGCATCCGCGATCTCGCCGGGACCACGCTCATGAGCGATGGTGCTTCGGTGTACCTGTGCACGTCGAACGACGAGGTCATCGATCTCGTCAGCCGCGGGCAGGGCGTGTTCGGCATCGCCGTGGGCAAGGTTCTGCGCGAGGTCGAGTCGACGCTGGTCGACTTCGACGCGCAGTCTCCCGACTCGGTGGACGAGCTCGCCGCACACCGCGCCAAGCGCACCGCCTGACCCACGACCGGGTCGTCCCTCCGGGGAGCGACGATGCGCGACGGCGCGCCACCATCGTTGCCCGGCGTCTCTTTCACGCGCCGCCGCCATGCGGAGAACACGGCAGCAAAAACGTGCTTCGTGACGTCGAGGGGGTCGTCACAATGGCCGCAGAAATTCGTGATCAGACATGGCGAAATTCCCTTGCGCGATCCGGTCGCCACGCAGGACGCCGAATATCGACGCGGCATGCCGAACAACCACTCGACATGCGGAATACCCGCACGCGGGTATTCCGATCAGGCGCGGGCTTCGGCGGGGTCGGGAATGCGGCCGGTGCGGATGATCCGGTCCAGCAGCGCGTCGAAATCTGCTGCGAGCTCCTGCGCGGAGTCACCGGGCCAGATGTGCAGCGGCTTCGCGGCGCCCTGGGCCTGCTGCAGCGACGTGCGCTCCGGCAGCTGAGGCGACAGCACGAGCGGGCCGAACATGTCGCGCAGCTCCTTGATGCGGAACTGGTGCTCGATCGACTGCGGGCGCACGCGGTTCACGACGATGCCCAGCGGCTGCAGCCGCGGTGACAGTCCCCGTCGGATCTCCTCGATCGCCCGAAGCGCACGGTCGGCCGCGGCGACGGAGAACAGGCCGGGCTCGGTCACGACGACCACACGGTCGGATGCCGCCCATGCGGTGCGGGTCAGGGCGTTGAGCGACGGCGCGCAGTCGATCAGCACGAGGTCGTAGTCGGCCTCGATCGTCGCGAGCGCCTCTTCGAGCTTCCACACGTCGCGCACGCTCGGGTGCGGGCCGTCGAAGTTGATGGCGGAAGGGCTGCCGATCATCACGTCGATCGTGCCGGGGTGCGCCTTCGCCCATCCGCTGGAGGTGATCGCCTGACGGACGACCTTCTCCTTCGGGTTGGCCAGCACATCGGCGACGTTGAGACGGCCGGCGATCTGGATGTCCATCCCCGTCGAGACGTCGGACTGCGGGTCGAGGTCGACGACGAGGGTGCGGACACCGCGAGCGAACGCAGCGGATGCGAGCCCTAGCGTGACCGTCGTCTTGCCGACCCCGCCCTTGAGCGAACTGACGGAGAGTACGTGCACAGAGGTCTACGTTACCGTCCCCTAGGCTGAGTGCACACTCAGGCACTCCCGGCGTTCGGTGACGCACGCCCGGTCATCCCACGCGAGGTGAGCATGTTCCGAAAGATCCTGGTCGCGAACCGCGGCGAAATCGCCATCAGAGCGTTCCGAGCCGCGTTCGAACTCGGCGCCCGCACGGTCGCGGTGTTCCCTTACGAGGACCGCTACTCGCTCCACCGGCTGAAGGCAGACGAGGCCTACCGGATCGGCGAGGAGGGCCACCCGGTGCGCGCGTACCTCGACGTGGACGAGATCATCCGTGTGGCCACCGAGTGCGGCGCGGATGCCATCTACCCCGGCTACGGCTTCCTCTCGGAGAACCCCGATCTCGCCGCTCGCGCCGCCGAGGCGGGCATCACCTTCATCGGGCCTCCCGCCGAGGTCCTCGAGATGGCGGGCAACAAGGTCACCGCCAAGCACCACGCCGTCGCCGCGGGCGTTCCGGTGCTCCGCTCCACCGAAGCCTCCGCCGACGTCGATGAGCTCGTCGCCCAGGCCGCGGATATCGGCTTCCCGATCTTCGTCAAGGCGGTTGCCGGGGGCGGCGGCCGCGGCATGCGCCGGGTGGAGCGGCCCGAAGAACTGGCGCCCGCGCTGTCCGAGGCGATGCGCGAGGCCGAGAGCGCCTTCGGTGACGCCCGGGTGTTCCTCGAACAGGCCGTGCAGCGCCCGCGCCACGTCGAGGTGCAGATCCTCGCCGACAAGGCCGGACACACGGTGCACCTGTTCGAGCGGGACTGCTCGGTGCAGCGTCGCCATCAGAAGGTGATCGAGATCGCCCCCGCGCCGAACCTCGACGACGACGTGCGCGACGCGCTGCACCGCTACGCCATCGCGTTCGCGGAGTCGATCGGATACCAGAACGCCGGAACCGTGGAGTTCCTGCTGGAGACGGCCGGTCCGCGCGCCGGCGAGGTCGTCTTCATCGAGATGAATCCGCGCATCCAGGTGGAGCACACGGTGACCGAGGAGGTCACCGACGTCGACCTCGTGCAGGCGCAGATGCGCATCGCGGCGGGGGAGACCCTCGAGGACATGGGCCTGCGCCAGCAGGACATCCACCTGCGCGGCGCGGCCCTGCAGTGCCGCATCACCACGGAAGACCCCTCGCAGGGCTTCCGGCCGGACACCGGCAAGATCACCACCTACCGCTCGCCCGGTGGCGCCGGCATCCGTCTCGACGGCGGCACCACGGCCGCGGGTTCGCAGATCAGCCCGCACTTCGATTCGATGCTCGCCAAGCTCACCTGCCGTGGCCGTGACTTCGGGGCCGCCGTCCTGCGCTCCCGTCGTGCGCTGGCGGAGTTCCGCATCCGCGGCGTCTCCACCAACATCCCGTTCCTGCAGACCGTGCTCGAGGACCCGGCGTTCATCGCGGGCGATCTATCGACGGCGTTCATCGACGAGCGTCCGCACCTGGCGAAGGGCCGTGAGTCCAAGGATCGCGGCTCGAAGATCCTCGGCTGGCTCGCCGATGTCACCGTCAACCGGCCCAACGGTGCGAACCCGGTCACCGTCGACCCGGCATCCAAGCTGCCGGCGCTCGACCTCGCCACGCCCGCTCCCGCGGGCTCGCGCCAGCGTCTGCTGGAGCTCGGCCCCGCCGGTTTCGCGAAGTCGCTGCGTGATCAGACCTCCCTCGCCGTCACCGAGACGACGTTCCGCGACGCCCATCAGTCGCTGCTCGCGACGCGGGTGCGCACGAAGGACCTCGTCACCGTCGCGCCGTACGTCGCCCGCCTCACCCCGCAGCTGCTGTCGGTGGAGGCCTGGGGCGGCGCCACCTACGACGTGGCGCTGCGCTTCCTCGGCGAAGACCCCTGGGAGCGGCTCGACGCCCTCCGGGCGGCCCTGCCCAACATCGCGATCCAGATGCTGCTGCGCGGGCGCAACACCGTCGGCTACACCCCGTACCCCACGGCCGTCACCGACGCCTTCGTCCGCGAGGCCGCGGCATCCGGCGTGGACATTTTCCGCATCTTCGACGCGCTCAACGATGTGAGCCAGATGCGACCGGCCATCGACGCGGTGCTCGCCACCGACAGCGCCGTCGCCGAGGTGGCCCTCTGCTACACGGGCGACCTGCTCGACCCCGCCGAGAACCTCTACACCCTCGACTACTACCTGCGGCTGGCCGAGCAGATGGTGGATGCCGGCGCGCACGTCCTCGCCATCAAGGACATGGCCGGGCTGCTGCGTCCCGCCGCCGCCGCCCGTCTGGTCTCGGCGCTGCGCGAGCGGTTCGACCAGCCGGTGCACGTGCACACCCACGACACCGCGGGCGGTCAGCTCGCGACCCTGCTGGCCGCCAGCGCGGCCGGGGCGGATGCCGTGGACGCCGCGGCGGCGCCCATGTCGGGCACCACCAGCCAGCCGTCGCTGTCGGCCCTCGTTGCCGCCCTGGCGAACACCGAGCGCGACACGGGCCTCGATCTCTCCGCCGTCAGCGACCTCGAGCCCTACTGGGAGGCGGTCCGCGCCCTCTACCGCCCGTTCGAGTCGGGCCTTCCGGGACCCACCGGCCGCGTCTACCGGCACGAGATCCCGGGTGGGCAGCTGTCGAACCTGCGCCAGCAGGCCATCGCCCTGGGGCTTGCCGACGACTTCGAGCTCATCGAGGACATGTATGCGGCCGCCGATGCGATCCTCGGTCGGGTGCCGAAGGTGACCCCGTCGTCGAAGGTCGTGGGTGACCTGGCCCTGCACCTGGCGGCGGTCAAGGCCGATCCGGCCGACTTCGAGGCGAACCCGCAGAAGTACGACGTGCCCGATTCGGTCGTGGGCTTCATGGCGGGCGAGCTCGGCGACCTGCCCGGTGGCTGGCCGGAGCCGTTCCGCACCAAAGTCCTGCAGGGCCGCGAGATCAAGGTCGGCGCGGTGGATCTCGCCGACGCGGATGCCGCGGCACTCGACGCCGACGCCGCCACGCGCCGTCAGACGCTCAACCGGCTGCTGTTCCCCGCGCCCACCCGCGCGTTCCAGGAGGTGCGCGACACGTACGGCGACCTCAGCGCGCTCGACACCGTCGACTACCTGTACGGGCTGGCTTCGGGCACCGAGCACGTCGTGGAGATCGAGCGCGGCGTGCAGCTGTACGTCGGCCTCGAGGCGATCGGCGAGGCCGACGACAAGGGCATGCGCACGGTCATGACCACCCTCAACGGACAGCTGCGGCCGGTATTCGTCCGCGACCGTGCCATCGACGTCGCGGCCAGGCAGGCGGAGAAGGCCGACACCTCCAAGCCCGGACAGGTGGCAGCCCCCTTCTCGGGCGTCGTCACCGTCAAGGTGGCGGCGGGTGACACCGTCACGGCCGGCCAGCCGGTCGCCTCCATCGAGGCGATGAAGATGGAGGCCGCGATCACCTCGCCCGTCGACGGCGTGATCGAGCGCCTGGCCATCACGGGCACCGCCCAGGTGGAGGCCGGAGACCTTTTGGTCGTGGTCCGCCCCTCCGAGTAGCCTGAGGGGATGGGCGCTGGCCGCCCGAACCCTACTTGGAGTGAGCAGTGACGCCCGAGCGCAACGAACCCATGCACGACGACGAGGCCGAGAACGGCGTTCTCGCCGACGGTGCGAACCTGGATATGGCCGGCATCGGCATCCTCGGTGCCCCGACAGCGCAGGTCGATGTCGTGCTGCCGCAGCTGGCCGACGATGACGACGACGCGAACGACGAGGCCGTCGACGACAGCAGCTTCCCCGGTGAGGGATTCGTGCCCGTGCACTTCGGCACCGAAGGCGTCGAGGTCGTCGCGGCGGAAGACGTGACCGTCGACGATGAGACCGACGCGCACCCCGTCGTGAGCGGGTTGGCCGACGGCGAGGAGTTCGCCGAAGAGGTCGACGACACCGCTTCCCGCGACGGCGAGGCATCCGACGAAGACGGCGACGACGCCGACGCGGATGACGCCGACGCCGCTGCCGTGACGGACGACACTGCCGACGAGACCGAGGCGGCCGACGTCGAGGCAGTCGCCGCCGACGAGGCCGCCGCCGACGAGACGGGGGATGCCGCATCGCCGGCTGACGAGACGACGGCGACGGCGGCGGCCACGGGTGGGCTCGAAGCGGCGTCCGCCGCCTCTGCCCTCGCGGCGCAGCCCGCGACAGGATCCGTGCCGACGACCACCGGCAGCCTGCGCACGGCCACCGGTTCGCTCCGCACCGCGACCCAGGCGCCGTCGGCATCCACCCCGGCATCCGTCGCGCAGCCGAAGGCGCAGTCCGCCCTCGGCCCCGCCGGCGACTCCGCCGCCACGGACGACGACCTGCACCCGCGGCTGGCCGAGCGTCGCCGCTCCCGGACCGAGGAGCTCGCCCCGCGCCGACTGGGCGAGTTCGAGCAGGGCCGCGAGTCCGCCGATCTCCTCACCGCCGACCGTCTGCTCGATCCGCATCACGTGGTCAAGCCCGAGCCGGAGGGCGCCTGGCAGCACTTCGTCTACTCCATCTCCGGTCGTCGCATCAATCTCGGTGACGGCCGCCGCGCGCGTCGCCGCAAGGAACTGGACCGCCGGATCGCCGCCGGTCTCCAGGGCAGTGCGAAGTTCGTCCCCGTGATGTCGCGCAAGGGCGGTGTGGGCAAGACCACCATCACGACCCTGCTCGGCATGGCGCTGGCAGACGCGCGCGACGACCGCATCATCGCCGTCGACGCCAACCCCGACCGCGGCACCCTGGCCGAGCGCGTCGGCAACCTCAGCGGCAAGACGGTGCGCGACCTGGTGCGCCGCCGCGGCGAGATCTCCGGCTACCACGACCTGTCGACCATCGTCGCCCGTGACGAGACGCGCCTGGACGTGCTCGCCTCCGACACCGACCCCCACGTGTCCGAGGCGTTCAGCGACCGTGACTACCAGGCGGTCGCCGAGTTCGCAGCGCACTACTACTCGGTCGTCCTCACCGACACCGGCACCGGCATCGTGCACTCGGTCATGGAGTCGACCCTCGATCTCGCCGACGCGATCATCGTGGTGACCGGCCTGAGCGTCGACGAGGCGCGACTGGCATCCGAGACGCTGACGTGGCTGGAGTCCAACGGCCGCGCCGACCTCGCGCGCAATGCCGTCGTGGTGCTCAACGCCAGTCGTCCAGGCGCCCCCCTCGTGCGCCCGGAGGAGCTGGAGTCGCACTTCCGCACGCGCGTGCGCGCTGTCGTGCGCGTGCCCTACGACCCGCAGATCGCCGCAGGCAGCAAGATCTCGTTCCGCGAGCTGCAGCCCGAGACACGACAGGCATCGCGCGAGCTCGCCGCCATCGTCGTCGAGGGTCTGCGCGGCCTCACCTCCGCCGCCTGATGGCCGTCCGCGACATCCGCCTGTTCGGCGACCCCGTGCTGCGCAGCTCCTGCGCGCCCATCGGCGACATCGACGACGGCGTGCGGGCTCTCGTGAAGGATCTGCTGGACACCGTGGAACTGCCCGGCCGTGCCGGCGTCGCCGCGAATCAGATCGGCGTGGGCCTGCGGGCCTTCAGCTACAACATCGACGGCGACATCGGGTACGTCCTGAACCCGCGGCTCGTGGAGGTGTCGGGCGAACCGGTGCCGATGGGGGAGGGATGCCTCTCGGTGCCCGGCCTCTGGCACGACGCGATCCGCTACCCGCATGCGAAGGTCGTCGGCATCGACCTCGACGGGGACGAGGTCGTGCTCGAGGGTGACGGGCTGCTCGCGCAGGCGCTGCAGCACGAGACCGATCACCTCGACGGCAAGGTCTACCTCGAGCGGCTGACCCCCGAGGATCGCCGCATCGCGATGCGCGAGGTCCGCGAGTCGGCCTGGTTCTGACCCGCCGCGCGACCCCGAACGCTGAAACAGCAACTGGCGGCCGAAACCGTGGGGAACACCCACTGTCTCGGCCGCCAGTTGCGGTCTCACGGTCTCCGCTCAGCCGAGCGGGACGTTCGTGGTCGACACGGGGACCGAGTAGAGGTCCTCGATCTCGGACGAGAAGTCGTCCATGATGACGTTCCGCTTGATCGACATCTTCGGCGTCAGGTGACCGCTCGCCTCGCTCCACTCGGTGCTCAGCACGACGAACTTGCGGATCGACTCGGCCCGCGACACGTGCGCGTTGGCGTTGTCGACCGCCCGCTGCACCTCCGCGCGCACCTTCGGGTCGCGTGACGCGGCTTCCAGCGACATGTCGGCAGGCAGCCCGTTGTTGGCGAGCCAGGTCGGCAGCATCTCGGAGTCGAGCGTGATCAGGGCGGAGATGAACGGCTTCTGATCGCCGACGACGACCACCTGGCCGACGATCGGGTTCGCGCGGATCGGGTCCTCGAGCGCGGCGGGGGCGACGTTCTTGCCGCCGGCGGTGACGATGATCTCCTTCTTGCGGCCCGTGATGGTGAGGAAGCCGTCGGCGTCGAACGAGCCGATGTCGCCGGTCTTGAACCACCCGTCGTCGAACGCCGCGGCCGTGGCCTCGGGGTTGCGCCAGTACTCCTTGAAGACGTTGATGCCGCGCACCTCGATCTCGTTGTCCTCGCCGAGCCGGATGCCGACGCCGGGCAGCACGGGACCGACGGTGCCGATCTTCGACTTGGTGGCGAGGTTCACCGTGGCCGGTGCCGTGGTCTCGGTGAGGCCGTAGCCCTCGAGGATGACGACACCCAGGCTGTGGAAGAAGTGACCCAGGCGCGGGCCGAGGGGGGCCGAGCCCGACACGGCGAACTTCACGCGGCCGCCCATGGCGGTGCGCAGCTTGCTGTAGACGAGCTTGTCGAAGACGCGGAACTTCAGCGCCAGTCCCAGCGGGACCTTCTTGCCGTCCTGCAGCAGCGTCGAGTGCTCGATGGCGGCGTTCGCGGCGGCGCGGAAGATCTTGCCCTTGCCGCCGGCCTCGGCCTTCTGCTCGGCGGAGTTGTACACCTTCTCGAACACGCGCGGCACAGCCAGCAGGTAGGTCGGCTTGAAGCTGCCGAGCGCGGTGAGCAGCTGCTTGGTGTCGGGCTCGTGACCCGTCTTCACGCCCGCGTGGACGTTCAGGATCGAGATGAACCGTGCGAAGACGTGAGCGGTCGTGATGAACAGCAGCGTCGAGGCGCCCGGCTCGGCGACGACCTCGCTCAGCGCCTTGCCCGAGTTGCGCGAGAGCTCGACGAAGTTGCTGTGCGTCAGCACGCAGCCCTTGGGGCGCCCGGTCGAGCCGGAGGTGTAGATCAGCGTGGCGATGTCCGAGCCGACGGCGAGGTTGCGACGTCGCTCGATCTCCTCGTCCGGCACCGACGTGCCCTGCGCACGCAGGGTGTCGAGGCCGCCGGTCTCCATCGTCCAGGTCTCGCGGATGAGGGGCAGTTCGCCGCGCACCTCCGCCAGCCGCGCTTCGTGGGCGGCGGACTCGACGATGCAGGCGATCGCGCCGGAGTCGGCGAGGTTCCACTGGATCTGCGCAGCGGAGCTGGTCTCGTAGATCGGCACCATGACGGCGCCGGCGTAGAAGATCGCGAAATCGACCAGCGTCCACTGGTAGGTCGTGCGCGCCAGGAAGCCGACCTTGTCGCCCGGCTCGATGCCGGCGGCCACGAGGCCCTTCGCGAGGCTGATCACCTCCCGCTCGAAGTCGGCCGCGGTGATGTCGCGCCAGCCGCCGTTCTCGGGCACGGCGAACAGTGCCAGATCGGGGGTGGCTTTGACACGCTCCGCGAGCAGGTCGCTGATGTTGGCCTGCGGGTCGGGGGTGACGATCGCGGGGGTTTCGAATTGAACCACGGCAACTCCTTCGGTACCGAACGGGAAAATCGGGTTATAGCGTCGAAACTGAGTGTATCCATAGGATGCCCTCACTCCGGGAAAAGCCGCCGCGCACTAGACTTCAAGACGCCCTGCGCGCTGCAGCGGCGGGAAGGATGCCGCGTGCTCAAGGTCGGAATCGACATCGGTGGAACGAAGATCGCGGGAGGCGTGGTCGACGACGACGGCACCATCGTCGAGAAGCTCCGCGTGGACACCCCGGTGGACACCGCAGACCTCGCCGACGCCGTCGGCGACATGGCCCGCCACTTCATGCAGGAGCACGACATCGCGGCGGTGGGGGTCGCTGCGGCCGGCTTCATCGATCGCACCCGCTCGGTCGTGCTGCATGCGCCGAACATCGCGTGGCGTAATGAGCCTCTCCGCGAGAACCTCGAGAAGCGCATCGGCCGCCCCGTGGTCATCGAGAACGACGCCAACGCCGCCGGGTGGGGCGAGTTCCGCTTCGGGGCGGGACGCGGCGTGGACGAGATGGTCATGCTGACCCTCGGCACCGGTGTCGGCGGCGCGATCGTCACGCGCGGCGAGCTGGCCTACGGCGGTCACGGCATCGCCGCAGAACTCGGCCACACGCGGTTCATCCGCGAGGGACGGCTGTGCGGATGCGGTCAGCACGGATGCCTGGAGCAGTACGCCTCCGGCAGGGCCCTGCAGCGCGAGGCGAACGACATCGCCGACGCCGGCGGCATCGGTGCGGCCCTGGCGGAGGTGCGCGCCGAGAAGGGCGAGATCGCCGGCGCCGCCATCTCGCGGCTCATCCTGGCCGACGACCCGGGCGCCGTTGAAGCGCTGCATCGGGTGGCGACGGCACTGGGCGAGGCGTGCGGCGGCATCCAAGCCGCGCTCGACCCCGAGCTCTTCGTCATCGGCGGGGGCGTGGCGCAGCTGGGCGAGACCCTGCTGGAGCCGGTGCGCGCGGCGTACGAGACGTCGCTCCCCGGGTTCGGCGAGAGACCCATCGCCGCCTTCGTCATCGCCCAGCTCGGCAACGACGCCGGCTTGATCGGCGTCGCCGATCTGGCGGGCAGGAGCGTGTAGCGGTGTTCTACTGGCTCATGAAATACATCGTGATCGGGCCGGTCGTGAAAGCGATCTTCCGACCGTGGATCGTGGGCCGCTCGAACGTGCCGCGCGACGGCGCCGCCATCCTCGCCAGCAACCACCTGTCCGTGAGCGACTCGGTCTTCCTGCCGCTCATGATCGACCGGCCGATGTCGTTCCTCGCCAAGAGCGACTACTTCACCGGCAAGGGGATCAAAGGCTGGGCCACGCGCATGTTCATGAAGGCCACCGGTCAGATCCCCATCGATCGCACCGGCGGCAAGGCGTCCGAAGCCTCGCTGAACACCGGCCTGCAGGTGCTCGGGCGGGGGGACCTGCTCGGCATCTACCCCGAAGGCACCCGCAGCCCCGACGGCAAGCTCTACCGGGGGCGCACCGGCATCGCGCGCATGGCGCTGGAGGCGCGCGTCCCGGTGATCCCCGTCGTGATGGTCGACACCGACGCGGTCATGCCCATAGGGCGCACCATCCCGCGGGTCGGTCGCGTGGGCATGGTGATCGGCGAGCCGCTGGACTTCTCCCGCTTCCGCGGGATGGAGGGGGACCGGTACGTGCTGCGCTCGGTCACCGACGAGATCATGGCGGCTCTGCAGCGCCTGGGAGAGCAGCGGTACGACGACGTCTACGCCTCGACCGTCAAGAGCCGCGCCGCCGCGGCATCCTGACCCCTCCCGCACCGTCGTCACACGGCGCGGCCCGCCGATGGGGCGCGGATAGACTGGCCGTATGCCCCAGAACGACCCCCTTGACGCCTGGCGGGGACTGCCCATCAAGCAACAGCCCCTGTGGGCGGACCCGGACGCCGTGGCCGCCGTTTCGAGCGAGATCGCGACGTTGCCGCCGCTGGTCTTCGCCGGCGAGGTGGACCTGCTGCGCGAGCGGCTCGCCCGCGCCGCGTCGGGTCAGGCGTTCCTGCTGCAGGGAGGCGACTGCGCCGAGACCTTCGCCGGTGCCACGGCCGAGCAGATCCGCAACCGCATCAAGACGGTGCTGCAGATGGCCGTCGTGCTGACCTACGGCGCCTCCATGCCCGTGGTGAAGATGGGCCGCATGGCCGGGCAGTTCGCCAAGCCCCGCTCGAGCGACACCGAGACCCGCGGCGACGTCACGCTGCCGGCCTACCGCGGCGACATCGTCAACGGCTTCGACTTCACCGAGCTGTCGCGTCAGCCCGACCCGCAGCGCCTGCTGAAGGGCTACCACACCGCGGTTTCCACCCTGAACCTCATCCGCGCGTTCACCCAGGGTGGCTTCGCGGACCTGCGCGAGGTGCACAGCTGGAACAAGGGGTTCGCCTCGAACCCGGCCAACCAGCGCTACGAGCGCCTGGCGGGCGAGATCGACCGTGCCATCAAGTTCATGGAGGCCGCGGGCGCGGACTTCGACGAGCTGCGTCGCGTGGAGTTCTACACCGGGCACGAGGGCCTGCTGATGGACTACGAGCGGCCGATGACCCGCATCGACTCGCGCACCGGCACGCCGTACAACACCTCGGCGCACTTCCTGTGGATCGGGGAGCGCACCCGCGACCTCGACGGCGCGCACGTCGATTACTTCTCGAAGATCCGCAACCCGATCGGCGTGAAGCTCGGCCCGACCACGTCGACCGACACCGCGCTGGCGTTGATCGACAAGCTCGATCCCGAGCGCGAGCCGGGCCGGCTGACCTTCATCACGCGCATGGGCGCGGGCAAGATCCGCGACGCGCTGCCGCCTCTGCTGGAGGCCGTCAAGGACTCCGGGGCGACGCCGCTGTGGGTGACCGACCCGATGCACGGCAACGGCATCACGACGCCCACCGGCTACAAGACGCGTCGCTTCGACGACGTCGTGGACGAGGTGCGTGGCTTCTTCGAGGCGCATCGCGCCGTGGGGACCTTCCCCGGCGGCATCCACGTCGAGCTCACCGGCGACGACGTGACCGAGTGCCTGGGTGGGTCGGAGATGATCGACGAGGCCACCTTGGCGACGCGGTACGAGTCGCTGTGCGACCCGCGCCTGAACCACATGCAGAGCCTGGAGCTGGCGTTCCTCGTCGCCGAGGAGCTCGAGAAGCGCTGAGCCGCGTGCCGCGCCTGCCCCGCGCGTTCGGGCGCGGGCCCGGGCGCAGCCGCGTGCGCCCGGGTGCGGGGCGGCGCCGCGTGCGCCGAGTGCGGAGCGCGGACGCAGCCGCCTGCGCCCGGTGGTGCGCGGCCGCCTGCGCCCGGGTGCGGCGATCTGCCGAGATGCGGATGCCCGTGCGGCATCCGGTCCGCATTCGGGCAGATCCCCGCATCTCGGCGGCGGTTGCCGCGCGCTGAGAGGGATGCCGCGCGGTGCGGCGACGGATACCGCGCGGTGAGAGGGATGCCGCGCGCTGCGACGGTTGCCGCGCGCTCAGGCGCCCAGCGGCACGCCTCAGCCGGTCGCGCGGACCGTCACCGTGGTGCCCGGGCGCTCCCACGAGCCGGCCGCGGGGGACGTGCCGCTGACGGTGAAGATCCCCCAGACGATCCGGGGGAGCGCGGTGCCGGGCTCGAAGCCGGCCTCGGTGAGCACGTCCATGGCCTCGGCGACGGTCAGGTCGACCACATCGGGCACCTGGATCGGCTCCGGGCCCTTCGAGACGACGAGCGTGACCGTATCGCCGGGGCGCAGCGTCCCGTCGACGCCCGCGACCCACAGGACGCGTCCCTCGGCGATGCTGCCGCTCCATTCGCCGAGCCGGTCGGGCGAGACGACGAGCCCGACATCCTCGAGGGTGCGTGTGGCGGTGTCGACGCTCGTATCGGTCACGTTGGGCACGGCACCGGCCGAGACGGTGAGGGAGGCGACGTCGTCCTGCCGCGCGGTGCAGCCGCCGGTGCAGTCCACCGGGTCGCCGCCGTCACGCGGGGTGACCGATGCCGCGATCACGATGTCCCGCTCGGCATCGTCCCGGAACTCCCGGCCCACCTCGTCCTGCACCCGCACGATGTTCTGGGTCAGGTACTCGCGCGCCTGCGCCTCGGACATACCCGCCAGCGCGCTCAGCGAGATCTCGGCCGGCCCGCGGGAGACGAACACCGTGACGGTGGTCTCCTGGTCGACGCGCGTGCCCGGCGTCGGGTCGGTGCGGATCACCTGGCCCACCGGCACGTCGAGGTTGTTCTCGCCCTCCTCGACCGCCTGCAGGGTCTCGGCAGCGAAGGCCGCCTGCGCCTCGGCGAAGGTCGACCCGATGACGTCGGGCACGGCCACCTGGGAGCCGGGCCCGGAGCCGAACCACCAGCCGGCGCCACCGGCGAGGCCGGCCAGCAGCAGCACCAGGGCGATCAGCCAGCCGCCCTTGATGGCGTTGCGCTTCGTGCGGCGCCGCAGTCGGGTGGCGTTGTCCACTTCGGAGGTCACGGTGGGGGCGGTGAAGGCGCCCGGCAGGACCTTCGTCATCTCGTCGGAGTCGAGGGTCTCGTCGTCGACGATGATCCCCACCGGCGCGGTGCGCACGACTTGCGGGCTGACGCCGAGCTCCCGTTCGATCTCGCGCAGCCGGTCCAGCATCTCGCGCGCGTCGGAGGGGCGCTCGTCGGGGGAGCGCTCCGTCGCCCAGAGCACGAGCTCGTCCAGCGGCTCCGGAACGCCCGGGTTCTTCGCGCTGGGCCGCGGCACCGAATCAGTGGCGTGCTGATAGGCGATCTGCATCGGCTGCTCGCCCTGGTAGGGCTGCTCTCCGGTGAGCATCTCGTACAGCATGATGCCGAGGGCGTAGATGTCGCTGCGGGCGTCGGCGCTGCCGCGGGTGACGAGCTCGGGGGCGAGGTAGGCGATGGTGCCCAGCAGCTGCTGCCCGGTCGCGGTGTTGGCGGTGGTGGCGCGCGCCAGGCCGAAGTCGCCGATCTTGATGCGGCCGTCTTCGGCAAGCAGCACGTTCTCGGGTTTGACGTCGCGGTGCACGATGCCGGCGCGGTGCGCCGCCGCCAGCCCCGAGAGCACGGCATCCATGATCGTGATGGTCTGGGGCACCGTCAGGCGTCGCTGCTCGCGCAGCAGTTCGCGCAGCGTGATGCCCGGCAGGTACTCCATGACGAGGTACGCCATGTCGCCGTCCTGGCCCTGGTCGAACACGTTCACCACGTGCGGATCGGCCAGCCGGGCGGCGGCGCGCGCCTCCTGGATGAAGCGGCTCTGGAAGATCGAATCATCCGAAAGATGCCCGTGCATGACCTTCAGCGCGATGCGCCGTTCGAGGCGCAGATCGGTCGCCACGTACACCGTGGCCATGCCTCCGCGGGCGATGCGAGCGCGCACCCGGTACCGGCCGTCGACCAGACGGCCGATCAGCGGGTCCGTCTGCTGGCTCGTGCTCACGCTGAGAGTCTACGGAGCACGCCGGGTCTGGCCGGGTAGCGGCTCACCCTGACCCGAAGGGCTGATGCGCTCAGCCGAGGGCGGCGAGCCAGCCGAAGGCCTGCTTCTCCCACTCGCCGTAGCGGTCGGGATAGGCCGAGACCTGCACGGCCTGGGCGGCGTCGGTGAACGCCAGGGACTCCCAGCCCGGGGTATCCAGCAGTCCGCGGCTCGCGTCGCCGTTGGGATCGGCGGGACCGCCGAAGAAGACCCGCGTGGCTCGTTCCACATCGCGCACCTGCTCGGCGGTGCCCCACCCCTGGCTCGGCCGCTGCTGGAACACGCCCAGCGAGTCGCGGTCGCCCCAGTCGAGGTTGCGCAGCCAGGATTCGACCATTCCGGTCGCCAGGGCGATGGCGATGCCCCGGTCGGGCACCCCCAGTTCCCTTCCGATCCGGATGATGGTGCGTGCGGTGTCCACCTGCTCGGCGTCGAGGCCGGCCACGGTGGCGGCGGGGATCTCGACCCGCTGCCCGGGGAAGATGATCGAGGTGCGGTCCATGCCGTTGGCCGCGAGCAGGGCGTCGAGCGTGACTCCGTAGCGGGCCGCGACGGCGGTCATCGTGTCGCCGGCCGCGATCTCGTGCGTGGCGCCCACCGGAGCAGGCGTCGGCGGTGCCGCGGGTGCAGCCGGTGCGGCGGGTGCGGCGGGGGCGACGGATGCCGCGCGCTGCATCTCGGCCCCGGGCAGGACGATCTCCTGTCCCGGGTAGATGATCGACGAGCGGTCCATGCCGTTGGCGGCCAGCAGGGCGTCGAGCGAGACGCCGTGGCGTCCGGCGATGGCGTGCATCGTGTCGCCGGCGGCGACCGTATGAGCCTGCGCAGCGGCGGGTACGGGGGCGGCCTGCGGCGCGGCGGGGGCGGTGGCGGCGAGGAGCAGCGTCTGCCCGGGGTGGATGAGGGAGGACCGGTCCAGGCCGTTCAGCGCGAGCACGTCGGCGACGCGCAGCCCGTAGGCGGCGGCGATCGAGGTGACGGTGTCGCCGGACTGCACGGTGTGCGTGGCCGGGGGAGCGGTGGCGGGCAGCACGCGGGCGACGGTCTTCGCCGCCGCACCGGAGGCAGCCGGCGTGCGGGCTTCGCGGCTGACGGGGTGCGGCGCCGCCTGCGCGGCGGGCGCGCTCGTCAGCAGCAGCGCGACCGAGCCGGCGACGGCGGCGGGCCAGTGCCGCTTCACGGCCGTGGCGGCCGGTCGAGCGAACGCGGCCGTCGTGGGGGTGGCGGCTCGGGCGGGCACGAGGGCAGGGCGTCGTCGCATGGCGGGTCTCCTTCTCGACGTCGTCACGGTGTCACGGAGGTGGTGAAGGAGGCAACGGGTGTGACGCAAGTTACCGGTGTTGATGATGAGATTCTCATCCTCCGCGCGATCCGCCGCCGAGCGGATGCCATCATGGAAGGGTGACCGGCGACACCACCCCTGCACGCATCGAGACCACCTGGCTGACCCTGCCCGACCTCGTCGAGATCCTCGGCGAGCCGCTCGGCCGGGTGCGGCGACTCATCGACGAGAGCCACCTGGTGGCATCCCGCCGCACCGGCAATCTCGCCGTGCCGGAGGTGTTCATCGTCGACGGGCAGCCGCTGTCGTCGCTGCGGGGCACGGCCATCGTGCTGCACGACGCCGGCTTCAGCGACGACGAGGTCATCGACTGGCTGCTCGAGCACGACGACTCGATCGGCATGCCGCCCATCCAGGCGCTGCGGCAGGGTCGCAAGAGCGAAGTGCGCCGCGTCGCGCAGACGCTCGCCTGACGCGCGCCGACTGACCCCCGCGGGCGCCGGCCGTCCGTCGCTCAGGAGGTGCGTGCCGTCGCCGCCCGGGTGAGGTCGCGCAGTTCGCCCACCGCGGCATCCCCCAGTCGTGCACCGCGCAGGGCGCGGTCCGCCTCGGCGGTGTAATCCGCGATCAGAGCCTCCACCCGAGCGAGCGCGCCCGATTCCGAGATGGTCCGCTGCAGGGCGGCGACCTGGTCGGCGTCCAGCAGCGGATCGCCCACGAGCTCGTCGAGCGTGTGACGGGCACCGGCGGGCAGCGCCTCGCGCGCATAGGCGATCAGCACCGTGCGCTTTCCTTCGCGCAGGTCGTCTCCGGAGGGCTTGCCCGTCACGGCTGCGTCCCCGAACACGCCCAGCACGTCGTCGCGCAGCTGGAACGCCAGGCCGACTGGGTGACCGAACGCAGCCAGGGCGGCATGCTGCGACGCGTCGGCGCCGGCGAGTGCCGCTCCCACCAGCAGAGGCTGCTGCACGCTGTACCGCGCGGATTTCAGGGACGCGACCCGCAGTGCCCGCTCGGCGTGCTCGCTGTCGGGCGACTGGCGGAAGGCGGCCTCCTCGGCGATGTCGAGGAACTGCCCCACCGTGACGTCGCGGCGCATGCGGGCGTACTCCTGGCGCGCCGTCGGCGCGTGCGTGGCGGAGCGCAGTCCCGTCTCGAAGAGGTCGTCGCTCCAGGCGACCAGCAGGTCGCCGAGCAGGATGGCCGCAGAGCGGCCGAACTCGGCCTCGTCACCGAGCCAGCCCGCATCCCGATGCCCGGCTTCGAGCGCTCGGTGCGCGGCAGGGCGGCCGCGGCGGGTGTCGGAGTTGTCGATGAGGTCGTCGTGCACGAGGGCGGCGGCCTGGAAGATCTCGAGGGCGGCGGCGGCGTCGATCACCTCGGTCGGCACGGCTCCCGGTCGCCGTCCGCCTGCTTCGGCGACCGCGCGCCAGCCCGTGATGCAGAACCGCGCGCGCAGGCGCTTTCCGCCGGTGACGGCAGCGGCTGCCGCGTCGACGAACGACACCGCCTCCGGCCCGTCGGCTCGGGTGGACTCACGCTGCTCTGCGAAGAATGCGATCAGTCGCTGGGAAACAGCTTCGACGGGATCCGGGAAGGGCGACACGGGCCTAGCCTAGTTCTCAGAGCGACGGGTAGAATCGTCGCTATTGGGACCTCACAAGGGGGATGCATGCCACTGTCCGAACAGGAGCAGCGCCTGCTCGATGAGATGGAACGCCATCTCATGCGCAACGACGCCGACGTGGTGAGCGCGCCTCGCGACGGACGCACGCTCAGCTACCGCAACATCGTCTACGGCACGGTTCTCGTGCTGCTCGGCCTCGGGGGGCTGATCGCGGGGGTCTCCTCGAGCATCGTGGCCATCGGCGTCGTGGCGTTCATCGTCATGCTGGGCGGCGTCGTGCTGGCCGTCACCCCCACCCGCGACCCCGGTCGTGCGCCGACGGCAGACCGGTCGCCGCGCACCGGCTCTCCACGTTCCTCCACCTCGTTCATGGACCGCATGAACGAACGCTGGGATCGCCGCCACGGCGGGAGCTGATCCCTCCGCTTCGCAAAAGAGCATCGACCTCCGGGTCGGTGCTCTTTTTGCGTGCGCCCGCACCCTCGTGCCGATCGTGGAGGGGATTCTTCCTGATGTGTAGTGAAGTGGAGGGAAGTGGAGTAAAGTGGCGCTACCTGGACGGGGCCGGACGAAGGGGGTGGTGGCGATGCTGTTGGGCACGCACACTCCCAAGCTCGACGACAAGGGCCGCGTCATCCTTCCGGCGAAGTTCCGCGACGACCTCGGTCCGGGCATCGTCATCACGCGCGGGCAGGAACGCTGCCTGTACGTGTTCAGCACCGCCGAGTTCGAGCGGGTGTACGAGCGCATCCGTGAGGCGCCGCTGACCAACAAGCAGTCGCGTGACTTCCAGCGCATGTTCCTCTCCGCAGCCAGCGCGGAGAAGCCCGACAGCCAGAACCGCATCACGATCCCGCCGCCCCTGCGCGCCTACGCCAACCTCGACCGCGAGCTCGTGGTCACCGGCGTCGGCGCGCACGCCGAGATCTGGAACGCCGACGCGTGGAACGCGTACGCCGAAGGAAACGAAGACAGCTACTCCGACATGGAGGAGGAGGTGATCCCGGGCCTGTTCTGAGCCTCGATCGTGACTCCCAGCCGCACGCCCTGACACACTTCCCCGGTGCCAGGTCGGAGCGGATGGGGATCAGGATCGAGGGCCACGCCCTTCACATCATGGAAGCCCGTGACATCCACACCCCCGTCATGCTCGACCGCTGCGTCGAGCTGCTCGGTCCCGCCCTGCAGCACGAGGGGGCCGTGTACGTCGACGCCACCCTCGGCATGGGAGGCCACTCCGAGGCCATGCTCGAGCGGTTCCCGCAGGCGCGCCTGATCGGTCTGGACCGCGACAGCGACGCCCTGCGGATCGCGGGGGAGCGCCTGGCCCGCTTCGGCGACCGGGTCACCCTGGTGCACACCGTCTACGACGGCATCGTCGACGCGGTGCGCGGCGCCGGCGCGCACGCGGCCGACGCGATCCTGTTCGACCTGGGCGTGTCGTCCCTGCAGCTGGACGAGGCCGACCGCGGCTTCGCCTATGCGCAGGACGCGCCGCTGGACATGCGCATGGACCAGAGCGCCGGCACCACCGCCGCGGACATCCTCGCCACCTACGGCGAAGGGGATCTGCGCCGCATCTTCGAGCGCTATGGCGAGGAGAAGCTCGCCGGCCGCTACGCCCGCGCGATCATCGAGGCCCGCCGTACGGAGCCGATCGAGCGCTCCGGCCGGCTGGTGGACATCCTGCAGGCGGCGACCCCGGCGGCTCTGATGAACGCCGGCCACCCCGCCAAGCGCGTCTTCCAGGCGCTGCGCGTCGAAGTCAACGCCGAACTGTCCGCGCTGGAGCGCGCGATCCCGGCCGCGCTGGGGCTCCTGCCCGTCGGCGGACGCATCGTCGTGCTGTCGTACCAGTCGCTGGAGGACCGCCTGGTCAAGCGTGAGCTGGCGGCGGCGTCGGCATCCACTGCTCCGGCCGGACTGCCGGTGGAGCTGCCCGAGCACGCCCCGCGGATGCGGCTGCTGGTCAGGGGCGCGGAGCTCGCCACCGCCGAGGAGCGCGCACGCAACCCCCGGGCCACGCCCGTGCGCCTGCGCGCCGCCGAGCGACTGCGGGAGGACGCATGAGCACGCTGCCCTTGAGCTCCGCGGCCGCCGCCGCACGCGCTCTGCCGACACCGTCGTCCGCCCCCGGTCGGCGCCTCGAAGCCGTTCCCGTTCCCACGCCGCGCCGTCGGCCGCGCCTGCTGTACGGAATCATCGCCGTCAGCGGCGCCATCGCCATCGGCACGGCGCAGATGGGCCTGTCGATCCTCATGACCCAGGGCTCCTACGAGGTGTCCCAACTCACCCGCGAGCAGCGCGACCTGACCTACCAGAAGCAGATCCTCATCGACGACGTCGCCGGCTTGAGCTCTCCGCAGTTCCTCGCGGCGAACGCCTCCGCGCTCGGCATGGTCATCGCCGAGTCGCCCAGCTACCTGCGCCTGAGCGACGGGGCGGTCCTCGGCTCCGGCGCCGCAGCGCTCGGAGGCTCCACGATCGACGCGCTCGGCCGACCCGCCGTGCCCAACGCCCTCATCGCCGACGCACCGCTGGTCACCGCGCCCAGCGCCACCATCGGCGGCGTGGCCGTGCCCGAGGAGACGGCATCCGACGCCGCTGCCGCGGCCGATGCCGCGACACCCCCGCCCGTGTCCGACGGTCTCCCTGTTCCCCGCACACACTGACTGACATGACGACCCGAGCCTCCCGCAGCCCGCGTCGGCGCACCATCGTCGCCCTCGCCGTGGTCCTGGCGGTGCTGGCCGGCTTCATCGTGCGGCTCGTCGACATCCAGGTCGTCAACGCCGACGAGCACATCGCCGACTCGCAGGCACTGGCGCTGGGCGCCCGGGAGCACCTGTACGGCACGCGAGGCGAGATCGTGGATGCCGACGGCGACGCGCTGGCCACGAGCATCCTGATGTACGACGGCAAGCTCGACCCGCTCAATGTCGGTCCCATCGAGCGCGAGGTCGACGGCGTCACCGTCGAGGTGCCGTGGGAGCAGGTGTCGGCGGAGATGGCGGCGATCACCGGACAGACCGCCGCCGAAGTGCAGGGGATCGTCGCGCAGGCACTCGCCAAGGATCCGGGCAGCCGCTTCGCCTACCTGAAGCGCGGGCTGACGACCGAGCAGTACCGTGCCCTTGCCGAGCTGCGCGCCCCGTACCTGCGGTTCGACATGCACCCGCAGCGCACGTACCCCGACGGCGCCGTCGCCGGCAACCTCCTGGGCTTCATGGGCGGTGACGGCGAGCCGCTGGCGGGTATCGAGCAGATGGAGAACACCTGCCTCTCCGCGGCCGACGGGGAGCGCCTCTACCAGCGGGGCAAGGACGGCGTCGTCATCCCGGGCACGGTGACGGAGACGCCCGCTGTCGACGGCGGCACACTGCAGCTGACGATCGACCGCGACCTGCAGTGGTACCTGCAGCAGCTCGTCGCCGAAGAAGTGCAGAACAAGCAGGCCAACAGCGGCGCGATCCTCGTGGTCGAAGTCGCCACGGGGAAGATCCGGGCGGCAGCGGAGTACCCCACGGTCGACCCCAACAACGTCGACGGATCCGCCGCAGAGGACCGGGGGTCGCGGCTGTTCCTCGAGTCGTACGAGCCGGGCTCCACCCTGAAGGCGATCACCGCCGCCAGCGTCATCGACGCGGGCGTGGCGACGCCCGACACCACGGTGACGGCGGGCGACTACGAGGTCTTCCCCAACGGCGCACGCGTGGGCGACTTCGAATCGCACCCGGTGCTCAACTACACCCTGACCGGCGCCCTCATCGACTCGTCGAACGTGGCCCTGTCGAAATTCGGCGAGATGCTCTCCGCCGAGGTGCGACACGACTACCTGGAGCGGTTCGGCGTGGGGCGGGGCACCGCGGTCGGATGGCCTCAGGAGCCGCAGGGCGTGCTGTACCCCGCGTCGGAGTGGGACAACCAGACTTTCTACGCCACGACCTTCGGGCAGGGCTTCACGATGACCTCGCCCCAGGTGGCCAGCGCCTACCAGGCGCTCGCCAACGGCGGGATCAAGATGCCGCTGTCGCTCGTGGAGTCGTGCACACTCGCCGACGGCACCGTGGTCGAGCCCGACCTGCCCGAGCCCGAGCGGGTGGTCTCGCAGGAGGCTGCCGATGCGGTCACGCTCATGCTCGAGAACGTCGCAGTGCAGGCGCAGATGGGTCCGTTCATCGCCGTCGACGGCTACCGCATCGCCGCCAAGACCGGCACCGCGCAGATCGCCGGCGACGGGGCGTACAAGGCGGGGGTCTACTTCACCTCGCTCATCGGCATCGTGCCGGCCGACGATCCGCAGTACATCGTGCTGACCACCCTGGACGAGCCGACTACGATTAAGTCGTCTGCTGCGAACCGTCAGGCCTTCCAGAAGGCCATGACGCAGGTGCTCAAGAACTACCGCGTTCTGCCCTCCGGCTCGCAGACGCCCCTTCTTCCCAAGACGCACTGATCGCGCCCCTGCACGGGCGTGCGTGCTCATGATCGAGAACGGACACCCATGATCCCCTTGACGTTCGCGGAAGTCGCCCGCGCCACCGGAGGCGAGCTGCGCCCGGTTGCCGGTGCCGGTCCCGACACCGTCGTGTCCGGCGGGGTGGACACCGATTCCCGCCTCATCGAACCCGGCGGACTGTTCGTCGCCAAGCCGGGGGCCGACACCGACGGACACCTGTTTGTCGGCGCCGCCCTCGAGCGCGGTGCCGTGCTGGCGCTCGTCGAGCGACCGGTGGATGCCGAGATCTCGCAGATCGTCGTCGCCGACGCCGTGGCGGCCCTGGCCGACCTGGCGCGCGAGGTCGTCGCACGCGTGCGGGCCGGGGGAGACCTGCGCATCGTGGGCATCACCGGCTCGAACGGCAAGACCACGACCAAGAACATGCTCGCCCGCATCCTGCAGGACGAGGGTGAGACCGTGGCGCCGCGCGCGTCGTTCAACAACGAGGTCGGCGCCCCGCTGACCATGCTGCGGGTCACGGCCGACACCCGGTACCTCGTCAGTGAGTTCGGCGCGAGCGGTCCCGGCGAGATCGCGCGCCTCGCGGGGCTCGTCGAGCCCGACATCGGGGTGGTGCTCATGGTGGGGATGGCCCACGCCGGCGGGTTCGGCGGTGTCGAGGCGACGCTGCGGGCGAAGTCCGAGCTGATCCACGCGGTGCGCCGCGGCGGCGTCGCCGTGCTGAACGCCGACGATTCGCGTGTGGCGACGATGGCGTCCATCGCCGCCGAGCGCGATCAGGACGTGCGCTGGTTCGGCCGCACGAGCGCGGCCGACGTCCGCGCGGAGGACGTCGAGGTGCACGCCGACGGCACCACCTGCACGGTCGTCGTCGACGGCGAGCGGATGCCGCTGCGCCTGCGGGTGCTGGGGGAGCACCACGTCATGAACGCGCTGGCCGCCCTGACCGCCGCCGTCGCCCTCGGGGTGCCTGCGGCGTCCGCCGTCGCGCGCCTGGAGACGATGGACCTCGCCGAGCGGTGGCGCATGCAGCCGCTCGGGTCCGAGCGCGTCCGCATCATCAACGACGCCTACAACGCCAGCCCCGACTCGATGGCCGCGGCGCTGCGCACCCTCGCGCAGATCGTCGGCCCCGGGGAGCGCACGGTGGCGGTGCTGGGCGCCATGAGCGAACTGGGGGAGTACGCCGGCGAGGAGCACGACCGCATCGGTCTGCTGGCCGTTCGGCTGAACATCCGCCGCATCGTGGTGATCGGCGCTGAAGCGCGGCGCCTGTTCATCTCCGTGATCTCCGAAGGGTCGTGGGACGGCGAGGCGGTGTTCTTCGCGACCGCCGATGAGGCGTACGACTACCTCATGGGGGAGCTTCGCGACGGCGACCGCGTGCTGGTGAAGTCGTCCAATTCGGCCGGCCTGAGGCATCTGGGCGATCGTCTGGGAGAATCGTTCTCGTGAGATCCCTCCTCGTCGCCGCCACGATCTCATTGGCGTTCACGCTGTTCCTCACGCCCCTGTTCATCCGCCTGTTCGAGCGGCTGGGCTGGGGGCAGGTGATCCGCACCCCCGAAGACGGCAACAACCCGCAGCACGCCGCCAAGCGCGGCACGCCCACGATGGGCGGCATCGTCTTCATCCTGGGCGCCCTGGTCGGCTACTTCACCGGCACCTTCACCGGCGGGAGCCCGCCCACCGCGTCGGGCCTGCTGGTGCTGTGGATGATGGTGGGACTGGGTGTGGTCGGCCTCATCGACGACGCGATGAAGGTGCGCAGTCAGCGCAGCCTCGGTCTCTCCGGCTGGCGCAAGGTGCTCGGTCAGGTGCTGGTGGCGGTGCCCTTCGGCATCCTCGCCCTGAACTTCCCCAACGTCCGCGGGATCACCCCGGCTTCGCCCTACATCTCCCTCTTCCGCGACATCCCGGTGCTGTCGTTCATGGCGCTCGGTGCCATCGTCGGCTGGATCCTGTACCTGGTGTGGGTGTCGTTCCTGTCGGTGGCGTGGTCCAACGCGACGAACCTCACCGACGGCCTCGACGGCCTCGCCGCCGGCGCGGGCATCTTCACCGTCTCGGCATACAGCCTGGTGGCGTTCTGGCAGTTCCAGCAGCGATGCAGCAGCGTCGCCCTGGTGCCGTCGTACGCCGATGCCTGCTACTACACGCGCGACCCGCTGGACCTGACGATCGTCGCGGCGTCGTTCGTCGGCGCGCTCGTCGGCTTCCTCTGGTGGAACGCGCCCAAGGCGAAGATCTTCATGGGCGATGTGGGCTCGATGTCCATCGGCGGCGTGATCGTCGCCATGTCGATCCTGACCCGCACCGAGCTGCTGGCCGTGCTCATCGCCGGCGTCTTCGTCATCGCGCCGGGATCGGTCGTGCTGCAGCGGTACTACTTCAAGGCCACCGGCGGCAAGCGCATCTTCCTGATGAGTCCGTTCCACCACCACCTCGAACTGCGCGGCTGGCCCGAGATCACCATCGTGGTGCGCATGTGGATCATCGCCGGCATGCTCGCCGTCACGGGCGTGGGCTTCTTCTACGTCGAATGGCTGGCAGCGCAGTGACCTCGCGCCTGGACGCACTGACCAGCTGGCATGCGGACTGGAGCGGGCTGCGGGTGGCCGTGCTCGGGTTGTCCGTGACGGGGTTCTCGGTCGCCGACACGCTCGCCGAGCTCGGCGCGCGGGTGCTCGTGCTCACCGAGAACGCCGCGGAGGAGTACGCCCGGCTCCTGCCCGTGATCGGCGCCGAGCTCTGGACGGGGTCGCTGCAGCAGGTGCCGGCGGAACTCACCGACTTCGCGCCCGAGGTGATCGTCGCCTCACCCGGATTCCCGCCGCATCACCCCGTGATCCGCTGGGCGCAGGATGCCGGCGTGCCCCTGTGGGGCGACGTCGAACTGGCCTGGCGCGTGCGCGACAAGGTGCTGCGGCCGGACGGGCGCCCGGCCGAGTGGGTGCTGGTGACCGGCACCAACGGCAAGACCACGACCACGCGGATGGCGGCGACCATGATGGTCGAGGGGGGACTGCGCGCCGCGCCCTGCGGCAACATCGGCGTCCCCGTGCTCGACGCGGTGCGCGACCCCGCCGGGTTCGACGCCCTCGTCGTCGAGCTGTCCAGCCACCAGCTCTGGTATCTCGGACTGCAGTCGGGACCGCAGCCCGTCTCACCCGCGGCATCGGTGTGCCTGAACCTCGCCGACGACCACCTGGAGTGGCACGGCTCCTTCGAGGCGTACCGCGACGCCAAGGCGGTGGTGTACTCCTACACGCGCGTGGCGTGCGTGTACAACAAGGCCGACGTGGCCACCCGCACGATGGTCGAGCAGGCCGATGTCGTCGAAGGATGCCGCGCCATCGGATTCGACCTGGGCGTGCCTGGCCCGAGCGACCTGGGTGTCGTGGACGGCATCCTGGTGGACCGGGCGTTCCTCGAAGAGCGGGCGACCAGCGCACTGGAGCTGACCACGGTCGCCGAGCTGCAGGCACGGGGCCTCGCCGCCCCGCACATCGTCGCGAACATCCTCGCCGCGGCCGCCCTGGCCAGGGCGTTGGGCGTCGCCCCCGAGGCGATCGACGCGGCACTGCGGCGCTTCCGGCTCGACCCGCACCGCATCGAGGTCGTCGCTGTCGCGGACGGGGTGACCTGGGTCGACGACTCCAAGGCGACCAATCCGCACGCCGCGGCCTCGTCGCTGGCGGCCTATCCCGGTGCCGTGTGGGTCGTGGGAGGCCTGCTGAAGGGCGTCGACATCAGCGACCTCGTCGCCGGTCGCGGCGCGCGCTCCAAGGCGGCCATCGTCATCGGCACCGACCGCACCGCGGTGGTCGAGGCGTTCGGGCGACACGCCCCGGCGGTCCCGGTGTTCGAGGTCGACGACACGGACACTGAAGAGGTCATGACGCGGGTCGTCGAACTGGCGGCGGGGATCGCCCGTGACGGGGATGTGGTTCTGCTCGCCCCCGCCGCAGCATCCTTCGACCAGTTCGCGTCCTACACAGACCGCGGCAACCGCTTCGCCGCCGCGGTGCGCGAACGTATCGGAAGGGGGAGCGATGGCCAGCACGACGCACAGCCGGACGACACCCCCGACGCCGCCGGCTGACGGCGAGACCCGGCGCGGGCTCGCCGCACGCGTATCGCTCGGCAAGG
This sequence comes from Microbacterium sp. zg.Y1084, assembly GCF_024623595.1. Classification (NCBI taxonomy): domain Bacteria; kingdom Bacillati; phylum Actinomycetota; class Actinomycetes; order Micrococcales; family Microbacteriaceae; genus Microbacterium; species Microbacterium sp. zg.Y1084. Next base: position 30,930 of record NZ_JANJGV010000001.1, read on the forward strand.
TCTTCGCACCTGTGCCCAGCGAGTTCCTGCTGATCGTCTCCGCCGCGCTGCTGCTCACCGGGTTCGGACTGGTCATGGTGCTGTCGGCCACCTCGGCGACCTCCACGGCGGGCGGCCTCGGCCCATACGACACCCTCGTGAAGCAGGGCGTGTTCGCCCTCATCGGCATTCCGCTCATGCTGGTGTTCAGCCGGTTCCCCGTGGCCTTCTGGAAGAAGATCGCGTGGCCGGGCCTGATCCTGGCCACCATGCTGCAGCTGCTCGTCTTCGTCCCGGGCATCGGCGTCGAGCACGGCGGCAACCGCAACTGGATCTCCATCGCCGGCCAGCAGGCGCAGCCGTCGGAGTTCCTCAAACTCACCCTCGCGCTGTGGCTGGCGATCGTGCTGTTCCGCAAGCGGTCGCTGCTCACCAAATGGCAGCACGTGTTCATCCCGGTGATTCCGCTCGGCGGCCTCGTCATCGCGACGGTGCTCGCGGGCAAGGACCTGGGCACGTCGATGGTGCTGTTCCTGATCCTGCTGGCGGCGCTGTTCTTCTCCGGCGTGCGGCTGCGCCTGTTCATCGCGCCGCTGCTGCTGGCCGTCGTCGCCGTGCTCGGCTTCGCCCTCACCAGCGACAACCGCATGGCGCGCATCACGAGCTTCCTCGACCCGAACTGCATCGACGACTACCTGGGCCTGTGCTACCAGCCGCTGCACGCGACCTGGGCGCTGGCCAGCGGCGGCCTGTTCGGCCTGGGCCTGGGCAACTCCCGCGAGAAGTACGCGTGGCTGCCCGCCGCCGAGAACGACTACATCTTCGCGATCGTCGGCGAGGAGGTCGGACTCATCGGATGCTTCGTCGTGCTGTGCCTGTTCGCGATCTTCGCGGTGGGCGCCTTCCACGTCGTGCGCAAGACCGACGACCCGTTCGTGCGCATCGCCGCCGGTGCGATCACGGTGTGGATCGTCGGGCAGGCGCTCATCAACATCGGCGTCGTGCTGCGCGTGTTCCCCTCGCTGGGCGTGCCGCTGCCGTTCATGTCGCAGGGTGGCACCGCCCTGCTGTCGGTGCTCATGGCCTGCGGCGTGCTGCTGTCGTTCGCGCGCAGCCTGCCGGCGCGGCCCGCCGCCCACGTGCTGCCCTGACGCGCCGGGTTAGGGTCGTCTGGTGACGACGTACCTTCTCGCCGGCGGTGGCACCGCCGGGCACGTGAACCCGCTGCTGGCCGTCGCGGACGGCCTCCGCGCGCGCGACGACGATGCCGAGGTGCTGGTGCTCGGCACGCGCGAGGGCCTCGAGACGCGGCTGGTACCCGAGCGCGGGTACGAGCTGCTGTTCGTCGACAAGGTGCCCTTCCCGCGCCGACCGAACCGCACCGCGGCGGGCTTCCCCGCCCGCCTGCAGCGCGCGGTCGCCCAGGTGCGTGCGCACATCCGCCGACACGGTGTGGACGTTGTCGTGGGCTTCGGCGGGTACGCCTCGGCGCCGGCCTATCTCGCCGCCGCCCGTGAAGGCGTGCCGTACGTGGTGCACGAGGCCAATGCGCGGCCGGGGCTGGCCAACCGGCTGGGTGCGCGTCGCGCCGCCGGCGTGGGCGTCGCCTTCGCCGGCACCCCGATGAAGCGTTCCCGCGTGGTCGGGATGCCGCTGCGCCGGGAGATCGCCGACCTCGATGCCGCAGCGCTGCGCGACGAGGCCGCGGCTCACTTCGGCCTCGACCCCGCCCGGCCGACGCTGCTGGTCTTCGGCGGATCCCTCGGCGCCGAGCGGCTGAACACCGCGTTCGCCGGTGCGTGGCAGGACGTGCTCGATGCCGGCTGGCAGCTGCTCCAGGCGGCGGGGGAGAAGAACGAGCTGCGCGATCCTGAGGTTCCGGGCTATGCGCTGCTGCCCTACATCGATCGGATGGACCTCGCCTTGGCGCTGGCCGACCTCGTCGTCTCCCGCGCCGGCGCCGCGACCGTCAGCGAGATCAGCGCCCTCGGCATCCCTGCCGTGTACGTGCCCTACGCCGTCGGCAACGGCGAGCAGGCGCTCAACGCGTCGTCGGCGGTGCGGGCGGGTGCCGCCCGACTGATCCCCGACGCGGAGTTCACCGCCGATCGGGTGCGCACGGAGATCGTGCCGCTGCTGGGCGACGAGGCCGAGCGCGAGCGCATGCGCCGCGCGGCGGCGACCGTCGGCAGCCGCACCGGCACCGAGGACGTCATCGCGATGATCGACGCGGCGCTCGGCCGCTGACGGGCGCGCCGCACAGCGGTCCCTCACGGCACCCGACCTAGACTTGTCGGGTCATGATCCGACCCGACCTGAGCCTTCCCCTCCCCGACGACATCACCGCCGCGCACTTCATCGGCATCGGGGGGTCGGGCATGTCCGGACTCGCCGGGATGTTCCTCGACCGCGGCATCCGCGTATCCGGATCCGACCGCGCCGACAGCCCGGCACTGCGGGCCCTCGCCGCCCGCGGCGCGGTCGTGCACGTCGGGCACGACGCGTCGCATCTCGCCGACGACGTCGACACGGTCGTGCACACGGGGGCGATCTGGCCCGAGAACCCCGAGTTCGTCCTCGCCAAGCAGCGCGGACTGCACGTCATCCACCGGTCGCAGGCGCTGGCCTGGCTCATCGGCTCGCGGCGACTGGTCAGCGTGGCCGGCGCGCACGGCAAGACCACGTCGACCGGCATGATCGTCACGGCGCTGCAGCGCCTGGGGGAGGACCCCACCTTCGTCAACGGCGGGGTGATCGCCGAGCTCGGTGTGTCGAGCGGCACCGGCGCGGACGAGCTGGTCGTCATCGAGGCGGACGAATCCGACGGCACGTTCCTGCTGTACGACACCTCGGTCGCCCTCATCACCAACGTGGACCCGGACCACCTGGACCACTGGGGCAGCCGCGAGGCGTTCTACGACGGGTTCGTCCGCTTCGCCGACGGCGCGCGCGAGGCCGTCGTGATCTCGAGCGACGACCCGGGCGCCCAGCGCGTGGCCGCCGCCCTCAGTCACCCGAACGTGCTGACCTTCGGCGAGCACCCGGATGCCGACGTGCGCGTCACCGGCATGCGCACCGACGGGCCGGTGGCCTTCACCCTCACGCACGACGGAGTCAGCCTCGAGGGTCGGTTGAGCGTGCCCGGCGCGCACAACGCGATCAACGCCGCCGGCGCGGTCGCGGTGCTGCTGACGCTCGGACACCCGTTCGAGGCGTCGCTGCGCGCCGTGGAGGACTTCGCGGGCACCGCCCGCCGCTTCGAGCTGCATGGCACGCAGCGCGGCGTCAGCGTGTACGACGACTACGCCCACCACCCCACCGAGGTCGCCGCTGCGCTGTCGGCCGCCCGCACGGTCGTGGGCTCCGGCCGCATCATCGCGCTGCACCAGCCGCACACCTACTCCCGCACGCAGGAGATGTACCGCGAGTTCGCGCAGGTGCTCGAGAGCCACGCCGACCACACGGTCGTGTTGGACGTGTACGGAGCGCGGGAGGACCCGGTGCCCGGCGTCACCGGCGCGCTCGTCAGCGGCGCGTTCGCCGACCGCTCGCACGTGGACTTCGTCGCCGACTGGCAGCAGGCCGCCGAGCGCGCCGCTGCGGTCGCGCGCGACGGCGACTTCATCGTCACGCTCGGCTGCGGCAACGTGAACCTCATCGTCCCGCAGGTGCTCGGCGCCCTCGCCGCCGCGCCCGCGCAGCCGGGGGAGTAGGGCGCATGCGCCGGCCGAGCCCTCTTCCGCCGCCGGCGGAGCAGCGACCGGAGGAGGCCGCGGCCGCGCCCGACCCCGCCACCGTGCAACCGCCGCGCCAGGTCGCCCCGCCGCGGCGGCGGCCCTCGCCCGATGCGCCGTCTCCCGTCTCCGCGGACCCCGCAGCGGACGACGTCTCCGCGTCGGCTGCACCAGAGCCCGCCCCCGACGCCGCGACCGACGTCGTGCCCGCGCCACCCGTACCGGGCGCCGACACCGCCACTGCGGGCGCGAGCGGTTCCGCCGCGACCGACCTGTCGGCGGATGAGGCCGAGACCGCCCCGCTGGCGCCGGTCATCCCGTTCCACCTGCGCGATGACCACCCCGGCGGGATGACGACGGTCGCCGATGCCGGGCCCGTGACGCGCCCGGCACCCGGCGCAGGCGACGCGACCGCGCCGCCCGTCGACGCAGAGCCCGAGGTCCCGCGCGAGGAGGTCGGCGTGCGCGACGTGCTGCGCGCCGCCCGCGCGCGGCGCCGGGCGCTCCGCGCGGAGGCGCGTCGGTTCACCGCGCGCCAGCGGCACCGCCGCTTCGCCTGGCTCGGGGCCGTGGCCGCCGTGGTGCTCCTCGTCCTCGGCACCCTCGGCGTCGCCTACAGTCCGCTGTTCGCCGTCGAGACGATCAGGGTCGAGGGCACCCAGCGTCTGGATGCCGCTGCGGTCGAGGAGGCGCTCTCGGGTCAGCTGGGCACCCCCATGCCCCTGGTGGACTCCAGCGAGGTCAAGGCCGCTCTCGTCGGCTTCCCCCTCGTTGAGACGTACGCCCTCGAGGCGCGTCCCCCGCACGAGCTCGTCGTGCGCGTCGTGGAGCGCACGCCGATCGGCGTGCTGTCCTCGGCGGCCGGGTTCACGCTGGTCGACGCGGCCGGTGTCGCGCTGTCCACCACGAGCGCTCCACCGCCGGGTGAGCCTGTGCTGGACGTGCGCGGCGGGGTGGGGTCGGCTGCCTTCGAAGCGGTCGGTCACGTCGTGCGGTCGCTGCCCGCAGGCATCCGCACGCAGGTGACGGCGGTGTCGGCGACGACCCCGAACGACGTCACCCTCACCCTCGGCGCCACGGGCACACAGGTGGTCTGGGGCGGTCCCGACAAGTCGGCCATGAAGGCGCTGGCGTTGGAGACCATCATGAAGACGCGCCCGCCCGAGACCGTCGCCGCCTACGACGTGTCGTCGCCGGACGCGATCGTGCTCCGCTGAGCCGGCGCGTCCGAGCCCTCCGCAGAATCCGCATCCGGCGACACGCCCGCAACGGTGCACGCCGCGACGCGCCGTCCCCCTAGCTTCGGAGCAGCGGGAATTGCATACTCGGCAATTCTTTAAACCTCTACATGAGGTTGAAGGTTACAGGGTTCGGGACGATACGGAGGCCGGCGCATGAGCCAGAACCAGAACTACCTCGCGGTGATCAAGGTCGTGGGTGTGGGAGGCGGCGGCGTGAACGCCGTCAACCGCATGATCGAGCTTGGCCTGCGTGGCGTGGAGTTCATCGCGGTGAACACCGACGCCCAGGCGTTGCTCATGAGCGACGCCGACGTGAAGCTCGACGTCGGACGCGAACTCACCCGCGGACTCGGCGCAGGAGCCGACCCCGAGGTGGGCCGCCGTGCCGCCGAGGACCACGCGGAGGAGATCGAGGAGGCCCTCACCGGGGCCGACATGGTCTTCGTCACCGCCGGAGAAGGCGGCGGGACCGGCACGGGCGGCGCGCCCGTGGTGGCGCGCATCGCCAAGTCCATCGGCGCACTGACCATCGGCGTCGTGACCAAGCCGTTCTCCTTCGAAGGCCGCCGCCGCCAGAGCCAGGCGGAGTCGGGCGTGTCGAAGCTGAAGGAAGAGGTCGACACCCTCATCGTCGTCCCCAACGACCGTCTCCTGGAGATCAGCGACCGCGGCATCTCGATGATCGAGGCGTTCGCGACCGCCGACCAGGTGCTGCTCGCCGGTGTGCAGGGCATCACCGACCTCATCACCACGCCGGGTCTGATCAACCTCGACTTCGCCGACGTGAAGTCCGTCATGCAGGGGGCGGGATCCGCCCTCATGGGCATCGGCTCCGCTCGCGGCGCCGATCGTGCGATCAAGGCCGCCGAGCTGGCCGTCGAGTCGCCGCTGCTGGAGGCCTCGATCGAAGGCGCCCACGGAGTGCTGCTGTCGATCCAGGGTGGTTCGAACCTCGGCATCTTCGAGATCAACGACGCCGCACAGCTGGTGAAGGAAGCCGCCCACCCGGAGGCGAACATCATCTTCGGAACCGTGATCGACGACACCCTCGGTGACGAGGTGCGCGTCACGGTCATCGCCGCCGGTTTCGACGGCGGAGAGCCCTCGCTGCGGATCGACCCGGTCGCGGCGCAGCGTCCCGCCTCCACCCCCGTGCTGCCCGCCGTCCCCGCCGCCGACGCCGCCCGCGAGGTGCCCGTCGCCGAGCCGGTGCGCGAGCGCGAGCCCGTGAGCGTCGCCTCGACGTCGTCGACCGACGCGTATGAGTCGGCCTTCGGCGACGACGACCTGGACATCCCCGACTTCCTGAAGTGAACGACGACCTCCGGGCACGGCTCGCCGACGTCGACGCGCGCATCTCGGATGCCGCGCGATCGGCGGGCCGTGACCCGAGCGGGATCACCCGCATCGTCGTGACGAAGTTCCACCCCGCAGCCCTGGTGCGCGAGCTCCACGGGCTGGGTGTGCGCGATGTGGGGGAGAACCGGCAGCAGGAGCTCACCGCGAAGGTGGCCGAGCTGTCGGACCTGAGCGATCTGCGCTGGCATTTCGTCGGACAGGCGCAGACGAACAAGGCGCGCGCGATCCGCGCCGCGGCATCCACCGTGCACTCCGTCGACCGCAGCCGTCTCGCGGATGCGCTCGACGCCGCGGGGGAGCCGGGAGGCGACATGCTCGACGTGCTCGTGCAGGTCAACCTCACCGACGACCCCGGCCGCGGTGGCACCGCCCCCGGCGAGGTCGCCGCCCTCGCCGAGCACATCGCCGCGTCCTGCCCCACGCTGCGGCTGCGCGGCGTGATGGGGGTTGCGCCGCTGGACGAGCCGGCGGCGTCGGCGTTCGCACGACTGGCCGAAGCCGGTGCCCGGGTGCGCACGATCGTGCCGGACGCTGAATGGATCTCCGCCGGCATGACCGGCGATTTCGCCGAGGCCATCGCCGCGGGCGCGACACACCTGCGGATCGGCTCGGCAATCACGGGCCCGAGGCCCGTGCACGGATAGCCTCGGAACACACGAGCGAACCCACGGAGGATGCGATGTCGAACCCGCTCAAGAAGACCATGGTGTATCTCGGTCTGGCCGACGAAGAAGAGGCCTATGAGGAGCCCGCAGCGCAGCAGCAGCCTCAGCCGCGCCGTGACAAGCCGGTCGAGAAGGCGCCTGCTCCCGTGACGCCCATCCACCGCCCCGCGGTCGTGCGCCAGCCTGCGCCCAGTGCGGTCAGCGAGATCCTCACGGTGCACCCCAAGCAGTACCGCGACGCGCAGATCATCGCCGAGAACTTCCGCGACGGCATCCCGGTCATCATCAACCTCTCGCAGATGAGCGACGCCGACGCGCGCCGCCTCATCGACTTCGCCAGCGGTCTGTCGCTGGGTCTGTACGGGCGCATCGAACGGGTCACCAGCAAGGTCTTCCTGCTGTCGCCCGAGAACATCGCCGTGTCCGGGGACGGCGCCGTCGCGCAGGCCGACCCCGAAACCCCTGCCTTCGCGCAGTAGCCGATCGTGGGAGTGCTCCAGCTCGTCGCTGCGATCGTCAACACGCTTCTGCTCTTCTATGTTCTGCTGCTGCTCGTGCGGCTGATCCTCGAGTACATCCCGATGTTCAACCGGGCGTGGCGCCCGCGCGGCGCGGGACTGATCGCGGCAGAGATCGTCTACACGGTGACCGATCCGCCGATCAAGCTGATCCGCCGTTTCATCCCGCCGCTGCGCCTGGGTGCGGTGGCCGTCGACTTCGCGTTCCCGCTCACGATGCTCGTGTGCTTCGTTCTGCTGTCGATCACCCGCACCATCGCCGCGAGCTGATCGCCCGCCGGCCCCGCCTCGCGAGTCGGCGGTGCTCCCACTATGCTGTGATGATCGGCCCGCAGATGTCGGGCCTCTCCCGATCGGCCCGCGACGTGAGCTCCGAAAGAGGACCAGACAATGGCTTTGACCCCCGATGACGTCGTCACCAAGCAGTTCCAGCACGTGCGCTTCAAGGAGGGATTCGACCCGGACGAGGTCGATGACTTCCTCGACGAAATCGTCGTCGAGTGGCGCAAGACGATCGCGGAGAACGACGAGCTGAAGGCCAAGCTGGCCGCCTACGAGTCGGGCCAGGCGCCCGCCGCGCAGGCTCCTGCCGCACAGCCCGAGGTCGCCGAGTACGAGGCCGTCGAGGTCGTCGCCGAGGCACCGGCCGCGGAGTCCGCCGCCGCCCCCGCCGCCGCCAGCGCCGGCATCATCGAGCTCGCGCAGCGTCTGCACGACGAGCACGTCGCCGAGGGTGTCGCCCAGCGCGACAAGCTCATCTCCGAGGCTCAGGCCCACGCGGCGTCCATCGTCGCCGAGGCGGAGGCCCGCGGCCGCGACGAGATGGCTCGGCTCGAGAAGGAGCGCAGCGTGCTGGAGGCTCGCATCTCGGAGCTGCGTCAGTTCGAGCGCGACTACCGCTCGCAGCTGCGCACCTACATCGAGGGCAAGCTGCGCGACCTCGACACCACGGGCACGACGTCCGGCTCCGCGCCGGTCTCGGTCGGCCACTAGGCCCGGTTCTTGACGGCACGCGCCCCTCTGCGTACGGCGGCGGCCGGCACCATCACCGCGATCCTCGCGGCTCTGGTGCTGGCCGCCGACCAGTTCACCAAGTACCTCGCGATCGAGAACCTGCCCTATCAGGAGGCGGTTCCCGTTCTCGGTGACTTCTTCCAGCTGTACCTGACCCGCAACCCGGGTGCGGCGTTCTCCCTCGGCGAGGGCGTCACCTGGATCTTCACGATCGTGCTGGCCGCTGCGGCCGTGACGATCGTGGTCCTCACCCTCCGTTCGGTCCGCTCGCGCCTGTGGGCGGTGGTGCTGGGTCTGCTGCTCGGCGGCATCCTGGGCAACCTCACCGACCGGCTGCTGCGTGAGCCCGGCTTTCTCGTCGGCCACGTCGTCGACTTCATCCATACGCCGTGGATGTGGCTGGGTCTGCCGTCGGCGATCTACAACGTCGCCGACGTCTTCATCGTCACGATGATGATCACCGTCGCGCTGCTCGTCCTCGTGGGAGTGCGCTTCGACGGCACGCGCGAGGCGCATCACCGGCACGCGACGGCATCCGACGACGCCTCAGACTCCGGTGACGCGGCCGCGCCCTCGGACGAGGCCGCGAAGGCCTGATCATGGACAGTCGCAATGTCCCCGTCCCCGACGGGCTCGACGGAGTGCGCGTGGATGCCGCCCTCGCCAAGCTCCTGGGGTTCTCCCGCACGTTCGCCGCGGAGGTCGCCGAAGCCGGCGGTGTGGTGCTCGACGGTCGCACGCTGGGTAAGTCCGACAAGCTCCGAGCCGGTGGCTGGCTCGAGGTGACCTGGGCCGAGAAGGAGCCGCCGCGGGTCGTCCCGGTGGCCGTTCCCGACCTCGGCATCGTCTACGACGACGACGACATCATCGTGATCGACAAGCCGGTCGGGGTCGCGGCCCATCCCTCGCTGGGGTGGGAGGGGCCCACCGTGCTCGGCGCGCTGGCGGCTGCCGGCTTCCGCGTCGCCACGACCGGTGCCGCGGAACGGCAGGGCATCGTGCACCGCCTCGACGTCGGAACCAGCGGCCTCATGGTCGTGGCGAAGACCGAGAGCGCCTACACCGCGCTCAAGCGGGCGTTCAAGGAGCGCACGGTGGAGAAGATCTACCACGCCGTCGTGCAGGGGCACCCCGACCCGCTGGCCGGCACGATCGACGCCCCGATCGGCCGGCATCCGTCGCACTCGTGGAAGTTCGCCGTCACACCCGAGGGCAAGGACTCCGTCACGCACTACGAGACGATCGAGGCCTTCCCGGGCGCGTCGCTGCTGGAGATCCACCTCGAGACGGGGCGCACCCATCAGATCCGCGTGCACATGGCCGCGCACCGGCATCCGTGCGTCGGCGATCCGCTCTACGGCGCCGACCCGACGCTGTCGGCCCGCCTCGGACTCAGCCGTCAGTGGCTGCACGCGCGCGAGCTGTCGTTCGCGCACCCGGCCACGACCGACTGGGTGACGTTCACCTCGCCCTATCCGGCCGATCTGCAGCACGCCCTCGACGTGCTGCGCGGGGACTGACCTGCGGGCAGGATGCCGTCATGGTCATCGACGTGCGTCCTGCCACCGTCTTCGACGATGTCGCGGCGGTGCTCGGACCGAAGAAGCCGGGGTCGAACGTGTGCTTCTGCCTGAGCTACCGCATCCCCTCGAAGGAGAACAACGCGCTGCGCGGTCAGGCGCGGGCCGAGCGCGTGCGACGCCTGTGCGACGAGACCCCGCCACCGGGTGTGCTCGCCTACGACGGGGCGGAGCCGGTGGGGTGGGCGGCGATCCATCCGAGGGCGGACACCACGTTCGCACGCAACCGGCGCATCCCGCACATCGATGACGTCGACGTCTGGTCGCTGTGGTGCGTGCGGGTGCGGCCGGGGCACCGCAAGCAGGGCATCGCGCACGCGCTCATCGACGGCGCCGTCGCGTACGCGCGTGCGTGCGGTGCACCCGCCGTGGAGGGCTACCCCGTCGACAACCGCGGCGAGAAGGTCGACCTGACCATGGCGTACGTGGGCACGCGCGCGCTGTTCGAGCGCGCCGGGTTCGTCAAGGCCGCCGACACCTCGTCGGTGCTGGCCGGCTTCCCTCGGGTGCTGATGCGCCGGGAGCTCTAGCGACCGCCGCGGAAGGTGGCGGGGTCGTCCTCGGCGATCGCGAGCGCGATCTTGCGGACGTGCTCCTCGGCCACCTCGGTCAGTTCGCCGAGACCGTAGAAGCCCACCTCGGTGAGTTCGCCGTCCGCCGGGTGCGGATCGCCGGAGACCCAGTCGCAGCGGAACACGAGATCGAGGTAGTCCACCTGGTCGCCGTTGGCGTAGGTGATGCGCGGCACCTGGTGCACGAGCGCGAGCCGGGTGGCCTTCACCACGACCCCCGCCTCTTCGAGGCACTCGCGCACGGCGGCATCCGCCGGCTCTTCGCCCGGGTCGACGATGCCGGACACGGGCTGCCACGATCCGGTGTCGGCGCGCTTGCCGAGGAGGATCTTCTCGTCTCGGAAGACGATCGCGGTCACGCCGACGAGGGGGAGCGGGTCGTGTCCGATCCGCTCGCGCAGCGACAGGACGAAGTCGGGTGTGGCCATGCTCCCAGCCTAGGCGGCGCGCCTCCCTCCGGCCGGCGTTGTCGGCCGCCCCTCGTAGACTGGAGCCCGTGGCATCCGATTCCTTCGCTCATCTTCACGTCCACAGCGAGTACTCGATGCTCGACGGCGCCGCTCGCATCGGCGCCATGGTGCAGGAGGCGGTGCGGCTCGAGATGCCGGCCATCGCCGTCACCGACCACGGCAACACGTTCGCCGCCTACGAGTTCTACAAGACGGCCAAGGATGCCGGCATCAAGCCGATCATCGGCATCGAGGCGTACGTCACCCCGGGCACCCACCGCAGCGACAAGTCCCGGGTGCGCTGGGGCACGCCGGAGCAGAGCAGCGACGACGTCTCGGGCTCGGGTGCCTACACGCACATGACCCTGCTTTCGGAGACGACCGAGGGCATGCACAACCTCTTCCGGCTCTCGAGCAAGGCCTCGATCGAGGGCTATTACTTCAAGCCGCGCATGGACCGCGAGCTGCTGCAGACGTACTCCAAGGGCCTCATCGCCACCACCGGCTGCCCGTCCGGCGAGGTGCAGACGCGCCTGCGCCTGGGGCAGTACGACGCGGCGCGCGCAGCGGCGGCGGAGTTCCAGGACATCTTCGGCAAGGACAACTACTTCGCCGAGATCATGGATCACGGGCTGTCCATCGAGCGGCGGGTCATGACCGACCTGCACCGCCTCGCGAAGGACCTCGACATTCCGCTCCTGGCCACCAACGACCTGCACTACACCCACCAGCATGACGCGACCAGCCACGCGGCGCTGCTGTGCGTGCAGTCGGGGTCCACCCTCGACGACCCCAACCGGTTCAAGTTCGACGGCGACGGCTACTACGTCAAGACGCCCGCGGAGATGCGGCAGATCTTCCGCGACCACCCCATCGCGTGCGACAACACGCTGCTCATCGCCGAGCGGTGCGACGTCGAGTTCAACACCTCGGCCAACTACATGCCGCGCTACCCGGTGCCCGAGGGGGAGACCGAGGAGAGCTGGTTCGTCAAGGAGGTCGAGAACGGCCTGCACGAGCGGTACCCCGGCGGCATCCCCGACGCGGTGCGCAAGCAGGCCGAGTACGAGACCGGCGTCATCGTCCAGATGGGCTTCCCCGGCTACTTCCTCGTCGTCGCCGACTTCATCAACTGGGCCAAGCGCAACGGCATCCGCGTCGGCCCCGGCCGTGGCTCCGGTGCCGGCTCCATGGCGGCGTACGCGATGAAGATCACCGACCTCGACCCGCTCGAGCACGGGCTGATCTTCGAGCGCTTCCTCAACCCCGACCGCGTCTCGATGCCCGACTTCGACGTCGACTTCGACGACCGTCGCCGCGGCGAGGTGATCCAGTACGTCACCGAGAAGTACGGCGACGAGCGCGTCGCGCAGATCGTCACCTACGGCACCATCAAGGCCAAGCAGGCACTGAAGGATGCCGGGCGGGTGCTCGGCTTCCCGTTCAGCATGGGGGAGAAGCTCACCAAGGCCATGCCCCCGGCGGTCATGGGCAAGGACATGCCCCTGGGCGGCATGTTCGACCCGAAGCACCCCCGTTACAAGGAGGCGTCGGAGTTCCGCTCCGTCATCGAGAGCGACCCCGAGGCCAAGACCGTCTTCGACACGGCGGTGGGGCTCGAGAACTTGAAGCGCCAGTGGGGCGTGCACGCCGCCGGCGTCATCATGTCCAGCGAGCCGCTGATCGACATCATCCCGATCATGAAGCGCGAGCAGGACGGCCAGATCGTCACGCAGTTCGACTACCCGGCGTGCGAGTCCCTGGGCCTGATCAAGATGGACTTCCTGGGGCTGCGCAACCTCACGATCATCGACGACGCGCTGGACAACATCGAGGCCAACCGCGGCGAGAAGGTCGTGCTCGAAGATCTCGCCCTCGACGACCAGGCGGCGTACGACCTGCTGGCGCGGGGTGACACGCTGGGCGTGTTCCAGCTCGACGGCGGGCCCATGCGGTCGCTGCTGCGGCTGCTGAAGCCCGACAACTTCGAGGACATCTCGGCCGTCATCGCCCTGTACCGGCCCGGCCCGATGGGCGCGAACTCGCACACCAACTATGCGCTGCGCAAGAACGGGCTGCAGGAGATCACCCCGATCCACCCGGAGCTCGAGGAGCCCCTCGCCGAGATCCTCAGCACCAGCTACGGCCTGATCATCTACCAGGAGCAGGTCATGGCGATCGCCCAGCGGGTCGCCGGGTTCAGCCTGGGCCAGGCCGACATCCTGCGTCGCGCGATGGGCAAGAAGAAGAAGTCCGAGCTCGACAAGCAGTACGCGGGCTTCCAGGCCGGCATGCACGCGAACGGATTCTCCGACGCCGCCGTCCAGAAGCTGTGGGACATCCTCCTGCCCTTCTCCGACTACGCCTTCAACAAGGCCCACTCCGCCGCCTACGGCCTGGTGTCGTACTGGACGGCGTACCTGAAGGCGCACTACCCGGCTGAGTACATGGCTGCGCTGCTGACGAGCGTGGGCGACGCGAAGGACAAGCTCGCGGTGTACCTCAACGAGTGCCGCCGCATGGGCATCCGGGTGCTGCCGCCGGACGTGCGCGAGTCCATCCGGTACTTCGCCGCCGTGGGAGAGGACATCCGCTTCGGACTGGGTGCGGTGCGCAACGTGGGCACGAACGTCGTCGACGGCATCGTCACCGCCCGCGCCGACGACAATTTCGTCAGCTTCCACGACTTCCTCACCAAGGTGCCGATCCACGTCGCCAACAAGCGCACGGTCGAATCGCTCATCAAGGCCGGTGCGTTCGACTCACTGGGCTCGACGCGCCGCGCGCTCATGGAGATCCACGAGGATGCCACCGAGGCGGCCGTGGATTCCAAGCGGAAGGCCGCGACGGGCGCCATCGGGTTCGACTTCGACAGCCTGTACGACGAGGCCGAGGAGGTCGCGCCCGCCAAGGTGCCCGAGCGTCCGGAGTGGACCAAGAAGGACAAGCTCGCCTTCGAGCGGGAGATGCTCGGTCTGTACGTCTCCGACCACCCGCTGGCGGGGCTGGAGATCCCACTGGCCAAGCACGCCTCGATGTCGATCCACGATCTGCTGGCCTCCGAAGACGTGCAGGACGGCGACCAGGTGACCATCGCCGGTCTCGTCACGAGCGTGCAGCACCGCGTCGCGAAGCAGAGCGGCAACCCCTACGGCATGATCACGGTGGAGGACTTCAACGGCGAGGTCACCGTGATGTTCATGGGCAAGACCTACACCGAGTTCCAGTCGATGCTCGTGGCCGACTCGATCCTGGTCGTGCGCGGCCGCGTGTCGCGTCGCGACGACGGGCTGAATCTGCACGGGCAGTCCGCGTTCTCGCCCGACCTCGGCAGCACCGAGGCATCGGGTCCGCTGACCCTCACCCTGCCCGAGCATCGGGCGACCGAGGCGGTGATCGGAGAGCTCGCGCACGTGCTCACCCGTCACCGCGGTGACACCGAAGTGACGCTGAAGGTGCACAAGGGCGGTGTGGCGAAGGTGTTCGAAGTGCCCATGCATGTTCAGATCACCGCCGACCTCTACGGCGAGCTGAAAGGCCTGCTGGGTCCCCACTGCCTGGGATGAGACCGCTAGCATCGGTACACGCGCCTCGGCGCAACGACGAAGGGAGCACCGTGACCGACGATCGAATCGACGACAGCACCGCTACGACCTCCGACCACAGCACCGATGCGCCGCACGGCGGCGCGACGGCCGAACAGGACACGACCGGGACCCCCGTGCAGTACGGCGTCGGCCCGTTCTCGGTGCGCGAAGTGGCGCTGATCGCGGTGTGGGTCCTCGCCTTCGTCGTGTCGTTCTTCTCGCTGTACCACGACCCGCGACTCGAGGCAGGCCTGGGACTGGGCGGCTCGGTATGGAACGCCGGCCTCGACTGGATCCTCACCATCGGCGTGCCGACGGTGGCGGTCTTCCTCATCGTGCTGCGCCGCTTCTCGCCCGACGGCATCCGCCGGGTCGGCTCGCTCGGCATCGACCAATTCGCCTCGGTCGCCTTCTCGGTGTCGGCGACGGTGTGGCTCGCCGCGCTGTGGACGAACGTCGCGCGGGGTGTGCAGTCCGGCATCTGGCTGAGCAGCTGGGTGGTGTGGGTGGAGTTCTTCCTCATGCTCGCCGGAGTGGTGCTGACGGTGTTCGCCCCGCTCATCCCGGCGCTGGCGGAGGACTTCCAGCACCGCCGCGAAGTGCCCGCGCACCGTAACGCCCGCCCCCTGCGGCCGGTGACCCCCCGTCCGCGGACCCCGCGTCCTGCTTCCTCTCATGAGGCGCAGCCTGCTGACGCGGCCGGCGCCACCCCTCCCGCCGCGGTTCCCGCAGGGTATGCCTCCGCGCCGGGAGGTTCCGCACCGGCGCCCCGGTACGACGTTCCGGCCGATGACGCGTCGCGCGACGCCTCCGCGCCCGCAGGCACCCCTGCCGACGACGTCGCCGCCTTCGGCGAGAACCCCGATGTCGAGCGGTCCTACGACGATGAGCCGTTCGCGTCCGCCGCGGTCGTCGACGACGGGGAAACCGAGGCGGTCATCGTGACCGATTCCGAGGAGGCCGTCATCGTCTCCGCGCCGGACGACGTCGACGAGACCGCCGCACTCTTTGAAGATGCCGGTCCCGCTTCCGCCGCCACCGAGCCGTTCTGGGCCCTTGTGCCGGTCGAGCGCGACGTGGTCGACGACCAGGGGATGCCGCTGTTCCGCATCGGCCCCACGGCGTGGGCGCTCGTCATCGAGGACCGGGACGAGACGTTCGTCGTGCGTCACGAGGACGGCCGGGTCGGCTACCTCCACGACACCTCCGGCGTCACCCGAGGCTGAGCGCCCCGGCTGAAGCGCCTCGTCGCGGGGGCCCCGCGCCCAGGCGGCCCGCGCCGAAGCCCTCACCACGGCCGCACAGTTGGTGCATGACGTGGCGGGCCGAGGCGAGGCGGCGCTGCGCGAACAGGCCGAGCGCTTCGACGGGGTGTCCGGTCACGCCGTTCGCGTCCCCGACGCGCACCTGGACGAAGCCCTCGCGACCCTCGACCCGACGGTGCGCGCCGCCCTGGAAGAGGCGATCCGCCGCGTGCGTGAGGCCTCGGCCGCACAGGTGCCCGCGTCCGCGGTCGTCACACCGGCGCCGGGCGCACGCATCGAGCAGCGGTGGCGCCCGGTGCGCCGCGCCGGCGTCTACGTTCCCGGGGGCAAGGCGGTGTACCCGTCGAGCGTCGTCATGAACGTCGTGCCGGCGCAGGTCGCCGGGGTGAGCGATGTCGCCCTGGCCTCGCCGCCGCAGCGTGAGCACGGCGGGCGGGTGCACCCGGTGATCCTCGCCGCAGCGCGGCTGGTCGGCGTCACCGAGGTGTACGCGATGGGCGGCGCCGGCGCGATCGGCGCGTTCGCCTACGGGGTGGAGGACATCGGGCTCGAGCCGGTCGATGTCGTCACGGGGCCCGGCAACAACTTCGTCGCGGCCGCCAAGCGCGCCGTCGCCGGGGTCGTCGGCACCGATTCCGAGGCCGGTGCCACCGAGATCCTGATCGTCGCCGACGACAGCGCCGACCCCGTGCTGGTCGCCGCGGACCTCATCAGTCAGGCCGAGCACGATGAGCAGGCCTCGGCCGTCCTCGTCACCGACTCCGCCGAGCTGGCCGACGCCGTCGCGGCATCCGTCGCCGAGCGCGCGGGGCGCACCCTGCACGCCGAGCGCATCGCGGCGGCCCTCGCCGGCCCGCAGTCGGCGATCGTGCTGGTCGACGACATCGCCGCCGCCACCGCGTTCAGCAATGCGTACGCGCCCGAGCACCTCGAGCTGCACCTCGCCGCCCCCCGGATCGACGACTTCGTCAACGCGGGAGCGGTGTTCGTGGGCGCGGCGTCGCCGGTGAGCCTGGGGGACTACCTGGCGGGAAGCAACCACGTCCTGCCCACCGGAGGCCAGGCGCGCTACGCCGCAGGGCTCTCGGCCTCGACGTTCCTGCGGCCGCAGCAGATCATCACCTACGACCACGACGCCCTGGCCGCCGTGGCCGACGCGATCGTCGCGCTGGCCGACGCCGAGGTGCTCCCCGCACACGGCGAAGCGGTGACCGCCCGGTTCGAGGGTTAGTCTTTCTCTGCCATGCACTGTCCTTTCTGCCGTCATCCCGATTCCCGCGTCGTCGACTCGCGCACCAGCGACGACGGCCTCAGCATCCGCCGGCGGCGGCAGTGTCCCCAGTGCGGCGGACGGTTCTCCACGGTCGAGACGGCGAGCCTCAACGTCATCAAGCGCTCCGGTGTCATCGAGCCGTTCAGCCGCGAGAAGGTCATGTCAGGCGTGCGCAAGGCCTGCCAGGGTCGGCCGGTGACCGAAGGCGATCTGGCGATCCTCGCGCAGAGCGTCGAGGAGGCGGTGCGCCAGACCGGCTCGTCGCAGATCGATACGAACGACATCGGACTGGCGATCCTCGGGCCGCTGCGCCACCTCGACGAGGTCGCCTACCTGCGGTTCGCGAGCGTCTATCAGGCGTTCGACTCCCTCGAGGACTTCGAGGCGGCGATCGCGCAGCTGCGCGCCGATCACGCCGCCGGCGTGATGAGCGCCGCCGCCGCCGCGGACTGACACCCGCAATCGGCGGCTCTAGGCTGGAGGGGATGTATCCGCTCCTCTTCCGCACCGTCCTGTCCCGCATGGATCCCGAGACCGCGCACCACGCGGCGATGACGGTGATCCGCCTGCTCGGCACGCGGCCGCTCGCCCCGCTCGCCCGGCGTCTGACCGCGCCCGCCCCCGAACTGCGCACGCAGGCGCTGGGGCTCACGTTCGATTCCCCGTTCGGGGTGGCCGCGGGCTTCGACAAGGACGTCACCGGCGCCGCGGGCCTGTGGGCGCTCGGCTTCGGCCACGTCGAGGTGGGAACGCTCACCGCTGTGCCGCAGGAGGGCAACCCGCGACCGCGGCTGTTCCGGTTGATCCCCGACCGCGCCGTGGTGAACCGGATGGGCTTCAACAACCATGGCGCGGCGGCGGCGGCATCCCGCCTGCGCGCGCTGCGGCGCCGCTCGAAGCGTGCGGTGCTCGGCGTCAACATCGGCAAGAGCCGCGTCGTCGACGTCGAGGACGCGACCGCGGACTACGTCACCAGCACCCGTCTGCTGGCGCCGCTGGCGGACTACCTGGTCGTGAACGTCTCGTCGCCGAACACCCCGGGTCTGCGTGGACTGCAGGCCGTCGAGACGCTGCGGCCGCTGCTGGCCGCCGTCCGCGAGGCAGCCGGCGACACCCCGCTGCTGGTGAAGATCGCGCCGGATCTGCCCGACGACGAGGTGCAGGCGATCGCACGGCTCGCGGTCGACACCGGCCTTGCGGGGATCATCGCCACGAACACGACGATCTCCCGCGAGGGACTGGTGACGGATGCCGACGTCGTCGCCGCCGCAGGTGCCGGCGGGCTGTCGGGTGCGCCGCTGAAGCAGCGGTCACTCGAGGTGCTGCGGCTGGTGCGCGCGGTCGTCCCCGAGGAGTTCTGCGTGATCTCGGTCGGGGGAGTGGAGACCGCTGTCGACGTGCGTGAGCGCCTGGCGGCGGGAGCGAACCTCGTGCAGGGGTACACCGCGTTCCTCTACCGCGGCCCGCTGTGGGCGCGGCAGATCAACCGCGGTCTCAGGGGTGCTGGCCGCGCTTGACCTGAGGCTTGGGCAGCCGCATGAAGCGCATCTGGATGGTGCGCATCGCCGCATACCAGCCCAGGCCCTTCTCCATGCGGGCGGCACCGAAGCGCTCCTTGGCCGCCTTCTTCACCCGGATCGAGGTGATGATCATGTCGCCGATGACGAACATGATGAAGATCCACAGGCCAACGAACGACCAGTAGGTGATCGCGGCGATCGGGATGAAGGTGAGGACGATGACCAGGAGCATCATCGGCATCACGGCCTCGCCGAGGTGCCAGCCCGCGTCGACGAAGTCACGGGCGAACTTGCGCTGCGGCCCCTTGTCGCGGGCGGGAAGATAACGGTCCTCGCCGTTGGCCATGCCGACGCGGGCCTTCTCGCGGGCGGCGGCGAGTTCGGCCTTCGCGCGGGCGCGGGCCTCTTTGGTGTCGGCGACGAGGGGGCGCTTGCGCGCTGCTTCGCGCTCGGCACGCGACGGGGTGGGGCGGCCCTTACCGGGTCCGGCCTGCTCGGTGGGCGTCGCGAGCGACGAGTCCTTCGGCGCGGGGGTGGGGGTGTTGGCCACGGGGATCCTCTGGATAGTGCGAAAAGCGGGTTGACCTAAGATTACCCGCATGACCTCCGAGCTGTCCCGACCCGATGCGGTGCGTGCCGCCGCCACCGCCGCCGTTCCCGCCGCCCTGGCCGATCTCGGGTCGCTCGTGCGCATCCCGTCGATCGCCTTTCCCGGCTTCGACCCGGCCCAGGTGCGTCGCAGCGCCGAGGCGGTGAAGGAGCTCGCCGAGGGCCTCGGGATCTTCGACCGCGTCGAGATCCGCGACGCGGCCATCCCCGGCACCGACGAGCGGGGGATGCCGGCGGTGCTCGCCACCCGCGCAGCCCGCAACGGCCGCCCCACGATCCTGCTCTACGCGCACCACGACGTGCAGCCGGTCGGTGACGAGTCGCTGTGGGAGTCGACGCCGTTCGAACCCACCGTGCGCGACGGGCGCCTCTACGGCCGCGGCGCCGCCGACGACAAGGCCGGAGTGATGGCGCACATCGGCGCCCTCCGCGCCCTCACCGAGGTTCTCGGCACCGACTTCGATCTGGGCGTCGCCCTGTTCATCGAGGGCGAGGAGGAGGCGGGCTCGCGCTCCTTCGCCGCCTTCCTGCACGACAACGCCGACGCGCTGCGTGCCGACGTCATCGTCGTGGCCGACTCGGGCAACTGGGACTCCCGCACGCCCGCCCTCACGGTGTCGTTGCGCGGCAACGCGCGCTTCACCCTCACGGTGCGCACACTCGACCACGCCTCGCACTCCGGCATGTTCGGCGGCGCCGTGCCCGATGCGATGATGGCGACGATCACGCTGCTGTCGACGCTGTGGGATGCCGACGGCGGCGTCGCCGTCGCCGGGCTGGGTCACCGTAACGCCGAGACCCCCGAGTACGGTGAGGCCACGCTGCGCGACGAGGCGGGACTGCCCGAGGGGGTTTCGCCCATCGGCGGGGGCACGATCCTCAGCCGCATCTGGAACAAGCCGTCCATCACCGTCACCGGCATCGATGCCCCGAGCGTCGTGAACGCCTCGAACACCCTCAGCCCCGAGGTGTCCGTCGTCATCAGCACGCGCGTCGCCCCGGGACAGTCGGCCCAGGAGGCGTACGACGCTCTCGAGGCGCACCTGCGCGCCCACGCGCCCTTCGGCGCCCAGCTGACCTTCTCGGACGTCGACTGCGGCGACGGGTTTCTCGTCGACGGCGACGGCTGGGCCGTCGCCGACGCCCGCGCCGCCCTCGCGGAGGGCTATGGCGTCGACCCGGTCGACATCGGCGTCGGCGGATCGATCCCCTTCATCTCGGACCTGGTGCGGGAGTTCCCCGCCGCGCAGATCCTCGTCACGGGCGTCGAGGACCCGCACGCGCGGGCGCACAGCCCCAACGAGTCGCTGCACCTCGAGACGTTCCGCAACGCCCTCGTGTCGGAGGCGCTGCTGCTGGAGCGTCTCGACGCCCGCACCGCCTGATCCGAGCCCGTTCCCCAGAGGGCAGGCGTAGAATCGTGCCATCTGCCGCCCTCCAGCGGCCCGAACCACGGGAGAGCACATGACCGACACCGCACAGCCCGTCGCCGAGGTCGCCCGCGACCACGGCGTCTCGCTCACCGACGCCGCCGCCGCAAAGGTCAAGAGCCTGCTCGACCAGGAGGGCCGCGACGACCTGCGGCTTCGCGTTGCGGTGCAGCCCGGCGGCTGCTCCGGCCTCATCTACCAGCTCTACTTCGACGAGCGGTACCTCGACGGCGACAAGACCGTCGACTTCGACGGCGTGGAGGTCATCGTCGACGACATGAGCGTCCCGTACCTCGATGGCGCCATGATCGACTTCAAGGACACCATCTCCGAGCAGGGGTTCACCATCGACAACCCCAACGCAGCGGGCAGCTGCGCGTGCGGCGACAGCTTCCACTGATCTGAAGGTTTCGCGAGCGAACGTCCGGCGGCTCCGGTGCTGATCAGCACCGGAAACCCGCCGGACGACGCGTATCAGGACCTGAATGGTTGGCCTGAATCCCGTGTGACCTTGCCCTAGACTGAGTTGGTCATACCCGCGTCCGGAAAGGTGCACCGTGCGATCAAAACGCCGCCTCCGCTGGGCCGTCGTCCCGTTGGGAGCAGTCACGGCGATCACTCTCGCCGCCTGCACGCCTACGGAGCTCAACGGCTATCTCCCCGGCTTCGTGGAGGACGGTACGCCAGCGACCAACCAGGTCGACATGGTCTCCGGCCTCTGGGTCACCTCCTGGATCGTGCTCCTCGTCGTGGGCATCGTCACGTGGGGTCTCATGGGCTGGGCGGCCATCGCCTACCGTCGTCGCCGCGGCCAGACCGGTCTGCCGGTGCAGATGCGGTACAACATGCCGATCGAGATCTTCTACACGGTCGTGCCGCTGATCCTCGTCATGGGCTTCTTCGCCTTCACCGCGCGTGACCAGGCGATCCTCGAGACCCAGTACGACGACCCCGACGTGTCCATCACGGCCATCGGCAAGCAGTGGTCGTGGGACTTCCAGTACAACGCCGAAGACGGCGATGAGGACGACGCCGTCTGGACGATGGGTGTCCAGGCGCAGGCCGCTGCGAACGGTGACATCGACCAGGCCGCCCTGCCGACGCTCTACCTGCCGGTCGACAAGACCGTGAAGATCCAGCTGCAGTCGCGCGATGTGATCCATTCGTTCTGGATCATCGACTTCCTGTACAAGAAGGACATGTACATCGGCAAGGACAACTACTGGTCCTTCACGCCCACCCGCGAGGGCACGTACGCCGGCAAGTGCGCCGAGCTGTGCGGCGAGTACCACTCGATGATGCTCTTCAACGTGGAGGTCGTCAGCGAGGCCGAGTACGACGAATACCTCGAGACCCTGCGCGACGCGGGCCAGACGGGTGACATCAACGAGGCTTACGACCGCCTGCAGAACCTGCCGGGCACCGGGGCATCGTCAGAGGGAGACGACTGATATGGCGACGACGCTCGAGGGCACCGAACGCACCCGCACCACCACCCTTCCTCCCCGCCAGGCCGCGCTTCTGAGCTCGTCCCGCGTGGAGCAGAAGGGCAACCTGATCGTCAAGTGGATCACCTCCACCGATCACAAGACCATCGGGTACATGTACCTGATCGCGTCGGTGCTCTTCTTCCTGCTCGGCGGCGTGATGGCGCTGATCATCCGCGCCGAGCTGTTCGAGCCCGGCATGCAGGTCGTGCCGACCATGGAGCAGTACAACCAGCTGTTCACGATGCACGGCACGATCATGCTGCTGATGTTCGCGACGCCGCTGTTCGCCGGCTTCGCCAACGCGATCCTGCCGCTGCAGATCGGTGCGCCCGACGTGGCGTTCCCGCGTCTGAACGCCTTCGCCTTCTGGCTGTTCCTCTTCGGGTCGCTCATCGCGATCTCGGGCTTCCTCACCCCGCAGGGCGCGGCATCCTTCGGATGGTTCGCGTACCAGCCGCTCGCCAACGCGAGCTTCTCGCCGGGCGCGGGCGGAAACCTGTGGATGCTCGGCCTGGGCATGAGCGGCTTCGGCACGATCCTGGGTGCGGTGAACTTCATCACCACGATCGTGACGATGCGCGCCCCCGGTATGACGATGTGGCGCATGCCGATCTTCACCTGGAACACGCTGATCACGAGCATCCTGATCCTGATGGCGTTCCCGGTGCTGGCCGCGGCCATCCTGTCGGCAGCCTCGGACCGCATCCTCGGCTCGCACATCTTCGACCCGCAGAACGGCGGCGTGCTCCTCTGGCAGCACCTGTTCTGGTTCTTCGGTCACCCTGAGGTGTACATCATCGCGCTGCCGTTCTTCGGCATCGTCTCGGAGATCTTCCCGGTGTTCAGCCGCAAGCCGATCTTCGGATACAAGACGCTCGTCTACGCCACCATCGCCATCGCTGCGCTGTCGGTCGCCGTCTGGGCGCACCACATGTACGTCACCGGTGCCGTGCTGCTGCCGTTCTTCGCGCTCATGACGATGCTGATCGCGGTGCCGACAGG
The DNA here is from genome assembly GCF_024623595.1 of Microbacterium sp. zg.Y1084. Classification (NCBI taxonomy): domain Bacteria; kingdom Bacillati; phylum Actinomycetota; class Actinomycetes; order Micrococcales; family Microbacteriaceae; genus Microbacterium; species Microbacterium sp. zg.Y1084. The sequence goes on from NZ_JANJGV010000001.1 coordinate 54,217, forward strand.
GGTGAAGATCTTCAACTGGATCGGCACGATGTGGCGAGGGTCGATCACCTTCGAGACCCCCATGGTCTTCGCGCTCGGCTTCCTGGTGTCGTTCGTCTTCGGTGGTCTCACCGGCGTCATCCTGGCGTCGCCGCCGCTGGACTTCCATCTGTCCGACTCGTACTTCGTGGTCGCGCACTTCCACTACGTGGTCTTCGGCACCGTCGTGTTCGCGATGTTCGCCGGCTTCTACTTCTGGTGGCCCAAGTGGACCGGCCGCATGCTCAACGAGCGTCTCGGCTACGTGCACTTCTGGTTGCTGTTCATCGGCTTCCACATGACGTTCCTCGTCCAGCACTGGCTGGGTGTCGACGGCATGGTCCGCCGCTACGCCGACTACTCGGCCGCTGACGGCTGGACGTGGGAGAACCAGGTTTCCACCGTGGGTGCGATGATCCTCGGAATTTCGATGCTGCCGTTCTTCCTGAACGTGTGGATCACCGCCCGCAAGGCGCCGCGCGTCACGGTCAACGACCCGTGGGGCTACGGCGGATCGCTGGAGTGGGCCACGAGCTGCCCGCCGCCGCGCCACAACTTCACGTCGATCCCGCGCATCCGCAGCGAGCGGCCCGCATTCGACCTGAACCACCCTGAAGCGGCCGTGCCCGTGGGCGTCGGACCGGCGAAGGATGCCCCCGATGCGCCCGTTGTCGACGTCAACGAGGGAGAGGTGAAGTAGGCATGAAGACGAACGTCAACCTCTGGTGGCTCCTCGCGGTCTTCTTCCTGATCGTCGCCGTCGTCTACACGGGGTGGAACATCATCGCCCACCCCAGCCTCCCGTGGAACCAGGCCATCGAGTGGGTCGGCACCGTGGCGCTGTTCTTCTCGGTGTTCATGGCCGCTCTCATCGGCTTCTACGTGAGCCGCGTGCACAAAGCCCAGGGCGGCGAGCTGCCCGAGGACATCCTCACGGCCGACATCGATGACGGTGACCCTGAGCTGGGCGAGTTCAGCCCGTGGTCGTGGTGGCCCATCGTGCTGGCCTTCTCGGCTGCGCTGGCCATGATCGGCTTCGCCGTGGGCACGTTCATGATCCCGATCGGCCTGGCCGTGTTCGTGGTCGCCCTCGTGGGCTGGGTCTTCGAGTACTACCGCGGCTACTTCGCCCGCTGATCATCCTCATGCCGGCTCGCCTCAGAGCCGCCGCCGTCTCGGACGTCGGTGAGTTCCGCACCGTCAACCAAGATGCCGCCTTCGCGGCATCCTGGGGTGCGGGCGTCGCCGACGGCGTCGGTGGCGGCCCTGCAGGCGATTTGGCGTCTGCGGCGCTGCTCCATCGCCTCGTGGTGGGCGCCGGTCCCATGCGTGACGCGGAGCAGCTGGCGGAGCGCGTGCGCTGGGCGAACTGGGACATCGGCGCCCATGCGCGCCGCGATCCCGCCCTCGTCGGCATGGCGACCACCTTCACCGGGCTGTGGCTGAGCGAAGCCGGCTCGCTGCTCCTCGCCCATACGGGGGACTCCCGCGCCTATCTGTGGCGCGACGGCGCTCTCAGCCGGCAGACCCGCGACGACTCCCTGGTGCAGGCGCTGGTGGACCAGGGGATCCTCAGTGCCGAGGAGGCCGCCGTCGATCCGCGCCGCAACATCATCACCGCCTCGCTCGGAGGTGGCGAGGAAGACGTCATCAGCGTCGCCGAGCTCGAACCGGTCGCGGGCGATCGCTGGCTGCTGTGCAGCGACGGCGTGAGCGACTACGTGCCGTTCGACGAACTCGCCCGCCTTCTCGAGCTCGCACCGACCCCTGAGCGGGCAGCGGAGTGGGTCGTGCGGGTGGCGCTGGATGCCGGCACCCGCGACAACGCCACGGCGGTCGTCTGCGACGTGAGCACGGCGCCCAGCGGCACCGTGGCGGATGCTTCCGTGCGTTTCGCTGGCGCCGCCACCGCGCGGTTCGCCGAAGGGCTCGAGAGCGCCTGACACGGCTCACCGTCCGCGCGCGGTCGTGTCCGTCGTGATCAGCGCACCACCGTGGTGAGCGGATCGAGCGTACGGGGGAGCGGACCGTCGTCGTTCTCGATCGGCTGCCCCTCGCGCGCCCAGTACTCGTAGCCGCCGATCATCTCGCGCACACGGAAGCCTGCGGCGGCGAATTCCCGGGCGCCGCGCGTGCCGGCGTTGCACCCGGGACCCCAGCAGTAGACGACGACGGGCACGGCGCTGTCGAGTTCGCCGCGTGCCCGTGCGGGGATGTCCCGGTAGGGGAGGTGGATCGCTCCCGGAATGCGGCCCTGCGCCCATGCGGCGTCACTGCGCACATCCACCAGGACGAAGCTGTCTCCGGCGCGCTGCGCGGCGTAGACGTCGGACGGGTCGGTCTCGTGGGCCAGTCGCGCGGAGAAGTGGGCGTGGGCGTCGGGGGAGGTCATGGGTCGACGCTAGGGGATCGCGGGCTCGACGGACGAGCAGGCGAACGGCCAGGAGGCGGCGGAATCCTGCCTGCGCCGACGACGACGAAGGCCCCGGTGCGGACACCGGGGCCTTCGGTCTGCGGGCTGCGCCCGGGTTACTTCTTCGTGTCGTCGTCCTTCTCGGGGACGATCACGTTCGAGGGCCGGTTGGCCGTCTCGCTGTTGTGACCGTCGTCGATCGGGTGGAGGGGAGCGTCGGGCACGCCCGCGCGGTCGTGGGCGCCCTGCAGCTCGGCGACCTCTTCCTCCTCGATGTGGTCGAGCGAGTGGTGCTGGTGCTCGAGCGCCGCGTCCAGCTCGGTCTGGGTGAGCGGGGTGAGACGGTCCTCGAAGAACCAGCGCGACAGCGAGGCGCGCAGGTTCTCGTGCCACGGGATGCGGCCCTTGTCGTTGGGGCGCACGACCAGCGGTGCCTGCGTCTCGTAGTCCACGAGCTTGACGCGCTCGTACTCGTCGACGGGCTGGTGGACCTCGATGTACTCGCCGCCGGGGAGGCGCACGATGCGACCGGACTCGTAGCCGTGAAGGACGATCTCGCGGTCCTTCTTCTGGAGCGCGATGGCGATGCGCTTGGTGACGAAGTAGGCGAGCACCGGTCCGACGATCAGCAGCGCCTGCAGGGCGTGGATGACACCCTCCATCGTGAGATGGAAGTGCGTCGCGATGAGGTCGGACGAGGCTGCGGCCCACAGCACCGCGTAGAACGTGACACCGGCGGCGCCGATGGCGGTGCGGGTGGCGGCGTTGCGGGGACGCTGTGCGATGTGGTGCTCGCGCTTGTCGCCGGTGATCCACGCCTCGAGGAAGGGGTAGATGGCGACCAGCAGGATGAAGACGACCAGCACGCCGAGCGGCAGGATGATGTTCCACGACCACGTGCGATCGAGGAAGACCGACTCCAGGTGCGGCGGGACCAGGCGCAGCGCGCCGTCGGCGAAGCCGATGTACCAGTCGGGCTGGGTTCCTGCGGACACCGGCGACGGGTCGTACGGACCGTAGTTCCACACCGGGTTGATCGTGAACAGCGACGCGATCAGCACGATCACACCGAAGGTGACGAAGAAGAACCCGCCCATCTTCGACATGTAGACGGGGACCATCGGGTAGCCCACGACGTTGCTGTTCGTGCGGCCGGGGCCGGCGAACTGCGTGTGCTTGTTGATGATCATGAGCATGAGATGCAGCGCCAGCAGTGCCACCAGGATGGCGGGCAGCAGCAGGATGTGCAGCACGTACAGGCGGCCGACGATGTCGACACCCGGGAACTCGCCGCCGAACAGCAGGAACGACGTCCATGTGCCGATCAGCGGGATTCCCTTGACCATGCCGTCGATGATGCGCAGGCCGTTGCCCGAGAGCAGGTCGTCGGGGAGCGAGTAGCCGGTGAAGCCCTCACCCATGGCCAGGACGAACAGCACGAAGCCGATCACCCAGTTCAGCTCGCGCGGCTTGCGGAACGCACCGGTGAAGAACACGCGGAGCATGTGCACGCCGATGCCGGCGACGAACACCAGCGCAGCCCAGTGGTGGATCTGGCGCACCAGCAGGCCGCCGCGGATGTCGAAGGACAGCCGCAGGGTCGACTCCAGCGCGGCGGACATCTCGATGCCGCGCATGGGGGGATAGGCGCCGTAGTAGTGGGTCTCGACCATCGACGCCTGGAAGAAGAACGTCAGGAAGGTACCCGAGATGAGCACGACGACGAAGCTCCACAGAGCGATCTCGCCGAGCATGAACGACCAGTGGTCGGGGAAGATCTTGCGTCCGAGCTCCTTGACCAGGCCCGAGATGCTCGTGCGCTCGTCGAGGTAGTTGGCCGCACCCGCGACGAAACGACCGCCCAGCGGCTTCTCGTCGGAGTTCTTCGGCCTCTCGGTCGTTTCCTCAGTGACAGTTGCGGTGCTCAATGACGCTCCCAGAAGCTCGGGCCGACCGGCTCGGTGAAGTCGCTGCGGGCGACGAGGTAGCCCTCGTCGTCGACCATGATGGGCAGCTGCGGCAGCGGACGGGCCGCGGGGCCGAAGATGACAGCCGCGCCGTCGGAGACGTCGAACTGCGACTGGTGGCAGGGGCACAGCAGGTGATGGGTCTGCTGCTCGTAGAGCGCAACGGGGCAACCGACGTGCGTGCAGACCTTGGAGTACGCGACGATGCCGTTGTACGACCAGTCACGGCGCTCCGGGGTCTCCTTGAGCTGCTCGGGGAGCAGACGCACCAGCAGCACGATGGCCTTGGCCTTCTCCTCGAGATAGCCGTCGTGGTGGCTCATGGTCGCGAGCGACTCGGGGATCACCTGCACGGCGGAGCCGAGGGTCAGGTCGGCGGCGCGGATCGGCAGACCACTGGGGTCGTGCGCGAGACGCTCGCCCTTCTTCCACATGGTGTGGCTGAGCAGATAGACCGGGTCGCCGGCGTGCGGGTGCTCGGGGCTGCTCTCCGGGGCGAGGCCGCGGAAGAGCGTGATACCGGGCACCACGGATGCCACGACGGCGGCGATCAGCGAGTTGCGGATCATCGCGCGGCGGCCGAAGCCGGACTCCTCGTTCGCCTCGCGGAAGACCTCGACAGCAGCCTCGCGGGTGCTGTCACGGCCGCGGGTGGCGTGACGGGGCTCGATGAACTCCTTGTCCGACATGATCGCCTTGGACCAGTGGATGGCGCCGATGCCGATCGCCAGGAGTGCCAGGGCGATACCCAGACCGATGAAGAGGTTGTTGTTGCGGATGTCGATCATCTGCCCGCTCTCGATCGGGAAGATCATGTAGGCGGCGACCGCCCAGATGCTCCCGGCGAGGGACAGATAGAACAGGGTGTAGACCGTGCGCACGGCCCGCTGCATGGCGGCGGGGTCCTTGTCGGTGACGCGCGCGCGGTGCGGCGGCAGTCCGGGGTTCTGCACGGGGTCGGAAACCGCGACCGCGAGCCCCGGGGAGGGCTTCCAGGAAGCCCTCTCGTGCTCGAGCGCGTCGTCCTCGTGTGTCATGGTGCTCCTCGTGCGTTCCGTGATGCTGTGTCAGTGATCGATCAGTTCGACTTCGCCGTGATCCACACGGTGAGGGCGATGAGGCTGCCGATACCGAAGATCCAGATGAAGAGACCCTCCGAGACGGGGCCGAGCGAGCCGAGGGAGAAGCCGCCGGGCGACGGGTTCTCCTGCATGTACATCAGCGCGGAGATGATGTCGCGCTTCTCGTCGGTGCTGAGGGTCATGTCGTTGAAGACCGGCATGTTCTGCGGTCCGGTGACCATCGCCGCGTAGATGTGCAGCGCGCTGGTGTCGGTCAGGGGGGGAGCGTACTTGCCCTCGGTGAGGGCACCGCCGGCCGCGGCCACGTTGTGGCACATGGCGCAGTTGATGCGGAAGAGCTCGGCACCGTTGGAGACGTCGCCGTCGCCGTCGATGATGTTCGCGTCGGGGTACGTGGGGCCGGGGGCCACCGACTGCGTGAAGGCGGCGATCGCCTCGATCTGCTCCTGCGTGAACTGGACGGGCTTCTGCGGCGCCTGCGGTCCCTGCATCTGCAGCGGCATGCGACCTGTGGCCATCTGGAACTCGACGGAGAGCTCGCCGACGCCGTACAGCGACGGGCCGTTCTCGGAGCCCTGCAGGTCGAGACCGTGGCAGGTGGCGCAGTTGGCCTGGAAGAGCTTCTTGCCGTCTTCGACGGTGAGGGTGGAGGCGACGGTCTGCGGCTCGGCCGCGGCGACCGCTGCGGAGGCTCCGGCGTAGACGCCGCCGGTGACCAGCAGGCCGATGCCGATGAGAGCGGCGGCGGCCCAGGGGCTGCGGCGTCCGTTCGGGCGACGGGAGGTGTGTCGTGCCATGTCGGTTTTCAGCTCGCTCTCAGCTTACGAAGGGCAGCAGGTAGATGACGGCGAACAGCACGATCCACACGACGTCGACGAAGTGCCAGTAGTAGGAGACCACGATCGCGGTGGTCATCTCCTTGCGGCCGAAGTTCTTGACGGCGTACGCGCGGCCGATCACCAGGAGGAAGGCGATGAGCCCGCCGGTGACGTGAATGGCGTGGAATCCGGTGGTGATGTAGAAGGCCGACGCGTAGGGGTCCGCGCTGATCGGCAGGCCCTCGGCGACGAGGGTGGCGTACTCCCAGATCTGACCGGAGACGAAGACGGCGCCCATGACGAACGTGAGGAAGAACCACTCGACCATGCCCCACTTGCGCACGTTCCAGAGGCTGCCGGTGCGGTAGGACTGGAAACGCTCGGCGGCGAACACGCCCGCCTGGCACGCGAACGACGACATCACGAGGATGAACGTGTTGATCGCTGCGAAGGGGACGTTCAGGATCTCGGATCGCTCGGCGAACAGCTCAGGCGAGGTGCTGCGCAGCGTGAAGAAGATCGCGAAAAGGCCGGCGAAGAACATGACTTCGCTGCCGAGCCAGACGATGGTGCCGACAGCGACCGGGTCTGGTCGCTTGACCGACCGCATGGCCTGGGGATAGCTCGTAGAGGTGCTCGTCACACATTCATTATGGCTGAAAGTGGCCCGTGAGTTTCGCATCGAAGAGCCGAGTGTGGCCCGAATGTTGGTTAGGCCACCCTAACAAGCCGTCGGAATCCGCTGGTCGCGCCAGGATAGGATCGTCCCTCATGGCGGAGCTCACTTCTTGGCCCGAAATCCTCACCACGCTTCTCGATGACCGCGACCTCAGCGTGTCCGAGTCGACATGGGCGATGCGACAGGTGATGACCGGCGCGGCGAGTCCCTCGCAGCTCGCCGGTTTCCTCGTCGCGCTCAGGGCGAAGGGGGAGACGATCGACGAGATCGTCGGCTTCCGCGATGCGATCCTCGAAGCGGCGGTGCCGCTGCCGGTGCCCGCGGCGGTGCTCGACATCGTCGGCACCGGTGGCGACCGGTTCGGCACGGTGAACATCTCCACGATGTCGGCTATCGTGGCCGCGGCATCCGGGATCCCCGTCGTCAAGCACGGCAACAAGGCGGCGAGTTCGAAGTCGGGGTCCTCGGACGTGCTGCGGGCGCTGGGGGTCGACCTCACGCTGTCGCCGCAGGCTGTCGCCGAGACGCTCGAGCGCACCGGCATCACGTTCGCGTTCGCCTCCGCGTTCCACCCGGGCTTCCGCCACGCGGCGGCCACGCGCGGCGAGCTGGGCGTGCCGACGGTGTTCAACTTCCTGGGCCCGCTGTGCAACCCGGCGCGCGCCGAGGCCAATGCCGTCGGCGTGGCCCAGCTCGACCGCGTGCCCCTGATCACGGGGGTCTTCCGCACGCGCGGCGCGACCGCACTGGTCTTCCGCGGCGACGATGGCCTCGACGAGCTGACGACCACCGGGCACAGCCGCCTGTGGGAGATCAGCCTCGGCGACGTGCACGAGCACGACCTGGACCCGCGCGACCTCGGCATCCCGCTGGCGGACATCGACGATCTCCTGGGCGGCGAGCCCGAGCACAATGCAGAGGTGGTGCGCCGCACGCTCGACGGCGAGACCGGCGCGGTGCGCGACATCGTGCTGCTCAACACCGCCGCCGGCATGGTCGCCTACCGGCTCTCGCTCGACCCGACGCAGGTGCAGCGGCCCATTCTGGAGCGGCTCGCGGAGGCGAAGGATGCCGCAGCGGACGCCATCGACTCGGGCGCGGCGGCCGCCACCCTGCAGGCGTGGGTCGGTGCGACGCAGGTGCTCGCGGGCTGAGACGTTTACTTCCGGCCCGGCGGGTCGGCGGGGGAGCGCGCTCACGATACGTTGAGGTTTCATCCCGTCACTTCTAGGAGAAACCTCCCATGTCGAACGCACCGGCCACCACGGCCGACACCATCGAGCCCCCCGTCCGCAAGACCGGTCTCATCAAGGCAGCAGGCATCGTCGGCATCCTCGGTGGCATCGCGCTGATCGTCGTCGGCCTGGTGGTCTGGATCATGGTCTCCAGCCAGCTGCGCGCCGAGAACATCACGATCCCCGACGACGCGATGGCCTTCCAGGGCCAGACCGTCGCAGGGCCGTTCACCGCCTTCGTGCAGGCCGACATCATCCAGCACCACGCGCTGCAGGCCAGCGACGGCATGACCTACGCCGAGCTCGACAAGGAGGACCCGGTGCGGGCGACGATGATGAACGCATCGTTCCTGCGTGCCTCGCTGTTCACCTCGGTCGTCTCGTTCGGCGTCTCGGCCTTCGCGATGGGCGTCGGCGTGCTGTCGATCATCTTCGGCTGGGCGATCCACCGCCTCGCCTCGGTTCCGGTCGTCGTGAAGCGGTCGTCGGTCGCCTCGGTCTGACCTTCTGGCGCTACGGGCCCGCACCACGTCGGTGCGGGCCCGTACTCTGTCGCCATGCATCCGTATGACGCGCTGAGTGAGATCGCCTCGCTGCTCGAGCGCGAGCGCGCCTCCCGCTACCGGTCGAAGGCGTTCCGCGCTGCCGCGGCTGCGATCGAAGGCCTCGACGACGCCGAGCTGCGTGACACCCCGGCGCTGCGGCGGCGCAAGGGGATCGGCGAGTCGACCTTCGCCGTCATCCAGGAGGCCCTCGCAGGCGACGTTCCGGCGTATCTCGCCGAACTGCGCGAGAGCGCCGGCGTCGCACCCGTGGGCTCGGGCCTGCGGGCGCTGCTGCGTGGCGACCTGCACAGCCACTCCGACTGGTCGGACGGCTTGACGTCGATCGACCTCATGGCCCAGGCCGGCCGTGCACTGGGCCACGAGTATCTGGCGCTCACCGACCATTCGCCACGCCTGCGGGTCGCCAACGGGCTGTCGGCGGAACGGCTGCGCGAGCAGCTCGCCCTGCTCCCGGAGTTCAGCGGTGAGGGGTTCACCCTGCTCAGCGGCATCGAGGTCGACATCCTCGACGACGGTGCGCTCGACCAGCAGGAGGATCTCCTCGCCGATCTCGACATCGTGGTCGCGTCGGCGCATTCGAAGCTGCGAATGGAGCGGGGCCCGATGACGCGCCGCCTCGTCGCCGCGGCATCCGACCCTCAGGTGGACGTTCTCGGCCATGTGACCGGCCGGCTCGTCGAAGGCTCGCGCGGCACGCGCCCGCCGTCGCAGTTCGATGCCCGCGCGGTGTTCACCGCCTGCGCCGAGCATGGGGTGGCGGTGGAGATCAACTCCCGCCCGGAGAGGCAGGACCCGCCCGATGACCTGCTTGCGCTCGCGCTCGAGCTCGGATGCCTGTTCTCGATCGACTCCGACGCCCACGCGCCCGGGCAGCTCTCCCTGATCGATCACGGCGCGGCGCGGGCCGAGCGCGCAGGGGTGCCCGCCGACCGCATCGTCACGACGTGGCCGCTGGATCGTCTGCGGGAGTGGACCGGCCGGCGGCGCTGAACCGCGCGGGTCTCAGCCGCGGGTGGCGAGCGCGTCCAGGGCGCGCGTCATCGAGGTGCCGAGCCCCCACCGTTCGGCGAACGCCTGTGCCGCCTCGCGCGCCGCGGCATCCGGTGCGCGCAGCCGCGACGCGGGGGCCGCGATGGCGAGGTCGGTGACGACCTTCACCACCGTCGGGGCGACGTCGAGGTAGTCGGCGGCGGCGAGGATGCGGCTCGCGACGGTGGCGGACATCCCCTCGCTCGCGGCGGCGGCGGCCCGGATGCCCTCGAGGTCCCCGTGCGCGGCGAGCAGCGTCGCGGCGGTCTTCTCGCCGATTCCGGCGACCCCCGGCAGGCCGTCGGAGGCGTCGCCGCGCAGTGTGGCGTAGTCGGCGTACTGGGTCGGCAGGATGCGGTACTTGGTCACGACGGTCGCATCGGTGACGACTTCGAGGTTGCTCATGCCGCGGGCGGTGTAGATCACCCGCACGCCGCGGGCGTCGTCGACGAGCTGGAAGAGGTCGCGGTCGCCGGTGACGATGTCGACCGGCATGGTCGCCCGGGTCGCGAGCGTGCCGATGACGTCGTCGGCCTCGTGGTCGGCAAGCCCGACGACCGGGATGCCCAGCAGGGCGAGGGCGTCGCGAATCACCGGGATCTGCGCCTCCAGCGGGTCGGGCACCTGCTCGACGTCGGGCGCTCCGGTGACCGTTTCGGCGACGCGGTGCGTCTTGTACGTCGGGATGAGGTCGACGCGCCACTGCGGACGCCAGTCGTCATCCCAGCAGGCGACCATGTCGGTCGGGTCGTAGGTCGTCGTGAGCTTGGCGATCATGTCGAGCAGCCCGCGCACGGCGTTGATGGGAGTTCCGTCGGGGGAGCGCACCTTGTCGGGCACGCCGTAGAACGCGCGGAAGTACAGCGACGCGGTGTCGAGCAACATGAGGCGGTCAGTCACGGGCTCATCCTGGCACGGGCGCCGATCGGTCGGAGCGGATGTCGGAGGCTGCCGGCAGGCTTCGCGCATGACATTCGCGAACACCGGCACCCTGGGGACGATCCCGGGCAAGCGCGACGAGCTGGTCGCCCTGCTCACGCGCCCCTCCGCCGACCTTGCCGCCGTCGGCTGCCTGCTCTACGAGGTCGGCATCTCCGAGGAGGAGCCGGACACGGTCTTCGTGGTCGAACTCTGGACATCGGCCGACGCCCACCGGGCATCGCTCGATCTGCCGTCTGTGCGGGCAGCGATCTCCGAAGCCCGTCCCTTGCTGTCCGGCGCGATGGGTGGGCAACGATTCGAGGTCGTCGGCTCGCCGCTGCGCAGCGGGGCGGAGTAACGGCGCATGTAGGTTGTCGCCATGCTCATGTCGGCTCTCACGCTCCGCACCGCTGTCGGCCTGGTCGCGCTGTACGGTCTCGCCGCCCTCTCGGGGGCGTCGATCCTGGTCGCTCAGGTCGTGAACGGGCGCGACGGCTTCGGGGTCATCGCCGGGGCGGGGATCCTCTTCGTGTCCGGTGTTCTCACCGTCCGGTACGCGCGCGCCGCGATGGAGCTGCGTGGGGCCGTGCGGCCAGAGGGGTAGACCCCGTCAGCAGCCGGGACCCGCGGGGTTCTCGATGCAGGTGCGGTCGACGAGTGCGGTGAGCACCTCCACCACCCGCACGTCGTACCCGCCTGTGGTCGCATCGACGAATCCCGGCACCTCGCGCCAGGTGCCGGTGCCGAAGTCGACCGCGGCGGCGTAGCGGACGGTGACGGATGCCGTGTAGGTGCCGCGCTGGGCGTAGGCGTGGCTGGTCGGCGTCTGGGTGAACTGCGCCTGCCCCAGCTGCGGCCAGGAGGCGCCGCCGGACCGGGTGGCGCGCACGGTGCCGTCGCCGTAGTCGAACACGAAGGATGCCGGGACGAACCTCACCGTCACGGGCAGGTCGAACAGCTCACCGGTGAGCTGCTGCTCGGTCGCCGAAGCGACGAAGTTCGCCGCCATGCCGCGCACGGCGATGCCCGCCGGCTCGCCGGAGAACGACGGTCGCGCCGGCGTGAACGACGCGAGGTCGCTGATCGTGACCTCGGGCGGCGTCCACACCGTGTAGGTGCCACGGCACCCGACGACCGGATTGCACGTGGGCGCGGGTGCCGGCGCGGGTGCCGGCGCGGGTGCAGGAGCGGGCGGTTCAGGCCGGATGCCGCTCCCGCCGCCCCCGCCTCGGCCACCACCGGCCCCGCCCTCGCCGTAGGAGCCGCCGACCTCGACCGTGGATCCGGTGTTGGCGACGTCGCAGGCCGTCCAGGTATTGGCCCCATCGCACGTGGATGTTCCGGTTGCGGACATTACGCCCAGAGATGTGAAGGTGACCGTGACGGCGAGGGTCAAGGCACTGGGGCGCATGCTGGGTCCTCGATGGCGTTGCTAGACGCGATTTGCAGTCCTGTCGGTGTCGTAGGGCTCGCAATGAGTTCTAGCTGAAGGGCATAGCGATCTGGCCTGGAGGCAGACACAACCGAATCGCCCGCCAGGTCAATAACCTCAACAGTGCTCACATCAACACAAGCGACCGCAGCGATCTCCGTGGGTAGGGAAGACGAGCCCGTATCGCCACGAAAGCTGATCAGTTCATTGCTTCCGGTCTTCGCGAGCGATTCCGCATGCATTGTCGAGAGGGTCTGTCGTTCGTTCGCATTCGCCTCTCCCGTCGTCCACGCGTACACGGCCTCGAACGTCGCCGGGTCGCTCAGATCCACCTGGTTCAGGGCGTCGACGTACGCGCGGTACGTCTCCTCGGCGGCGGCGAACGCGTCCGCCTCGCTCGCGAAGCCCGTGGAAGTGGGCGTGGGCGCGGGTTGCGGCTCGGGCGTGCAGGCCGTCAGCAGGGCGACGATCACGGCCGCACCCACCGCAGCGACGACGCTCCGTGAGTTCATGCGCACACGCTACCGGCCAGGCGCGGCGCGGCATCCGGTTATCCACAGCAGGCGGCTAGCGCCGACGCTGCACGAGATCGCCCACGGCGGCCGACGCCCGGTCGAGCGCGATCACCCCGATCGCGATCACGGCGATCACCACGACGACCTGCACGATGCCGAGGGCGACGCCTCCGGGTCCGAGGGCGTCGATGTCGAGGAAGGGGTACGGGAACCGGTCGGCGATGGTGGGGAACAAGACACCGCGCGCCAGGGTGACCACGGCGTAGGCGGCGGGGTACAGCAGCCACAGCGCGGCATCCCGCCAGCGCACCGCGCGCCGCGGGCCGAACAGCAGCCAGTCCACGAGCACCATGGCCGGCACGACGTAGTGCAGCAGGAACAGTGAGCGGTTCGCCAGCGCGGTGTCGGGGTCGGCGACGACGAGCCCGGGCAGCGGGTTCGCGCCGAGGTTCAGCAAGACGTGGGAGACCAGAGCCGTGGTGAGGATCCAGGTGACCACTCCACCGCGCAGTCGCGGGGCGGGGGCGTCGGTGGTGCCGCGCCGCAGCATCCAGTACAGGGCGCCGGCGACGTAGGCGAAGACGATCACGTTGCTCTGGATCGTGAAGAACACCAGGCGGTGGTTGCCGGTCGACAGCCCCACCAGGCAGGCGGCGAGCGTCGCGACCCGCCACCAGAACTGCGGGCTGCGCACGACGTGCGCGCGGTTCGCTGCGGTCACAGTGCTCCTCACGATGCGGCTGCGCCTGAACGCTAGGCCGGGGGAGGAGAGGTGTCAAAGCAGTGCGAGACTGGCAGCACCATGCGTGACGACCAGCCCTGCCCCTGCGGAAGCGGTGCGGCGCTCGCCGCCTGCTGCGGCCGGTACCTCGGCGGCATCCCCGCACCGACACCCGAAGCCCTCATGCGCTCGCGCTACACCGCCTTCGCCGTCGGCGATGCCGCGTATCTCGCGCAGACCTGGCATCCCGGCACCCGTCCCGAGAACCTCGACCTCGAACCCGGTCTGCGGTGGCGCGGGCTCGAGATCGTCTCGGCCGAGGCGGGGGACAAGCGCGGAACCGTGGAGTTCCGCGCGTCGTGGAGCCAGGGCGGCGCGCGCGGCGTGCTGCACGAGCGCAGTCGGTTCGTGCGTCAGAGCGAGCGCTGGTGGTACCTCGACGGGGTCATCGACCCGCCGGTCACAGCGGATCGGTGATCGCCTGATGCACGCGGCGCAGGTCGACGAGGATCGAGCCGATCAGCGCCCAGTTGCCCGACGAGGGGGTCTGGATCTGCAGCGGCCGCGTCAGCGCGGGCTCCTCGTCGGGGGCGACCATGTCGTCGGGGGCGCTCGTGAGAAGGCGCAGGTCGTGGGCCGCCCGGCGCAGCTGCTCGGCGATCGCCGGTGACGCCGGCTCGCGGGCGAGGTCGTCGGGTCCGTGGTCGCGGACGGCCCTCGTCATGCCGATGACCTGGATCACGATGCCGGAGAAGCGCTCCAGCAGATCCTGCAGCTGCGCCAACTGGTCGCGGTAGCGCGGCGCCCGCGGGTTGAGGGTGAGGGCGTCGGTCGCCGCCTTCATGGCGGTCGTCGCCGCCTCGCGCATGGGCCGCAGCAGCCGCGCCGTCAGCAGCATCCCTTCGAGCTCCTGCGCGGAGTGCTTGTTCTCGAACGCCTCGGCGAGCCGGTCGAGCGTCGCGGCGATCTCCAGCCCCAGCGCGTCCACGCGCTCGCGCGCTTCTGCGACGGGGACGGTGGGGGCGAGCGCCACGCTCACCGTCAGCCCGATGAGCGCGCCGATGATCGTCTCGACGATGCGGGCGCCGGCGTACCCCGGTGTCGACACGCCCAGAGCCAGCACGAGGATCGCGCTGATGACCGTCTGGTTGCTGACCCCCGGGGTCATGCGCAGAATCCACGCGAACAGCAGAGCGGTCACGATCGCCGCCGGCACGACCCACGGCTGCGTCCCGAAGGCGAGTCCCAGAGACGAGCCGATCGCGACACCCGCGGTCACCCCGACGCTGCGCTCGACGGCCTTGGTCGCCGACTGGTTGGCGCTCGGCTGCACGATCAGCAGTGCCGCGATGGAAGCGAACACCGGCGGCGAACCGGGGAGGATCGCTCCCGTGATCACCCACGCCGCGACCGTCGCCAGCGCCGCCTTCGACAGCAGCACGAGCGGCAGCCGGCGGTCGGCGCGCACAGCTGAGGCGAAGCGGAATGACACGGGCACGCGCACCACGCTAGGCCGCGGGGCGTCGCGGCGTCAGTGCGAGGGCCGGGAATTGCGACGTCAGCGCGACAGCACCTCGTCGGTGGTCGCGTCGGCCAGCGCGACGGTCACGCGGGTGCCCCACGGGTCGTCGACGCGCACCGAGCGCCCGTCGGCGTCGAAGCGGATGCCACGGCCGCGCAGTCTGGCGGCGAGTGCGTCGAGGTCGTCGCGGCCCGGAACGGTCACCGCGACGTCCCCGAGCCCGAGCGCGGCGGCGCGCGGACCGGCGCCGCGGCTGTTCCAGATGTTCATCGCGACGTGGTGGTGGTAGCCGCCGGCCGAGGCGAAGAGCGCGCCCGGGTAGGCCGACAGGGTCGCGTCGAACCCCAGCCCGTCGACGTAGAAGCCGCGGGCCGTGGCGATGTCGCCCACCTGCAGGTGCACGTGGCCGACGGTGCCGGAACGTGAGGGGCCGGCATCCACCACGTCCTGCGTCAGGTGCCGGGTCAGGTACTCGTTCGGGTCGAGCGCGATCGTGTCCATGCGGATCTGGCCGTTCTCGTGCACCCACTCAGAGCGGTCGCGGTCGGTGTACAGCTCGACGCCGTTGCCCTCGGGGTCAGTGAAGTAGAACGCCTCGCTGACGAGGTGGTCGGCCGACCCGGTGAAGCGGCTGAGCGGATGCTGCGCGGCGCGGTACACCGTCGCCGCCAGGGCGGCGGCATCGTCGAAAAGGAAGGCGGTGTGGAACAGTCCCGCCTGACCGGGGGCCGCAACGGGGAGGTCGGGGGTGTGCACGAGGCGCACGAGCGGGGTGGTGCCGCGACCGAGCACCCGGTGCACCTCGCGCCCGCGCGCCCGGTCCTCCAGGGGCTCCATGGCGAAGGCCGCGGCGTAGTAGCCGCTCATCGTCTCGAGGTCGGCGACGCGCAGGGTCACCGCGCCCATCGTGGTGTCGGCGTTCAGGTGGCGTTCGTCTGCGGGGGCGGTCATGCGATTCTCCAGCGGGTTTCGGGTGATCGTCACAACGTCCACGCTCCGCTGTGTATTCCGCTGCATGGATCCACCTGGCCTGGGAAGGGCACTCAGGCAGCCGGGTTTACAATCGTTCCCGGCCGTCAGCAAGGAGGGGACCATGCCTCCTTCAGGGAGCGCGATGCGTGAATTGTTCCGTCGCAAGCCGATCGTCGCACCCGGCGACGCACCCGCGGACACCGGGGGACTGGTGCGCCGGCTCGGCACCTTCCAGCTCGCGATGCTGGGAGTGGGTGCCACCGTCGGCACCGGCGTCTTCTTCGTGATGCACGAGTCCGTGCCGCTGGCGGGGCCCGCGGTGCTCCTCTCGTTCGTCATCGCCGCGATCGCCGCCGGGCTGTCGGCGGTCTGCTACGCCGAGATGGCCTCGGCGGTGCCGATCTCCGGGTCCACCTACTCCTACGCCTACGTGACCCTCGGCGAGATCGTCGCGATGGGCGTGGCCGCGTGCCTCGTGCTCGAGTACGGCGTTTCGGCCGCCGCGGTCTCCTCGGGATGGAGTGGATACCTCGACCACCTCATCCATGCGCTGTTCGGATGGAACCTGCCCGCTGAGCTGACCATGGCCCCCGGCGAGGGCGGCATCGTCAACCTGCCCGCCGTCGTGCTCGTGCTCCTGTGCGCTGTGCTGCTCGTGCGCGGCACCCGTGAGTCCGCCGTCGTCAACACCGTCATGGTCGTCATCAAGGTGGCGGTGCTCCTGATGTTCGCCGCGATCGCGGTCACCGCCTTCACCGTCGACAACTTCGCCGACTTCGCCCCCCACGGCGCCGCCGGTGTCACGGCGGCGGCCGGCACCATCTTCTTCACCTTCATCGGACTGGATGCCGTATCGACGGCGGGCGACGAGGTGCGCGACCCGCAACGGTCGATGCCGCGCGCCATCCTGATCGCGCTGGCCATCGTGGTGACCGTGTATCTGTTCGTCGCCGTCGCCGCTGTCGGCGCGCAGCCGTGGCAGGACTTCTCCGACCCCGGCCAGCAGAGCGCCGGGCTCGCCGTGATCCTGTCGGACGTGCTGGGAGCCTCGTGGCCGGCGACCCTGCTCGCTGCCGGCGCGGTGGTGTCGATCTTCTCGGTCACGCTGGTGATCCTGTTCGGGCAGACCCGCATCCTCTACGCCATCGGGCGCGACGGTCTGCTGCCACGGGCGTTCGCGCGTGTCGACCCGCGCACGCACACTCCGGTGTTCTCCACCGTGGTGGTGGCGGGCGTCGTTGCCGTGCTCGCGGGGTTCGTGCCGCTGTCGAGCCTGTGGGATCTGGTGTCGATGGGCACCCTCGTCGCCTTCATCGTGGTGTCGGTGGGCGTGCTCGTGCTGCGCCGCACGCGCCCCGACCTGCCGCGCGCCTTCCGCGTGCCCGGCTATCCGGTGACGCCGGTGCTCTCGATCGTCGCCTGCCTGTACCTCATCTCGGGTCTGGGCTGGTCGACGTACGTCTGGTTCGCCGTCTGGCTGGCCGTGGTGCTGGCGTTCTATCTGCTCTGGGGGCGCCGTCACAGCAGGCTCGCCCAGGGGAGCCCGCGAACGATGACAGAGGAAGCTGATCCGGCCCGCTGAGGACACCGGGCACGTAACGTGGGAGCCCCGACCCGGAAGGAGGCCCTCATGGCCCGCATCCTGATCATCGGCGGCCACGGCAAGGTGGCCCGACTGCTCGAGCCGATCCTCGCCGAGCGCGGCGACACCGTCAGCGCCGTCATCCGCAACCCCGATCACGCCGTCGACGTCACCGCGACCGCCGCCGCCCCCGTCGTGGCGGACGTGGAGCGCTTCGACCTCGACCAGCTGACCAACCTCGTGGCCGGCAACCACGCGGTCGTCTGGGCGGCGGGCGCAGGCGGTGGAGACGCCTCCCGCACCTACGCCGTCGACCGGGACGCCGCGATGCGCGCGATCGATGCCGCGCGGGCGGCGGGCGTACGCCGATTCGTGATGGTGTCGTGGATCGGCTCGCGCGCCGACCACGGCGTCGACCCCGACAACTCCTTCTTCGCCTACGCCGATGCCAAGTGGGCCGCCGACGCCCACCTGCACGACAGCGGGCTGGACTGGACCATCGTCGCGCCCGGGGCCCTCACCGACGACCCGCCCACCGGTCGCATCCGCCTCGACCCCGACGGTGACGGCGCCGTCTCGCGCGCCGACGTGGCAGCCGTCGTCGCGGCATCCCTCGCCGAGCCGGCGACCATCGGACGCACGCTGCGCTTCGGAAACGGCGACATGCCCATCGCCGAGGCGCTGCGCACGCGGTGAGCGACCGCGCCGCGGACATCGCCGCGCTGGCGTCGGTGATCGAGCGCCGCCGGGCGGACGTCGAGGTGCGCCTCGCGCGGCTCGACGGCGATGACGCGCTGCTGCGCCGCGACCGGGCGGACGGCACCGCCGACGACGAGCACGACCCCGAGGGCTCGACCCTCAGCGGGGAGTGGGCGCAGATCGACGCGCTGCGACGCGCCGCGGTGGCCGAGCGGGATCGATTGGATGCCGCGCGGGAACGCCTCGCCGCGCACACCTACGGCGCGTGCGTATCGTGCGGCCGCCCCATCCCGATCGAGAGACTGCAGGCGCGGCCCGAGGCCGACCGCTGCGTCTCCTGTGCGAGCGCCGCGGGCGCGTGAGGGCGCCCACGATCCTCGCGGAACGGCGCGGTTCTCTGGTATCCTGAAGTGTCATTCGTGTGGCCGACCTTTCGGCGTCCGCGAATGGCATGGCATCACACAATCCGCTCCGCCTCCCTCCGAGGTTCCGCCCGCGCCCGCGCGTTCGGTCCGAAGACGATGCGAGGCCCGATACCCAAACCCACAAGGACAACCCACTACATGACTACCGCAACGACCGCCCCGGCCACCAAGCAGGTCGCGATCAACGACATCGGATCTGCCGAGGACTTCCTGGCCGCGGTCGAGAAGACTCTGAAGTTCTTCAACGACGGCGACCTCATCGAAGGCACCGTGGTGAAGATCGACCGCGACGAGGTCCTCCTCGACGTCGGCTACAAGACCGAGGGTGTCATCCCCTCGCGCGAGCTTTCGATCAAGCACGACGTCGACCCCAACGAGGTCGTCAAGGTCGGCGACGAGGTCGAGGCCCTGGTTCTCCAGAAGGAGGACAAGGAAGGCCGCCTCATCCTGTCCAAGAAGCGCGCCCAGTACGAGCGCGCCTGGGGCGATGTGGAGAAGATCAAGGAGAGCGACGGCGTCGTCACCGGTCAGGTGATCGAGGTCGTCAAGGGCGGCCTGATCGTCGACATCGGCCTGCGCGGCTTCCTGCCGGCATCGCTCATCGAGCTGCGCCGCGTCCGCGACCTGACCCCGTACCTGGGCCAGGAGATCGAGGCCAAGATCCTCGAGCTGGACAAGAACCGCAACAACGTCGTGCTGTCGCGCCGCGCCCTGCTCGAGCAGACGCAGTCCGAGTCGCGCACCACGTTCCTCAACAACCTGCACAAGGGCCAGGTCCGCAAGGGCACGGTCTCGTCGATCGTCAACTTCGGCGCGTTCGTCGACCTCGGCGGCGTCGACGGTCTGGTGCACGTCTCCGAGCTGTCGTGGAAGCACATCGAGCACGCCTCCGAGGTCGTCGAGGTGGGCCAGGAAGTCACCGTCGAGATCCTCGAGGTGGACCTGGACCGCGAGCGCGTCTCGCTGTCGCTCAAGGCGACGCAGGAGGACCCCTGGCAGGTCTTCGCCCGCACCCACGCGATCGGTCAGGTCGCTCCGGGCAAGGTCACCAAGCTGGTTCCGTTCGGTGCGTTCGTCCGCGTCGCCGACGGCATCGAGGGCCTCGTGCACATCTCCGAGCTGTCGGGCAAGCACGTCGAGCTCGCCGAGCAGGTCGTCTCGGTCGGTGAAGAGGTCTTCGTGAAGATCATCGACATCGACCTCGAGCGTCGCCGCATCTCGCTGTCGCTCAAGCAGGCCAACGAGTCGGTCGACCCGAACGGCACCGAGTTCGACCCCGCCCTCTACGGCATGGTCACGGAGTACGACGAGAACGGGGAGTACAAGTACCCCGAGGGCTTCGACGCCGAGACCAACCAGTGGAAGGAAGGCTTCGACGAGCAGCGTCTGGCCTGGGAGGCCGAGTACGCCGCCGCCCAGGGCCGCTGGGAGGCTCACAAGGCCGCCGTCGCCAAGGCCCTCGAGGCCGAGGCTGCAGCCGGCGTCGACGCGGGTGCGGGCACGTACTCGTCCGACAGCGGTTCTGCCGGCACGCTGGCCGACGACGAGGCTCTCGCCGCTCTGCGGGAGAAGCTCTCGGGTCGCTGATCCGTTTCGGAGGGCCGTCACTGTTCGCAGTGGCGGCCCTTCGTCGTTTCCGCACCCGGCACCGGCGCCGCCGATCTGGCATGCTCGAACCCATGCCTCTCATCGCGCTCACCGGGGGAATCGCGTCGGGGAAATCCACGATCGCCCAGCGGCTCGCCGAACACGGCGCGATCGTGGTGGATGCCGATCGCATCGTCCGTGACGTGCAGACCCCCGGTTCGCCGGTGCTCGACGAGATCGCCGCGCAGTTCGGCCCCGATGTGCTGGGTGCCGACGGCTCGCTCAATCGCGCGCGGCTGGCATCCCTCGTGTTCGGGGACGACGAGGCGCTGGCCCGGCTCAACGCCATCGTGCACCCCGCCGTGCGCCAGGAGTCGGCCCGCAGGTTCGCCGCAGCCCGGGAGGCCGACCCGGCTGCGGTGGTCGTCTACGACGTGCCGCTGCTGGTGGATGCGCGCGCCGACGACCCGTGGGACCTCATCGTCGTCGCGCACGCGCCCGCGGATGTGCGCGTGCGGCGCCTGGTGGAATTGCGCGGGATGAACGAGGCCGACGCGCAGGCGCGCCTGGCGGCCCAGGTGCCCGACGCGCGCCGCCTCGCGATCGCGGATGTCGTGATCGACACCACCGGCACCCTGGCCGACACCCGCGCGCAGACCGACGACCTGTGGCGCCGCCTGGCCGGCGACGGCGGCGAGGCGCACGCTGACACCGGCACGCACGGCGGCGACGGCGAGTCGCGGTAGCGTCGTTCTATGCAGTCTTCTGCGCCCCGACCCGAGGGCGAGCGCCGCCGCACGCCCTGGCCCACCCTTCCCGAGATCCCCGCCGCTGACCACACACGGTCGCGCTCGATCGCGCTGAACCAGGTGCTGCTGGCCGGTGTCATCCTGGCGCTCACGCTGCTGCGCTTCGCCGGGGATGTCTTCCGCGACGCGGGTGTCTACCTCGCCGGAGTCATCCTCGTCTTCGTACTGACCGCCGTCGCGATGGCGGTCCCCTGGCATCGGATCCCCTCGGGGTGGGCGGCGCTGATCCCGCTGGGCGACATCGTGGCGATCCTGCTGATGCGGCTCGCCGACCCGGAAGCCGGAACCGGCCTGCTGTGGGCGTTCCCCGTCCTGTGGCTGTCCTCTGCGTTCGCCCTCCCCGGATTCATCGGCGGTCTCGGCCTGACCATGGCGTGCTATGTCGTCTCCGTGGTGCTCGGCCCCGACCCGGCGCCGCGCTTCACGACGCTCCTGTTCCCCGTGATCCTCGTGGCCGTCGGCGCGACGGCATACGCCGGGGCGCGACGCGCGGGTGCCCAGCGGCGGCTGCTGCGGCGGCAGGCGGAGGTGCTGGCGCAGGCGCTCGAGCGCTCACGCCGGCAGGAGCAGATGCTCTCCGAGATCTTCGACACCGTCGACTTCGAGGTGGTGCGCATCGACCGCGACGGCGCCACCGCCATCACCGGCGGCGCGCACTCTCACCTGCATGAGCTCCTGCCCGAGCGGCAGGGGCCGCCGCCGTCGGTCTATCGGGCCGACGGCGCGACCCCGCTGCCGCCCGACCGATGGCCGCTCGCACGCGCGCTGGCCGGGGAGGAGTTCTCCGACGAGCGGCTGTGGGTCGAGTCGGAGCAGGGCGAGCGGCGGGCGCTCAGCATCACCGTGCGTCGCCTTCCGGCGGCGAATGCCGCCGACGGTGGTGCGGTGCTGGTCTCGCGGGACGTGACCGCCGAGATGTCGGCGATGCAGGAACGCGACACCCTGGTGTCGTCGGTGTCGCATGAGCTGCGCACGCCGCTGACGTCGATCATCGGCCACATCGAGCTCGCCCTCGACGAGCCCGGGCTGCCCCCCGCCGCGGCATCGAGCCTCGAGATCGCCGACCGCAACGCCGACCGGCTGCTCGCGCTCGTGGCGGACGTGCTGGCGGCGTCGAGTCGCGCGGCAACGGTGGCGCTGCCGATGGAGCCCGAGGACGTCGACGTGTTCGAGATCGTGAAGGCCTCCGCCCAGTCGTTCGTCACCGGCGGCGGCAGCCGCAACGTCACCATCGACCTGTCCCGGGCGCTGCCGGCGCGCGCTTACGCCGACCCGCTGCGGCTGCGTCAGGTCGTGGACAACCTGCTCGCGAACGCGATCAAGTACAACAGGGAAGGCGGCCGGGTGTCATTGGTGACCGCGACCCGCGGACGCAAGACCCTCATCCTCGTGGAGGACACCGGCGTGGGACTGGATGAGGAGGATCTCTCCAACATCTTCCAGAGGTTCTACCGCGGCACAGCCGTCCGCCGGTCCAGTGTGGTGGGCAGCGGCTTGGGGCTGTCGATCAGCCGAGACATCGTCCGCCGCCTCGGCGGGGACATCTCCGTGCACAGCACGCTCGGAGTCGGCTCGACGTTCACCGTCTCGATCCCGGCCGTCAAGCCGGGATCGGCGGTCGAGGAGTCGCTCGGCGCAGACAGGGAGGCAGTGCGCTGATGGGCGGCGACACTCTCGCGGCCGTCACGGCGCTGGTCGTGCTCGTCTGCGCTCTGCTGTTCATCATCGAGACGTTCCTGCGTCGCGAAGACCCGACGGGGAGGCTGTGGGCGCTCGGGTTCCTCGGTGGGGGCGCGACGACGCTGCTGTACCTCGCGTGGGCGGCCGATCCGGGCGCGTGGTGGGCCGTTGCCGCGGGCAACGGGACGATGGTGGCATCCGCGGGCCTGCTTTGGCTGGGGTGTCGCAGGTACAACGACCAGAGCATGCGGCTGCCCGGATGGATCGTGGCGGCTGCGTCCGTGGCGGCGTCGGTCGCCGTCGTGGTGGAGGGTCCCGATATCGGGGGCTGGGCCGGCGCGCTGTGGATGTTCGTGCCGCTGTGCGGCTTCGGCATCGCCGGCGCGGTCGCGACCCGCTCCGGCGCGATGCGCCGGGCTCCCAACGCCATCCCGCTCACCGTGGTGTTCGCGCTGCAGGGGGCGTTCTACTTCGTGCGGATCGTGGTTTTCTCCACGAGCGGCCCCGACAGCGAGCTGTTCAGCGTCTGGTTCGGCACCACGACGGCGTCCGGACTGACGGTGGTCCTCACCATCACGGCCGTGGTCGCCATGTCGGTGCTGCGCACCGACCGCGCTCAGCTGCGCGGCTGGGCCGCCGCGTCGGACGGAGCGATGTTCGGCGTCCGTTCCCGCGGAGACGTCGTGACCGCGCTCCAGCACATAGTGCAGGCGTCGCGGCCTCAGGACGACCTCCCCGCCGTGCTCGTGATCCGCACGGCCGAGCTCGACTACATCGCCACGGCCTTCGGCATCGAGCTGGCCGATGAGCTCGTCGCTGCGGGACGCGCCGCCGTGCTGCGGGCGGTGCCCCCGCTGGCGATCGTGGGAGAGGACGGCGAGGGCCGCCTGGCCGTCATCACCACCGTCCGCTCCTCGGGCGAGGCGCGGCGAGTGGGCATGGCGGTGTACCGCGAGCTGTTCGACGCACTGAACTCGGTCAGCGGCGGCGTGCTGCCTTCGCTGGGCATCGGGATCGCCGTCGGGTCCTCACGCGCGCACGATGCCGGTGCGCTCCTGGAGGAGGCGCGTGTCGCGTCGCTGCGCGCGGCGTCGAGCTCAGCGTCCGCCGTGCTCGTGGCCGAGCCGAGCGCCTAGCCCTGCTCCGGCCGCCGGCGACGGTCGGGCACCATCTCCAGGCGCGCCCGCAGCTCGCGCGGGCGGAAGGGCTTGCCGAGGTACTCGTCCGCGCCGGCGAGCCGTCCCCGCTCGGCATCGGCGGCCTCGACGAACGCGGAGATCATGATCACGTAGGTGTCGCTGACCTCGCGGATGCGGCGGGCCGCCTCGAATCCGTCGATCCCGGGGACATTGACGTCCAGCGTGGTCAGGACAGGGTTGTGGGCGGCCACGAGGTCGACGGCATCCAGACCGTTGGCGGTGCCGTACACCTCGTATCCGGCGCCGCTGAGCACCGTCGTGATGAGCGCGCGGATGTCTTCCTCGTCCTCCAGGACGACCGCCGTACGGTTCACATCTGCCTCGCTTCCGCCGCCATCGTACGGGACCGGCGCCCCATCGCCCGCGCTGTGAGCCCACCGGCGTGCCGCCGCCGGTATGCCGCGGGCGAACGCCCCGCCGCGTGTCGACGGTGCGGCCTACGCTGGGAGGATGCAGACCACTCGTGCCGTCCGGCCTTTCGAGGTCGTCAGCGAATACACGCCCAGCGGCGACCAGCCCCAGGCCATCGAGCAGCTCGCCGCCCGCATCAACGCCGGCGAGACCGATGTCGTGCTGCTCGGAGCCACGGGCACCGGCAAGTCGGCGACGACCGCGTGGCTCATCGAGAAGGTGCAACGGCCCACTCTCGTGCTCGCCCACAACAAGACGCTCGCGGCGCAGCTGGCCAACGAGTTCCGCGAGCTCATGCCGAACAACGCGGTCGAGTACTTCGTCAGCTACTACGACTACTACCAGCCCGAGGCGTACGTTCCGCAGACCGACACCTTCATCGAGAAGGACTCGTCCATCAACGCCGAGGTCGAGCGGCTGCGACACTCCACGACCAACTCACTGCTGAGCCGGCGCGATGTAGTGGTGGTGTCGACCGTGTCCTGCATCTACGGCCTGGGCTCGCCCGAGGAGTACCTGCGGGCGATGGTGGCGCTGCAGGTGGGGGAGCGGTACGACCGCGACGCCCTCATCCGCAAGCTGATCGCGATGCAGTACAACCGCAACGACGTCGACTTCTCACGCGGCAACTTCCGTGTGCGGGGCGACACCATCGAGATCATCCCCGTCTACGAGGAGTTCGCGATCCGCATCGAGATGTTCGGTGACGAGATCGAAGCGCTGTACATGCTGCATCCCCTGACGGGCGATGTGATCAACCGCATGGACAGCGTGCCGATCTTCCCGGCGTCCCATTACGTGGCGGGCACCGACACGGTGCAACGGGCCATCGGCACCATCGAGCACGAACTGGCCGAACGGCTGAAGGAACTCGAGGGTCAGGGGAAGCTGCTCGAGGCACAGCGGCTGCGCATGCGCACGACGTTCGACATCGAGATGCTGCAGCAGCTCGGGTTCTGCTCGGGCATCGAGAACTACTCGCGTCACCTCGACGGCCGCATGCCGGGGGAGCCGCCGCACACCCTGCTGGACTTCTTCCCCGACGACTTCCTCATGGTCATCGACGAGTCGCATGTCACGGTGCCGCAGATCGGCGCCATGTACGAGGGCGACGCGTCCCGCAAGCGCACACTCGTCGACCACGGCTTCCGCCTCCCCAGCGCGCTGGACAACCGCCCGCTGCGGTGGGATGAGTTCAAGGAGCGCGTCGGCCAGACCGTGTACCTCTCGGCGACCCCCGGCCGCTACGAGATGGGCATCGCCGACGGCGTCGTGGAGCAGATCATCCGTCCGACCGGCCTGGTCGACCCGCAGATCGTGGTGAAGCCGTCGAAGGGGCAGATCGACGACCTTCTCGAGCAGATCCGCGTGCGGGTCGGCCGCGACGAGCGCGTGCTCGTGACGACGCTCACGAAGAAGATGGCCGAGGAGCTCACCGACTTCCTCGGCGAGCATGGGGTGCGGGTGCGGTATCTGCACTCCGACGTCGACACGCTGCGGCGTGTGGAGCTGCTCAGCGAACTGCGCGCCGGCGTGTACGACGTGCTGGTCGGCATCAACCTGCTGCGGGAGGGCCTCGACCTGCCCGAGGTGTCGCTCGTGGCGATCCTGGATGCCGACAAGGAGGGGTTCCTGCGCTCGGGCACGTCGCTCATTCAGACGATCGGTCGCGCGGCGCGCAACGTGTCGGGCGAGGTGCACATGTACGCCGACAACATGACCGACTCGATGCGCAAGGCCATCGACGAGACCGAGCGCCGCCGCGAGAAGCAGATCGCCTACAACGTCGCCCACGGCGTCGACCCGCAGCCGCTTCGCAAGCGCATCGCCGACATCACCGACGCTCTCAACCGCGAGGCCTCGGACACGCAGGAGCTGCTGTCCAAGAAGCGCTCCGGCCCGCTCAAGAGCGGCAAGGGCAAGAGCCCCACGCCGCAGCTGCGCCGCGTGGGCATCGCCGCGGAGGGAGCCAACCAGCTGGAGGCGACGATCGAAGACCTGTCGAACCAGATGCTCGCCGCAGCCGGCGAGCTGAAGTTCGAACTCGCGGCGCGGCTGCGCGACGAGGTGCAGGACCTCAAGAAGGAACTGCGCGCCATGGAGCGCGCCGGCCACGCGTGAGACGGGAGAGGCCATGCAGCAGCGGGTGTCGCTGATCACCCTCGGGGTCTCGGACCTGGATCGGGCGATCGCGTTCTATCGTGCGCTCGGCTGGGAACCGCACCGTCGCTCGGTTCCCGGCGACATCGCCTTCTTCCAGGCCGGCGGCATGGTCATGGCACTGTGGTCACGGGCAGCCCTGGCGGCGGACTCCGGCATGGCCGACAACGGCGGCTGGGGCGGAGTGACCCTCGCCCACAATGTGGAGTCGCGCACGGAGGTCGACGCTGTCCTGAGCGCAGCGCAGCAGGCCGGCGCCCGCATCGCGCGACCGGCGGCTGAGACCGAGTGGGGCGGCTACTCGGGAGTCTTCGTGGACGTCGACGGACACCCGTGGGAGGTGGCGGTCAATCCCGGCTGGCCGCTGGACCCCGATGGTTCGGTGCGCCTGCGCTGAGTCAGGGGCAGGTCATCAGCGGCTTCGGCCCGCTGCGGTCGAAGGTGTGCTGCGACATCGGCTTGCCGCACAGTGGGCAGGCGCGCTCCACGCGGGAGGGCTCGGGCTCGACGTCGTACGGTCCGACCGAGGCGGGACCGGCCACCTTGATGAGGCGCGTGTTGAGATACGCGTACCACCCGCCGGCCGCTCGCACGCGCTCGCGCAGGGGAGGGCGGTCCGGATCGTTTCGCGTCATGATCATTAGTGTACTAACGGATAAGTAGACTGCAGGGCATGGATGCTGACGACGACGTGCTCAAGCTGGAGAATCAGCTCTGCTTCGCCATCGTGACCGCGGCGCGCAATGTGGTGGCGATCTACCGCCCGGTGCTCGAGTCGCTGGGTCTCACGCATCCCCAGTACCTGGTGCTGCTGGCGCTGTGGGAACGCGATCCGCAGTCGCTCGGCGAGCTGGCCGAGCAGTTGGCGATGGAGCCGGCGACGCTGTCGCCCATCATCAAGCGACTGGAGGCCCACGGGCGGGTCACGCGCACGCGCCGCCGCGACGACGAGCGGGTGCTCGACATCACCCTCACGCCGGAGGGCCGGGCGCTGCGTGCGGAGGCGCGCCGCGTCCCCGAGCAGATCATGGCGCGGGTGGGGATGGATGCCGCCCAGGTCGCGGCCGTGCGAGACGGGCTCGCCCCGTTCACCGCGACGGCGACGGGGCGAGCCTGAGCGCCGGGGTCAGCGCAGCGGCGCCTGCCAGCGCTCCCACACCCGGTGGGCGGGGAGCAGGTCGAGCACCGCGGCGACGACCTCCTCGGGCGTGCCGACCACGACGCCGGGGGCGTCGGCGGGGATGCGGGCGCCACTGAGGACGGCCTCGGCCGCCGAAGTCGCGCCGATCGCCTTGCCATGGCGGAACGCCTCGTCGAACAGCCGCGCCGTGCGCGGATCGGCCGCGGCGGTCAGGGCGACCACCGCATCGAACTCGATGCTCGCGGCGGTGTGCGCGGTGCGCTGCACCGGGATGCCGCCGAGCATGCCGCCCCGGGGTGCGACGACGAGGGGGAGAGCCCCCGCTGCGTGCACGGCGGCACGGGCACGGGCCAGTGCGCCCGGATCGGTCTGCTCGTCGGCGAACAGCCCGACGATGCGGCCGTCGATCGGCCAGGTGTCGCCGACCATCGCCAGCGCGGGGCTCACCGGGGCATCCGGGACCTCCACCGTGGGAGCCGGCGCGGGCAGCCCCAGCGCGTCGGCGACCGTGGCGCACAGGTCGGCGTCGATGTTCGCCAGCGCCTGCAGCTGACGCTCCTTGATCGCCTGCTCGTAGCACTTTGCCAGCTCGAACGCGTACGCCTCGGCGACGTGCAGCTGCTCGATGGGCGTGAGCGACCGGTAGAACAGCCGCGCCTGCGAGTAGTGGTCGTCGAAGCCGGCCGGCTGCGCGCGCTCCTTCACGGACTCGGCGACCCGCACGGGCAGGTCGGTGAACGCCGCCTCGTCGGCACCGGCGTGGAACGGGCAGCCGCCGTCGAGCGAGTTGGGCTTGTACGGCGCGACCCCGGAATGCACCGCCGTCTGGTGCATGCCGTCGCGCAGCATGTCGTTGACGTCGGCGTGGGGCCGGTTGATCGGCAGCTGGGCGAAGTTCGGCCCGCCCAGACGACTGATCTGGGTGTCGAGGTAGGAGAACAGCCGGCCCTGCAGCAGCGGGTCGTTGGTCACGTCGATCCCCGGCACGAGGTGACCGGGGTGGAACGCGACCTGCTCGGTCTCGGCGAAGTAGTTCGTCGGATTCGCGTTGAGGGTCATGGTGCCCACCACCTGCAACGGGGCGAGCTCCTCGGGCACGATCTTCGTCGGGTCGAGCAGGTCGATGCCCTCGAAGGTCTCGTCGACCGTGTCCGGCATGACCTGCAGCGCGAGGTCCCACTCCGGGAATGCGCCGGACTCGATGGCGTCGGCGAGGTCGCGCCGGTGGAAGTCGGGGTCCTTGCCTGCCGCCAGCTGCGCCTCCTCCCAGGTGAGTGCGTGGGTGCCGAGCTTGGGGCGCCAGTGGAACTTCACCAGCGACGTGTCGCCCTGCGCGTTGACCATGCGGAACGTGTGCACGCCGAAGCCCTGCATCATGCGGTACGAGCGCGGGATGCCGCGATCGGACATGTTCCACATCGTGTGGTTCTGGGCCTCGGTGTGCAACGAGACGAAGTCCCAGAACGTGTCGTGCGCGGACTGCGCCTGCGGGATCTCTCGGTCGGGGTGGGGCTTTCCGGCGTGGATCACGTCGGGGAACTTGATCGCGTCCTGGATGAAGAAGACGGGGATGTTGTTGCCCACCAGGTCGTAGACGCCCTCCTCGGTGTAGAACTTCGTCGAGAAGCCACGGGTGTCGCGCACGGTGTCGGCCGAGCCGCGCGAGCCGAGCACGGTGGAGAACCGGGTGAACACGCGTGTGGTGACGCCCGGCTGCAGGAAGTGCGCGCGGGTGACCGACGCCGCAGCGCCGTTGGAGCGGAACACGCCGTGGGCGGCCGCGCCGCGAGCGTGCACGGCCCGCTCGGGGATGCGCTCATGGTCGAAGTGCGTGATCTTCTCGCGCAGATGGTGGTCCTGCAGCAGCACCGGTCCGCGCGGACCGGCCTTCAGCGAGTGGTCGGTGTCGCGCAGCCGCACGCCCTGGGCGGTCGTGAGGCGGCTGCCCTGCTGGGCGACGGTCGCCGCCGGAAGACCGGTCTCGGCGCCGGTGGGGGAGACCGTCTCGGGGCCGGCCTGATCGGGCTGGGGCGGCAGCGGGTCCACGGGCTCGGTGGGTTCCGCGAGCGACGGAGGCACAGGAGCCGGGGCGCCGGGGATCACGATGTCGTCGGGGGCGGTCAGGTCGTCCTGGGGCATGTCTGTCCTCCATCGTCGGGGCGTGGTCGTGCCACGCTACGGTGGCGGGCACACCGGCGGGAGGCTGTTGACGCGGGCGGCGGAGGTGCCCTACAGGGCGGTCTCGCAGGCTTCTCCGAGCCGGTGTCCGAGGCCCCGCCTAGACTTGAGGAGTGCCCATCGTCTCTGTCCCCGCGCCCGGAAACTCCCGCGGAACGCTCAGCGTTCGCGGTGCCCGCGTACACAACCTGAAGAACGTCGACCTCGACATTCCGCGCGACTCGCTCGTGGTCTTCACCGGTCTGTCGGGGTCGGGAAAGTCGAGTCTGGCGTTCGACACCATCTTCGCCGAGGGCCAGCGCCGCTACGTCGAGTCGTTGAGCTCGTACGCCCGCCAGTTCCTCGGTCAGGTCGACCGGCCCGACGTCGATTTCATCGAAGGGCTGAGCCCTGCCGTCTCGATCGACCAGAAGTCGACCAACCGCAACCCACGGTCGACCGTGGGCACCATCACCGAGATCCACGACTACATGCGCCTGCTCTGGGCGCGCATCGGCGTGCCGCACTGCCCCGAGTGCGGTGAGCGCATCCAGCGTCAGACGGTGCAGCAGATCGCCGACCAGCTCATGGAGCTGCCCGACGGCACGCGGTATCAGGTGGTGGCTCCCGTCGTCTCGCAGAAGAAGGGCGAATTCGCCGACCTGTTCAAGGAGCTGAGCGCGAAGGGCTACGCGCGCGCCGTCGTCGACGGTGACCTCGTGCAGCTGGCGGAGGCCCCCAAGCTCAAGAAGAGCTACAAGCACGACATCGCCGTGGTGGTCGACCGGCTGGTGGCCGGCCCCGACATCCTCAGCCGCGTGACCGACTCGGTCGAGACCGCTCTGGGGCTGGCCGGCGGGATCATGCAGGTCAACTTCGTCGACGAAGAAGGAGACGACGCCTGGCAGTCGTTCTCCGAGAAGCTCGCCTGCCCGAACGGCCACCCGATCCAGCTCACCGAAATCGAGCCGCGCACGTTCTCGTTCAACGCGCCCTTCGGCGCCTGCCCGGCCTGCTCGGGGCTCGGCACCAAGATGTCGGTCGACGTCGACCTCATGATCGGCGACGAGGATCTCTCCATCAGCGAAGGCGTGCTGATCCCGTGGACGACCCAGGGCAAGGGCCTGTACCAGTACTACGAGCGGCTCCTCGAGGGTCTGGCGAGGGACCTCAAGTTCTCGCTGGACACGCCGTGGCGAAAGCTGCCGCAGGACATCAAGGACGCGGTGCTGCGCGGGGAGAACTACCAGGTCACCGTCAAGTGGAAGAACCGCTACGGGCGCGAGATGCGCTACGCGTCGGGGTTCGAAGGCGTCGTGCCGTACATCGAGCGGCAGTACGCCCAGGCCGAATCCGACAGCCAGCGCCAGCGCTGGTCGGAGTACCTGCGCGAAGTCCCCTGCCAGGTCTGCAACGGCGACCGGCTGAAGCCCGAGGTGCTCGCCGTGCTCGTTCACGGCCACTCCATCGCCGACGCCTCCCGGCTGAGCCTTGCCGAGGCGCAGGAGTACTTCGCGCAGCTCGAACTGACCGACCGTGAGGCCCGGATCGCCGCCGCCGTGCTGCGCGAGATCCGCGCACGTCTGGACTTCCTCGTGCAGGTGGGCCTCAACTACCTCACCCTCAGCCGTGCCGCCGGATCCCTCTCCGGCGGAGAAGCCCAGCGCATCCGGCTCGCGACCCAGATCGGCTCCGGCCTCACCGGGGTGCTCTACGTGCTCGAC
Source organism: Microbacterium sp. zg.Y1084 (assembly GCF_024623595.1). Lineage (NCBI taxonomy): Bacteria > Bacillati > Actinomycetota > Actinomycetes > Micrococcales > Microbacteriaceae > Microbacterium > Microbacterium sp. zg.Y1084. Next base: position 85,681 of record NZ_JANJGV010000001.1, read on the forward strand.
GAGCCGTCCATCGGGCTGCACCAGCGCGACAACCGTCGGCTCATCGAGACCCTGCTCAAGCTGAAGAGCCTCGGAAACACCCTCATCGTCGTCGAACACGACGAGGAGACGATCCACGCCGCCGACTGGGTGGTCGACATCGGACCCCGCGCCGGCGTCGACGGGGGGCACGTCGTGCACTCCGGACCGCTGGCGTCCCTGCTGGAGGACCGCAACTCGCTCACCGGTGAGTACCTGTCGGGGCGTCGCTCCATCCCGACCCCGGCCAAGCGTCGCCCCATCGACAAGAAGCGCATGCTGACCGTGGTCGGTGCGCGCGAGAACAACCTCAAGAACGTCACGGCGGAGTTCCCGCTCGGCGTGCTGACGGCGGTCACCGGCGTCAGCGGCTCGGGCAAGTCCACGCTCGTCAACGGCATCCTGTACGAGGTGCTCGCCACCCGGCTCAACGGCGCGCGCCGCGTCGCCGGCAAGCACACGCGCGTCACCGGGCTCGACAACCTCGACAAGGTGGTCCACGTCGACCAGGCCCCGATCGGCCGCACCCCCCGCTCGAACCCGGCCACCTACACCGGCGTGTTCGACCGCATCCGCACGCTGTTCAGCGAGACCCCCGAGGCGAAGGTGCGCGGCTACCAGCCCGGCCGCTTCAGCTTCAACGTCAAGGGCGGCCGCTGCGAGGCGTGCTCGGGTGACGGCACGATCAAGATCGAGATGAACTTCCTTCCCGACGTCTACGTCGACTGCGAGGTCTGTCACGGAAAGCGGTACAACCGCGACACCCTGGCCGTGCACTACAAGGGCAAGAACATCGCCGAGGTGCTGGAGATGCCCATCTCGGAGGCTGCGGAGTTCTTCGAGCCCATCCAGGCGATCCACCGCTACCTCAAGACGCTCGTGGACGTGGGCCTGGGCTACGTGCGGCTGGGACAGTCGGCGACGACCCTCTCGGGTGGCGAGGCGCAGCGCGTGAAGCTCGCGACCGAGCTGCAGCGCCGCTCCAACGGGCGCAGCGTCTACGTGCTCGACGAGCCGACCACCGGTCTGCACTTCGAAGACGTGGCCCGCCTGCTGGAGGTGCTGGGCGGTCTCGTCGACAAGGGCAACACCGTCATCGTCATCGAGCACAACCTCGACGTGATCAAGTCGGCGGACTGGGTCATCGACCTCGGCCCGGAAGGCGGGTCAGGGGGCGGGCAGATCGTCGCCACCGGCACGCCCGAGAAGGTGGCCCGCACCGCCGGCAGCCACACCGGCGCGTTCCTGGCCGAGGTGCTCGGCGACGCGCAGGCGGTCCGCAAGGCGGGCTGAGCGGATGCCGCGCTCCGCTCCCACGCTCCCCTACAAGCCGAAGCCGGGGGAGATTCCGACCAACCCCGGGGTGTACCGCTTCCGCGACGCGGACGGGCGCGTGCTGTACGTCGGCAAGGCGAAGAACCTGCGCGCGCGGCTGTCGAACTACTTCGCGCCGCTGCACACGCTGCACGAGCGCACGCGGCGCATGGTGACCACCGCGGCATCCGTGGAGTGGACGGTGGTCGCCAGCGACGTGGACTCGCTGCAGCTGGAGTACATGTGGATCAAGGAGTTCGATCCGCCCTTCAACGTGCGCTACCGCGACGACAAGTCCTATCCGTTCCTGGCCGTCACGCTGGCGGACGAGGCGCCGCGCGTGATCGTCACCCGCAACCGGCGCATTCCGGGAGCGAAGTACTTCGGTCCGTACCCGAAGGTATGGGCCGTGCACGACACCATCGACCTCATGATCAAGGTGTTCCCGATCCGCACCTGCTCCGATGCGTCCTACAAGAAGGCGATGGCGACCGGGCGTCCCTGCTTCCCCGGTCAGATCGGCCGATGTGGGGGCCCGTGCTCGATGAAGGTGACGATCGAAGAGCACCGGGCGATGGTCGACGACTTCGTGGCGTTCATGTCCGGGGGAGACCAGCGCTTCGCGCGGGAACTCACGGCGCGCATGAAGGAGTCCGCCGCGGCACTGGACTACGAGAGCGCCGCGATGTACCGCGACAAGCTGCAGGCCATCGAGGCGGTGCTGGGCAAGAGCGCCCTGGTGCTCGCCGACGACACCGACGCCGACCTCTTCGGCATCGCCGAAGACGAACTGGCGGCCACCGTCCAGCACTTCGTCGTGCGCGGCGGGCGCGTGCGGGGCGTCCGGGCGACCACCATCGAGAAGGAGATCGACATCTCCGGCGCGGACCTCGTCGACCAGGTGCTGCAGCGGACGTACGGCGATGCCGCCCCGGCGGACATCCCCCGCCAGGTGCTCGTGCCCGTGCTGCCCGACGCCAGTGCCGACCTCGAGGAGTGGCTGTGCTCGCGGCGCGGCAAGCGCGTGACCATCCAGGTCGCGCAGCGCGGTCGCAAGGCCGACCTGATGCGCACCGCGACCCTCAACGCGCAGCAGGCGCTGATGCTCTTCAAGACCCGGCGCACGAGTGACTACGTGGCGCGCAGCCAGGCGCTGAACGACCTGCAGGAGGCGCTGGGCCTCTCCCAAGCGCCGTTGCGCATCGAGTGCTACGACGTGTCGCACCTGAGCGGGACGAACGTCGTCGCCTCGATGGTCGTCTTCGAGGACGGCCTGCCGCGCAAGGACCAGTACCGCACGTTCGGTGTTCCCGAGACGACCGACGACACCGACTCGATCCACCAGGTCATCACGCGGCGCGTGGCGTATCTCGACCGGCCGGAGGAACAGGACGAGCCCGATCCGGCACCCACCGACGACGGCGAAGTGGTGGCGCCCGCGCGCAAGAAGCCGCGCTTCGCCTACCCTCCGCAGCTGCTGGTCGTCGACGGCGGAAAGCCGCAGGTCGAAGCCGCCGCCCGCGCGCTGGCCGATGCCGGACACGAGGAGATCGCGCTGTGCGGCATCGCCAAGAGGCTCGAGGAGGTGTGGCTGCCGGGCGAGGAGTACCCCGTCATCCTGCCGCGCACGTCGGAGGCGCTGTATCTGCTGCAGCGCCTGCGCGACGAGGCGCACCGCTTCGCCATCACCCACCAGCGCAAGCGCCGCCGCCGCGACATCCAGAGCGTGCTGAGCGAGGTCCCCGGGCTGGGGGAGACGCGCATCAAGGCGCTGCTGCGCCACTTCGGCTCCGTCGCCGCGCTGAGCCAGGCGACCCCCGAGCAGATCGCCGAGCTCCCCGGCATCGGCCCCAAGCTCGCGACGACGGTCCACGAGCACCTGGCGCGTCGGTAGGCTGGTCCCGACGATAGGGGAACGTTGATGGTGGGCACGCAGGACGCCGGCGAAGTCCTCATCGTGACGGGCATGTCCGGCGCGGGACGCACGACGGCCGCGAACGCGCTGGAAGACCTCGGCTGGTACGTGGTGGACAACCTGCCGCCGCAGATGCTGCGTCCGCTGCTGGACTTGAGCGAACTCGCGGGCGGCTCGCTGCCGAAGGTGGCCGCAGTCGTCGACGTGCGCGGGCGGGACCTCTTCTCCGAGCTGCCGCGCATCACGCAGTCGCTGCGCGACGGCCGCCACCTGCGGGTGCTGTTCCTCGACGCCTCGGACGACGTGCTGGTGCGCCGCTTCGAATCCGTTCGGCGCCCGCACCCGCTGCAGGGCGAGGGCACGCTGCTGGACGGCATCCATCGCGAGCGCAAGCGGCTGGAGGGTGTGCGCGAGAGCGCCGACGTCATCGTCGACACCTCGAACAACAACATCCACCAGCTCGCCACGCGCATCGTGGACCTGTTCGCGACGGAGGGCTCCAGCCGCCACACGCTGACGGTGATGAGCTTCGGGTTCAAGTACGGACTGCCCACCGACGCCGATCTCGTCGCGGACATGCGGTTCCTCCCCAACCCGTTCTGGGTGGAGGAACTCAAGTCCCTCAGCGGCAAAGACCAGGCCGTGCGCGACTTCGTGTTCTCGCAAGAGGGCGCACAGGAGTTCCTCGACGCCTACGTCGCCGCCCTCCAGCCGGTGCTGGCGGGCTACCAGCGGGAGAACAAGCCTCACTCGACCATCGCGGTCGGATGCACCGGGGGGAAGCACCGGTCGGTGGCGACAGCGGAGGAACTCGCCCGCCGGCTCTCGGCGCTGCCGGGGGTGGCCGTGCGCGTGAAGCATCGGGACCTCGGCCGGGAGTAAACTGGACGATCGTCCCCTGCGCCCCTCCGGAAGGAATCCCGTGCCCCTGACCGCTGACGTGAAGGCCGAGTTGGCCGCCATCCGCGACCCGCGCCCCACCGCGCGCGTCGCCGAGCTGACGGCGCTGCTGCGGTTCTCGGGCGGTCTGCACTCCATCGCCGGACGCGTCGCCGTGGAGGCGGAACTGGAATCCGACGGCCTCGCGCGCCGCGTGGCCCGCGACCTCATGGAGATCTACGGCGTCCGCCCCGAGCTCGCCCACGTGCAGGCATCCGGCGGCCGTGCCGGCGGCCACTACGCCGTGCGGGTGATCGACGGTGGCGAGACCCTCGCGCGCCAGACCGGTCTGCTCGACCAGCGGCGCCGCCCGGTGCGAGGCCTTCCCAACAAGCTCACCACCGGCGCCCGCCCCGATCTCGCCGCCGTCTGGCGTGGGGCGTTCCTGGCCGCCGGCAGCCTGAGCGACCCCGGCCGCTCCGCCGCCCTCGAGATCGCCTGCCCGTCGGGCGAGGCCGCGATGGCGCTCGTCGGCGCCGCCCACCGGCTCGGGATCGCGGCGAAGGCGCGCGAGGTGCGAGGCGTTCCCCGCGTCGTCGTGCGCGACGGTGAGGCCATCCGCGCCACGCTCGCGGAGATGGGGGCCGTGCGCACCGCCGCCGAGTGGGAGCAGCTGCGCCAGCGCCGCGAGGTGCGCGCAGGGGTGAACCGCCTGGTCAACTTCGACGACGCCAACCTGCGCCGCTCGGCGCAGGCCGCCGTCGCCGCCTGCGCCCGCGTGGAGCGCGCGCTGGAGATCCTCGGCGACGAGGTGCCCCCGCACCTGCGTCAGGCCGGCGAGCTGCGCCTGGCCCACCGTGACGCGAGCCTGGATGAGCTGGGGCATCACGCCGAGCCGCAGCTGACCAAGGATGCCGTCGCCGGCCGCATCCGGCGCCTGCTGGCGATGGCCGACAAGAAGGCCGAAGTCGAGGGCATCCCCGACACCGAGTCAGCCGTGCCCGTCGGCGACGAAGACTGACTCGGTTACATGCCCGTCCCCGGGGAAGCAACCCGGGGCGCGCCGTGTTGTCGCTCACTAGGATGAACTCCGTCCCCTCGCCGCTCCGAGGACTTCGGTTCGGCGCCGACAGGAAGAAGCGAACATGGCGAAATACACCCTGCCCGAGCTGCCGTACGACTACGCCGCGCTGGAGCCCAGCATCAGCGGCAAGATCATGCAGCTTCACCACGACAAGCACCACCAGGCCTATGTGACCGGTGCGAACACCGCCCTCGAGCAGCTCGCCGAGGCCCGCGACACCGGCAACTTCGCCAACGTCAACAAGCTCGAGAAGGACCTCGCGTTCAACCTCGGTGGCCACGTCAACCACTCGATCTTCTGGACCAACCTGTCGCCGGACGGGGGAGACAAGCCGGTCGGCGACCTCGCCTCCGCGATCGACGACCACTTCGGCTCGTTCGACAAGTTCCAGGCGCACTTCTCCGCCGCCGCGCTCGGCGTGCAGGGCTCGGGCTGGGCAGGACTCTTCTGGGACTCCGTGGGCCAGAACCTGATCATCCAGCAGTTCTTCGACCAGCAGTCGCAGTTCGCCGCAGGCACCGTCCCGCTGCTGCTGCTGGACGTCTGGGAGCACGCGTACTACCTCGATTACCAGAACGTGCGCGCCGACTACGTCAAGGCGTTCTGGAACATCGCGAACTGGGCGAATGTGGCGGACCGGTTTAGCACGGCCCGTGAGAAGACGGCCGGTCTGCTGTAGGGTCAAACTCAGGTGAGGATGCCTGAATCCTCCTCGGAAACGGGTGGATTCCGGCATCCTCTTCTGTCAAAGAGATCGCGTGTCTGGAACGCCGAGCAGGCGTCGCCGGCGCGACGGAAACCGGGAGACATCGTGTCTGTCAAAATCGGCATCAACGGCTTCGGCCGCATCGGACGCAACTACCTTCGCGCCGCACTCGCGCAGGGTGCGGACCTCGACATCGTGGCGGTGAACGACCTCACCGACAACAAGACGCTTGCGCATCTGCTCAAGTACGACTCGATCCTCGGCCGCCTCGACGCCGACGTGACGTACGACGCGGACTCGATCACGGTCGGCGACAAGAAGATCAAGGTCTTCGAAGAGCGCGACCCCGCGAACCTCCCCTGGGGCGAGCTGGGCGTGGACATCGTCATCGAGTCCACGGGCCGCTTCACCAAGGCCGAGGACGCCCGCAAGCACATCGCCGGCGGCGCCAAGAAGGTCCTCATCTCCGCTCCGGCCACCGGTGAGGACGCGACCTTCGTCATCGGTGTGAACGAGGGCGACTACGACCCCGAGAACCACCACATCATCTCCAACGCGTCGTGCACCACGAACTGCCTCGCCCCCATGGCGAAGGTGTTCAACGACCACTTCGGCATCGAGCGCGGCCTGATGACCACGGTTCACGCCTACACCGCCGACCAGAACCTGCAGGACGGCCCCCACAAGGACCTGCGTCGCGCTCGCGCCGCGGCCCTGAACATCGTGCCGACCTCGACCGGTGCCGCCAAGGCCATCGGCCTGGTGCTGCCCGAGCTCAAGGGCAAGCTCGACGGCTTCGCGCTGCGCGTGCCGGTTCCCACCGGCTCCGCCACCGACCTGACCGTCCAGACGCGTGACGGCATCACGGTCGACGAGATCAAGGCCGCGTTCAAGGCTGCTGCCGAGGGTCCGCTCAAGGGCATCCTCAAGTACACCGAGGACGACATCGTCTCGAGCGACATCGTCACCGACCCGCACTCGTGCATCTTCGACGCCGGCCTCATCCGCGTGATGGGCAACCAGGTCAAGATCGTCGGCTGGTACGACAACGAGTGGGGCTACTCCAACCGCCTCGTCGACCTCACCGAGCTCGTCGCAAGCAAGCTCTGACGGCCATGGCCCTGCGCACCCTCGACTCGCTGGGTTCGCTGGCCGGCAAGCGTGTCATCGTCCGTGCTGATTTCAACGTCCCCCTGGGGGACGGCGTCATCACGGACGATGGCCGCGTGCGGGCCGCGCTTCCCACGCTGAACGAACTCATCAACCAGGGAGCGCGCGTCATCGCGTGCTCGCACCTGGGCCGGCCCGCCGGCGCCCCCGAGGAGAAGTACAGCCTGGCCCCCGTGGCCCAGCGGCTGTCGGAACTGCTCGGCAAGCCGGTCGCCTTCGCGCGGGACACCGTGGGCGACTCGGCGAAGGAGGCCGTGGCCGCGCTGGAGGACGGCGACGTCGCGGTGATCGAGAACCTGCGGTTCAACCCCGGTGAGACGGCCAAGGACGAGGCCGAGCGCCGCGCCTTCGCCGAGCAGCTGGCGGAGCTCGGCGACGTGCTCGTCTCCGACGGCTTCGGGGTCGTGCACCGCAAGCAGGCTTCGGTCTACGACCTCGCCCAGATCCTGCCGTCCGCGGCGGGCTACCTCATCGAGAAGGAGGTCGATGTCCTCGACCGTCTGACCGAGAAGCCCGAGCGGCCGTACACGGTCGTGCTGGGGGGATCGAAGGTCAGCGACAAGCTGGGCGTCATCGCGCACCTGCTGCCCCGCGTGCAGAAGCTCTGCATCGGCGGCGGCATGATGTACACCTTCCTCGCCGCGCAGGGCCACAAGGTGGGCAAGAGCCTGCTCGAAGAGGACCAGCTGGAGACCGTGCGCGGCTACCTCGCCGACGCGACCGAGCGTGGCGTGGAGATCGTGCTGCCCGTCGACGCCGTCATGGCGGCATCCTTCGCTGCCGACGCCGACCACGTGGTGGCCGACGTCGACGCACTGGAGGACACCGCGTTCGGAGCCGACGGGATGGGTCTGGACATCGGGCCGAAGACCGCAGGGCTCTTCGCCGATGCGATCCGCAGCAGCAAGACGGTCTTCTGGAACGGCCCCATGGGCGTGTTCGAGATGCCGGCGTTCGCCGCCGGTACGAAGGCCGTCGCGCAGGCTCTCACCGAGGTCGACGGCCTGTCGGTCGTCGGCGGCGGCGACTCGGCTGCGGCCGTGCGTCAGCTCGGATTCTCGGATGACCAGTTCGGTCACATCTCCACCGGTGGCGGCGCGAGCCTGGAGTTCCTCGAAGGCAAGCGCCTGCCCGGACTGGAGGTCCTCGGATGGCAGTGAACCGCACCCCGCTCATCGCCGGCAACTGGAAGATGAACCTCGATCACCTGCAGGCGATCGCGTTCGTCCAGAAGCTCGCGTGGACGCTCAAGGATGCCAAGCACGACAGCGCCAGCGTCGAGGTGGCGGTCTTCCCGCCGTTCACCGATCTGCGCGCCGTGCAGACGCTGCTGGATGCCGACAAGATCGAGTTCGCCCTGGGCGCGCAGGACCTGTCGGCGCACGATGCGGGCGCGTACACGGGGGAGATCTCCGGCGCGTTCCTGTCGAAGCTCGACTGCCGGTACGTCATCATCGGTCACTCGGAGCGGCGTCAGTATCACGCCGAGACCGATGAGGTCGTGGCCTCGAAGGTGCAGGCGGCGCTGCGGCACGGCCTCGTGCCGGTGATCTGCGTCGGCGAGACCGCCGAGGACCTGGAGACGCACGGCGCCAGCGCCGTGCCCGTCGGCCAGCTTGAGGTCGCCCTGGAGTCGGTGGCGGCGGATGCCGACATCGTCGTGGCCTACGAGCCGGTCTGGGCCATCGGCTCCGGCCAGGCGGCCACGCCCGAGCAGGCGCAGGATGTCTGCGCGAAGCTCCGTGACGTGGTGGCGGCGAAGCTCGGCGCCGAGGCGGCCGAGCGCACGCGCGTGCTCTACGGCGGCTCGGTGAAGTCGAGCAACATCGCCAGCTTCATGCGCGAGCCCGATGTCGACGGTGCCCTGGTCGGCGGTGCAAGCCTGCTGGTCGACGAGTTCGCCGCGATCATCCGCTACCAGAAGCACGTCGGAGTCTGACCGTGCGCGGGTTCAGCGGCCACACCGGCCGCTGAACCCGCCGCGCGGCTCCCGCCCGGTATACTCGACCCTTGTGCGGTCCGGCAGTGACCACAGCGAAAGGCTTACACGACAGTGCCCATTCTCGAGTTCGTCATGCAGGTGATGCTCGGCATCACCAGCCTGCTGCTGACCCTGCTCATCCTTCTCCACAAGGGGCGCGGCGGCGGCCTGTCCGACATGTTCGGCGGCGGCATGACGTCGGCGATGGGATCGTCCGGCCTGGCCGAGCGCAACCTCAACCGCTTCACCGTCATCCTCGCCCTTGCGTGGTTCGTCTCGATCGTGGCCCTGGGCCTGATCACCAAGTTCCAGGGAATCTGACATGGCTACAGGTGGAAACGCGATCCGCGGCACGAGGGTGGGCGCAGGCCCCATGGGCGAGCAGGACCACGGCTTCCACGCCGACCGCGTCGCGATCTCGTACTGGGACGCCCTCGGCAACGAGACGGTGCGCTACTTCGCCGCCGGCATCTCCGATGAGGAGATCCCCGAGACGATCGACTCCCCGCACTCCGGCCTTCCCGCCGGTCGCGACAAGGAGAACCCCCCGGCGCTGGCCAAGCCGGAGCCGTACAAGACGCACCTCGCGTATGTGAAGGAGCGTCGCACCGAGGAAGAGGCCGAGTCCCTCCTCGAGGACGCCCTCACGCAGCTGCGCGAGCGCCGCGGCCTCTGATATCTGCGGGCGCCGGAAAGCCCGGCGCCGCTGACTGACCTGCGGGCGCCGGAACGCCGGCGCTGCCGTCAGTACTCGCCGTCGATCAGCTCCGGCGGCACCTGTGCCGCCGCATCCTGGTCGACGAAGATGATGGTGCGCTTGCGCCCCTTCGCTCCCGCTGCCGGCACGCTGTCGTAGCTCGCGCCTGCGAGCACCAGGCCCAGCGCGGCGGCCTTGTCCGTGCCCGCGACGACCATCCACACGCGCGCGGAGGAGTTGATGACCGGCCGGGTGAGGGTGAGCCGCTCCGCGGGCGGGACCGGCGAGTCGCGGACGCCGACGACGGCGCGGTCCGTGATCTGGATCTCCGGCCGGTCGGGGAACAGTGACGCGATATGCCCGTCGGCGCCGACGCCGAGGAAGGTGATGTGGAACGTCGGCCAGGCGAGGCCGGCATCCACGTCGGCGAAACGCGCCAGCTCGCGCTCGTAGGCGGTCGCGGCCCCGTCGAGGTCGAGCCCGGAATCGGAGGCGGGCATGGCGTGGACGTTCTCGGCGGGGACGGGGATGCGCCCGAGCAGGGCCTCGCGCGCCATCGCCTCGTTGCGTTCCCCGCTGTCGGCGGGGACGAAGCGCTCGTCGCTCCACCAGAAGTGCACGAGAGACCAGTCGACGCTGTCGCGCTTGGCATGCGCGCCGGCCGCACGCAGCACGGCGGCGCCCATGGCGCCTCCGGTGAGGGACACGTGGGTGACCTGTCCCTCGCGCCCGCGCTTGGTCAGCCGCGAGAGGAAGCGCGTCGCGACCGACCGTGCGATGTGCTCCCGGTCGGGGCGCACGACGACCCGCTTCTCGGCGTAGAACTCAGCCATGCGACTCCCGTGTCACCGCAGGGCCGAGCAGCTCCCAGCCGCGTGTGATCACCCGACCATACAGGACGTCCGGGTCGAGGCGACGCAGCTCCTCGGCGAGGCACTCGCGCAGGGTGCGGCGGGGGAGGACGATCTCGTGCTCGGGCTGTTGAGGCTGCGCCAGCTTCGCGTCGATGTCGTTGCTGCGCTCGAGCACGATGTCGCCGGAGGCGCGCGTGAGACGCACGGAGCGGATGCCGTGGTCCCACTCGTCGGGGTCGGCGTAGCGCCACGTGACCGGGACTTCCAGCTTCAGCCGAAGCCAGGCCGCGAGGAGGGCCGTGGACGGAGAGCTGCCGGCGCCCACGACCTCGACGTCGGTCACGGGCTCGTAGGGCGGCTGGTCCAGCACGGCGGCGAGCTGCTCGCGCCAGTGGGTCAGCCGCGTCCAGGCGAGGTCCGTGTCGCCAGGGGCGTACGTGCGCGCCAGGGCGCTGAGGCGGTCGGAGTTGTACGGCTTGCTCGAGGCGTCGGTGATGCGCCGTTGCGCGATGCGTCCGATCCCGGACTCGGCGGGGACGGCCGGCGGGTGGTCCGGCCACCAGGCCACGACCGGGGCGTCCGGCAGCAGGAGCCCGGTGATGAGGCTGTCGGGGTTGCTGGCGGCGTCGCCGTGAGCGCGCAGCACAATGACCTCGCTCGCCCCGGCATCCCCGCCGACGCGGATCTGCGCATCGAGACGGGGTTCGCCGTCGGGCTCGCTGATGAGCACGATCACGCGCATCGGGTGCTCGCGCGAGGCCGCGTTCGCGGCGTCGATGGCGTCCTCCTCGAGCCCGTGGGAACTGGCGATGACGAGCGTCAGCACGCGCCCGAGGGCGACCGCGCCGCCTTCTTCGCGCACCTTCACCAGCGAGCGGGCCACCTGGGACACCGTGGTGTCGGGGATGTCGAGGATCATGGGCGCCTCCAGACGCGGCCGTCACGGGCCAGCAGCTCATCGGCCGACGGGGGACCCCAGGATCCGGGGGAGTACTGTTCGAGCGGCCCGCCCTGCTCGCTCCAGTACTGCTCGATCGGATCGAGGATCCGCCAGCTCAGCTCGACCTCCTCATGCCGGGGGAACAGCGGAGGATCGCCGAGCAGAACGTCGAGGATCAGCCGCTCGTAAGCCTCCGGGCTCGATTCGGTGAAGGCGTGGCCGTAGCCGAAGTCCATCGTCACATCCCGCACCTCGGTGGCGGCGCCGGGGACCTTGGAGCCGAAGCGGATGGTCACGCCCTCGTCGGGCTGCACGCGGATGACGAGCGCGTTCTGGCCCTGCTCGGTGGTCTGGTTGCGCAGGAACAGGTGCTGCGGGGCGCGCTTGAACACCACGGCGATCTCGGTGACGCGTCGGCCCAGCCGTTTTCCGGTGCGCAGATAGAACGGCACCCCGGCCCAGCGGCGTGTGGCGATCTCCAGCTTCACCGCGGCGTAGGTCTCGGTGGTGGATGCCGGGTCCATGCCGTCCTCGTCGAGAAAGCTGGTGACCTTCTCGCCGCCCTGCCACCCGCCGGCGTACTGGCCGCGCGCGGTCGCCGTCGACAGATCCTCGGGCAGCCGCACCGCGGCGAGGACCTTCTCCTTCTCGGCACGCAGGTGCGTGGCATCCAGGGAGATGGGCTCTTCCATCGCGGTGAGCGCCAGGAGCTGCAGCAGGTGGTTCTGGATCACGTCGCGCGCCGCGCCGATGCCGTCGTAGTAGCCGGCCCGCCCGCCCACGCCGATGTCCTCGGCCATGGTGATCTGCACGTGATCGACGTAGTTGCGGTTCCAGATCGGCTCATACAGCTCGTTGGCGAAGCGGAGCGCCAGGATGTTCTGGACCGTCTCCTTGCCGAGGTAGTGGTCGATGCGGAAGATCGAGTCGGCCGGGAACGCGACCTCCAGCGCCTCGTTGAGGGCGCGGGCGGTCTGCAGGTTGCTGCCGAACGGCTTCTCGATGACGACGCGGCGCCAGCTCGAGTCGCCCGCCGCGGTGTCGTCGACGAGTCCCGACGACTTCAGCTGCTTCGCCACCAGAGGGAAGTCCTTGGGCGGGATCGACAGGTAGTAGGCGTGGTTGCCCATTGTTCCGCGCTCCACGTCGAGGGCGTGCACGGTGTCGCGCAGGCGACGGAACGCCTCCGGGTCGTCGAACTCGCCGGAGACGAAGCGGATGCCCTGGAGCAGCTGCTTCCACGTCTCCTCGCGGAAGGGTGTGCGCGCGTGCTGCTTCACCGCGTCGTAGACGACGCGGGCGAAGTCCTCGTCCGCCCAGTCACGGCGTGCGAAGCCGACCAGCGCGAAACCGGGCGGCAGCAGGCCGCGGTTGGCCAGGTCGTAGACGGCGGGCATGAGCTTCTTGCGCGACAGGTCGCCTGTCACGCCGAAGATGACCAGTGCGCTCGGGCCGGCGATGCGGTTGAGGCGGCGGTCGTGAGGATCGCGCAGCGGATTGTGGCCGCGCCGGATCTCGACGGTCATCGGGGGGTTCAGTCCTCCAGGACGGCTTCGAACAGCGTCAGCACGTCGGGCTGCGGTTCGGTGAGCGTGAGGGTGACGACGGGGCGACCGTGCGTCTCGGAAAGGACGGCGGCGTCGCCGGCGGCCTGGGCGCGGATCAGCTGCCCGAACGTGAACGGCCGGCCCGGGATCTCCAGGTCGACCTCGCCGGCGTCGAGGATCTGCACGAACACACCGGTGGCCGGGCCGCCCTTATGGTACTGCCCGGTCGAGTGCAGGAACCGCGGACCCCAGCCGAAGGTGGTCGGACGCCCGCTGTCGGCGGCGACCATCTCGCGCAGCCCCGCGAGCTGCGACAGCTCGCGACGGTCGACATATGCCTGCAGCGACACATAGCCGTCCGGCGGGATGCGGTCCCAGAGGGCCTCGAGCACGCCGGCGATCGTTCCGGACGCCGCGAGAGCCGGGTCGGAGACCCGCACCTCGACGCCGTGCTCCGTGAAGGACGGCTCCGTCGGCGCGGGTCGGGCGTCGAGCAGCGCACGGGCGGCGACCTTGGCGGACTCCACATCGGGCTGGTCGAACGGGTTGATGCCGAGCAGGCGACCGGCGATCGCGGTGGCGTACTCCCACACCAGCAGCTGGGCGCCGAGGGACCCGCTGACGAGGATCTCGTCCTCGTGCGGCTCGACCAGGTGGAACTCGCGCGCCTCGTCGACCAGGCGCAGGATCTGCAGGTCCTCGGGACGGGAATCCAGCTCGGGGGACACCGGCAGCAGCGCGACCGGCAGGATGCCGGTGCCGTCCTTGCCGGTGGACTCGGCCACGAGCTGCTCGATCCAGTCCGGCAGGCCCACGATGTGGGTGCCGTCGCTGACCAGGCCCAGCTTGTCGCGCAGCGGGTCGCTGCCGGCGATGGCTGCGGCCAGCACGAGCGCGGGGTTGTCGGGGCTGTCGATCGCCACTTCCAGCAGCGTCGCCTCCGCTTCGTCGAGCAGCTCGCTGATGTCGACGCCCGCGAGCCCCGTGGGCACGAGCCCGAACGCGGTGAGGGCCGAGTAGCGGCCGCCCACGGTCGGGTCGGCCGGGAACACACGGTACCCGGCGGCACGAGCCGACTCGTCCAGCGGCGAGCCCGGGTCGGTCACGACGACGATGTGCTCGGCCGGGTCCATGCCGAGGTCGCGCCAGGCGGCCTCGAACGCGCGCCGTGCGGCATCCGTCTCGACCGTGGAGCCCGACTTCGACGACACGACCAGCACCGTCTCGGCCAGGCCGCCGGTCTCGCCGTCGCCGTCGATCGCGGCGAGCACCTGGCCGGGCGCGGTGGAATCCAGGATCACCAGCGGCACGCCTGCCGTCTGCGCGATGACCTCGGGGGCGAGGGACGACCCGCCCATCCCCGCGAGGACGACCCGGGTGATGCCGCGCGCCATGAGCTGCTCGCGCAGGGCGAGGATCTCGGGGACCAGCGGACGCGAGACGCTGACCGCCTGCACCCAGCCCAGACGCTGAGCGGCGTCCGCCTCGGCGGCGGGACCCCACAGGGCGGCGTCACCGGCGGTGATGCCGCTGGCGACGAGGTCGGCGATCAGCGTCGGCAGGACGCGGTCGACCGCCGCCTTGGCGCGCCCGGTGACCCGGATGTCGAAGGTCATGCGTTGGCCTTGGCCCCTTCGAGAGCCTCGGTGACGGTGCCCTGCAGGTCGTGCCACGAGGCGATGAACTTGTCGACGCCCTCGTCCTCGAGCAGCTGCGTGACCTCGACGAGGTCGATGCCGAGCCGGTCGAGGTCGGCGAAGACCTTGCGTGCGGCGTCGTAGGTGCCGCTGATGCTGTCGCCGACGATCTGACCGTGGTCGAAGGTGGCCTCGAGCGTCTTCTCCGGCATCGTGTTGACGGTGCCGGGCGCGACGAGCTCGGTGACGTAGAGCGTGTCGGGAAGCTTCGGGTCCTTGACCCCCGTGGACGCCCACAGCGGCCGCTGCACGTTGGCGCCGATCCCGACGAGGTCGGTCGCCCGCTTCTCAGCGAACTTCTGCTCGAACAGCTCGTACGCGAGGCGCGCGTTGGCGACGCCTGCGAGCGACATGAGTCCTTCGGCCTCGCCGGTGCCCACGGCCTCGAGACGCTTGTTGATCTCGGTGTCGACTCTCGAGACGAAGAAGGACGCGACGGAGTGGATGTGCGACAGGTCGAAGTCCGCGCTGTGCGCCCGCTCCAGGCCGTCGAGGTACGCGTCGATGACCTCGGCGTACCGCTCCAGCGAGAAGATGAGCGTGACGTTGACCGAGATGCCCGCCGCGATGACCTCGGTGATCGCGGGCAGCCCCGCCTTGGTGGCGGGGATCTTGATCAGCACATTCGGGCGGTCGACGGCCGCCGCCAGCTCCTTGGCCTGGGCGACGGTCGCCGCGGTGTCGTGTGCGAGGTCGGGGGAGACCTCGATCGACACCCGGCCGTCGACGCCCTTGGTGGCGTCGTAGATGGGGCGGAAGATGTCGCACGCACTCTGCACGTCGGTGGTGGTCAGCGAGAAGATCGTGTCGTCGGTCGAGGCGCCCTTGGCCGCCTGCGCGGCGATGGCCTCTTCATAGCCGATTCCGGCCGAGATCGCGCCCTGGAAGATCGTCGGGTTGGTGGTCACCCCCACGACGTTTCGGGTGTCGATGAGCTGCTGCAGGTTGCCGGTGGTGATGCGCTGGCGGGACAGGTCGTCGAGCCAGATGCTCACGCCTGCGTCGGACAGGGCCTGGGTGGGAGTTGTCATGCGCGCGTCTCCTTGAGGGTCTCGCGTGCCGCGGTGACCACGGCCTCGGCGGTGATGCCGAACTTCTCGTACAGGGTGTGGTAGTCGGCGGATGCGCCGAAGTGGTCGATGCCGACCGAACGACCGGCGTCGCCGACGATGCCGCGCCACGTGAGCGGTGAGCCGGCCTCGACCGACACGCGTGCCTTCACTGCGGCCGGCAGAACCTGCTCGCGGTAGGCGGCATCCTGCTCGGCGAACCATTCGAGCGACGGTGCCGACACCACACGGGCGTTGACCCCCTCGGCGGCGAGCGTTTCGCGGGCGGCGACGGCCACCTGCACCTCGGAGCCGGTGGCGATGAGGATCACGTCGGGCGTGCCGCCGGGGGCCTCCGCCAGGATGTACGCGCCCTTGGCGACGTTGTCGGCCGAGGCGAACACGTCGCCGTCGGCGTCGCCGGTGCCGCGCTCGAACACCGGGATGTTCTGACGCGTCAGGGCGATGCCGGTGGGGCCGTCCTGGCGGCGCAGGATCTCCAGCCACGCGGTGGCCGTCTCGTTGGCATCCGCCGGGCGCACCACCGTGAAGTTCGGGATGGCCCGCAGCGTCGCCAGCTGCTCGATCGGCTGGTGCGTGGGGCCGTCCTCGCCGAGGGCGACCGAGTCGTGCGTCCAGACGAAGATCGAGGGGATGCCCATCAGCGCGGCCAGGCGCACCGCGGGGCGCATGTAGTCGCTGAAGATGAGGAACGTGCCGCCGAACGGGCGGGTGGGACCGTGCAGCTTGATGCCGTTGACGATCGCGCCCATGGCGTGCTCGCGGATGCCGAAGTGCAGCACCCGACCGTAGGGGGAGCCCGACCACTCATGGGTCGACCACTCTTCGGGGATGAAGCTCTTGGCGTCCTTGATGGTGGTGAGGTTCGACTCGGCGAGGTCGGCCGATCCACCCCACAGCTCGGGGAGCTCTGCGGCGAGGGCGTTGATGACCAGGCCCGACGCTGCGCGGGTGGAGACGTCCTTGCCGGCTTCGAACGTCGGCAGCGCGTCGGCGATGTCCGTGGGCAGCTCACCGGCTTCGAGCCGGTCGAGCAGCGCCTTGCGCTCGGGGTGGGCGTCGGCCCAGGCGTCGAACGCGGTCTGCCACTCGGCGCGGGCGGTCGCGGCACGCTCGGCGAGGGAGCGGGTGCGCGCAAGCACGTCCTCGGCCACGACGAAGCTCTGCTCGGGATCGAACCCGAGCACCTTCTTCGTGGCGGCCAGCTCGTCGGCGCCGAGGGCGGAGCCGTGGATCTTGCCGGTGTTCTGCTTGCCGGGCGACGGCCATCCGATGATGGTCTTGAGGATGATCAGCGACGGCTTGTCGGTCTCGCCCTTGGCCGCCTCGATCGCGGCGTGGAGCTCCGCGACATCCTCGACGTACTCGCCGGTGCGCTTCCAGTCGACCGTCTGCACGTGCCAGCCGTAGGCCTCGTAGCGCGCCGCGACGTCCTCGGTGAAGGCGACGTTCGTATCGTCTTCGATCGAGATCTGGTTGGAGTCGTAGATCGCGATGAGGTTGCCCAGCTGCTGGTGACCCGCCAGCGAGGATGCCTCGCTGGTGACGCCCTCCTGCAGGTCGCCGTCACCGGCGATGACGTAGATGTCGTGGTCGAAGGGCGACTGCCCGGCCGGGGTCTCCGGGTCGAACAGGCCGCGCTCGTAGCGCGCCGCATAGGCGAAGCCGACGGCGGATGCCAGTCCCTGACCGAGCGGGCCGGTCGTGATCTCCACGCCGTCGGTGTGCCCGTACTCGGGGTGGCCGGGCGTCTTGGAGCCCCATGTGCGGAGCGCCTTGAGGTCGTCGAGCTCGAGGCCGAAGCCCCCGAGGTACAGCTGCACGTACTGGGTGAGCGACGAGTGGCCGACCGAGAGGATGAAGCGGTCACGGCCGAGCCAGTGGGTGTTGGCCGGGTCGTGGCGCATCACCTTCTGGTACAGCAGGTACGCCGCCGGCGCCAGGCTCATGGCGGTTCCGGGGTGGCCGTTGCCGACCTTCTCAACGGCATCGGCTGCCAGCACCCGAGCGGTGTCCACCGCGCGCCGATCGATCTCGTCCCACTGCAATTCCGACACTCGGTCGCCTTTCTCGAGGGGATGCGCTTCGTGTCGAGGCCAGCCCGCTGCCCTCATCCGGGAGAGGTGGCGGGGGCCGGCGGCACCGGCGCGCGTGTGCGTTCAGCATAGCGAAGTGGGGTACCCGCGAGGGCGGTCCGCGCGCTGTATGACGATCGCGCGCGCGGAAGGGCCCGCGGGGCCATGGCCTAGACTGAGGTGGTAGTGCAAGCAGCGATAGCGGGGAAAATGGACATCACGACGACGTCG
Organism: Microbacterium sp. zg.Y1084; assembly: GCF_024623595.1. Taxonomy (NCBI): domain Bacteria; kingdom Bacillati; phylum Actinomycetota; class Actinomycetes; order Micrococcales; family Microbacteriaceae; genus Microbacterium; species Microbacterium sp. zg.Y1084. Next base: position 103,859 of record NZ_JANJGV010000001.1, read on the forward strand.
GGCAGCGCGCAGACGGCGACCCCGTCGTTCCGGCGGACGGTGCGCGCGTACATCGCCTTGACGAAGCCGCGCGTCCTCGAGCTGCTGCTCGTCACCACGGTGCCGGTGATGATCCTCGCCGAAGGCGGGTTCCCGAACGTCTGGCTGGTGCTGGCCACCGTCATCGGCGGCTCGATGAGCGCCGGGTCGGCCGCCGCGTTCAACATGTACCTCGATCGCGACATCGACGCGCACATGAAGCGCACCGCGGGTCGGCCGATCGTCACCGGCGAGGTCTCCGCCCGTGGCGCGCTCATCTTCTCCTGGGTGCTCGCCGTGGCATCCACGCTGTGGCTGCTGGCCACGACAAACTGGGTCGCCGCATCGCTGTCGGTGGCCGCCATCTTCTTCTACGTCGTGATCTACACGATGATCCTCAAGCGCCGCACCGAGCAGAACATCGTGTGGGGCGGCATCGCCGGGTGCTTCCCGGTGCTCATCGGCTGGTCGGCCGTGACCGGCTCGCTGTCGTGGAGCGCTGCGATCCTGTTCGTGCTGGTGTTCCTGTGGACCCCGCCGCACTACTGGCCGCTGTCGATGAAGTACAAGGTCGACTACGCCGACGTGTCCGTGCCGATGCTCGGGGCGACCCGCAACGGCACGCAGGTGGGCCTGCAGGTCATCCTCTACGCCTGGGCCACCGTGGCATGCTCGCTGCTGCTGATCCCGGTGGCGGGCATGGGCCTGGTGTACACCGTCTCGGCGCTGGTCTTCGGCGGCTGGTTCGTCTACGAGTCCCACGTGCTCTACGCCCGCGCCGTGCGCGGCACGGAGCCCAAGCCGATGCGGGTCTTCCACGCGTCGATCACGTACCTGACGCTGCTGTTCATCGCGATCGCCGTCGACCCGCTGCTGCCCTTCTGACGCGCGACACCCGCTGAAACGCGGGCGGAGATCCCTGTGCGGGTCCGGGTCCCGGCATCCGCCGCGGGAGCCACGGAAGCGACTCAGGTCACCCGGCCGTCTCCGGGGCGCGACACCCGCAGCCAGCGGTAGCCGTACGCGGGGAGGGTGAATTCGACGCGACCGCGGTCGTCGAGCGGGAGCCGCTCGGAGTCGAGCACGTCGACCAGTGTCGTCCCCTCGGGGTCGTCCGCGAGAGCGAACGCGACCACCGCCGGGACATCGGTGAAGTTGTGCACGGCGACCGTGCGGCCGACATCGGCGCGCAGGGAATGCACCAGAACGCCCGACGCGTCATGCGCGATGATCTCCAGTTCGCCCCATCCGAGCTCGGGTGAGATGCGGTAGCGGGAGGTGAGGTCGCGGAAGAAGTGCAGGAGCGAATCGCGGTCTTCGAGCTGGTCGGCGACGTTGACGTGCAGCGGCGAGTACCCGTCGCCGGGCGGCTGGGCCACGAGACGAGAAGGCGGCGCGGTCGAGAACCCGCCATGGCGTTCCGCCGACCACTGCATGGGGGTGCGCACGGCATGACGCTTGTCGAGCTCGGCGTTCTCGCCCATGCCGATCTCCTCGCCGTAGAACAGCGCCGGCGTGCCCGGGAGGGTGAACAGCAGGCTGTACGCCATGCGGATGCGGCGGGGGTCGCCTTCGAGCATGGTCGGCAGGCGACGGGTGATTCCCCGCCCGTACACGCGCTGGTGCTCGTCGGGCGCGAAGGCCTCGAACACCTCCTGTCGCTCGTCGTCGGTGAGCTGGTCGAGCGTGAGCTCGTCGTGGTTGCGCAGGAAGTTCGCCCACTGCGCTTCGACGGGAAGCGCGGGGCGCGAGGAGAGCGCCGTGGCGAGGGGCTCGGGATCCTGGCGGACGAGCGACAGGTAGAACGCCTGCATCCCGGCGAAGTCGAACTGCATCGTCAGTTCCTGGCCGTCGTTGCCTGCGCCGAAGTACGCGGCCTGCTGCTCGTAGGGGAGGTTCACCTCGCCCAGCAGCACCGCTTCGCTCGAGCGCCGCTGCAGAAAGCGGCGGATGTCGCGCAGCATGTCGTGCGGGTCGGCCATCTCGGCGCCTTCCTGCACCTCGAGCAGGAACGGGACGGCGTCGACGCGGAATCCGGAGATGCCCAGCTGCAGCCAGAAGCCGACCGTCTTGGCGATCTCGTCGCGCACCGCGGGGTTCGCGATGTTCAGGTCGGGCTGGTGCGGGTAGAAGCTGTGCATGTACCACTTGCCCGACTTGTCCTCGCGCGTCCAGATGCCGTCGGCCTCGCCGGGGAAGACCTCGTTCTTCTGCCCCTTGGGCGGCGGGTCGGAGCGCCACACGTAGAAGTCGCGGTACGGCGACGAGGGGCTGCGCTTGGCGGACTGGAACCAGGGATGCCGGTCGGAGGTGTGGTTCACGACGAGGTCGACGATCACGCGGATGCCTCTGTCACGCGCCGTGCGGATCACCTCGACGAGGTCGCCGTGCGTGCCCAGGCGCGGGTCGACGCCGTAGAAGTCCGTCACGTCGTACCCGTCGTCGCGGTCGGGCGTCGGATAGAAGGGCATGAGCCACAGACAGGTGACGCCGAGCTGGGCGAGATAGTCGATGCGCGAGGCCAGCCCCTGCAGGTCGCCCACGCCGTCCCCGTTGGAGTCGAGGAACGTCTCGACGTCGAGGCAGTAGATGACCGCGGACTTCCACCACAGGTCGCTCGTATCGGTGATCCTCACAGCAGCTCCTTCAATCGAGGCAGCAGATGGTCGCGCGCCGCGTTCAGGAACGGCCGCTGGTCCTGGCCCACGTGGTGCAGGTAGATGCGGTCGAAGCCGAGCCGGGCGTGGTCGGCGATGCGCACGGCGAGCTCGTCGAGGTCGCTCGAGATGAGCAGCGCGTCGCGCATCTGCTGGTCGCTCGGGTCGCCCGCGGCGGCGTCGAAGTCCTCCGGCTGCTCGAGGTCCCAGATGGTGGGCGGGCTCAGCACGGCATGGGCCCACTGATCCCGCGCGATCGCGAGCGCCTCGGCGTCGGTCGGCGCCCAGCTGACGTGCACCTGCAGCACGCGCGGCCCGGTTCCACCCGCGGCCCCGTAGGCCCCGAGCACCTTCTCGAGCGCGGGCGGCGGCTGGAGCGCGGTCACGAGGCCATCGGCCCACGACGCCGCCCACCCGGCGGTCTCGGGGCTGATCGCGGTGGCGAACAGGGGTGGCGGCGCGTCGGGGAGCGACCACAGACGCGCGCGGTGCGCCCGCACGAGGCCCTCGTGGTCGACCTCTTCGCCGGCCAGCAGCCGACGGATGATCGAGACGGTCTCGGCGAGCCGGTCGTTGCGCTCGGCCTTGGGCGGCCAGGGGTCGCCTGTGACGTGCTCGTTCATCGCCTCGCCGCTGCCGAGCGCCGCCCAGAAACGGCCGGGGAACATCTCCTCCAGCGTCGCGTACGCCTGCGCGGCGATCACCGGGTGGTACCGCTGCCCGGGGGCGTTGACGAAGCCGATCGAGAAGCCGGTGCGCGCGAGGGCGGCGCCGAGCCAGCTCGGAGCGAAGCCCGACTCGCCCTGCCGCACGCCCCATGGCGCAACGTGGTCGGAGCACATCGCGCCGTCGAAACCGGCAGCCTCCGCCGCGACGACGTCTTGGAGGAGCCTGCCGGGCGGGATCTGCTCATGCGATGCGTGGAAACCGAGGAAGACCATGCACTCGAGCCTTGCGGGTCGCCCCGAGGCGCAGGAACCGTTTGCATTCGACTGCACACGTGCGGTAAGTCCCGCGGGCGCGGGCCCGTCGCGGCGCTGTGGATAACTCCCGACGACCGCACCCGGTCATTGCGAGGATGCCTCGCGTGAGCCTCGCCTTCGCGCCGACCGGCGCCGCCCATGTGACCGCGGCGGTCACCGAGCGCGTGCGCGACCGGCTACGGACGGAGCAGGTCGAGCCTGGCCGGGTCAGCGAGGCGGCAGCGGAGTTCGCGCGGACGGAGGTGCGACGACACAACGACTATGCGCTGGCGCGTGGCCTTGCCACCGTCGATGACGAGGCTGCCTGCGTGCGGGAGGTGCTGGCCGCGGTGTCGGGGTTCGGGCCGCTGCAGCCGTACCTCGATGACCCGACCGTCGAGGAGCTGTGGCTCAATTCTCCTGACCGCGTCTTCGTCGCCCGCGCCGGTCGCGCGGAGCGGCTGCCGTTGACCCTCACCGACAGCGCGGTGCGCGACCTCGTCGAGCGGATGCTGCACGCCACCGGGCGCCGGGTGGACTTGAGTCAGCCGTTCGTCGACGCCTCGCTGCCGGACGGATCGCGCCTGCACGTGGTCATCCCCGACATCACCCGGCGGCACTGGTCGGTGAACATCCGCCGGTTCCTGCCGATGTACCGCGACCTGGCGCGGCTCGTCGAGGCGCGATCGCTGACCGACCGCGCGGCCGACATGCTGCGCGGAGCCATGGCGGCGGGACGCAGCGTGCTGGTGTCGGGAGCGACGCACACGGGAAAGACCACCCTGCTCGGCGCCTTGATCGCCGCCTGCCCGCCGCAGCAGCGCATCGTCACCGTGGAGGAGACGTTCGAGCTGGCGGTGGATGCCGAGGACATCGTCGGCATGCAGGGGCGGCAGCCGAGCTTGGAGGGGACGGGCGAGGTGACGCTGCGGCGGCTGGTCAAAGAAGCCCTGCGAATGCGCCCCGACCGGCTGATCGTGGGGGAGGTGCGCGACGCGGAGGCGCTGGACCTGTTGCTGGCCCTGAACACCGGGGTTCCAGGGGCTGCGAGTATCCACGCCAATTCGGCGCGTGAGGCTCTCGCCAAGCTCGCCGCCCTGCCGCTGCTGGCCGGGCGCAACATCGATCCGGGGTTCGTGCTGCCCGCGGTCGCGTCGTCGGTGCATCTGGTCGCGCACTGCGAGCGTGTTCCAGACGGCCGCCGGCGCGTGGCGGAGATCATCGCCCCGACCGGTCGGGTGGTCGACGGCGTCGTCGAGGCGCACACGCTGTACCGTGCGGGCGAGCCGTGACGTTCGTCTGGGGTGGGACGCTCGCTGCCGGCATCCTGCTGGTGATGTCGCCGTGGATGTGGCCGCCGCAGCCCGGGCGCGTGCGCCCGGCCGTCTCCGGCCGCGCTGCCCGGCTGCTCGCTGCCGCGGGGTTCGCGCGGGTGCCCCCGCGCTCGCTCGGCGCGGCGACGGTCGCCCTGGCGCTCGTCGCGGCATCCGTCGCATGGCTGATCACCGCGCTGCCCGCGCTGGCGTTCGTCGCAGGGGCGGCCGGGGCGGCCGCGCCGCTGGTGTGGGTGCGGGCGCGCGCCGCGCGGCGCCGCCGCGGCCGCCGTGCGCTGTGGCCCGACATCTGCGACCTGCTGATCGCCTCGGTGCGCGCGGGCATGTCGCTGCCTGACGCGGTGGCGAGCCTGGCCCAGTCCGCGCCGGCGGAGCTGCGCCCCGCGTTCACCGTGTTCGCCCGCGATCTCGACGCCTCAGGACACTTCGACTCTGCAGTGCAGCGGCTGAAGCACACTCTCGCCGACCCCGTCGCCGACCGCATCGTGGAGACGCTGCGGATGACCCGGCAGGTGGGTGGCACCGAACTCCCGACCGTGCTGCGAGCCCTGTCGGCGTCGGTGCGTGCCGACGCCGCCCTCCGCGCCGAGGTGGAGGCCCGGCAGTCGTGGATCCGGGGTGCCGCGACGCTGGGTGTGATCGCGCCGTGGGTGATCCTCGGCCTGCTCGCCCTGCGGCCCGAAGGAGCCCGGGCGTACGGCACCGCCGAGGGAGTCGTCGTGGTGCTGGCGGGCGCGGCGATCTCGGTGGTGGCGTATCGGATCATGGTGCAGATCGGCCGACTCCCGGAGCCGCGGCGGTGGTTCGGATGAGCGGGGTGACCGAGATCGCCCTCGCGGTCATCCTCGGGGGCGCGCTGGCCCTGGGCATCGTCCTGGTTGTGCAGCGGATGCCGCGATGGGGTGCGCTTCGGCTGGCGGACCGCATCGCGCCCTACCTGCGGGACACGGCAGATCCGCTGGGGCTCACCCCCCTCTCCGGCCCCGGCGTCGATCTCGACCTCGCAGCCTGGTGGCGCGGGTGGCGGGATCGGCTCGCCACCGCGCTCGGCGGGTCGGCCGTGATCGAGCGGCGGCTGCGCCAGGCGGGATGGGCGGGCGACCCGGTGCAGTTCCGCGGACGGCAGCTCATCTGGGCGCTGGCCGGGCTCATCGCCGGTGCGCTGACGGTGGTCGCGCTGGCGGTCGCAGGGCGCTTCTGGGTCGGGTCCGTCGTCCTGCCGCCGATCGCCGCGGTCATGGCCGCGGCGCTGTACGACATGCGGCTGACGCGCGCGGCGGGGGCTCGGGTGGCGCGGGCGCAGGAGGAGCTGCCCACCGTGCTGGAGTTCCTGTCGCTGTGCCTGTCGGCGGGGGAGAGCGTGCTCGATGCGCTGCGGCGCGTGGGCGATGTCGGATCGGGTGAATTGCCGGGCGAACTGCGGCGGGTGGTGCTGGCCGTGCGCACGGGTTCGACCCTGCCCGACGCGCTGCTGGCGCTGGCCCGCGACCTGGACATCCCCGCCCTGACCCGCAGCCTGGATCACCTCGTGGCAGCACTGGACCGCGGGGCGCCGCTGGCGCACGTGCTGCAGGCGCAGGCCGGGGATACGCGCGAGGACGCGAAGCGGATGCTGATCGAGCAGGCCGGCAGGAAGGAGATCCTCATGATGCTCCCGCTGGTCTTCCTCATCCTCCCGCTGTCGGTGCTGTTCGCGATCTTCCCTGGCGTGTTCATGCTTCGAGTCGGATTCGGGTGACCGCGGTGCGGTCGGAAGGAGGCGGAGATGTTCCGCGAACAACAAGGCACGATGCGGTTGCGCAATGCGTGGGGGACGCTGTGCAGCGACGAACGCGGCGACGTGCCCGGCTGGGTGCTGGTGACGCTGATGACGGCCGGGCTGGTCGTGGTGATCTGGGCGGTGGCGGGCCCGGCGCTCGCCGGGCTGTTCGAGCAGGCGATCAACAGCGTCTCCGGGCTCTGATCGGCGTCGCCCCGCCCGGGCTCGACGACGACAGCGGGTCGAGCCCGGTGGAGTTCGTGCTCGTGGGGGCGCTCCTGACGGTGCTGACCCTGGCGGTGCTGCAGCTGGGGGTGGCCGTGTACGTGCGCAACGTCGTGCATGACGCCGCGGTCGAGGGGGCCTTCCACGCGGCGCTCGCCGACACCACGCTCGCCGACGGAGCCGCGCGCACGCGAGCGATCATCGCGCGCACCGTCGGTGAGGGTTTCGCCGAGACGGTGGAGGTGTCTTCCACGACGCACCTCGGACATCCCGCGGTGCAGGTGACGGTGCGCGCGACGCTGCCTCTGGCCGGGCTCCTGGGAGCACCGGAGGCGCTGGAGGTGAGCGCGCATGCCCCGGCGGAGACCCTGGAGTGACGCGGTCGCCGAAGACGACGGGGCGGCGGCGCTGGAGTTCATCCTCGTGGGTGTCATCCTGCTGGTGCCGCTGGTGTATCTCGTGGTGGCACTCGGTGCTGTGCAGTCCCAGACCCTGGGGGCGGAGGCCGGGGCGCGCCACATCGCCCGCGCGGTGGCGACGGCGCCGGATGCCGCGACGGCCGCCGCGCGCACCGAGCGGGTTCTGGCTTCGGTCGTCGACGAGTACGCGCTCTCGGCGGATGCCGTCGACGTCTCCATCACGTGCGTCCCGGTCGGCGTCGCGTGCCCAGCGGCGGGCGCGACGCTGCGCGTAACGATCGCCACGCGAGTGACGCTGCCCCTCGTCCCGGCCGTGCTGGGATGGGAGCACCTCGCGGCCGTGCCCGTGGAGGCGACGGCCGTGCAGAAGGTGTCGCGCTTCTGGAGCGGGCCATGAGGACGCGTGCCTCGACGCCGGCCGGGCAGGGCACGCCCGGCGACGAGGGCAGCATCATGCTGCTGACCCTCGGCTACGCCGTGCTCGCCCTCGCGTTGATCCTCGTCTGCGTGGATGCCACGAGCCTGTACCTCGCGCAGAAGCGGCTGGAGTCCGTGGCCGATGCCGCGGCGCTCGCCGGTGCGGACGGCTTCACGCTGACGGTGACGGCGGGGGAGCCGCGCGCCGACCTCACCGACGCCGGCGTCTTCGCGCAGGCGGCCGACCTCGTGGGGGTCGTCGGCACCGCCACCCTCGTCGAGGCGGGGACTCCCGACGGGGTCTCGGCCCGGGTGACGGTCGCAACGGTGTGGCATCCGCCGATCGCCACCGTGTTCGTGCCCGCCGGCGTCCGGCTGGAGACGACCGCAACGAGCCGCAACGCGCTGCGCTGACCGCCGAGTCGGAGGAGGATCATCCTGTGCGAGAGCATTCTCCACGCAGAACAGGAGGATGTATGAGCGTGACGGTGAACATCTACTACACGGGAGTCGGCGGCAACGCGAGGGCGTTCGCCGAGCAGATGGTGTCGTCGGGCACGGTCGCGGCGATCCGCGCCGCCGAAGGCAACCTGCGCTACGAGTACTTCTTCCCGATGGACGATGCCGAGACGGTGCTGCTGATCGACAGCTGGACCGACCAGGCGGCCATCGACCGCCATCATGCATCGCCGATGATGGCGCAGATCGCGAAACTCAGAGACGTGCACGACCTGCATATGAAGGTCGAACGTTTCGTGTCCGACGAGGGCGGCATCCCGGCCGGCGACGAGGGGTTCATCCGACGCTGAGGACAGACCCGCGGACCGCCCGTGCGCCCGCGCGGGCTCGGGAATCGGCCGGATAGCCTTGTCGCATGGAGCGGCACGAGATCAGGGCGCTGACAGCCGGGCGCCCCGCCTCGGAGAGCTTGCGAGAGGCGGCTGCTGCCGCCGCCTAAGCCACCGTGCTCAAGGCGCAGCGCGCGGGGGTGCCTTCGTCGGTACGCGCGGGGCTTCTCGTGGCCTTTGTCGGGGAGTGGGAGGCCATGGAGGCGCAGAACGCGGAGCTGCTCGCCGAGCTGGAGAGCATGCCAGAGGCTGGAATCGGCTGAAGAGTCCTGCCGGTCAGGAGCGACCTTCAGCGTCGCGGCGTCCTGTCCCGCCGCCGCCGAGGGCTCCCGTCGCGCGGTCGCCATACCACTCCTCGCGGATCGTGGCGTAGAAGTCGTCGAGGTCGACCCATGCGATGTCGTCGGTGAGGCTCGCCCGGTAGACCGCGTCGCGCATCTCGGTGACGCTCGTGCCGGCGGCGAAGCCCTCGCGGAGGAGCTCTTGGATGAGACGACGGTTGCCTTGCATGGCGTCGCCGTCATCGGAGCCCACGCCGGACATGAAGGCCAGACCGTCGGGCTCCTGGCGGATGAGGTGGCCGACGGTGCGCCGGTCGTCCTCATCCTCGCCAGGAAGCCAGACGCGGAAGACTTCGGCCATCCCCGTGACGGGCGCGCGGTAGCGGGGTGGGAAGGAGGAGCCGCTCATGGGCGAGACATCGAAGCCAGACGGCATGGCGGTGTCCTTTCGTATACATCGACGGTATCGCTCGGGCTCGGCCCGGGTGACCGGGGAGCCTTCGGGGGCCGGAACCGTCGCAATCGACCGCAGCTGTGCGGTGGTGCCCGCTCGCCGTCGTCGGGCCCGCACCGCCGCCAGAGCGCGGATGGCCGGGCCCGGGAGAACCCGGGGCCGGCCATCGACAGCGCAGTCGTCAGGGAACGAGCGCGATCGCCTTCAGCTCGACGAGCTGACCGGGGAACGTGAGCTCGGTGACGCCGATGGCGCTCCAGGCGTGCGGCACCGGTCCCCGGGGGATGAAGCGCTCGCGCACCTCGAGGAAGAGCGGCAGATGGTCCTGCAGGCCGACGTGGAACGTGGTCATCTCAACGATGTGCTCGAAGTCGGAGCCGGCCGCGCGCAGCACGGCGCCGAGGTTCTCGAACGCCGCCACGAAGTGGTCCTCGAGACTCGAGTCGATCACCTTCATGTTCGCGTCACGTCCCACCTGTCCCGCGCAGTAGATCAGGTTCCCGACCTTGACGGCGGGCGCGTAGTTGAAGCGCTCAACAAGGTGGAGCATCTCGTCCGGGGCAACGAGTTCGCGGGTCATGGGGTCTCCTATCGGTGGTGCTTCCGGCTGTTTTCCGCCGGTGGCACGAGCGTAGGAAACCCGTGTTTCCGGTTCGGTCCCTCGCGTTACCGCCGTGTGACGCGCCCGTTCCCTGCCCCGCCGCCGGTTGCTGATGCCGTAGCGCGACGGGAGCGCCCGACCGGTGGGGGCGGCGGGCGAGCCGCCCGTCAGAACGCCACCTCGATGGTGGGGTTCGACTCGATGACCTCTCGCACGGCATCGCTGGTGAAGGCCCGCTGCAATGCTGCGGTGGCCTCGGAGTCGGCATCCGCCTCACCCACGGCGAGGTGGAGCGCGAAGACATCGTCCAGCTCGGTCAGCAGACCGTCGTCCTGCGGGTTCAGCCCGAGCGCCGCGATGTGGGAGGGCCACTGGAACACGAGGTCGGCCTCTTCGTAGGCGGCATTGAGGGAGCTGATCGGCACCTGCAGGAACTGCACGTCCTTCGGGTTCTCGACGATGTCGTCGACGCGCGCGTCATACGGATCGACCGCGGGGTCGAGGGTCACGATGCCCTCTGAGGCCAGCAGCTTGAGCGCGCGACCCGTGTTGGAGGGGTCGTCCGGCATCGCGACGGTGGCGCCGGCGGGGAGGTCGGCGATGTCGTCGAGCGTCTTGGAGTAGAACGCGATGACGAAGTTGTAGACCGGCTGGACCGCGACCAGCGAGCCGTCGTTGCCCTCGTTGAAGGTCTGCATGTAGGGCTGGTGCTGCGAGAAGTTCGCGTAGACGTCGCCGTCGTCGAGGATCGTGTTGGCCGTGATGTAGTCGGCGACCTCGACGAGTTCGATCTCGTAGCCGTCTTCGATGGCGCCGGCGGCCGCCTCGACCACGTCGGTCATCGGCGAGGTCACCGCGGCGACCTGCAGGGTGGTGGGAGCGGCGTCACCCGCTCCGTCGCCTGCTGTGGTGGCGCAGCCGGCGAGGACGGTGACGGCCGCGAGTGCGACGGCGGCGATGCGGAATCGGGACGATCTCATGGGTTCCTGCTTTCCTGGGTGGGGATGTGCCCGTGCTGCCGGGATCACCGGTGATCCAGCCGGACGGAGGTGCGGTTGCCGATCGCCTGGATCGTCAGCACGCAGACGACGATGACGGCGATGGTGAGGTACATGAGGGCGTCGTTGTACTCCTGGTAGCCGTACCGCATCGCGAAGTCGCCGATGCCGCCGCCCCCGACGACGCCGAGCACGGTGGAGTACGACAGCAGGCTGATCGCCGCGGATGTGAGGGCGTAGACGAGCCCGGGCCGCGCCTCGGGCAGATAGACCCGGAACACCGCCTGCGGCACCGTGGCGCCCATCGACCGGGCCACGCGGGAGATGCCGGGAGGGATCTCCCGCAGGATCTGCTCGACCAGCCGCGCGTAGATCGCGACGGCGACGAAGCACAGCGGCAGGGTGGCCGCCTGCGTGCCGAAGCTGGTGCCGATCACCGCCCGGGTGAAGGGGATGAGGAAGACCACCAGGAGCAGGAACGGGAAGGAGCGGACGATGTTGATGTACATGTTCGCCGCCGACCAGACGGCTCGGCTCTCGGCGATGCCGCCGCGCTGCGTGAGGAAGACGACCATCCCGAGCGGCAACCCGATCACGACGGCGGCGAGAGTCGAGACGAGCATCATGTATCCGGTCTCGCCGAGCGCCTCGAGGATGTCCTCGCCGTACTCGGCGAGGAGCTCGCTGATCGCGTTCACGACATCAGCTCCCGCCTGACCTGCTCGTGATAGCTGGGCAGGGTGCGGTAGTCGGTCTTGGTCACGGGGAAGAGCTCGCGCAGGCGCCCGTGCTCCAGCAGTGCCGCGCGGTCGCAGATCGCCTTGACCACGTCGAGGTCATGGGTGATCACCACCACGGTGGTTCCGAACGTGTCGCGGGCGTCCGCCAGCACGCGGAGGATCTCGGCCGTCGTCGTGGCGTCGAGCGAGGAGGTCGGCTCATCGCACAGCAGCAGCGCCGGACGGGTGACCAGCGCGCGGGCGAGGCCGACGCGCTGGCGCTCGCCGCCGCTCAGCTGCGCGGGGAAGTGGTCGGCCCGGTGGGAGAGGCCGACGAACGCGAGGATGTCGTCGACGGCTCGGCGCTGCTCTGCCCGCGTGGCGCTGCCCGCGCGACCCCGTGCCAGCTGCAGGGGGAGGGTGACGTTCGCGCGCACCGTCCGGTTGCTGAGCAGGTGGATGCCTTGGAAGACGACGCCGATGTCCTGTCGCAGCCTCCGCAGGCCCGACCGCCCGAGCCCGGCGACATCGATGCCCTGCACGGTGACGGAGCCGGAGGTGGGCGCGCTCAGTCCGTTGACGAGTTCGAGGAGCGTGGTCTTGCCGGCGCCGCTTTCGCCGATGACGCCGAACACCTCGCTCCGGCGGATCGCGAAGCTGACGTCCTCAAGCGCCGGAGCATGCTCGGACCGCGTGCTGAAACGCTTCGTGGTGTGGCGGAACTCGACGATCGCGCCCTCATCCTCCGCCATCGCCTCGCGTCGCCTCTCGTCGTCAGGTCACCGTTGCATGGGTTTCTGTACCACGTCCAACTATAGGTGCCCGCGGGGACGTGAGGGCCGGGCCGCGGAGCGCATGAGCCGGCTCAGAAAGGCGGGGGATCCGCGGAGCGAGCGTCGAACTCCACAGCCCGTCGTGGAACATCGGGGTGGACCCGTCCCGTGGGGCTCGTCCAGATCAGGACGCCGTGCGGCAGCTGCTGAACGCTCCACGCAGTGGCGTGCTTGAGGCGATGATGTCGCGGGCAGAGGTTTGCGAGATTCGCGAGCGCCGTCGGGCCGCCGCGCGCCGCGTCGACGGTGTGGTCGAGATCGCAGTCGCGCGCTGCGCGGCGGCACCCGGGGAATCGGCAGTGCTCGTCGCGACTGTCGAGGAGGCGTCGCTGCGCCGGCGTCGGCCGGTAGCGGTCGACCTGTTCGACGATCCCCGTCGTGGGGGAGACGAAAACGCGGTCCCAGATCTCGGTTCCTGCGGCGATCCGCCGCGCGATGGCGGGACTGATCGGACCGAAACCGACGAGTTCGGCCGGCTCGTCCCCGGCGCCGCAGAGCGTCGCGGCGGGGATCACGACCTGCACGCGTGCGCGGATGGCGGCGCCGGGCGGGAGGGCTCCCGTCTGCGCCGGAGAGGTCGCCTGAGCGGTCAGCAGCAGATCGGTCAGCACATCAGCGCGGATCTGGTCGGTCGTGCGGCTGTCGGTCGCGATCGTGTCAGGGACGAGGGAAGCGCCGCCGCTCTCGTCATCCGGACACGCCCGAGCCACGGCGACGTCCGCCGCGCGCTCCCGGGTGGCCGCGACCAGTGCGCGGGCATGCTGCGTGAGCCGGTCACGGATGCCGTGCGCGAGCTCGGCCGGCAGCAGTGCCACCAGCTCGGCCATCCCCTCGTCGAGGTCGCGCACCCAGACCCGCCGCTGCGCTGCCGCCTGGACGTGGCGCTCGGCGAGCGGAACGGGGTGGATGCGCGCAGCGAGCACGGCGACGATCGGCTTGGCGCGCCCGACCGTCTCGCGTTCGGCGACGGCCAACGCGGCCTGCTCGAACCGGGCGCGCGACTCGGGATCGGTGATGCCGGCGCCGGCGTCGTGGATCGCCCGCACATGCCCGACCTCGATGGCGCCCGCGTGCAGCGCCGCGACGGTCGCGGCGAAGCCCGACACGAGCCCCGCCGCGTCGTGCATGCGGTTCTGCATGCCGCGGTCGGGTCGCCGCAGGGCTGCGGCGATCTCGGCGGCGATCGACCGCGCCGGCATCTCGCGCTCGCGGCCTTCGCTGGACGGGACCCGGGCGGTCTGCTCGGAGGCGATCGCGTGCGCCCGCGCCAGCAGGCGGATCTCGTCGGCCTGAGCGGCGGCGACCTTGCGGCGTGCGTCCTGCAGCAGTGCCACCACCGCGCCGAGGGACACGTCGCCGTCGGCGATGTCGGTCGGTGCGGGGGAGAGGATCATGCATCCATTCTCCCGGGGGCCTCCGACATTCTGATCCGGGGAATCCCCGGTCAGAGGCAAATTGTGGACAACTCATCCTCTGTCGAGGATGGGGAGAAGGCGCGCTCACGCGACCCAGACCCGGACCCGGACCCGGACCCGGACCCGGACCCAGACCCGTGCGCCCTCAGCCCGGCCCGCACCGCCTCAGCCCGGCCCGCACCGCCTCAGCAGCCCGAACCGCCGCCGCGCCCCATCCCCGCCCTCACGCCCGCTCCCTCGGCACGAACCGCGGCACCCAGCGCACGAAGGCGAGCGCCCCGACCAGGCCCAGCACGCCCATCGCCCCGGCGGCGACCGACAGCGAGAAGGTCGCCAGCGCGGAGACGATCAGGGGCGCAGCCGCACCACCGGCATCCGTCAGCGTGCGCCACGACCCGAGGTAGGGCGCCGGGTCGTCCTTCGGCGCGGTGTCGGCGCCGAGGGTGAGCAGGATGCCGCTGGACAGGCCGTTGCCCACGCCCAGCACGGCGGCGAACATCGCGAACCACATCGCCGCCTGATCACCATCGTGCGTGAAGGACAGCGCCAGGAATCCGGCGCCCATGAGCACCATCGCCGGAAGCGCGGCCCACAGGCGGCCGAACCGGTCCATCACCTGGCCGCTGGCATAGAACAGGGCGAAGTCGATCGCGCCGGAGACGCCCACGACCAAGGCGATGGTCTGCGCGTCGAGTCCGATCGACACGCCCCACAGCGGCAGCACCACCTGGCGGGCCGAGCGCATCGCCGACAGCATCGCCGCCGCGATCCCCAGCCGGCCGAGCACGCCGCGGTGGCGCCACATCGTGCGGAAGACCCCTGGCCGAGGGGCCCGCCCGGGCACCGGCACCGCGCCGGTCACCGGTTCGCCGGTGTCTGCCGCAGCCGGCCGGCGCGTGGCTCGCGTTCCGCCGCGCCCGGTCAGCGCGGTCTCGGGGTCGGGTCCCAGCAGCACGAGCAGCACCGTGGCGACCAGGCATACGCCGAAGAACCAGATCGTCGCATGGGCGTCGCCGAACAGCGCCAGCAGCGCCGCCGCGACGAACGGGCCGATGAACATGCCGAGCCGGAACGTGCCGCCCAGCAGCGAGAGCGCCCGCGCGCGGAAGGCCAGCGGAACCCGCGTGGTCATGAACGAGTGGCGCGCCAGCCCGAACGCCGCCGCGCAGAAGCCGACGAGGAAGACGCCCGCGGCGAGCGTCACGAGGCTCGGCGCGACGAGCAGCGCGGCCGCCGCTCCCAGCGACAGGGTGCCGGCGAGCGTCATCGTGACGCGCTCACCGAATCGCGCGACCACCCACCCGGCGGGGATGTTGCCGCACAGCTGGCCGACGACGAGGGCGGATGCCACGAGGGCCGCCGTGGCGACATCCGCTCCCAGCTGGGCGGCGAAGATGGGCAGCAGGGGGAGGACCGCGCCCTCGCCCAGCGCGAACAGCACCGTCGGGCCGTAGATCATCGGCGCCAGACGCCAGAGCGTTGCGGCGATGCGGGGATCGTCTTCGCCGTGAGTCATCGGCATCCACGTTAGTCTGGAGGGTGATGTTTGAACTCGATCTGTCCGCCGACATCCAGGCGCTGCGTTCCACCTTCTCCGACATCCAGGCGGTGGTGGACGTCGAGTCGCTGACCGCGGAGATCGCGCGCCTCTCCGAAGCGGCCGGCGCCCCGAACCTCTGGGACGACGTCGAGAAGGCCCAGAAGGTCACCAGCGCCCTCAGCCACCGCCAGAGCGAGCTGAAGCGCATCACCGACATCGAGAGCCGGCTCGACGACCTCGACGTGCTCGTCGAACTCGCGACGGAGATGGGCGACGAGGACGCCGCCGATGAGGCGCGTAAAGAGCTCGCCGAGCTCGAAGACGTCATCGGCCAGCTCGAGGTGCAGACGCTGCTCGACGGCGAGTACGACGACCGCGCCGCGGTGGTCACGATCCGCTCCGGCGCCGGCGGCGACGACGCGACCGACTTCGCCGAGATGCTGCTGCGCATGTACCTGCGCTGGGCCGAGCGTCACAAGTACCCCGTGAAGATCCTCGACACCTCCTACGCCGAGGGAGCGGGCATCAAGTCGGCCACGTTCGAAGTCGACGCCCCCTACGCCTACGGCACGCTGTCGGTCGAAGCCGGCACGCACCGCCTCGCCCGCATCAGCCCGTTCGGCTCGGCGGACAAGCGCCAGACCAGCTTCGCCGCCGTCGAGGTCATCCCGGTGATGGAGGAGGCCAAGGAGGTCGACGTGCCCGAGGGTGACATCCGGGTGGATGTCTTCCGTTCGTCCGGCCCCGGCGGCCAGTCGGTCAACACCACCGACTCGGCCGTGCGCATCACGCACATCCCGACCGGGATCGTCGTGTCGATGCAGAACGAGAAGAGCCAGATCCAGAACCGCGCGGTCGCCATGCGCGTGCTGCAGACCCGCCTGCTGCTGCTCAAGCGCGAGGAGGAGGCGGCCAAGAAGAAGGAGCTGGCCGGCACCATCACCGCCAGCTGGGGCGACCAGATGCGCTCGTACTTCCTCTATGGTCAGCAGCTCGTGAAGGACCTGCGCACCGGCTACGAGGTCGGAAACCCGGCGGCCGTGTTCGACGGCGACCTCGACGGGCTGATCGCGGCCGGCATCCGCTGGCGCAAGCGCAAGATCGAGGACTGACCCCCTCGGATGCGCTGAGGAAGTTTTTTCATTCAGCTGCATCCAAACGGGACGTCCGGGCGGAATACCTCTGTGAAGCGCGAAACGGTCGCGCAACAGCAGAAGGAGTTCCTCGTGCGTAAGACACTCTCAGCCGGCGTGGTGGTCGGCGCACTCGCCGCCTTCGCGGCGCTCTCCCCGGCGTACGCCATCTCGGAGACCACGGCCGACCTGTCGGTACTTCACGGCATCCCCGACACACCGGTCGATGTGTACGTCAACGGCGAGCTCACGCTCGACGACTTCCAGCCCGGCGACCTCGCCGGTCCGCTGGACCTGCCCGCCGGGGACTACGAGGTCGCGCTGACGGCGACGGATGCCGCAGACGACTCGGCGCCCGTGCTCGGTCCGATCACCCTGACGCTCGAGGCGAACAAGAGCTACACCGCGGTGGCGCACCTCACCGAAGCCGGCGAGCCCTCCGCGACGCTGTTCACCAACGACACCGCCCCGACCGCACCCGGCGAAGGTCGCCTGACCGTCCGCCACGTGGCAGCCGCCCCGGCCGTGGACATCCTCGCCGGCGGCTCGCCCGTCGTGACCGGCCTGGTCAACCCCGAAGAGGCGACGCTGAACCTCCCCGCGGGTGTGGTCTCGGCCGCCGTCGCTCTGGAAGGCACCACCGACCCGGTGATCGGCCCGGCAGACGTCGACGTGCAGGAAGGCGTGCTGACGATTGCTTACGCGTGGGGCAGCGCTGAGGACGGCAACCTCGCCCTCGCCGTGCAGACCGTGACCGGCCTGCACTCGAACCCCGGTGGCGTGAACACCGGTTCTGCGGGCCTCGTGGCCGAGAACCAGCCGGTGTGGACCATGGCCCTCGGTGGTGGACTGCTGCTGGCACTGGCGGCCGGTTCCGTCGTGGCTGTGCGTACCGCCACGGCCAAGCGCCGCTGACATGAAGGCGTCGCGAGGGCTGATGCTCGTCGTAGCTCTGACGGCCATGACGGCTCTCGCGGCCTGCTCACCCCCCGACGCGGAGGGCGGGGCTTCGGCTCCGCCCTCCGTGGCGGCTCCCAGCGAGACGCCGCGGCCCACCGCTGCGGTCGACGTTCCCGTCACCGCCGCCACGCCGCCGCCCGTCAAGGAGGGCAGTGCCGCGCCGGAACGGCTGGTCGTGCCGGATCTGCAGGTCGATATGCCGGTGGCGCCGGTCGGCGTGCAGGACGACGGCTCGATGGAGATCCCCACCGACCCGGCCGTGGGTGGCTGGTACCGATACGGGTCGGCGCCCGGTGACGACGACGGGACCACCGTCATCGCCGCCCACGTGGACTCCCGCGTCTACGGCATCGGTCCGCTCGCCCGGCTGCGCGAGGCCCAGCCGGGGCAGACCGTTCAGGTCACCGACGCGGCGGGGGCCACCAGCTCCTACACCGTCGAGAGCGTCACCTACATCCCCCGGGCGGCTCTGCCCGTCGACGAGCTGTTCGACCGCGACGGTCCGCGCAGCCTCGTCCTGATCACGTGCGGTGGTGATTTCGATGAGCAGACACGCACGTACAGCGATAACGTTGTGCTCGTCGCCCGAGCGTCGCCATGACCTTCGTCAAGGATGCCGCCGGCCGCGACGTGCGGAAGGAGAGGCACATCGAAGACGACGGCGACCTCGCGAGAAGGTATGGCGCCGGCGATCCGCAGGCGCTGAAGGAGATGTACGACCGCTGGTCCCGGCTGGTCTACACGATCGCGGTGCGGTCACTGGGAGACCTGGCCGAGGCGGAAGACGTCACCCAGCGCACCTTCGTGTCCGCCTGGACCTCTCGTGAGTCCTTCAGGCCCGACCGGGGCAACCTCCCCGGATGGCTGGTCGGCATCGCGCGCCGCCGCATCGCCGACGCGCACGAGGCGCGGTCACGTACCGCGCGTCTGGAACAGGCCGCGATGTCCGAGGCCCTCGTCCCCGAGGTCGAACCGGTCGACGTGGAGGACACCCTGATGATCGCGCAGGAGATCGCGAATCTCGATCCGGATGCGCAACAGGTGATCAGGCTGGCGTTCTTCGACGATCTCACCCACTCGCAGATCAGCGAAAGGCTCGCCATGCCGCTGGGTACGGTGAAGAGTCACATCCGAAGAAGTCTGGTCAGACTGCGCACACGATTGGAGGCCGCAGATGTCGCACCTTGACCCCGACGTCGCCGCCCTCATCGCGATCGGCGACACCGACGCCGTGTCGGCGCAGGACCTCGAGCACCTCGAAGGCTGCGCCGAGTGCGCCGACGAGATCGCGGCGTTCGCGATGGCCGCGGGTGCCGCCCGCGGCGCCTTCGCCCAGGAGCCGCTGCTGACGCCGCCCCCGCGGGTGTGGGAGGCCATCAGTGCCGAAGTGGGCATCACCCCGCACGGCCCCACGGCTTCTCCGGCGGCGCCGGTTGCACACGTCGACACGCCCTCGGTCGCGCACGCCGACGAGCCCGCGCCGCACGCGGACGCCGTCACGCCCTCCGAGTCAGCCCACACCGCTTCCGGCGTGCAGGGGACCGCGGCCGCGCACACCACCCGCCGGGCGGACAGGATGCCGCGGGCCGGCGACCGGCCACCCGCGCGGCCGTCCGCCGGGGGCCGTGCACCCCGCCGATCCCGGCGACTGCCGATCCTGCTCGCCCTGGTGGGTGCTTTCGCAGCCGTCGCGGTCGTGGTGGGTGTCTGGGCTTCGGTGGACGCCGCGCGCACTCCGAGGATCGTCGCCGAGGCGACCCTCGATGGCTTCCCCGGTCACGAGGGCGCGGTGGGCGCTGCTGTGCTGGAGGACGTCGACGGGCACAATCGCGTGGTGGTCAGCCTTGACGCATCCGTGCCCGACGACGGCTACCGAGAGGTGTGGCTGATCGCGGAGGACGGCTCCGATCTCGTGAGCCTGGGCGTGCTCGAAGGACGCGAAGGCGAGTTCGATGTGCCGGCCGACGTCGACCTCGACACGTTCCGCCTCGTCGACATCTCGCAGGAGGAGGAGGACGGCAACCCCGCCCACTCCGGCGACTCGATCGTGCGCGGCGCGCTGCAGCCCGCCTGAACCGCCTGCGACACCCGCAGCACGGATGCCGTGACCTGCGGGTGTCGCGCGCGGCTGCGGCATCCACTCGGCTTAGGCTCGGTGGGTCATGATCCGGTTCGAGAACGTCACGAAGCGCTATCGCGGCACCACGAAACCCGCTCTCAACGATGTCGACTTCGAGGTGCAGCGCGGCGAGTTCGTGTTCCTCGTGGGGGCGTCGGGCTCGGGGAAGTCGTCGTGCCTCAGGCTCATCCTGCGCGAGGACGGCCCCAGCGAGGGCCGCGTCGTCGTGCTCGGCCGCGACCTGCGCACCCTGTCCAACCGCAAGGTGCCCTACTTCCGCCGCCACATCGGGTCGGTGTTCCAGGACTTCCGGCTGCTGCCGAACAAGACCGTCTTCCAGAACGTCGCCTTCACCCTGCAGGTGATCGGGTCGTCTCGGGCGTTCATCCAGCAGGCCGTGCCCGAGGTGCTCGCCCTCGTCGGCCTCGAGGGCAAGCAGAAGCGGCTGCCGCACGAGCTCTCCGGCGGTGAGCAGCAGCGCGTCGCCATCGCCCGTGCGCTGGTGAACCGGCCGCAGATCCTGCTGGCCGACGAGCCCACCGGAAACCTCGACCCCGCCACCTCCGTCGACATCATGCAGCTGCTGGCACGCATCAACGCCGGTGGCACGACGGTGGTCATGGCCACCCACGAGGCCGGATTCGTCGATCAGATGCAGCGACGTGTCATCGAGCTGCGGGGTGGTGTCATGGTGCGCGACGAGCGGCACGGCGGCTACGGCGACATCTCCGACATCCCCACGCTGCAGCCCGCTCAGGAGAAGGGCGCGGCGGCCGTCGCCGCCCTCACCGCGGTGCTGGAGCTGCAGCGCGAGATCATCGGCACCGCGGGCGGGGAGGCCACGCCGTTCACCGGCACGACGGACCGCGCTCGCGCGGCCGCGCGGGGTGACGTTGCCGCATCGGCCCAGCCCGCCGCTGCCGCCGCCGCAGGCGTCACGCCCGTGACGCCCGCCACGTCCACGACCCCCGTCACGCCCACGGTTCCCGCGGGCGATCAGACGCCCACGCAGACCTCCGACCGCCGGGTGCGGCAGCCGCGGGCGACCGAGGCGCGCGAAGCCACGCAGGAGTCGGCGCCGACCGCCTCCGTCGCCCTCGCGACGCCGGCCGAGACGGCCGCGGCATCCGCCGACTCTCCGGCATCCGACGCGGGGGCCGCGCCGGTCGAGCCGCCGACCCGCACGAACCCCGTCACGATCGAGCTGCCTCCTGTGGAGCTCGACGAACTCGGCCTCGCCGACCGGCTGGGCTTGGGTGGACGCACCGCAGACGACGAAGTGGGACCGACCTCGTGAGAATGGGCCTCATCCTGGGCGAGGCGCTGTCCGGCCTGCGCCGCAACGTGTCGATGGTCATCTCCGTCGTGCTGGTGACCTTCGTCTCGCTGACCTTCGTCGGCGCCGCGATGCTCATCCAGATGCAGATCGGCAAGATGCAGGACTACTGGGTGGACCGTGCCCAGGTCGCCGTGTATATGTGCACCGGCAACTCCCTCGCCCCCACGTGCGTCGAGGGCGTGGCCGGCGAGGAGCAGGTCGCGCAGGTGCAGGAGAAGCTCGACAGCCCGGCGCTGAGCCCTCTCATCCGCGACGTGCGGTTCGAGACGCAGGACGAGGCGTACCAGAACGTCATCGACCTGCTGGGGGAGGACTACGCCAGCATCGTCACCGCCGATCAGCTCAACCAGACCTTCTGGATCAACCTGGTCGACCAGACCCAGTCCGAGGTCATGATCGAGGCCTTCGGCGGCATGGCCGGCGTGGAAGAGGTCGCCGACCAGCTGCAGTACCTCGACCCGCTGTTCTCAGCGCTCACCGTTGCGACGTACCTGGCCGTCGGCATCGCCGCGCTCATGCTGGTCGCCGCGGTGCTGCTGATCGCGACGACGATCCGGCTGTCGGCCTACGCGCGGCGCAGAGAGCTCGGCATCATGCGCCTGGTGGGTGCGTCGAACCGGTTCATCCAGACGCCGTTCATCCTCGAGGGCGTCTTTGCGGCGTTCATCGGATCCCTGCTGGCCTGTGCCACGATCATTGCCGGGGTGCAGTTCGGCGTGAACGATTACCTGCGCGGCCGGGTCGAGTTCGTGACCACCTGGGTGAACCTCGGGGATGCCGCCGTCGTGCTGCCCATCGTGATCCTGATCGGCGTCGTGCTCGCCGCGGGATCGGCGGGCTTCGCCATCCGTCGCTGGCTGCGCACCTAGCCTCCACGGACGGGCCCGTTCTCGAACCCGCTATGCTGGTGGGCTGTCGCGCGCCCGTCGCGGCTGACCAAGAGGAGTGATCATGCCCAGGGAACGCGGGGAGAAGGTCGTCGCGACCAATCGTCGCGCGCGCCACGACTACGCCATCGAGAAGACGTACGAGGCGGGCCTCGTGCTCACCGGTACCGAGGTGAAGTCGCTGCGGCAGGGTCGCGCCAATCTCACCGACGGGTATGCGTACATCGACGGGGGAGAGGCTTTCCTCGACTCCGTGCACATCCCGGAGTACTCGCAGGGCCACTGGACCAACCACGCGTCCAAGCGCACCCGCAAGCTGCTGCTGCACAAGGACGAGATCGTGAAGATCTCCCATGCCGTCTCGGCGGGTGGCTACACGCTGGTGCCGTTGCGTCTGTACTTCTCCGACGGCCGCGCCAAGGTGGAGATCGCGGTCGCGAAGGGCAAGCGCGAGTACGAGAAGCGCCAGACGATCCGCGAGCGCGAGGACAAGCGCGAGGCCGAGCGGGCCATGCGCTCGCGCAACCGTCTGGGCGACTGACCGAGAGCGGCCGGGTGTGCGGCGCGCCGGTCAGTGCGCGCTGAAGCGTGCCTCGACGGCTGCGCTCACGACGATGTCCTCGGGCTGCAGGCGCAGAGCCGGGCCGGCGCTCTCGTCGACGGCGAACGACGCGCGCATCATCCGCGGTGAGTCGGCGTGGTCGGGCGTGACGAGCAGGCCGACATCGGCGACCTCCAGCGGCGTGACGGTGCCGCGCCCCAGCGCTGCGGCGTAGGCCGTCGCGCGGTCCACGGCCACACCGACTGCTTCGGATGCCACGTCGCGCTCGACCGCCCCCCGCGTCGCCGGCGTCAGCTGCCAGTCGACACCGGCGATCTGCACGCCGTCGCGCTCCGCGGTGTCGGTCACCCAGGTCGACAGCAGTGCGGCGTCGTCGAAGGTCACCGACAGCTCGACGCTGGCGTGGTGGACCGGCGCGAGACGCTGCCCGTCGTTCCAGGGTCGCTCCGTCCACACCGTCACACGGCCGCTGGACCACTCCACGATGCGGCCCTCCGCACGTCCGGCGTCGAGGGCGGCGGTGAGCGGCTCGGTCAAGGCGGTCACGCGACCGACGACCTCCGACCGGTCGGGGCCCTCGGTGGTCACGTTGAGGCTGACCACGCCGTGCTCGGGGGCCACCCGGCGCTCGTGCTCGCCGCGGACGGAGATGATGACGTCGCTCATGCACAGACTCTACGCGGACGCCTCGCACGCGGTTCCCGGGCGCCGCGGAATGGTGTGGGGGTGGCATCCGTTATAGTCTGAGATGCTCGGGTGCTTCGGCATCCGATTGGCAACTCCACAGCGTGACAGCGGTTCCTTCGAAAGAGGGATTCACGGGGATGATCGGTTTCGACATCGCCTGAGTCTCTGCGAGAAGCGGGCCGAGGATGCAGGGTTATCTCGTTAACGATCTCTGCAAAACCAATAAGTGCCGAATCCAAGCGCACTGACTTCGCCCTCGCTGCGTAAGCGAGCCCGATAGTCCGTCAGACCGTGTGTGATCCCGACACGGACCCTGGCGTCATCTAGGGATCTTGCTGTGTGACGGCGTCTGGACGTCACGCGGGACTTTTTCCAGACTGGGCTCGTCGACTTAGGTGTCTGTGACAAAGGTCGGAGCCGAGCAGAACGTCTCTACAGACTGCGCCCGGAGAAAACGCAGTATCCCAGCGATGGACGGGGGTTCGATTCCCCCCATCTCCACCAGACCGTTGTCACGGAAGAGGCTCAGAGCCCGCGGAACCCCGCGGGCTCTGAGCCTCTTTTCTTTTGGTAGGGGGTGGCCTCCGCCGCTCACGGTCACACTCTTTGGGCACCGGCCCGTCGCCTAGCATGGGACGATGAGCAATCCGGGTGCGGTCGAAGACGTCTCGATCGGCGGGGAATCCATCCGCCTCGGCCAGTTCCTCAAGTTCGCGAGCGTCCTCGACAGCGGCGGCGACGTGAAGGAAGCCATCATCGACGGCTACGTCACGGTGAACGGCGAGGTCGACCGCCGCCGCGGACGGCAGCTGCAGATCGGCGACGTCGTCGGCTTCGAAGAGCGTCGCGTCCGCGTCGCGCGGTAGAAGGCCGTCGTACCCTTCGCGCTCAGGTCGCGATGTTGGTGATGAGGCTGATGGTGGTCGCCAGCACCACCACGCCCCAGAGAAAGGACAGGAGGGCGTGCCGCAGCGCCTCGCGGCGCATCTCGTGGCTCGTCAGATCGGTGTCGGACACCTGGTAGGTCATGCCCAGCGTGAAGGCGAGGTAGGCGAAGTCCCGATAGCACGGCGGCTCGCTCTGGTTGAAGTCGATGCCGGTGCCGCCGGCGAGATAGTACGTGGCGGCGTAGCGCAGCATGAAGAGGATGTGGATCAGGAACCACGAGGCGGTGACCGTCATCAAGCCGGCTGCGATGAGGAAGATCGTCTCCGCGCCGCCGGCGCGGCCGCTCTCGGCCAGCAGCACGCCGATCACTCCGAAGCTCGCGATGCTGGCGAGGATCAGCAGGGTGTGGCCCGTTCGCCGCGTCGGATCCTCTCGGGTCGCATGGGCGGCGGTGGCTTCGGCATCCATCCCCCTGACAGCGATCCACGACCAGACCGCGTAGGTCCCGGCTGCGACCGTCCACCCCACGGCGGGCGCGATGAGCGGGGCTCCGAGGAGCCAGGTGAGGGCCGTCACGACCGCCAGCAGCGTGAAGGTCGCCGCGACGCGGGCGCCGGCGCGATGCCAGGGGCCGCGGCCGTCGGATGCCGCATCCACCACCGTCACTCCTCTCGCCTGCCAGGACCTTAGCCCTCAGCAGGGGGAGCGGACAGGGGCGGGAACGCGCCGTGACCCGTGCCGACGCGTCAGTCCTGCGCGGGCCGCCCCGGCATGTGGAGGTCGGCAGGGTCGACCTCGACCTCGCCGGCGTCATCGGGCCCGCCGGTACCGGGGGCCACGACCACCTGGTCGGCGTCGATCTCGTCGTCGATGGTGTCGGGGAGGGGGTCCTCCTGCTTGCGCTGCGTCTCGGTCTCACTCGCAGGGCTGTAGGACATGTCCTTGCGGACGGCGTCGGGCTCGGACAGGCCGGTGTTCTCAGAAGTCATGAGGCCACTGTGCACTCGCAGGCGACAGCCTGCAGAGGGACTTGACACGCCCCGACGGTCGGGTGCGCACGCACGGCTCCGCCGCGCGGGGGAGGAGTATCGCGGTGATCCCCTCGCTGGCGCAACCCTCGGTCGGCCTCGACCGTCGCTGACAGAGTGGAGGGATGACTTCTCCCCATCCCGAGGGGCAGGCGCCGACCATCGGTGCGCCCACGCCTCCGCCTCACCAGACCCGTCCCGCTGATCCCGCCCCGACCCCGGGCGGGCGTCCGCTCAACGTCCTGGGGCTCGCCGCGCTCATCGCCGCCGTCGTGGGAACGGTGCTCGCCTGCATCCCCGGCATCATGTTCGTCGGCTGGATCCTGCTGCCGATCGCCTTCGTCGCGGGAATCGTCTCGCTGTTCCGCAGGGGGCAGGGCAAAGCGCTCGGCATCGCCGCGCTCATCACCTCGGCGGTGGGCACCATCATCGGCTTCATCGCCTTCTTCATCATGGTCGGCTTCGCCGTCACCCAGGCATCCGAGGAGCCGGAGACTGCGCGCACCGGGGATGTCGTCGCGGTGGCGGAGACCTCCCGCGACGAGCCGCTGCCGTGGGGGACGACCGTCGCCTTCGCGGAGTGGGACATCGCCGTCAACAGCGTCACGGCGGGACAGACCGATGCGGTGCTCGCCGAGAACGCCGTCAACGCGCCGCCGGCCGAGGGGTATGAGTACGTCCTCGCCAACCTCACCGTCACCTACACGGGCGACGCCGACGAGGGCGAGTACCCCTCGTTCGTCGTCACCGACTATCTCCCGGCCGGCGGGGAACCCACCGACGTGGCCACTGTGACCGTGCCGGACGGACTGGGCACGGCGGGGCCCCTGGTCGGCGGCGAGACCCGCACGGGCAACGTCGCGCTCCTCGCCCCGGTCGACGCGTCCGAGGGCGATCTGATCGCGGTCAAGCCCGGCATCGCGGGCGACGCGGCATATTTCCCCGCTGGCTGAGCGCCGGCAGCAGGAAACCCCCGGGGTCCTCCCGGGGGTTTCCTTGTGTCCTGCGGACGATCAGGCCTGCTCGTCTTCCTCCGGTTCGAAGGTCGACGCCTCGTCCGTGACCCCAGCTGCGACGCCATCGGGGTTGGCGGGGATGGTGCCGTCCTGGCCGAGCCCGCCGGGCTTGGTCGTGCCCTCGCCGTCCGTGTTCTGGTCGGCCGAAGCGTTGCTGTCCATGTGTGTCTCCCTCCGTCGGAGATGCCAACCTACGCCCCGCTGGGCTCCGACGTCACCGGATTGACAAGCGCGTGGCGGCGATGACGGGGGAAGCCGGAGGTGCGCCGATCAGGCCTGCGGTCGCTCCACGAGCACGAGACTCTGCTTGGTGTCGGCGAGGGTGACCCAGCCGTCGCCGAAGAGGTAGGTCATCCCGTACCCGTCCTCGTCGCGGGTGAGAGCCATCTGCGGGTTCTCAGTGATGTACACGCCCTCGTCGCCGCTCTCGCGCAGCCAGCCGGCCGCGGTGAGATCCCGCTGCGCTGCCTTCGCGTCCGAGCCCTCGAGGGGAGCCCATCCGAAGACCTGCAGGGGTCCGCCGGGGACGGCGAAATCGGCCCACGAGCACTGGATGCCGTCTTCGACGACCATCGACCCGATGCGGAACGGCTCCTCGCGGTGCGTCCAGCCGACGCTCTCGAACCCTGCGATCGTCGCGGCGGAGACGATCTCGGTGCAGGTCGGGGTCGGCGGGGCCGCCTGGGGGGTGTCGTCGGGCTCCGGCTCCGCCGACGGCACGATCGTCTCCCCGGCTCCGACCGTGGGGGCGGGGGTGGAGGTCGTCTCGGGCTCGGCGGCGGCCCCGCTGCACCCGGTGAGGGCGAGCGCGGTGGCGAGCAGGAGCGGGGCGGCGGTGAAGAGCAGGCGCGGCGAAGGCATCGGGGGTTCCGTCGGTCGTGGTGTCAGGGGGTGGTGGGGGGGTGCAGCAGGCGCAGGAAGTCGTCGTGCAGGACGCCGTTCGTCGCGAGCGACGAGCGCTCGGCGATCGACTCGGTACCGTCGAATGCGGTGAACCGTCCGCCGGCCTCGGTGACGATCGGCACCAGCGCGGCGATGTCGTACTCCTTGACGTCGAACTCGGCGACGAACTCCAGGCGGCCCTCTGCCAACAGCATGTACGGCCAGGCATCCCCGTAGCCGCGGTCGCGCCAGACCGCCCGCGAGAGGCGCAGCAGGGCGTCGAGGTGGCCGGCGTCATCCCACTGCGAGATGCTCTGGAAGCTGGCGCTGGCGCGATCGATGCGGTCGACCGGTGAGACCGACAGGCGGCGGGCCGCGCCGTCGGGGGAGTCGGTCCAGGCGCCGAGGCCGGTCGCGGCCCACCAGCGCCGGCCGATCGCCGGCTGGCTGGCCACGCCGAC
This sequence comes from Microbacterium sp. zg.Y1084, assembly GCF_024623595.1. Taxonomy (NCBI): domain Bacteria; kingdom Bacillati; phylum Actinomycetota; class Actinomycetes; order Micrococcales; family Microbacteriaceae; genus Microbacterium; species Microbacterium sp. zg.Y1084. The sequence continues at coordinate 131,301 of NZ_JANJGV010000001.1, forward strand.
GCGCGGCACACCGTCCACCGCGAGCGCGATGAGGGTCGTCCACATCGGGATGCCCTTGAGGTAGTTCGCCGTGCCGTCGATCGGATCGATGATCCACTGGCGGGCGGCATCCCCGCTGGTGCCGTACTCCTCGCCGAACACGCCGTCGGCGGGGCGCTCGAGCTCGAGGAGCGAGCGGATCGCGCGCTCGGTGGCGAGATCGGCCTCGGTCACGTGCGTCGCGTCGGCCTTCGTCTGCACGTCGAGGTCGGGGGAGTCGAAGCGCGCCATCGAGACGGCATCGGCGGCGTCGGCCAGCCGCAGGGCGAGAGCCAGGTCCTCCGCGAGGTCGCCGTCGAACGGCGTCGACCATGGCGAGGTCGGGGAGGCGGGAGGCACGACCACAACGATACCGGGGCGGAGAGGGCCCGATTGGCGAAGTGCGGTGTCGGGATGGTAACGTTGCTCCTCGGTTCGCCCCGTGCGAATCTGCACCTCTAGCTCAATCGGCAGAGCAACTGACTCTTAATCAGTGGGTTCTGGGTTCGAGTCCCAGGGGGTGCACGGCAGCCCCGCACACTCTCGCCAGTGTGCGGGGCTTCTTCTTTTCTCTGCCGCAGTCAATCCCGCGTTTTCACCGCGTTTTGACCCATCCCTTTGGCGCGATCCGCGAACGTTGCACGGTTCCGAAACGTCTGGCGCGAGGGCGTCCTGCTGGATGTCGTGTCTGCGCGTGGCCGGGTTCTACTGACGATGGCGGCTGTTGAAGTCACGCAGCGCGTCCATGACGGCGTCCATGACAGCGTCCATCGAGCCTTGCGGCCGCCACCCTCCATCAAGCGCGATTGCTGAGACGGTGCCGGGGATCTGACGGCCGACCGAGACACCGACCGGGATGTTACGAAACCGGTTGAAATCGATGATCGCCGCCTCATCGTCTATTCGGATCGCGCGATCATCGATCCAAACTCGGACGCCGTTCATCCAGAACTGACCCCGAGTCACCGTCACGCGCGACGGAGCATCAAACTCCAGCTCGATGGACACCCTCCGCGGCCGGTCACGGAGGATGAGCCGGTTCGCGATTCGCTCGACGTCGAATGCCTTGGTCGTGTGCGTCAGCTCGTTATCGACGATTGTGATCAGGGGTACGTTCTGCTCATCCCGTAGGTCTGCACAGAGCATGTAGCGGTCATCCACATAGTGAAACCCGATGATCGGTTGAGCATCGACAGAGAACGCGACAAAATCACGACGCTCAGCGATGAACTCGCAGGAACCCATCGAGATCGTGGCGACCGCGCCGCTGAAATCGAGCGGATCGGGATTCGTCACGTCGCGGTGCTGGTTGTAGGGGTCAGCATTGTGGGCCGAGACAGTTGCGTCCGTCAGAAGGCGATTCGTCACCTTCTTGTGATGCTTGTCGCACAACAGAGTCAGGTTCTCTTCCTTATGTGCAGGGTCAACCGCATACGGGATCATGTGGTGGTACTGGTACGGGTAGTCGCCACAGATGACACAACCGAAACCGCAGCGTTGACGGACTTGGCGCTTGATCGGGGCCGGGATGTTCCGACCTGGGTCGCTCGACATGCGCATAGCTTGACATCAGGGGAAATCACGCCGCAACGAAATTGCACTGACCGGCTCACGCGCCTCGGACCGATCAACGACAGCGGGGATCTACGACGCCTCAGCGAACCGTTGCAGGGTCTCGGAGACGTCCGGCGCGATGGCTTTGTGCTGGATGTAGTGCTCCCCGTCATGACGGGCGAACTGTGTCCGAGAACCTTCGCGGAATCGCTCGCCCGTGCTCGCGGTCCAGGATCGTCGCGACTGTCTTGCGGAAGTCGTGCGGGCTGAGGTCGTCGGAGTACCCCATATCGGCTTTGAACTCGCGCCAGATGCGCCGCCAGCTATTCGGGGAACGAAGCCCTCCCGTCTCGCTCGGAAACGCGTACGGACTCGGGGTGCTCTCGACCGACGACGCAGGAGCATATCGACGGTGAACCGGGGGAGGGTCACCACAAGCCCTTGCCGCACTTACGCGCCGCCTGCCGTTTCAGACCCTCGCCGGTCACCTGAACAACGGTCCCGCTGATCGCGGCGGTAGGACGGTCGGCGCAGCCGAATCCGGGCGCGACGCTACGCTTCGGCGGCGGCGCGGGAGCTGTTCCGGCGCTCCATCGCCTTGCCCAGGACGCGCAGCGCCACGATCCCGGCCACGACCACGCCGATCGCCCCGAACCGCACCGCCAGGGATGCCGGCGTGCCGGGGTCCGGCCACAGCCCGAGCGCGCCGCGCGCGAACGCGGGGAGCGAGGAGAGGTCGACAAAGGCCGTGATCAGGCTTCCCGCCGCGGCGACCCATGCGATGACGACGACGATCACGATCGTGACTCTGAGGGCTTTCATGATGCAGGTCCTTTCCGTCTCGGGGTGCATCGCCTCGGGCGACGGCATCCGCTGCAGACAGCAGACACCCTGTGGTGGGAACACACGCAAGTCCGGCGGGTGATCGCCGCCCGGTGGTTCCGACCCTTGACTTCGCCCTGCCCGGTCCCTAGATTCGCAATACCTGAATCACATCTCAGGTTTGCATCCTCTCAATGGTGAAAGGCACGCACATGCGCGTTACGAAGAAGTTGCTCCTGGGCTCCGTGGTCGCCGCGGCCGCCCTCGTCCTCTCGGCGTGCGCGCCCTCGCCGGATGCCGCCGGCGGCGCGGCCGAACCCGGCGCCGAAGGACCCGCGGAGGTCACCGTCGGCGTCATCACCAGCGAGACCGGACCGCTCGCCGGGTACGGCAAGCAGTACCTCGAGGGATTCCGCGCCGGACTCGACTACGCCACCGACGGCACCAACGAGGTCGACGGCACGGCGCTCGTGATCGAGTACCGCGACGACGCCGGCGACCCCGACACCGCCGTCACCATCGCCAAGGAGCTCATCGGCGAAGGCGTGAACATCCTCGCCGGCAGCGCATCGTCGGGTGTCGCGCTCGCACTGGCCGAGCAGGCCGCGCAGAACCAGGTGCTGTTCCTCTCCGGCCCCGCCGCCGCCGACGCGGTGACGGGCATCAACGAGTACACGTTCCGCACCGGCCGGCAGAGCGCGCAGGACGTCGCCACCGCCGGCACCTTCCTCGACGACATCGAGGGCAAGAAGATCACCGTCTTCGCGCAGAACAACGCCTTCGGTCAGGGCAACGAGGCCGCCGTCTCGGCGATCCTCGGCGCCCAGGGGGCCGAGGTCGACAGCGTGCTCGTCGCCGAGGACGTCACCGAGTTCACGCCGTTCGCCCAGCAGGTGATCGCCGGCAGCCCCGACCTCGTGTTCGTCGCGTGGGCAGGGGCCACCTCCGGCGCGATGTGGCAGGCGATGAGCCAGCAGGGCGTGCTCGACGCGATCCCGGTCGTCACCGGTCTCGGTGATGCGGCGACGTTCGGCGCCTACGGCGAGGCATCCGAGAAGATCAGCTTCCTCAACCACTACTTCGCCGGCGGGCCCGACAACGAGGTCAACGCCGCGATGATCGAGCGGGTCGAAGCCGATGGCGGCACGCCGGACCTCTTCACCCCCGACGGCTTCACCGCCGCGCTCATGCTGGTGCAGGCGGTGCGGGAGGGAGCCGGGGACGTCGACGCGATGATCGCCGCCCTCGAGGGCTATTCGTTCGACGGCCCGAAGGGCCCGACGACGGTGCGCGCCTCCGACCACGCCCTGCTGCAGGAGATGTACCAGGTGAAGCTCGTCGCCGCCGACGGGGCGCTGGTTCCCGAACTCGTCGACACCGCTCCCGCCGACGCGGTCGCCCCCGCCGAAGCCGGCTGAGCGGACGCAGGCATGAGCATCCCCGTCCCGTCCGCGCCCCGCACCGACGCCGCTCCCGCCGCGCTGAGCATCGAAGGCCTCGGCCTGCAGATCGGCGGCGCGACCATCCTCCACGACGTCGACCTCGAGATCCCGCCCGGACGTCTCGTCGGCGTGATCGGGCCCAACGGCGCCGGGAAGACCACGCTGTTCAACGCGGTCTCCGGCATCGTCAAGCCCACGGCCGGTCGCATCCTGATGGACGGCGCGGACATCACGTCGCTGTCGGTGCCCGCCCGGGCGCGGGCGGGGCTGGGACGCACCTTCCAGACGTCCAGCCTGTTCCCGCGCCTGAGTGTGCTGGAGAACGTGCGCCTCGCCGCGCAGGTCGGCGAGGGCGGCGACTACTCGTTGCTGCGCTTCCCCCGGCGAACGGATGCCGCGACCGAGCGGGCCGTGGCGATGCTGGAGGAGGTGGGGCTCGGGCACCGTCTCGACACCCCGGCAGGGGACATGGGGCACGGGGACAAGCGCAAGCTCGAGATCGCGGTGCTGCTGGCGACCGACGCGCGGCTGGTGCTGCTGGACGAGCCGATGGCCGGGGTCGCGTCGGGGGACGTGGCGGGGCTCGTGGAGAACATCCGCCGGATGCACCGCGAAAAGAACTGCACCGTGCTGATGGTCGAGCATCACATCGACGTGCTGATGGGACTGGTGGACCTCGTGGCCGTGCTGTACTTCGGCACCATCATCGCATTGGACACCCCGGAGCGCATCATGGCGAACCCCACCGTGCAGAGCGCCTACCTCGGGACGGGGACGGCCGCATGAGCGCCGAGCCGATCCTCGAGGTGACCGACCTGTCGGCCACCATCGCCGGGCAGCAGGTCGTGGAATCCGTGACCTTCCAGGTGCCGTCCACCGGCATCACCGCGGTGCTCGGCCGCAACGGCGTCGGCAAGACCTCGACGCTGCGGGCGGTGCTCGGCCTCATCCACCGGCGCGGGACCGTGGTGCTTGCGGGGGAGCGCATCGACTCCCTGCCGACGCACCGCATCGTGCAGCGCGGCGTCGGGTACGTCCCGGAAGACCGTGAGGTGTTCGCGGGCCTCACCGTCGCCGAGAACCTGGCCCTCGCGGAACGGCAGCGCAACCCGCGCCGCGAGTTCGTCGACGCGCTCTTCCCCGACCTCGTGCAGCGGCGCGACCAGCGCGCCGGCACCCTCTCGGGCGGGCAGCAGCAGATGGTCTCCGTCGCCCGGGCACTGCTCAACGACAACCGGCTGCTGCTGGTGGACGAACCCACCAAGGGCCTGGCCCCGATGATCGTCGCTCAGGTGACAGAGGCCCTGCGGGAGGCGTCGAAGGTGGTGCCCATCCTGCTCGTGGAGCAGAACCTCGAGGTGGTGCGCGCGCTGGCCGGCGACGCCGTCGTCATCGCCGGCGGACGCGTCGTGCACACCGGCAGCGCCCGCGGCATCCTCGACGACCCCGCCCTCACCACCCGGCTCCTCGGCGTCAGTGCGGAGGCCCACGCATGAGCACCCTCGTCCTCACCCTCATCACCGGCGTCGGTCTCGGGGCGCTGTACTTCCTCGTCGCCAGCGGACTGAGCCTGATCTACGGCCTCATGCATGTGCTGAACTTCGCCCACGGCGCGTTCCTCACCTTGAGCGCGTTCGTCGGCTGGCAGGTGGCGCAGGCGCTGGGCACGCAGTCATGGGGCGGGTTCCTCGCCTCGCTGCTGGTCGGCGCCGGCGTCGGGGCGCTGTTCGCCACCCTCACCGAGCTCGTTCTCATCCGCCCGCTCTACGAACGGCACATCGAACAGGTGCTCGTCACGGTCGGGCTCTCCTTCGCCGCCGTGGCCCTGTTCGAGGGGATCTGGGGGACGGATGCCATCAACATCTCCGGCCCGCCGTGGCTGGCGGCGACCACCCCGGTGCTGGGGGCGAGCATTCCCAACAAATACTGGGTGCTGATCATCGCGGCCGTCCTCGTGCTGCTGGCCCTCGTGCTGTTCCTGCGCAGGTCCCGCTACGGCATGATCATCCGCGCCGGCGTCGAGAACCGCGCGATGGTGACGGCGCTCGGCATCGACGTGCGCCGCTCGTTCACCGTCGTGTTCGCGATCGGCGGGGCGGCGGCGGGCATCGGCGGCGTGCTGGCCATGCACGCGCAGACGTTCGTGTCGGCCCACCTCGGTTCGACGCTGCTCATCTTCGCCTTCATCGTGACCGTCGTGGGAGGCCTCGGGTCGCTGACCGGCGCCGCGATCGCCTCCGTCGTGGTGGCGGTGCTGCAGCAGGTGGCCAACACCTATCTGCAGGGCACGGGCGATTTCATCGTCGTGATCCTCCTCGCGGTCGTGCTGCTGGTGCGACCCTCGGGGCTCCTCGGAAAGCGGGCATGACATGACCACCACCACCGGCATCCCCACCCTGGTCCGCGGGCGCGCAGGACGGATGCTGCCGCCCGCCCTGGGCGGCGCCCTCGTCGTGCTGCTGGCGGTGCTGCCGCTGCTGAACCTCTCGATCCCCGGCATCCTGCCCGGCGCCACCTACACCCCCGGCAGCCTCGCGCTGATGTCGCTGTGCATGGTGTTCGCCGCGCTGGCGCTGTCGTACAACCTGCTGCTGGGGACCGCCGGCATGCTGTCGTTCGGCCATGCCCTGTCGTTCGGTGCCGGGGCCTACGGGCTCGGCATCCTGCTGAAGGCGGCCGCGCTGCCGCTGGTCGCGGCCGTGCCGCTGGCTCTCATCGGCGGGCTCGTGGTGGCGCTCATCACCGGCTCGGTGGCGATGCGGGTCTCCGGCATCCCCTTCGCGATGGTCACCCTCGCCTTCGCGCAGGCGGGTTCGGTGCTGGTGCGTCGCAATCAGCAGGTCACCGGCGGCGAGGAGGGCCTGGGGCTGGCCACCGCGCAGGTGCCGGACTGGCTGGTCGGGGTGGTCAACACCCGCAACCTGTACTGGCTGACGCTGGCCGTCGTGGTGGTGGTGTACCTGATCGTGCTGTGGGTCGACCGCTCGCGGCTGGGACACCTCGCCGAGGCGACGCGCGAGAACGAGCTGCGGGTGCAGGTGCTGGGGCTGTCTCCCTACCGTGCGAAGTTGCTCGTGTTCGTCGTCGCCGCCCTGTGCGCCGGGCTCGCCGGCATGGCCTACCTGCTGCTGCAGTCCGGGACGCAGCCCGCGTCGGTGTCGGCGGATCTCACGATCACCGTGCTGGTGATGGTCGTGCTCGGTGGCGTCGGATTCCGCTGGGGTGCCATCGTGGGAGGCGTGCTGTACACCCTGCTCGACCAGCGCCTGACGGTGCTGGCCCGCTCCGACGCGATCGACGCGCTTCCGGACATCCTGCGCGTGCCGCTGTCGGAGCCGATGTTCCTGCTCGGGGTGCTGTTCATCCTCGTGGTGATGTTCCTCCCCGGCGGGATCGCCGGCACCGTCGATGCCGCCGTGCGCCGTCGTCGCGGCGAGCGCACCCGGGCGAGCCTGCACCGGCTCGACGACAGCGAGACGCTTGACGAGCCGACGCCGGTGCGGGTGTGAGCGCCGACGCACGGGGCGCCGACGGCCCGCACACCGTCGGCCGGTGGCTCACCGATCGCGCCGGTGCGTCACCCGCGCGCATCGCCATCGACGACCGGGGCGTGACGATCACCTACGGCGAGCTCGAACAGCGCGCTGCGGCTCTTGCGCAGCGGCTCGAGGGCGCGGGCTACCGGGCGGGGCAGCGCATCGCGACCATCTCGGGCAACTCCATCGACCACGTCGCGGCGTTCTTCGCCTGCGCCCGCAGCGGGCTGGCGTTCGTTCCGCTGTCGTGGCGACTCGCCCCGCGCGAGCTCGCGGAGCTGATCGACCGCGCCGCGCCTGCGCTCGTGCTCGTCGACGACGAGTACGCCGCTCTCGCGGACGACGCCTTCGGCCGGCTGACGAGGCGGCCGCCCGTGGCGGCGCTGGGCACGACAGGGGTGGAGGCCGCGGCACCGCCCCCGGCCGACGCGTCGGATGCCGCGCCCCGCCCGGTGCGTGACGACGACCCGCTGCTGGTCATCTTCACCTCCGGCAGCGAAGCGGCACCCAAGGGCGTGGTGCTCACCCATGCCAACTGCTTCTGGAACAACCTCGCGCTGTCGGGTGCCCTGCAGCTCACCGCCGACGACGTCGTGCTGGCGATCCTGCCGCAGTTCCATGTGGCCGCCTGGAACGTGCAGCCCCTGCTCGCCTGGTGGGTGGGCGCCACCGTCGTGCTGGAGCGCTCGTTCCAGCCGGGCCGCGTGCTGCAGCTCATCGCCGAGCGAGGGGTCACCGCGATGATGGGCGTGCCGACGCAGTACCGGCAGCTCGCCGACGACCCCCGCTTCGGGCCGGAGGGCCTCGGCAGCCTGCGCCTCGCCCTCGTCGGCGGCGCGACGATGTCGCCCGACACGGCGGACCGGTGGGCGGATACCGGTGTGACCCTCACCCAGGGATACGGACTGACCGAGGCGGCGCCGAACGTGCTGTGCCTTCCCGCCGGGCAGGCTGCCGCGCACTCCGGCGCCGTCGGCCGCCCCTACCCGCACGTCGAGGTCATGCTCGCCGACCCGGAGACCGGGCTGGAACTGCAGGGCGCCGCCACGGGCGAGCTGTGGGTGCGTGGCCCGAGCGTCTTCGCCGGGTACCTCGACGACCCCGCCGCGACGGACCGTGCCCGCGCCGGCGCGTGGCTGCGCACCGGCGACATCGCCGCACGCGACGCCGACGGGGTCTACCGCATCGTCGACAGGCTGAAGGACATCTTCATCTCGGGCGGCGAGAACGTCGCGCCCGCAGAGGTGGAGCGGGCGCTGGGCGGGCACCCGGCCGTCGCCGAGGTCGCGGTGGTCGGAGCGCCCGACCCGGTCTGGGGCGAGCGCGGCGTCGCGTTCGTCGTGCGCGCGCCCGGTGCCCTCCTCGGCGCGGATGAGCTGCTGGCGCACGCGCGCCGCGAGCTGGCCGCCTACAAGGTGCCCGCCCGCGTGGCGTTCGTCGACGCGCTGCCGCGCAGCACGATCGACAAACTCGCCCGCACCCAGCTGCGTGCCCAGGCGGCGGCTCTGGTGGCGGCACCCGCCGCCACGGCATCCGTCTGCGCGTCTGCACCGACACCGATCCCCACCCTCGAAGGAGACCCCGCATGAGCACCATCGAGGCGTTCGAGCCGCCGGATGCGGCACTGTCCACGAGCGGCCGCCCCTTGACCAAGCGGGGAGAGGCCACCCGGCGCCGGCTGCTCGAAGCGGCGGAGGCCGTCTTCGCCGCGTCCGGCTACCACGAGGCGTCGATCGTGAAGATCACCGAGCACGCCGGCATCGGCCTCGGCACCTTCTATCTCTACTTCGACAGCAAGCAGCAGATCTTCGAGGAGCTGGTCGTCGACCTCAACCGCCGCGTCCGTCACGCGATGGCCGAGGCGATGGCCACGACGTCGTCGCGCGTCGAGGCCGAGCGTGCGGGCTTCGAGGGGTTCTTCCGGTTCACGGCGGCGCATCCGGCGCTGTACCGCATCGTGCGCGAGGCGGAGTTCGTCTCGCCCGAGATGCTGCGGCTGCACTACACGCGCATCGTCGACGGGTACGAGGCGGGCCTGCGGGCGGCCCAGGGTCAGGGGGAGGTCGATCCCGGGCTCGACCCCGAGGTCACGGCGTGGGCGCTCATGGGCGCCGGCGAGCTCATCGGCATGCGGTACCTGCTGTGGGAGCGGGGTGCCACGGGCGCGCCGCCCGCCGAGATCCCGACCGCGGTGGTCGATCACATGATGCGATTCGTGCGCAACGCGCTCGCCGTCCGCGAGGGGAATGGCGATGACTGACCGCGATCTGATGGGCCGTCGCGCGCTCGTGACCGGCGGCGGCAGCGGCATCGGGCTGGCCTGCGTGCAGGAGTTCGCCGCGCGCGGTGCCCACGTCATCGTCGCCGACCGCGACGCCGATGCGGCTGCCGCGGCCGCCGACGCCGCCGGGGGAGAGGCCTGGGTGGTGGACCTCGCCGTCACCGCCGCGCAGGAGGACCTCTCCCTCGACGTCGACATCCTCGTCAACAACGCCGGCATCCAGCGGGTCGCGCCCATCGAGGAGTTCGAGCAGGAGACGTTCCGCCTCATCCAGCGCCTCATGGTCGAGTCGCCCTTTCTGCTCATCCGCGCCGCGCTGCCGGGGATGTACGCCCGGGGATGGGGGCGCATCGTCAACGTCTCCAGCGCCCACGGGCTGCGGGCGAGCCCGTTCAAATCCGCGTACGTCACCGCGAAGCATGCCCTCGAGGGGCTGTCGAAGGTCACCGCCCTCGAGGGGGGACCGCACGGGGTCACGAGCAACTGCATCAACCCGGCGTACGTGCGCACGCCGCTCGTGGAGCGCCAGATCGCCGATCAGGCGCGCGTGCACGGCATCCCGGAGGCCGAGGTCGTGGAGAAGGTGATGCTCACCGAGATCGCCGTGAAGCGCCTGGTCGAAGCGGACGAGGTCGCCTCGCTCGCCGGATGGCTCGTGTCGGACAAAGCCGGCATGGTCACCGGAGCGTCGTACACGATCGACGGCGGATGGACGGCGCGATGAGCCGCGATTACCGCACCCTCGACGTGCCGGTGCCCGGGGGAGCCCTGCGCGTGGGGGTGTGGGAGGCGGACGCGCCCGACGCCCCGACCGCACTGCTGATCCACGGGGTGACCTCGTCGCACCGGGCATGGCCGTGGCTGGCCGAGCAGCTGCCGGGTGTGCGCCTGATCGCCCCGGACCTGCGGGGTCGTGGCCGCAGCAACGGGGTGACCGGTGCGGGCGGCCTCGCCGCGCACGCCGACGACATGGCCGCCGTGCTCGACGCCGCCGGGGTGCAGCGCACCCTCGTCGTCGGCCATTCGATGGGCGCGTTCGTCGCCGTGGCCCTCGCGCACCGGCATCCGGAGCGCGTCTCCTCGCTGCTGCTCGTCGACGGCGGACTGCCGTTGGACGTTCCGGCGGGACTCGATGCCGACACGGTCGTCTCCCACATCCTGGGATCGACGGCGGAGCGGCTGAACCTGCGCTTCGCCGACGAGGCGGCCTACGTGGACTTCTGGCGCGACCACCCCGCCTTCCGCGAGGCGTGGTCCGCCGAGCTGGAGGACTACTTCGCCTACGACCTGTCACCCGACGGCGACCGCCAGCGCCCGGCCACCAGCTACCGCACCATGGCCGACGACACCGTCGACATGAACAGCGGCCCGACCCTTCCCGCCGCGCTCGCCGCGCTGGCCCACACGACCGTGCTGCTGACGGTGCCGCGTGGCCTGCGCGACGAGGTGCCCGGGCTGTATCCGCCGCCCCACCTGCGTGCGGTGCTCGACCGGATGCCGCAGGTGCGCCATCACCGCATCGACGGGTTCAACCACTACACGATCGTGCTCTCGCGCGACGGCGCCGCCGCTGTCGCCGGGCACGTGAGGGAGGCTCTCGCGCCGGCCGGTTGAGCGCGGTCGGCGCGCGCGTCGTGACGGGGGCTCGGCCGTGGGGCCGGCCCCTACCCGCGCGCGGCGGCGATGCGGGAGGACAGCTGGTGCGCGTGCGCGAGCAGGGTGCGGCCGAGCGCCGGCAGGCGTTCGGGGGAGAATCGGAATTCCACGCCGGTGAGGCTCAGCGCCCACTCCGGCCGTCCGGCACGGTCGAACACCGCCGCGCCCAGTCCCCACGAGCCTTCGACGATGAGCCCCGGATTGACCGCGTAGCCGCGGTCGCGGGTGTCGGCTACGCGGGTGCGCAGCGCGGCCGGCGCATGCCGCGCGCCGAACCGGTCGGCGAGCTCGGGATGCCGCGCCAGGTACGCGTCCGCGTCGTCGTCGGGGAGGAAGGCGAGGATCGCCAGCCCCGCGGATGCCACGCCCAGCGGGAACCGCACTCCTTCGCTCAGCACGAAAGAGCGGATGGGGAAGGCACCGTCCTCGCGGACGAGGCACACCGTCTCATCGCCGCGACGCACCGACAGGAACGCGCTCTCCTCGGTCTTCACCGCGAGGGAACGCACGATGTCGCGTGCGAGGTCGGTGATGTCGTAGCGCGCGGCGGCCACCGAGCCCATCAGGAAGAGCTCGGGCCCCGGCATCCACCGCGAGGAGCTCTCGTCCTGGTCCACGAGGCCCTCGACGCGCAGCGCCGAGAGCAGACGGTGGGCGGTCGACCGTGAGAGTCCCGCATCGTGGGCGAGCTGGTGCAACGCGGCCCCACCTCCACCCGCCGCCGCCGTGACGAGGCGCAGCAGGCGCGCCGCGCGGGCGACGGTCTGGGCTCCAGGAACGGCAGAACGGGGCGGGGTGTCCACATAGTGGAACATAGACGCAGCGGCGCCCACATCACAAGAACCGGGTTGCCGCGCCACAGCGACGGCGCGCATGGTGGCAGGACACCCGGCTCACGAAGGAGTGCCCGTGATCGACAAGACCTTCCCCTCCGCGGCCGCCGCGGTCGCCGACATCCCCGACGGGGCGTCGCTGGCCGTCGGAGGTTTCGGTCTCTCGGGCAACCCGATCGCGCTCATCGAGGCGCTGCTCGCGCAGGGCACCACCGACCTCTCCGTCGTCTCCAACAACTGCGGGGTCGACGACTGGGGGCTCGGCGTGCTGCTGGGCGCCGGACGCATCCGCAAGATGACGTCGTCGTACGTGGGGGAGAACAAGGAGTTCGAGCGGCAGTTCCTCAGCGGTGAGCTGGAGCTCGAACTGACGCCGCAGGGCACGCTCGCCGAGAAGCTGCGCGCCGGTGGTGCCGGCATCGCCGCGTTCTACACGCAGACCGGCGTCGGCACCCAGGTGGCCGAGGGCGGACTGCCCCGCCGTTATGACGGCTCCGGCGGCATCGCCGTGGCGTCACCGGCGAAGGACGTGCGCACGTTCGACACCACCGGCCGGCCGTTGCCCTACGTGCTCGAAGAGGCGATCGTCACCGACTTCGCCCTCGTCCACGCGCTGCGCGGCGACACCCACGGCAACCTGGTGTTCAACAAGGCGGCGCGCAATTTCAACCCGCTCGCGGCGATGGCGGGCAGAGTCTGCATCGCGCAGGTCGAGCAGCTCGTGCAGCCGGGCGAGATCGACCCCGACGACGTGCACCTCCCCGGCGTGTACGTCCATCGGCTGGTCGAGGTCGGCGGCGACATCCCCAAACGCATCGAACGACGCACCGTGCGTGCAGAAGGGAAGTGACCCGTGGCGCTGACTCGCAATGAGATGGCCGCCCGCGCGGCCCGGGAGCTCACCGACGGCTCGTACGTCAACCTCGGCATCGGTCTTCCCACCCTGGTTCCCAATCACGTCCCGGACGGCGTGACGGTCGTGCTGCAGTCCGAGAACGGCATCCTCGGTGTCGGGCCGTATCCGACCGAGGAGCACGTCGACCCCGACCTCATCAACGCGGGCAAGGAGACCGTCACGGTGCTGCCGGGTGCGGCCTACTTCGACTCCGCGACGAGCTTCGGCATGATCCGCGGCGGCAAGATCGACGCCGCCATCCTGGGAGCGATGCAGGTCTCGGCCACCGGGGACCTCGCGAACTGGATGATCCCCGGAAAGATGGTGAAGGGCCCCGGCGGCGCGATGGACCTCGTCCACGGCGCGGCGCGGGTCATCGTGCTGATGGAGCATGTCGCCCGCGACGGCTCGCCCAAGATCGTCGACGCCTGCTCGCTGCCCCTCACCGGCCGCGGAGTCGTCGACCGCATCATCACCGACCTCGCCGTCATCGACGTCACGCCCGACGGGCTCGTGCTCGTCGAGACGGCCCCGGGCGTGACCGTCGCCGAGGTGCGGGCCGCCACCGAGCCGCCGCTGGCCGTCTCCGACACTCTTAGGGTGGAAGCATGAACCACGAAGACGTCGTCATCGTCGCCGCCGCCCGCACCCCGCAGGGACGCCTCAAGGGCCAGCTCGCCTCCTTCACCGCTCCCGAACTCGGCGCCCTCGCCATCCGCGGCGCCCTCGAGCGCGGCGGCATCCCCGCGGACGCCATCGACGCCGTCATCGTCGGGCAGGTGCTTCCCGCCGGGTCGGGACAGAACCCCGCACGTCAGGCGGCCGTCGCCGCGGGCATCGGCTGGGACGTGCCGGCATCCTCGGTCAACAAGGTGTGCCTCTCAGGCCTGTCGGCCGTGATCGACGCCAAGCGCATGATCCAGACCGGCGATGCGCGCGTCGTCGTGGCGGCCGGCATGGAGTCGATGACCCGCGCTCCGCACCTGCTCACGGGATCCCGCGACGGCTGGTCCTACGGGAGCGTCGAGGTGCTGGACCACATGGCGCACGACGGCCTCACCGACGCCTACGACCGCGAGAGCATGGGCGCGTCGACCGAGCGCCACAACGGCGGGCTCGGCATCACCCGGGAGACGCAGGATCACGTCGCGGCGCTCTCGCATCAGCGGGCCGCCGCGGCACAGGATGCCGGCGTCTTCGACGACGAGATCGTCCCCGTCGAGGTGCCGCAGCGCAAGGGCGACCCGCTGGTCGTCACCCGCGACGAGGGCGTGCGCCCCGACACGACGGTGGACACCCTCGCGCGCCTGCGGCCCGCGTTCGCCTCGGAGGGGACCATCACCGCCGGCAACGCCTCGCAGATCTCCGACGGCGCCTCGGCCGTGGTGCTCACCACCCGCAGCCACGCCGATGACCAGGGCTGGGACGTGCTGGCGGTCGTCGGTGCGGCCGGTCAGGTCGCCGGGCCCGACAACTCCCTGCACGCGCAGCCGGCGCGGGCGATGGAGCAGGCGCTGCGCAAGCAGGGGATGTCGGCAGGCGACCTCGACTTCGTCGAGATCAACGAGGCGTTCGGCGCCGTCGTCGCGCAGTCCCAGTCCGAACTCGGGATCGACGAGGACATCGTCAACATCCACGGCGGAGGCATCGCGATCGGCCACCCGATCGGGGCGAGCGGCAACCGTCTGGTGGTGCACGCCGTGCACGAGCTCGTGCGCCGGGGGAGCGGCACGGCCGGCGTGGCGCTCTGCGGTGGCGGCGGTCAGGGCGATGCGCTCATCCTGACGCGCTGATCGGGCGGCGCGGACGCGCCGACGGTCAGTCGGCCTTGTGCAGGCGCTGCTTCATGAGCTTCTGCTCCTTGCCCTTCACCGGGGAGTCGCCGGCGACCAGGTGCCCCCGCTTGGCGCGGCGCATGTCGACGACGGCGCCGATGGCGAGGGCGAGCGAGATGCCCCAACTCGCCCAGGCGAGCGCCGTGCGCCACGTGAAGGGCTCGTCGTTGCGCAGTCCGCGCAGCAGCGTGATGCCGCTGGTGATGCTGGTGATGAGTCCGGAGCCGAAGAGATAGCCGCGCATCCCGCAACGCTACCGCGCAGACCGGCGCCGGAAAGCGGGTATTGACAGAACCGCGTCGGCGGCGCAACCCCGGGAGGCGCCCGTGGTCGGGCGATAGCCTGGATAATCCGCCCGCCGCACGGAGGATCCTCATGAGTACTGCCGATTTCGTCGTCGTCGCCAACCGTCTTCCGGTGGACAGATCGGGAACCGGGGATGGCGAGGAGCAGTGGCGCACGTCGCCGGGCGGGCTGGTGACCGCCTTGGCCCCGGTGATGCGCGCGACCGAGGGCGCGTGGGTGGGCTGGCCGGGCCAGGCAGACGTCGAGGTCGGCCCGTTCGACTTCGAGGGCATGCACCTGGTGCCCGTCCACCTGACGTCCGAGGACGTGGAGCTCTACTACGAGGGCTTCGCCAACGACACCATCTGGCCGCTCTACCATGACGTGATCGCCGCCCCCCGCTATCGCCGCGAGTGGTGGCAGGCCTATGTGCGGGTCAACCGCCGCTTCGCCGAGGCCGCCGCGGCGGTGGCCGCAGACGGCGCGACCGTGTGGGTGCAGGACTATCAGCTGCAGCTTGTTCCCCGCATGCTGAGGGAGCTGCGGCCCGATCTCGTGATCGGGTACTTCCACCACATCCCGTTCCCCGCGTACGGCCTCTATTCGCAACTGCCGTGGCGGCGCCAGGTGCTGGAAGGGCTGCTGGGCGCGGACGTCATCGGGTTCCAGCGGGTCGCCGACGCCTCCAACTTCGCCCGCGCGGTGCGGCGCCAGCTGCGGTACGAGACCAAGGCCAGCGGCATCCGGGTGCCCACAGAAGACGGGCGTGAGCGCATGGCGCTGGCGAAGGCGTTCCCGATCTCCATCGACGCCGACGACTACATCGCCCTCGCCGAGCGTCCGGACATCCAGGCGCGCGCGGCCGAGATCCGCGAGAGCCTCGGCAATCCCAAGAAGGTGCTGCTGGGCGTCGACCGGCTCGACTACACCAAGGGCATCCGTCATCGCCTCAAGGCGTTCGGCGAGCTGCTGGAGGACGGCCGGCTCTCGGTAGAGGATGTCACCCTGGTGCAGGTGGCCAGCCCCAGCCGCGAGCGCGTCGCCGCCTACATGCAGCTGCGCGATGAGATCGAGCAGACCGTGGGCCGCATCAATGGCGATCACGACACGATGGACCACACCGCCATCCGCTACCTGCATCAGGCGTTCCCCCGTGAGGAGATGGTGGCCCTCTACCTCGCCGCCGACGTGATGCTCGTCACTGCGCTGCGCGACGGAATGAACCTCGTCGCGAAGGAGTACGTCGCCTCCCGCATCGACAACCGCGGGGTGCTGGTGCTCAGCGAGTTCGCCGGCGCGGCAGATGAACTGGGCACCGCGCTGCGCATCAACCCGCACGACATCGAGGGGCTCAAGGAATCGATCGTGCGCGCGGTGGAGATGCCCGCCGCCGAGCAGGGCCGCCGCATGCGGAGCCTGCGCCGCAAGGTGCGCGAGCACGATGTCAACGACTGGTCGCGCGAGTTCCTGGAATCGCTCGACGCCGTGCGACGGGCCCGCTCGTGAGCGCCGACCAGGGGCAGGCGCTGTCGGCGCTGGCAGCCACGCCCCGCCTGCTGGTCGCGCTCGACTTCGACGGCACGCTCTCACCGCTGCAGGACGACCCGATGGCCTCGCGCATGCTGCCGGCGGCGCGGGATGCCGTCGAGGCGCTGTCCGCCCTGCCCGACACCGTGGTGGCACTGGTCTCCGGCCGCAGCATGAAGGATCTGCGGCTGATCGCCGAGCACCTCGACGACTCGCCGCTCTGGCTGGCGGGGTCGCACGGTGCGGAGTACTGGGAGCCCCGTTCCGGGCTGCGCTCCGACGAGGACGACGCGGACGCCACCGAGCTGCGCGACCGCCTGCAGCAACGCGCGGAGGCGGCGACGGCGCACCTGCCCGGTGTCTGGATCGAGCCGAAGGCGTTCGGTCTCGGCGTGCACACGCGCCGGGCGGACGCCGCGACCGCCGTCGAGGCGAACGGGCTCGTCGACGAGATCGTCGCCGCCGAGGCGCCGTCCTGGCGCCGGCGGGCAGGACGCGACATCGTCGAGTACGCCTTCCGGCACGAGGGCAAGGATTCCGCGGTCGCGGTGCTGCGCGAACGCACGCGGGCGACCGCCGTGCTCTTCGCCGGCGACGACGTCACCGACGAAGACGCGCTGCGCAGCCTGCAGTCCGGCGACCTGGGCGTGCGTGTGGGGGAGGGCCCCACCGCCGCGGATGTGACGGTTCCCGGCATCCCGGAGCTCGCCGACCTGCTCACGCGCCTCGCCGCCGCCCGCGCCCGCCGGTAGCCCCCGCCACGCCCCGCCCCGCCGCCCCGCCCCGCCCCGAAGTCGAGACGAATCCTGACGGACGAGACGGTGGTCATCACCCGCGCTCTCGTCCGGTGGCATTCGTCTCAGCGCGGTGTCGTCAGCGCCGGCCGTAGGACGGGTCGAACCCCCACGGCAGCTCCAGACCGTGGGCCGCCATGAGCGCGGCATCCGACAGCAGTGAGCGGGTCGGTCCGTCGGCGACGATCCTGCCGCCGTCGAGGATGAGTGCCCGAGGGCACAGTTCCAGCGCGTAGGGCAGGTCGTGGGTCACGACGATCTGGGTCGCGGGGAGCGCGGCGAGGGTCGCCGACAGTTCCCGTCGGGAGCCGGGGTCCAGGTTGGAGGTCGGCTCGTCCAGCACCATCACGTCCACGTCCATCGACAGGATCGTGGCGATCGCCGCGCGGCGCCGCTGGCCCAGCGAGAGGTGCTGCGGCTGCCGGTCCGCGACGTCGTGCAGCCCGACCGTCGCGAGGGCGCCGTCCACGCGCGCCCTCAGCTCCGCCGCCGCGACGCCGTAGTTGGCCGGGCCGAACGCGACGTCCTCACCCACGGTCGGCATGAACAGCTGGTCGTCCGGATCCTGGAACACCAGACCGACGCGGCGGCGCACCTCGCGCACCGTATCGCGGTCGATGCGCGTGCCGTCGACGTCCACCCAGCCCTCGTCGGGCATCAGGATGCCGTTGAGGTGCAGCATGAGGGTGGTCTTGCCGGCGCCGTTCGGACCGAGGATCGCCACCCGCTCGCCGGCGGTGATGTCGAAGTCGACACCGGCCAGCACCGATTGCGCCCGCGTGCCGGGGTAGCGGTAGTGCAGGGAGCGCACCGAGACGGCGGCAGAGCTCATGCCCGCGCCGGTTCCAGGTATCCGCGCGAGAGCATCGCCAGGTGCACGCGCTCGCCGCGGCCGTGGGAACGTGTGAACAGCGCGCCCACCCCGCGGGCCAGCACCGGCCAGGACCGGTGGCCGCGGGCACCGAACCCCCGCGAGTCCTGGGCCACGCGCATGCGCCGCCACTCACCCACGATGACGTCGAGGTAGCGCAGCATGAACCCCGCGATGGCGGTGAGCTGCCGGGGGAGATGCAGCTGCTCGAGCGCCAGGATGATCGCGCGGGGCTCGGTGGTGCTGACCAGCACGATGGATGCCATGAGCGCCAGCGTCGCCTTGGCGAGCAGCCCCCACCCTCCCCAGAGTCCTTCGACGGACAGCTGCAGACCCCACACGTCGACGCGCGGGCCCGTGGCGACGAAGGGCATGAGCACGGCGAAGACGAGGAACGGGATCTCGATGCCCATGCGCGCCAGCAGGGTGCGCGGCGTCACCCGCGCGGCGAGGAGGAAACCGGCGACGACGGCCGCGTACAGCGCGAACGCGGCGAACCACTCGCGGGGGGTGGCCACCACGATCACGGCGAAGAGCAGCACGGCGAGCAGCTTCAGACGCGCCGGTGCCGTGCGCAGCCACCGGGCGCCCTGCGCGGGGGGAGCAGCGGCGAAGCTCCTCATCGCCGCGCCGGCTCGGCCACTGCGCGGCGCCGCGCGGCGCCTCCGATGATCCAGGCGAGGCCGAACGTCACGAGGCAGCCGATCGCGCCGGCCAGTGCCAGCGAGAGCCACGGGTTGTCGACGAACACCGCGCCGTAGTCGGCGAAGGGACTCGTCGCGGTCGCGCTGTCCTCGGCGGCGCCGATGAAGCCGTTGCTCTCGGCGACGAACTCCAGCCCGTCAGGCCGGCTCGAGGCCCAGAAGCTCACGACGCAGGCGATCAGCAGGATGATCGCGAAGGAGGCGATCGTGAAGGCGCGGGTCGAGATGCGCCTTTTCCCGTCGGACTGCGGTGTCCCGCTCATACCGTCGCTCCCTCACTGGCGCGTGCGGCCGGCACGCGTACGAACCGCATCCCGTAGACGAGGTCGGGCCGGGTGGCCACCACCGCCGAGACGACGAGAGCGGTGATGACCGCCTCACCCACCCCGATCACGGCATGCCAGCCGACCATCGCGGCGAACACCGTGCCCGCCGGCACCGCCACCGTTCCGCCGATGGTGAAGAGCGCGGCGAACACCCCGGCCGCGACGGGCACCGAGATGAACGCCCCCAGCGAGGCGCCGAACGGCACCGCCCAGGTGCGACGGGGTGCGAGGACCACGACGCCGCGGAAGACCCACCATCCCACCACGACGGTGACGACGCCGATGAGGGTGATGTTCGTGCCGAGGGCCGTGAGCCCGCCGTCGGCGAAGAGGAAGGCCTGCACGATGAGCACGACCGTGAGACACAGCACCCCCGTCGCCGGGCCCACCAGCACGGCAGCCAACGCACCTCCCATCAGATGGCCGCTCGTGCCCGCCCCGACGGGGAAGTTGATCATCTGCACCGCGAAGATGAGGGTGGCCACGATGCCCACCATCGGCGCCTTGCGGTCGTCGACCGCCTCCTTGCGGGCCCTCGGCAGGGCGATGGCGACCGCCGCGACGGCGACGGCTCCCGTCGCGACAGAGGTGGGGATGTCCAAGAATCCGTCTGGAACGTGCATTCGCTCTCCAACCAGGTGGGGCGATGTGCCAGTTGCGACACCGTCGTAGATGGGGATGCTAGACCGCACGTCCAACACACACCAGGGGTGTCGCGACACACGACCGTGGGCGAGCGGCGACGGCCATAGAATTCACGCGTGAGCAATCCCGACGAAACCATCGACATCAAGCCGCGCAGCCGCGTCGTCACCGACGGCATCGAAGCCACCACCTCCCGGGGCATGCTCCGTGCGGTGGGCATGGGCGACGAGGACTGGGACAAGCCGCAGATCGGGATCGCCTCGAGCTGGAACGAGATCACCCCCTGCAACCTGAGCCTCGACCGGCTCGCCCAGGGCGCGAAGGAGGGCGTGCACGCCGGTGGCGGCTACCCGCTGCAGTTCGGCACCATCTCCGTCTCGGACGGCATCTCGATGGGGCACGAGGGCATGCATTTCTCCCTGGTCAGCCGCGAGGTCATCGCCGACTCGGTCGAGACCGTGATGATGGCCGAGCGCCTCGACGGCAGCGTGCTGCTGGCCGGCTGCGACAAGTCCATCCCCGGCATGCTGATGGCCTCGGCACGCCTCGACCTGTCCAGCGTCTTCCTCTACGCCGGCTCGATTGCACCCGGCTGGGTCAAGCTGTCCGACGGCACGGAGAAGGACGTCACGATCATCGACTCGTTCGAGGCGGTCGGCGCGTGCCTGGCGGGCAAGATGAGCGAGGCCGACCTCAAGCGCATCGAGTGCGCCATCGCCCCGGGCGAGGGCGCCTGCGGCGGCATGTACACCGCCAACACGATGGCCTCCGTCGCCGAGGCGCTCGGCCTGAGCCTGCCCGGATCGGCCGCCCCGCCGTCGGCCGACCGTCGTCGCGACTACTACGCGCACCGCTCGGGCGAGGCCGTGGTCAACCTCCTGCGGCAGGGCATCACCACCCGCGACATCCTCACCAAGGAGGCGTTCGAGAACGCCATCGCCCTGGCCATGGCTCTCGGCGGCTCGACCAACGTCGTGCTCCACCTGCTCGCCATCGCGAACGAGGCCGAGGTCGAGCTCACACTCCACGACTTCAACCGCATCGGCGACAAGGTGCCGCACGTGGCCGACATGAAGCCGTTCGGCAAGTACGTCATGAACGACGTCGACCGCCACGGCGGCATCCCGGTGATCATGAAGGCCATGCTCGACGAGGGCCTGCTGCACGGCGACGCGCTGACGGTCACGGGCAAGACGCTCGCCGAGAACCTGCGCGACCTCGATCCCGACCCGATCGACGGCGAGGTCATCCACACGTTCGCCGACCCGATCCACGCGACCGGCGGCATCACGATCCTGCACGGCTCGCTCGCCCCGGAAGGAGCCGTGGTGAAGACCGCCGGCTTCGACGCATCGGTGTTCGAGGGGCCCGCGCGCGTGTTCGAGCGCGAGCGCGCCGCGATGGACGCTCTCGAGGCCGGCGACATCAACCCGGGCGACGTCATCGTGATCCGCTACGAAGGCCCCAAGGGTGGCCCCGGCATGCGCGAGATGCTCGCCATCACGGCCGCGATCAAGGGAGCCGGCCTCGGAAAAGATGTACTACTGTTGACGGACGGACGATTCTCAGGCGGCACAACCGGCCTGTGCATCGGCCACATAGCACCCGAAGCGGTGGACGCTGGTCCCATCGCCTTCGTGCGCGATGGTGATCTGATACGGGTCGATATCGCGGCTCGCACTCTCGACCTACTCGTCGGCGACGCAGAGCTGAGTTCCCGCCGAGACGGCTGGGAGCCCCTTCCCCCGCGCTATACCCGTGGCGTTCTGGCCAAGTACTCCAAACTCGTGCGCTCTGCTGCAGAGGGCGCGGTGACGGGGTAGTCCCGTCAGCAACCCTTGATCTCGAGGTAGTCACCCATGTCCTCAGACACCGTTTCCGCCGTGCCCCGGCCTCCGGCCCGCGCGGCATCCGCCCCCGTCCTCACCGGCGCACAGGCGGTCGTCCGCTCGCTCGAACTGCTGGGGGTGACCGACGTGTTCGGTCTGCCCGGTGGCGCGATCCTGCCCGTTTACGACCCGCTCATGGACACCTCGGAGATCCGGCACATCCTGGTGCGCCACGAGCAGGGGGCCGGCCACGCCGCCGAGGGGTACGCGTCGGCGTCGAACAAGACCGGCGTGGCGATCGCCACGAGCGGCCCGGGCGCAACCAACCTCGTGACCGCGATCGCGGACGCCTACATGGACTCGGTCCCGATCGTCTGCATCACCGGCCAGGTCTTCTCGACCCTCATGGGCACGGATGCGTTCCAGGAAGCCGACATCGTCGGCATCACCATGCCGATCACCAAGCACTCGATCCTGGTCAAGCGCGCCGAGGAGATCCCCGGCGCCATCGCCGCGGCCTTCGAGATCGCCGGCACGGGGCGCCCGGGTCCGGTGCTGGTGGACATCACCAAGGATGCGCAGCAGCAGGAGGCGCCGTTCGTCTGGCCGCCGCGCGTCGACCTGCCCGGCTACCGGCCGGTCACCAAGGCCCACGGCAAGCAGATCCAGGCGGCCGCCCAGCTGCTGGCGGCGGCGGAGAAGCCCGTGCTCTACGTCGGCGGCGGGGTCATCCGTTCGCAGGCGTCGGCGGAGCTGCTGCGCCTGGCCGAGGCGACGGGAGCGCCGGTGGTGACGACGCTCATGGCCCGCGGCGCCTTCCCCGACTCGCACCCCCAGCAGCTCGGCATGCCCGGCATGCACGGCACCGTGCCCGCCGTGCTCGCCCTGCAGGAGAGTGACCTCATCGTGTCGCTCGGCGCCCGTTTCGACGATCGCGTCACCGGCAAGGCGTCGTTGTTCGCGCCCCACGCCAAGGTCGTCCACGTCGACATCGATCCGGCCGAGATCTCCAAGATCCGCACGGCCGATGTGCCGATCGTCGGTGATCTCAAGGACGTGCTGGGTGACCTCGAGGCGGCCTTCGCGGCGGCGGAGCACCGCGCAGACATCACCGAATGGTGGTCGTACCTCGACGGCCTGCGCGACGAGTTCCCGCTCGGCTATGCGCAGCCGACGGACGGGCTCATGGCGCCGCAGTACGTCATCCAGCGTATCGGTGAGCTCACCGGGCCCGAGGGTGTCTTCGCCGCAGGCGTGGGACAGCACCAGATGTGGGCCGCGCAGTTCATCAAGTACGAGCGTCCCAACTCGTGGCTCAACTCCGGCGGCGCCGGCACCATGGGCTACGCGGTGCCCGCGGCCATGGGCGCCAAGGTCGCCGAGCCCGATCGCGTGGTCTGGGCGATCGACGGCGACGGCTGCTTCCAGATGACCAACCAGGAGCTCGCCACCTGCGTCATCAACAACATCCCGATCAAGGTCGCGATCATCAACAACTCGTCGCTCGGCATGGTGCGGCAGTGGCAGACGCTGGTCTACAACGGTCGCTACTCCAACACCGACCTCAACACGGGCCACAACTCCATGCGCGTCCCCGACTTCGTCAAGCTCGCCGAGGCGTACGGCTGCCTTGCGATCCGCGTCGAGAAGGAAGAGGACGTGGATGCCGCGGTGCAGCTCGCGCTGGCGACGAACGACCGTCCGGTCGTGATCGACTTCGTGGTCAGTGCCGATTCCATGGTGTGGCCGATGGTGCAGCAGGGCCGCAGCAACAGCAGCATCCAGTACGCCCGCGAGCACGCCCCGACGTTCGACCAGGAGGCCTGACATGAGCAAGCACGTCCTCAGCCTCCTCGTGGAGGACAAACCCGGTCTGCTGACCCGAGTGGCGGGCCTGTTCGCCCGGCGCGGGTTCAACATCGACTCCCTCGCCGTGGGGGTGACCGAGGTCCCCGGTCTGTCGCGGATCACGGTCGTCGTCGACGTCGAGGAGCTGCCGCTCGAACAGGTGACCAAGCAGCTGAACAAGCTGATCAACGTCATCAAGATCGTCGAGCTCGACCCCGCGGCATCCGTGCAGCGTGAGCACATGCTCGTGAAGGTGCGCGCCGACAACCAGACGCGCTCGAACGTCATCGAGGTCGTCAACCTCTTCCGCGCCTCGGTGGTGGACTACGCCACCGACGCGGTCGTGGTCGAGGTGACCGGCGACCGCGGCAAGGTCGACGCGTTCCTGCGCGCCGTCGAGCCGTTCGGCATCAAGGAACTCGCCCAGTCGGGCATGGTCGCGATGGGTCGCGGCGGCAAGAGCATCACCGAGCGCGTCCTGCGCGGCTGACCATACAGAACCCCCACCCAAGGAGAAACACACACCATGGCCGAGATCTTCTACGACTCCGACGCCGACCTGTCGCTCATCCAGGGCAAGAAGGTCGCGATCGTCGGTTACGGCTCGCAGGGCCACGCCCACGCCCAGAACCTGCGTGACTCGGGTGTCGAGGTCGTCATCGCCCTCAAGGAGGGCAGCACGTCCATCCCGAAGGCGCAGGAGGACGGCTTCGAGGTCAAGCCCGTCGCGGAAGCCGCGCAGTGGGCCGACCTCATCATGATCCTGGCTCCCGACCAGCACCAGCGCACGATCTACAACGACGAGATCAAGCCGCACCTCACGGCGGGCAAGACCCTGGCCTTCGCGCACGGGTTCAACATCCGCTTCGGCTACATCCAGGCCCCCGAGGACGTCGATGTCATCCTCGTCGCCCCCAAGGCTCCCGGACACACCGTGCGGCGCGAGTTCGTCGCCGGCCGTGGCATCCCCGACATCATCGCCGTCGAGAACGACGCATCGGGCCAGGCCTGGGACGTCGCGCTGGCCTACGCCAAGGCGATCGGCGGCACCCGCGCGGGCGTCATCAAGACGACCTTCACCGAAGAGACCGAGACCGACCTGTTCGGCGAGCAGGCCGTGCTGTGCGGTGGCGTCTCGCAGCTGGTGCAGTACGGGTTCGAGACCCTCACCGAGGCGGGCTACCAGCCGCAGATCGCCTACTTCGAGGTGCTGCACGAGCTGAAGCTGATCGTCGACCTCATGTGGGAGGGCGGCATCGCCAAGCAGCGCTGGTCGGTGTCGGACACCGCCGAGTACGGCGACTACGTCTCGGGGCCGCGTGTGATCGACCCGCACGTCAAGGAGAACATGCAGGCCGTTCTCGCCGACATCCGCTCCGGCGCGTTCGCCGAGCGCTTCATCAACGACCAGGACGCCGGTGCCGTGGAGTTCGGCGAGCTGCGTGAGAAGGCCGCCGCCCACGCGATCGAGGCCGTGGGCAAGGACCTGCGCGCCCTGTTCTCGTGGAAGCAGCAGGACAGCGACTACGTCGAGGGCAGCGCCGCGCGCTGATCCCCGCCGACCCTGACCCGGTCGTCGCCCCCCGGAAACGGGGGAGCGGCGACCGGGTTTTCTCTTTGCCCCTTCCTGTGGTCTGACCACAGGTCTATGCTGAGGCCAAGAGCAAAGGCGCGGGTACTGCGCCCGTGCCGGGTTGGAGAGAGATGTCCCCTGAGATCGACGCACTGGTCGCCCGCGCACAGGCTGCGCTGACCGCCTACGCGCCCTACACGCAGGAGCAGGTCGACCACATCGTGCGCAAGGCATCGGTGGCGGCACTGAGCCGGCACGCGGACCTCGCGGTGATGGCCGTCGAAGAGACGGGACGCGGCCTGTTCGAAGACAAGGCCGTGAAGAACATGTTCGCCTGCGAGCACGTCACGCACTCGATCATCAAGCAGCGCACGGTCGGCGTCATCTCGGTGGACGAGATCACCGGGATCACCGAGATCGCCGAGCCCGTCGGGGTCGTGTGCGGCATCACGCCGGTCACCAACCCCACCTCCACGACGATCTTCAAGGCCCTCATCGCGCTGAAGACACGTAACCCCATCGTCTTCGCCTTCCACCCGTCGGCGCAGCGCTGCTCTGTGGCTGCCGCCACCGTCGTGCGCGACGCGGCCATCGCCGCGGGGGCGCCGACCGACTGCATCCAATGGATCACGGAGCCGTCACTGGCGGCATCCGGTGAGCTGATGAACCACCCCGGGGTCGCCCTCATCCTCGCCACCGGTGGCAACGGCATGGTGCGGGCCGCCTACTCCTGCGGCAAGCCCGCCCTCGGTGTCGGCGCGGGCAACGTGCCGGCCCTCATCGAGCGCAGCGCCAAGGTCGGCCGCGCCGTCAACGACGTCGTGCTGTCGAAGTCGTTCGACAACGGCATGGTGTGCGCCAGCGAGCAGGCGGTCATCCTCGACGCGCCCATCGCGGAGGAGGCGATGGCGGAGTTCGTCCGGCTGCACGCCTACCTCGTGAACGCCGACGAGAAGCGCATGCTGGAGGAGTTGATCTTCGGCGTCAGCGCGCAGGACGCCTCGTGCGCCGAAGCCAAGCTCAACGCCGCCGTCGTGGGGCAGCCCGCGGCGAAGATCGCGCAGATGGCCGGGTTCACCGTGCCCGAGGACACGTCGATCCTGCTCGCCGAGGTCAGCGGGGTCGGACCCCACGAGCCGCTGACCCGCGAGAAGCTGGCTCCCGTGCTGGCGGTGCTGCACGCGGCCGACGCCCAGGAGGGCATCGACCTGGCAGAGCAGATGGTCGCCTTCGACGGACTCGGGCACTCCGGCGCCGTGCACAGCAGCGATCCTGCCGTCATCGCCGACTTCGCCGACCGCGTGAAGGCCGTGCGCATCATCGAGAACGCTCCGGCGGCGCTCGGCGGCATCGGCGACATCTACAACGCCTTCATGCCTTCGCTGACCCTCGGGTGCGGCTCGTACGGGCGCAACTCGGTCGCGGACAACGTCTCGGCGGTGCACCTGCTCAACATCAAGCGCGTGGGGCGTCGCAACAACAACCTGCAGTGGTTCAAGGTGCCGGCCAAGACCTACTTCGAGCCGAACGCGCTGCGGTACCTCATCGACATGAAGGGCATCGAACGGGTGACGATCGTCACCGATGCGACGATGACCAAGATGGGCTTCGTGGACCGGGTGCTCGACGTGCTCGGCCGCCGTCCCCGCCGTGTGCACCTGCAGATCATCGACGACGTCCTCCCCGAGCCGACGGTCGTCAGCGTGCAGCGCGGCGCCGCCAAGATGCGGGAGTTCCAGCCCGACACCATCATCGCGCTCGGCGGCGGGTCGCCGATGGATGCCGCGAAGGTCATGTGGCTGCTCTACGAGAACCCGGACGTGCACTTCTCCGACATGCGGGAGAAGTTCTTCGACGTGCGCAAGCGTGCGTTCCGGTTCCCCGAGCTCGGCGCGAAGGCCAAGCTCGTGTGCGTGCCGACGACGTCGGGAACCGGATCGGAGATGACGCCCTTCGCGGTGATCACCGATGACGAGACCGGCATGAAGTACCCGCTCGCGGACTACGCGCTGACCCCCTCCGTGGCGATCGTGGACCCGCTGCTGACGGCGGCGCTTCCCGCGTTCCTCGTCGCGGATGCCGGGTTCGACGCTCTGACCCACGCGACGGAGGCCTACGTGTCCGTCTACGCGAACGACTTCACCGACGGGCTGGCCCTGCACGCGATCAAGCTCATCTTCGAGAACATCGTGCGCAGCTCTCAGGCGCAGCCGGGCAGCAAGAACGCCGCGGACGTGGAGGCTCGGGAGAAGATGCACAACGCCGCGGCGATCGCCGGCATGGCGTTCGGCAACGCGTTCCTCGGGATCGTGCACGCGATGGCCCACGTCACCGGGTCGAAGTTCCACCTCGTGCACGGGCGGACCAACGCGATCTACCTGCCCCACGTGATCCGCTACAACGGCCAGGTCCCGGCGAAGGTCACCGGGTGGCCGAAGTACGAGCGCTACGTGGCCCCCGAGCGGTACCAGCAGATCGCCGCCCACCTGGGACTGCCGGCCGCCACGCCGGACGAGGGCGTCGAGTCCTACGCCCGCGCGGTCGAGCGGCTGCGTGCCGCGGTGGGCATCGAGGACTCGTTCCAGGCTCAGGGAGTGCCGGAGGAATCCTTCATCGGGCGCCTCGAGGAGCTCGCCATGGCCGCGTACGGCGACCAGTGCGCCCCGGCCAACCCGCGTATGCCGCTGCTCGCGGACATGCGCACGCTGATGGAAGCCGCCTACTACGGAACGTCGTACGACGCGGTCCGCACCCGGCGGGCCCAGGCGGCCGCCGCGGCGGAGTCGGCGGTCGTGCCGGTGTCCGAACAGGCGGAGCCGGTGGCTGCGCCCGCGGGCCCGCCGCGGAAGAAGTCGGCACGCTGATCGCATCGCCCCCGCGGGCCCGGCCTCGATCGAGTGCCGGGCCCGCGGTGTGTTTAGACATCGGATGTCTGTGTCAGGATGGAGTCGACACCCGAGGGAAAGGCGATGATGCGACAGCAGTGGTTCGACGAGGCGCGATTCGGCATGTTCGTGCATTTCGGTTTGTACAGCGGAGCCGCCCGGCATGAGTGGGTGCAGAACTACGAGCGCCTGACCGACGAGGAGTACCGACAGTACTTCGAGCACTTCGATCCCGACCGGTTCGACGCACGCGCGCTGGCACGGCAGGCCAAGCGCGCAGGCATGGGGTACGTCGTGCTGACGACCAAGCATCACGAGGGCTTCGCCCTGTGGGACACCGCGCTCAGCGACTTCAACGCGGTGGCGGCGTGCGGCCGCGACCTGGTGCGCGAGTACGTCGAAGCGCTGCGCGACGAAGGGCTGCGCGTGGGTTTCTACCACTCCGTGATCGACTGGCACCACCCCGACTTCACCGTCGACTGGAACCACCCGCGCCGTGGCGACGCGGACGTCGCCGCGCTCAACGCCGGGCGCGACATGCAGCGCTATCGGGAGTTCCTGCACGGCCAGGTGCGGGAGCTGCTCACCGCGTACGGACCCATCGACTACCTCTTCTTCGACTTCACCTATCCGCACGAGCGCGACGGACTGCCCGGCAAGGGCCCGGAGGACTGGGATGCGCACGCCCTGCTGGCGATGTGTCGGGAGCTGCAGCCGCAGATGCTCGTCAACGATCGCTTGGGCATTCCCGCCGACTTCGTGACCCCCGAGCAGTACCAGCCCACATCGCCGCTGACCCGGGACGGCCGGCCGCTGGTGTGGGAGGCCTGCCAGACCATGAACGGCTCCTGGGGCTACCACCGCGACAACAGCGACCAGAAGTCTGTGGGACTGCTGGTGCGCATGCTCGTGGACTCGGTGTCGATGGACGGCAACATGCTGCTGAACATCGGGCCGGACGGGCGGGGGGCGATCGCCCCCCGCGACGCGGAGGCGCTGGAGCGGATCGGCGAATGGATGCAGCTGCACCGCGACGCGATCGTCGGGGCCGGGCACGCCGACGCCGAGCCGCCTCGCGAAGGGGTCTACACCCGCCGCGGCGACAAGCTGTACCTCCACCTGTTCTCGTGGCCGCTCGGCTTCGTCCACCTGCCCGGGCTCGCCGGCAAGGTCGCGTACGCTCGCCTGCTGCACGACGGGTCGTGGCTGCGCACGTCGGTGAGCGATCCCGAGCAGGTGGCGGATCTGATGACACCCGAGGGGGAGGCGGAAGGCACGCTCACGGTGCATCTGCCCGTGACCCGTCCCGACGTCGTGCTGCCCGTGGTCGAGCTCACCCTCGTCGGCGACCGCTGAGCGTCAGCCGGTGGGCGCGGGCAGCTCGAGGTTGTCCAGCGCCCACCGGGCCGCGCCGAGCAGGATGGCATCGGCGCCCGTCTGCGCCGCCTCGATGCGCAGGCGCTGCGTGGCCAGCGGATGGCATGCTTCGTAGACGCGGCTGCGCACCGCGGCGAGGAACGGCTCGGATGCGCTCATGCTGCCGGTGAGGAAGACCGCGGCAGGGTTGAAGAAGTTGACGACACCGGACAGCGCCTGACCGAGGTGCGTCCCCGCCGTGCGCACGAGGGTCGTCGCCTCGGGGTCGGCGTCGCGCGCCAGCGCCAGGACGTCCGTGGTGCTCGTGATGTCGGTGCGTCCCCGTTCGCGCATCTGACGCACGAGGCTCGCCCCGCTGGCCACGGTTTCGAGGCATCCCGTGTTGCCGCAGGAGCAGGGGATGTCGCCGCTGCCGTCGATGCGGGTGTGGGTGATGTCACCGGCGGCTGAGGTCGCGCCGCGATGCACCTGGCCGCCGACGATGATGCCGCTGCCGATCGCGGTGCCCGCCTTGACCGTGATGCTGTGCCCCGCGGCCCCGAAGCGGGCGCGGTGCTCGCCGAGCGCGGCGAGGTTGGCGTCGTTGTCGACGGCGACGGTGACCCTGTATCGATCGCGCAGGTGC
This sequence comes from Microbacterium sp. zg.Y1084, assembly GCF_024623595.1. NCBI lineage: Bacteria > Bacillati > Actinomycetota > Actinomycetes > Micrococcales > Microbacteriaceae > Microbacterium > Microbacterium sp. zg.Y1084. Next base: position 161,462 of record NZ_JANJGV010000001.1, read on the forward strand.
GCGCCCACACCGAAGCCCGGCCACCCGGGCATGCGGGACGGCTGGTGCACGGTCCCGGCTGCGATGTCGACCGGTCCGGGCAGGCTCATGCCGATCGCGCGCACGGTGTCGCCGGCGGCGAGTTCGTCGAAGACCGCGGCGATCGCCGCGAGGGTGGGCTCGGGGCCCGCGGCCAGCTCCACCGGGATCGCGCGGGTGCGCACGAGCGCTCCGCTCAGGCGATGGATGCCGATCCTCGCGTGCTGCCCGCCGAGGTCTGCGGAGAGCACGACGCCGGCGTCATCGGGGACCGCGAGGATGCGCGGACGGCGCCCGCCGCGGGAAGGACCGTCGCCTCGCTCATGCAGCAGCCCGCTGTCGGTGAGGGCCTTCACCCGCACGCCCACCGTCGACGCCGCGACCCCCAGCTCCGTGGCGAGGTCGACCCTCGATCGTGCCTCGCCGCGTGCCACGAGGTCGAGGATGCTCCGGCTGACATCGTCGTCACTGGGAGTGCGTGCATTCTGCGGGGCCATGGCCAGCTCTCGGTCGGCGTGTGTGTCAGGAATGTTACGAGAGATCACTGATCGATAAACATCGGATGTTCGTGTTGCAGGGATGCGAGATCTCTGCCATCTTGACTTGAAACAGAACCTTACACACTTGATTCGCCCCTCGAAATAAGTGGTGAGGACACAGCATTGCCATAGGAGGCATTCGATGAAAAAGATGCGCATCGGCGGTGTGGCTGCGGCCACCGGCGTCGCGATGGTGCTCACGGGTTGCGCGGGAGGCGGCAACGCAGGCGACGCCGGCGGCGACAAGCCCACGATCGTCCTGGACATGTGGGCGGGCAGCGAGTCCGACATCGCGGCGCTGGAGGCCCAGGTCGCCATCGCCCAGGAGCAGAACCCCGATGTCACGGTCAAGCTGCAGACAGCTCCGTGGGGCGACTTCTTCACGAAGCTCACCACGAACATGGCCAGCGGCAACATGGCGTGTGTGACCGGCATGAGCGGCGCTCAGCTGGGCGGCTACACCGACGGCTTCCGGGCCCTCAGCGACGAGGACCTCGCCACCGCCGGACTCGACCTCGCCGACTTCAACCCCGGTGCCGAGGGCATCCTGAGCTTCGAGGGTGAGCTGTACGGCCTGCCGTTCGACGTCGCCACGATGCTCGTGTACTACAACCAGGACAAGCTCGACGCCGCAGGCGTCGAGGCTCCCGGCATCGGCTGGACGTTCGACGACTTCGAGCAGACCGCCGCCGCCGCCACCACGGACGGCAGCTTCGGGTTCGGCATGGGCATGGGCGCGTACCAGTGGATGTCGCTTCCGATCGCCCTCTCCGGCACCCAGCCGGCCGACGAGGACGGCTCGCTGCGCATCGATGACCCCGAGTTCGTGGATGCCGCATCGTGGTTCTCGGGCCTCGTGACGGACCTGGGCGTGGCCGCCCCCGTGGCATCGGCCTCGGACACCGGCTGGGGCGAGACCCAGTACACCGGCGGCAACGCGGCGATGGCCGTCGACGGAACCTGGAACGCCGTGGGCTACCTCGACAACGAGTCCGGCTTCGCCGCCGGCATGGCGCCGCTGCCGACCGGACCCCACGGCAACGCCGGTCCGATCCTCGGCTCGGGCTACGGCATCTCGGCCACCTGCGAGCACCCCGAAGAGGCGCTGAAGGTGCTCGGGTCGCTGCTGAGCAAGGACGCGCAGGACTACATCGCGTCGTCCGGCCGGTCGTACCCCGCCCTGTCGGTGTCGCAGCCGCTGTACTTCGAGTCGATCGACGAGGAGTACCGCGAGCACGTCCAGACGGTCTTCGAAGCTGCGTTCTCCAGCACGGTGCCGCTGTACATGACCCAGAACTGGGCGAAGCTCGAGGCCTACATCCAGCCGAACCTCGTCAGCGTCTACAACGGACAGATGACGATGGCGGAGCTCCTGGAGACCGCCCAGGCCCAGTTCGGCAACTGATCGGTTCCGTTCGGAACACCCTTTCCTGAGCAAGAGAGCTACACAATGACGACCACGACGAAACGTCGCGGGTCGCTCGCCAGGGCCGAGGCCCGCCAGGCGCTGGGCTTTGCAAGCCCGGCCCTGGTGGGACTCGCCCTGTTCACGATCGTGCCCGTAGGGCTGTCGATCGTGATGAGCGTCTTCGACTGGCCCACGTTCGGCGCCCGCACCTTCACCGGTCTCGACAACTACGCCGCGCTGTTCACCTCCAGCCCCGACTTCTGGCCGGCGCTGCGCAACTCCGCGGTGTTCACGGTGCTGTACGTCCCACTCAGCGTCGCGCTCTCGCTCGTCCTGGCCATCGGGCTCGGGCCGCGCATCCGCGGCCGCGGCGCGCTGCGGGTGCTCTTCTTCATTCCCGTCGTGGTGCCGATGGTCGCCAACGTGCTGGTGTGGAAGATGATGCTGCAGCCGCAGGGCCTGTTCAACGGCATCGCGCAGAGCTGGTTCGGCGTCACCCTGCCCAACTTCCTGGCGGACCCGTTCTGGGCGATGATGATGGTCGTCGCCATGAGCGTCTGGCAGGGGCTCGGCTACAACATGCTCATCTTCTCCGCCGCCCTCGAGCAGCTGCCCGACAGTGTGCTCGAAGCGGCGAGCATCGACGGAGCCCGCGGGATGCGGCTGGTGTGGAGCGTGATGATCCCCATGATCTCGCCCGCGATCTTCTTCGCCTCGATCATGACCATGATCACGTCGCTCCAGGTGTTCGCGCAGCCGCAGCTGCTCACCGGCGGCGGACCGGGCAACGCCACCAAGCCCCTCGTGATGTTCATCTGGGAGCAGGGCTTCACCTTCGGCGACCTCGGTCTGGCCGCGGCGGCGGCGTGGATCCTCTTCGCCATCATCATCCTCATCACCGGCGCGCAGTTCGCCGCCCAGCGCAAGTGGGTGCACTATGAGCACTGAGTCCGTGACCGCGACCCGCACGCTCGTGCTCGGCGAGGACGCCGTTACCCCCGACCCCTCGGGCCGCCGCCGTGTCGCCCCGAAGACCCGCGGCGAGCGGATGCGCCTCGTCATCGCCCATGTCTTCATCTACCTCGCCGCGCTCGTGTTCGTGTCGCCGCTGGTCTACGCGTTCTTCTCGGCGCTGAAGCCCAACATCGAGATCTTCTCGATGCCGCCGACCCTCATCGGGTCGCAGATCAAGTGGCAGAACTTCGCCGAGGTGTTCGCCTACGGCCCGTTCTGGACCTACATCGGCAACTCGCTGTTCGTCGCCGTGGCGGGAACGCTCGTGGTCCTCATCGTGTCCACCGCCGCCGGCTACGCTTTCGGGCGCCTGCGGTGGAAGGGACGCGACGTGGTGTTCGTGCTGTTCCTGGCCACCCTCATGGTGCCCGCCGAGGTGCTCGTGATCCCGATGTTCCAGGTGATGCAGTGGTTCGGCTGGGTCAACACCTACCCTGCCCTCATCTTCCCCTTCGCGTTCGGCGCGTTCGGGACCTTCCTCATGCGGCAGTTCTTCCGCGGCATCCCCTTCGAGCTGGAAGAAGCGGCCCGGATGGACGGCGCGGGGCCGGTGCGCACCTTCCTGCGGATCATCCTGCCGCTGTCGAAGTCCGCCGTGGCCGTGCTGTCCGTGTTCACGTTCCTCTCCTTCTGGAACAGCTACCTGTGGCCGCTGATCGTCACGGTGGACTACGCCACGCTCGGCACGCTGCCGGTGGGTCTGGCCAGCTTCTCCGGCTTGACCGGTACGCGCTGGGATCTGCAGATGGCCGCGGCGATCATCTCGATGATCCCCACGACGCTGCTCGTGATCGTCCTGCAGAAGCACCTCATCAAGGGCATCGCGATGGCCGGGCTGGGCGGCCGATGAGCGCGGACGCTTCGTCCCGCGTCGTCGCGGGTGTCGACATCGGAGGCACCAAGACGGCCGGGGCGCTCGTCGCCGCGGACGGCACGGTGCTGGCGCGCGCGTCGCGGGAGACCCCCGCCCGCGACGGCGGCGCCGCGATGGCCGAGACCGCCGCGCGGGTCGTGGAGGAGCTCTACGGCCGCGCCGGCGTGCGCGCCGACGCCGTGGGCGTCGGCGCAGCCGGTGTCGTGGAGCATGACACCGGCACGATCCGCGCGGCATCCGCCACCTTCGTCGGATGGACCGGCTTCCCGCTGGGGGAGCGGCTCGCCGAGCGCCTGTCGCTGCCGGTGCAGGTAGAGAACGACGTCAACGCGTTCCTTCTGGGCGAGACGGCCTGGGGCGCTGCGCGCGGTTCCGACGTGCTCGGCGTCATGCTCGGCACCGGTGTCGGCGGCGCGCTCGTGATGGACGGCCGGCTGCGCCACGGACCGCACGGGGCCGCGGGAGAGATCGGCCACACCCCGGGCTATGGCGAGCTGCGCTGCACGTGCGGCCGCACGGGCCACCTCGAGACCCTGGCATCCGGCACCTCCATCGCCCGCCGCTACGCGGAGGCCACGGACCGGCCGCTCGAGCCGGCGCGGATCGTGGCGCAGCGTGCGCGCGGCGGCGACCCGGCGGCGCGGGCGGTGTTCGCGGACGCCGGTCAGGCGGTCGCCCTGGCCTGCGTCTCGGCGGCAACGCTCGTCGACCTTCCGCTGGTCGTCGTCGGCGGCGGGGTGGTCGAGGCGTGGGACCTGCTCGCTCCGGCGGTGCAGACGACGCTCGCCAGCGACCCGCCGGTCTCCGGGGTGCCGCTGCGCATCGTTCCCGGCACCCTCCGCGCCGACGCCGTCGTCCTCGGCGCCGCGGCGCTGGTGGCCCATCCCGTTTCCGTTCCCCCCGCAGAAAGCGAGCCGCGCCGTGACGACGCGTCCTGACCCCGATCGCGTCTGGAAGGGCGCGCTGGATCCCGTCCACCCCGAGGGCATCGCCCGCCCTCGCATCGGGATCGGCGGCATCTCGATCGAATCGAGCACCTTCTCGCCGCACATCTCCGGCGACGAGGCGTTCACGGTGCGCACGGGCGCATCGCTGCGGGAGTACTACCCGTTCCTCGACGCAGGTGAGGATCTGGGCGAAGCCGCGGACTGGGTCCCCCTGACCCACGGTCGGTCGCTGCCCGGCGGCGCCGTCGCGCGGGAGACCTATGAGCGGATGAAGGCCGCGATCGTCGCCGGGATCCGAGTCGAGGGCCCGTTCGACGGATTCTTCTTCGACATCCACGGCGCGATGAGCGTCGTCGGCATGGACGATGCCGAGGGCGACCTCGCCGCCGCGGTGCGCGAGGCCCTCGGCCCGGACACGCTGGTGTCGGCATCCATGGACCTGCACGGCAACGTCTCCGATGCCCTGTTCGACGCGGTCGACCTGATCACCTGCTACCGCATGGCTCCGCACGAGGACTGGCTCAACACCAAGCAGCGCGCGGTGCACAATCTGCTCACCCGGCTGCGCGGCGCCTCCGGGGCCGACCCTCTCGCACGACGGCCGCTGAAGGCATGGGTGCGGGTGCCGGTGCTGCTGCCGGGGGAGAAGACCAGCACGCGCATCGATCCCGCGCGCTCGGTGTACGCGCTCGTCCCCGAGGCCGAGGACCGCGACGGCGTCGTGGATGCCGCGATCTGGGTCGGCTACGCCTGGGCCGACGAGCCCCGCTGCCATGCCACGGTGATCGTCACGGGCGACGACGAGTCGGCCATCGCCGAAGAAGCGGCCCGTCTCGCGAGCGCCTACTGGGACGCGCGGGCGGACTTCGCCTTCGTCGGCCCCACCGCGACACTCGACGACGCCCTCGACACCGCGCTGGCTCCCGGCGCCCCGCGCCCGTATGTGATCTCCGACTCCGGCGACAACCCCACCGCCGGCGGCGCCGGCGACGTCACATGGACGCTCGGACGACTGCTGGAGCGGGCGGACCTCGCCGATCCGTCCGTCACCGTACTCGTCGCCTCCGTGTTCGATCCCGACGCCGTCGCGGCGGCTGCGGCGGCCGGCGTGGGCGAGACGGTCACGCTGCCGGTCGGAGCCCGGGTGGATGCCGGGCCCCGCGGACCCGTGCGCATCACCGGCGAAGTGGTGTCGGTGACACCGGGCGATCCGGTCGCCGGCACGCAGGTCGTGCTGCGGGCAGGTGGCGTGCACGCGATCGTCACCGAGCGCCGCAAGCCGTTCCACCACCTCGACGACTTCCGCATGCTGGGCCTGGACCCCGAGGCGGCGGACATCGTGATCGTGAAGATCGGCTACCTCGAGCCGGAGCTGTACGACCTCGCCGCAGGCTGGACCATCGCCCTCACCCCGGGCGGCGTCGACCAGGACCTGCTGCGGCTCGGGCATCGCCGGCTGCGTCCCGGGGTGTATCCGTTCGACGACGACGGCGCGACGCCCGATCTCGCCCCCGTCATCACCCGCCGCACCGCCACGGAGGCCCGCACATGAACTTCGAGACCCGCACCGGCCCGGACCTGGGCGACGCGGCGCCGGTGTACCCGGCCGCCACCGTGCCCGAGTGGTACCGCGACGCCAAGCTCGGATTCTTCGTGCACTGGGGGCTGTACTCCGTGCCCGCCTGGGCTCCCGCCCACCCGCCGGGCGGTGTGCCCGCAGAAGACGCCTACGCGCATCACCAGTATGCGGAGTGGTACGCCAACACCGTGCGCATCCCCGGCAGCCCCACGTGGCGCCGCCACCAGGAGATCTACGGACCGGGGTGCAGCTACGAGGACCTCGCCGATCGGTGGGACGCGGGTGGCTTCGACGCCGACGCCTTCGTGGGCGAGCTCGTGGGGGCCGGCGCACGGTACGTCGTGCCCACCACCAAGCACCACGACGGCTTCTGCCTGTGGGACACCGCGACCACCACGTTCAACGCGGCGCGGCGCGGACCTCGTCGCGACCTGATCGGCGAATTCCACGACGCCACCCGCCGCGCAGGGGCGCGGTTCGGGGTGTACTACTCGGGGGCGCTGGACTGGCACGTGGGCGACTTCCCGCCGATCGAGTCCGACACCGACCTGTTCCGCTTCCGTCGTCACGACGACGCGTTCGCGCGGTACGCCGCCGCCCAGCTCGAGGAGCTCGTGACGCGTTTCCGCCCCGACGTCCTGTGGAACGACATCGAGTGGCCCGACGGCGGCAAGGGCGCGCAAGAGCACGGCCTCGCCGCGCTCTTCCGCCGCTACTTCGAGGCCGTCCCCGACGGGGCGATCAACGACCGCTGGGGCGTGCCGCGGCACGGGTACCTGACCCGCGAGTACACGCATGTCGAGGGGGTGCTCGACACCCCGTGGGAGTCCACCCGCGGTCTCGGCTACTCCTTCGGCTACAACCAGGCCGAGGATGCCACCCACTCCCTGTCGGGCGCGGCGCTCATCCGGCTGCTCGCCGACGTGGTGAGCAAGAACGGCAACCTGTTGATCAATGTGGGTCCCCGGGCCGACGGCTCGATCCCCGACCTGCAGCTGGCGGCGATGCGCGAACTCGGTGCGTGGCTGCGCCGGGACGGCGACGCCGTCTACGGCACCCGTCCCTGGGTGCGCGCGGCGGAGGAGACCGGCGCGCCCCGCGCCTACACGGCCCGTCCGGGCATCGTGAACGTCATCGCCCTCGATCCCGCGGCCGGCCTGCTCGACCTGCCCGTCGACCTCGCCGAAGGCACGGCGCGCTGGGCCGACGGCAGTCTGGCTGGGTTCGAGCGGCGCGCCGACGGCGGTGTCGACGTCGTGATCCCCGATGCGCTCCGCGGCGATGCTGCGGCGGCGGTGTCGATTACGATGAACCCGTGAGTGTGATCGTCGAGATCGCCGTGCAGTCCGCAGCCGGCGCCCGCATCGCGATGAGCGCCGGCGCCGACAGGCTCGAACTGTGCGAGGCGCTCGAGGTCGGTGGCCTGACACCGTCGATCGGGCTCGTCGATGCGGTGTGCGAGGCCGTGGGCGCCGACCGCGTCAACGTGCTCGTCCGCCCGCGGGGCGGCGGCTTCGTCTACGACGACGACGAGGTCGCGCTCGTCGCGGCCGACGTTCGCGCCGTCGTCGCCCGCGGTGTCGGAGGCGTGGTGGTGGGCGCGCTCGACCCCGACGGCCGTGTCGACCGTGAGGCACTGCGGCGGTGGCGCGATGCCGCAGGCGACGCGACCCTGGTCTTCCACCGTGCGATCGACGCCAGCCCTCGCGGCGACGAGGTGCTCGACGCGCTGAGGGAGGAGGGCGTCGAGCGCGTGCTGACCTCGGGTGGCGCCGTGCGCAGCATCGATGGTGCCGCCCGGCTGGCCGACTACGTCCGCCGGGTCGGCGGCGCCATGGAGATCACGGCCGGCGGGGGAGTGCGGCCCGAAGACATCGCCGTCCTCGCGGCATCGGGCGTGGGCGCCGTGCACCTGTCGGCGCGTGCGCGTGCCGGTCTGGATGCCCCGGCCGGGCCCGGCGGTGGTGCGGGTGGCCACGACGTCACCGACGCATCGATCGTCGCGGCCGCCGTCGCCGCCGCGCGCCCCGGCGTCCGCTAGCGTGCGGTCGGCGCCTCAGGCGCGGCCGACCACGCCCTTGCGCAGCAGCGCGTTGGCGTAGACGCGGGTCTCGCCGGTGCGGACGATGACGAAGGCGCCTCTGGCGCGCTCGTAGTAGGCGAAGCGGTCGACGAACCGGGTGCCCGACTCGTCGACGCCGGCGGCGGTCATCAGTTCGCGCTGCACGTCGAGCACCGTGCCGTCTGCCGAGGTCATGAGCTCCAGCGCCGGCGCGTCGTCGAGCGGCAGCACGCTGCGCACCGCCGCCAGCACCGCGGGAGTGCCGACCCCGGGCAGATCGATCAGCCGCGTGCTCAACGACGCGGCGGGGAAATGGGCGTCGGCGATCACGACCGCGTCGGAATGGCCCATCGCATCGAGATGCCACAGCAGCTCACCGGTCAGCAGCGGATCGATCCCTTCGAGCATGAGAGGGGGTCCTTTCGGATCAGGGGGCGATGAGCTCGCGCTCGGCGAGCTCCGCCCAGAAGTCGTCGGGCAGATCCTGCGCCATCCATTCGGCATTCTGGCGCAGCTGGCTCGGCCGGCTGCCGCCGACGACGACCGACCGCACGGTCGTCTCGCGCAGCGGGAATTGCACCGCGGCCGCCGGCAGCGGCACCTCGTGCGCATCGCACACCGCCATGATCGCCTGCAGGCGCTCCCACAGTGCGTCCGGCAGCCGGCCGTACTCGTAACGACCCTCGCGGTCGGGACGTGGCCGGGCCAGCAATCCCGAGTTGAACACGGAGGCGGCGACCACGTCGGTGCCGGTCGCGCGGCACGCCGGCAGGGTGTCGGCGACGGCCGGCTGCTCGAGCAGCGTGTACCTGCCGGCGATCATGATGACGTCGAGGTCGGCGGCGCCCACGCACGCCGCCAGCGCGGAGCTGACCATCGATCCGATTCCGACAGCAGTGACGGTGCCGTCGTCACGGAGCGCCGTGAGGGCGGGCAGGGCCTCGGCCAGGGCGAGGTCGAGATCGTGTCGTTCGGGGTCGTGCAGGTACACCACGTCGACCCGGTCCAGGCCCATGCGCTCGAGGGATTCGGCGACCCCGGCGCGCACGCCGTCCTCGGAGAAGTCCCACACCCGGTGCAGGTCGGTGCGCACGTGGAAGTCGTTGGCGGTGTCGAGTCCGCCGTCGTCGTCAGGATTGGGGCGCAGCAGCCGCCCGACCTTCGTCGACAGCACGTACTCGTCCCGCGGCTTCGTGCGCAGGAACGCCCCCAGCCGACGTTCGGAGAGACCGAGACCGTAGTGCGGTGCGGTGTCGAAGTAGCGGATGCCGGCATCCCATGCCGCTTCGAGGATCTCCCACGCCTCATCGTCCCCGAGAGGGCGGAACATGTTGCCGAGGTTCGCCGCGCCGTAGCCGAGCGGCGTGAGTGCGGGCGTCGCCGCCGTCGCGCGGTCAGACACCGACGGCCTCCCCGTGCCAGGCGTAGAGCTCCCGGCTCTCGGCGCGCATCTCCATGCCCGCCCCGGGCGCCAGGGGGGCGCGGTAGCTGCCCTCGCGCACGTCGGTGGGGACGGTGAAGTGCTCGTGCAGGTGGTCGACGTATTCGATCATCCGACCCTCCCGGGTGGCGCTGACGGCGACGAAGTCGAACATCGACAAGTGCTGCACGGCCTCGCACAGACCCACGCCGCCGGCGTGCGGGCACACGGGCACGCCGAAGCGGGCCGCCAGCAGCAGGTTCGCGATGTTCTCGTTGACGCCGGCCACGCGCACGGCGTCGATCTGCATCACCGCGATGGCCTCGGCCTGCAGCAGCTGCTTGAACATCACCCGGTTGTGGGCGTGCTCGCCGGTCGCGACCCGGACCGGCGCGATCGCGCGGGCGATCTCGGCGTGACCGAGCACGTCGTCGGGGCTCGTCGGCTCCTCGATCCACGCGGGGTCGAACGGGGCGAGCGCCCGCATCCATTCGATGGCCTCGGCGACCTCCCAGCGCTGGTTCGCGTCGACGGCGATGGGGAAGCCCTCACCGCACACCTCGCGGGCGATGCGCATGCGCCGGATGTCGTCGTCGAGGTCGGCGCCGACCTTGAGCTTGATCTGACCGAAGCCCTCCGCCAGCGCCTCGCGGCAGAGACGGGCCAGCTTCTCGTCGGAGTAGCCGAGCCAGCCGGGGGTCGTGGTGTAGGCGGGGTAGCCCGTCGCCAGCAGCTCCGCCTCCCGCGCGGCGCGTCCCGGCACCGCAGCGCGCAGGATCTCCAGCGCATCCTCGCGGGTGAGGGCGTTGGTGAGGTAGCGGAAGTCGACCAGGTCGACGAGCTCCTCGGGCGTCATCCGTGCCAGCAGCTGCCAGAGCGGCAGGCCCGCGCGCTTGGCCTTCAGATCCCACAGGGCGTTGATGACGGCGCCGATCGCCATGTGCATCACGCCCTTCTCCGGCCCCAGCCACCGCAGCTGCGAGTCGTCCATGAGGGTGCGGTTCGTCGCGCCCATGTCGGCGAGGAGCGGTTCGAGCTCGCGGCCGACCAGGTGTCCGGCGAGGGCGTCGACGGCTGCGACCTGCACGTCGTTGCCGCGCCCGATGGTGAACACGAACGCGTGGCCCTCGAGGTCGTCCGCGGCGTCGGTCGTGATTCGCAGATACGCCGCCGAGTAGTCCGGGTCGGGGTTCATCGCATCCGAGCCGTCGAGGCTCAGCGAGGTGGGAAAACGGATGTCGGCCGTTTCGAGCGCGACGATGCGGGTCACTGTCACTCCTTGTTTCCGCGCCACGGTGTCGTGGATCTCCCACACTAAACATCCGATGTTTATACTGTCAATCGCGTCGGGATGCCGCGGCGGCCGAGGGGCTGCACGGTCCGGCAGGACAGGAGAAACATGAAGTTCGCGCGTCTCGGGCCCGTCGGCCAAGAGATCCCCGTCGTGATCGACGGAGATCGGCACCTCGACTTGCGTCCGATCACCTCCGATGTCGACGGTGCCTTCCTCGCCGATGACCCCGTCGGTCGCACCGCGCAGGCGATGGCGGCGGAGCTGCTGCCCGACCTCGGCGATGTCTCGGAGCTGCGGGTGGGGGCGCCGATCGCGCGACCGAGCGCGGTCGTCTGCATCGGGATGAACTACGCCGCGCATGCGGCCGAGTCCGGCTCGGCCCCGCCGGAGATCCCGATCATGTTCCTGAAGACGCCCAACACGGTGGTCGGCCCGGACGACGACGTGCAGATCCCGCGCGGCTCGACCAAGACCGACTGGGAGGTGGAGCTCGGCGTCGTGATCGGGCGGCGTGCGTCGTATCTCGACTCGCCGGCCCAGGCGCGTGCCCACATCGCGGGATTCGTGACGGCCAACGACGTCTCCGAGCGTGATTTCCAGATGGCGGTCTCGGGAGGCCAGTGGTCCAAAGGCAAGTGCGCGCCGGGCTTCAACCCCACGGGACCGTGGCTGGTCACCCCGGACGACGTCGACCACACCGGACTGCGGCTGCGCAGCCGGGTCAACGGCGCGCCGCGGCAGGACTCCACGACGGCCGACATGATCTTCTCCGTCGAGCACATCATCTGGCATCTCTCGCAGTACCTCGCCCTCGAGCCCGGTGATCTGGTCCTCACGGGCACGCCGGAAGGGGTGGCGCTGTCCGGCCGATTCCCGTATCTGGCACCGGGAGACGTGGTAGAGGTGGAGATCGAGGGACTCGGCCGTCAGCGCCAGACGTTCCGGGCATGGGAGGCGACGCGATGACGCGCGAACTGGACTCGTTGGTGGCCGTGGTGACGGGAGGCGCGTCCGGGATCGGTGCCGCCATCGCCCGGCACCTGCACGACGGCGGCGCGCGGGTGGCGGTGCTCGACCTCGACCCCTCCGCCGCCGACGAGCGTTTCCTGGCCGTCGCCGCCGACGTGTCGGACCGCGACAGCGTGACGGCGGCGATCAGCGCGGTGGGAGAGCGCTTCGGTCGCATCGACATCGTGGTCAACAACGCCGGGATCGGCGCGCAGGGCGACATCGCCGCCAATGACGACGCGGAGTGGGGGCGCGTGCTCTCGGTCAACGTCACAGGGATCGCGCGGGTCACCTCCGCCGCGCTCCCGTGGCTGCGCCGCTCGCCGGCCGCCGCGGTGTGCAACACCTCGTCGATCGCCGCTACGGCCGGACTGCCGCAGCGTGCCCTGTACAGCGCCTCGAAGGGCGCGGTGCTCTCGCTGACCCGCGCGATGGCCGCTGACCACCTGCGCGAGGGCATCCGGGTGAACGCCGTCAACCCCGGCACGGCCGACACCCCCTGGGTGGGCAGGCTGCTCGACACGGCCGACGATCCTGCGGCGGAGCGTGCCGCCCTCGAAGCGCGGCAGCCGCACGGGCGGCTGGTCACCGCCGACGAGGTCGCCGCCGCGGTGCGCTACCTGGTCGGCCCGCAGGCGGGTTCGACGACGGGCACGTACATCGAGGTCGACGGGGGCATGTCGGCGCTCCGGCTGCGCCCGGCCTGAGGCCTCAGCGCAGGCGGTACGTCCGCTGGGCGTTGTCCCAGAGGATCGCGGCGGTGTGGGACGGGGCGGCGGACGTCGCCCAGTCCCGCACGAACCGCTCCCACGACGCGTACGGCCACGACACCGGCCAGTCGCCTCCGAAGAGCAGGCGCTCCGGGCCGAAGGCCTCCAGGGCGGCGTCGAGGAACGGCGTGAACTGCAGCGACGTCCAGCCCTCCGGCGATTCGGCGGGCAGACCCGAGAGCTTGCACGACACCTGCGGCAGGTCGGCCAGGCGCTGAAGATCCGCCCGCCACGCCGGGGCGGGGGCGCCGGACACGTCGGGCTTGCCGAGGTGGTCGAGGACGATCGTCAGCGACGGCACGGCTTCGGCCAGGGCAGCGAGCTCGCGCAGCTGCCCGGAGCGCACGCACGCATCGAAGACGTACCCGGCATCGGCCACGGCGCGGGCGGAGGCGAGGAAGTCACGCGAGGTCGCGAACCCGGCCTCCTCCCCCTGGAGGAGCCTGCGCACGCCGACCACGAGCGGGCGCGCGCGCAGCAGCGCGAGTTCACGGCGGGCCGCGGCGGCATCCTCCATCGTCAGCCGCGCGACGATGCCCCGCACACCGGCCGCCGCGGCGGACGCGCTGACCCAGTCGACCTCATCGATGCTCTGCGCTGCGACCGCCTCCGCCTGCACGAACACGGCGGCGCGCTCGGCGCTGCTGGCCTCTGCCGTCGCGTCCTGCCACTGCGCTACTCCGAAACGTCCGAGCAGTCGCCCCGTCAGCCAGGGATAGTCGAGGCGTTCGGGGTCCCACAGATGCAGGTGACTGTCGAGGATGCGCACCTCTTCATTCTGGCCGAGCCGCGCCAGAACATGGGATGTCTGCGTCTTTGCGCCTAGCATGGCGCCATGGCGGTGACCGACGAGGCGATCGAGAAGATCAAGGCGATGATCGTGTCCGGCGAGCTGGCGCCGGGTGACCGGCTGCCGCCGGAGAAGGAGCTGGCCGAGCGGCTGGGGCTGTCGCGCAACTCGATGCGCGAGGCGGTGAAGGCCCTGGAGGTCATCCGGGTGCTCGATGTGCGACGCGGCGACGGGACGTATGTCACGAGCCTCGAACCGCGGCTGCTGCTGGAGGCGACGTCCTTCGCCATGGACATGCACGACGACGATTCGCTGCTGGAGGTCTTCCAGGTGCGCCGCATCCTCGAAGCCCACGCCACCGGCGCTGCGGCGCAACGGGCCGACGACGACGAGATCGCCGCGCTCGAGGCGGAGCTGCGCACCGTCGCCAGCGACACCGACGTGCAGACGCTCGTCGCGCACGATCTGCGATTCCACGGGGCCATCGTGGCGCTCGGGGGCAACCGCTATCTCGCGAGTCTCGTCGACAGTCTCACCAGCCAGACCGTCCGCGCCCGCGTCTGGCGCGGGTTGACCGAGGCCGACGCGGTCGAGCGCACGCTGCGCGAGCACGCGGCCATCGTCTCGGCGATCGCCGCCCACGACGTCGAGCTGGCCACCTCCCTCGCGACCGCCCACATCGCCGGCGTCGAGCAGTGGCTGCGACGCGCCCGCGACGGCGTCTGACCGCGCTCACGCGTCACGAGGGATCGAGGTGCGCGTCGCACGGCGACCAGGGGAGCGGCGGGGCGAAGAACGCTACTCTGAGGGCATGGCCCGAACCGACGACGAGGCGCTCTCCTGGGAGGGCGACGACGATCCGACGCTTGCGCCCGGCCCCGCCGCCCCCGCGCTTCCCGACGGCTACCGCGCCGTCGGCAAGGGCAGCGAGCAGGTGGGCGCCGACTCCGACGCTGATGCCGCGGAGGGTCTGCTCGACACCGCTGACGCGGCCGCGCCCGGCATGAGCAACGCGGCGCTCGTCGGAGTCGGGGTGTTCGCCGGCGTCTACCTGCTGCTGTCGATCGGGTGGCTCCTCGGCGGTGCGCGGCTGCAACTGGTCGCCCAGCTCTTCCTCGACCCCGTCGCCTTCCAGATCACGCTCTGGATGGCCGTGCTCGCCCCGCCGATCTGGTTCGGCACCGTCTTCCTCCTCACCCGCGCCTCGCGCGTGTGGGTGCGCATGGTGCTGCTCGCCGCCGGCGCCGTGCTGCTGGTGCCGTGGCCCTTCGTGCTGGCGGGGGTGACCCTGTGACCGTGTCCGAGGCCGCCCCGCGGCGCACCGCCCTGCCGACCTGGCTCATCGCCGTGATCGCCGGCGGGTTCCTGCTGCTCTACGCCTTCGTCTTCTGGACGGCGCTGGGCTTCCTGCTGCAGCAGGCAGGGGGCATGGCGGGCCTGACCGGGCTCGGCTGGTTCGTGCTGCTGCTGCCCGTGATCGTCCCCCCGCTGGTGTTCGCCGCGGCCTTCGCGGTGGGATGGCGCCGACCGGCGCTGCCGTTCACCGCCGTCATGCTGGCGGGTCTGGCCTTCGTCGCGGTCTTCTGGCTCGATGTGCTCGCCTACGCCGCCGCCACCCCCGCCCTCTACGGCGCCTGACGTCGCCACATCGCGCCGGCCGTCGCACGCCGTCACACGGTCAGGGCGCGCTGCGACCGCGCGATAGGCTGAGCAGGCCCCGTGCACCGGCTGCGACGGGGCTTCCCCTCAGTCGCGGAACGCGCTCGGCGTGTGCCGCCGCCCCGAAGGATCCAGCGTGCCTCAGCCCGTCGTGCTCATCGCCGAAGAACTCTCTCCCGCCACGATCGACGCCCTCGGGCCCGACTTCGACGTGCGGCACGTCGACGGGGCCGACCGGGCGCAGCTGCTGCCGGCCCTCGCCGACGCGCACGCGGTGCTCATCCGCTCGGCGACGAAGATGGATGCCGAGGCGATCGCCGCCGCGCCGCAGCTGAAGGTCATCGCCCGGGCAGGGGTGGGCCTGGACAACGTCGACATCAAGACCGCCACCACCGCCGGCGTCATGGTCGTCAACGCCCCGACCTCCAACATCGTCTCCGCGGCCGAGCTCACCATCGGGCACATCCTGAGCCTGGCCCGTCGCATCCCCGCCGCCCACGCCTCGCTCGCGGCCGGACAGTGGAAGCGCAGCGCCTACACCGGCGTCGAGCTCTTCGAGAAGACCGTCGGCATCATCGGCCTCGGCCGCATCGGCGCTCTCATCGCCGCGCGGCTGCAGGCGTTCGGCATGAACGTGGTGGCCTACGACCCCTACGTCACGAGTGCGCGCGCCCAGCAGCTGGGCGTGCAGCTGCTCTCACTCGACGACCTGCTGCAGCAGAGCGACTTCATCACGATCCACATGCCCAAGACCCCCGAGACCACGGGCATGATCTCCACCGAGCAGTTCCGCCTGATGAAGCCGTCGGCCTACATCGTCAACGTCGCCCGTGGCGGACTGATCGACGAGGAGGCGCTGCACACCGCCCTGACGACGGGGGAGATCGCCGGAGCCGGCCTCGACGTCTTCACGACCGAGCCGCCTGTCGAAGGCGGAACCGCCCACGCCCTGCTGGACCTGCCCAACGTGGTGGTGACCCCTCACCTGGGCGCCTCCACCGACGAGGCGCAGGAGAAGGCGGGCGTCTCGGTGGCGAAGTCGGTGCGTCTCGCCCTGGGCGGCGAGCTCGTGCCCGACGCCGTCAACGTCGCGGGTGGCGTCATCGACCCGTACGTGCGTCCCGGCATCCCCCTGGTCGAGAAGCTCGGGCAGATCTTCAGCGCCCTCGCCCACTCGCCGCTGACCAGCCTCGATGTCGAGGTGCACGGCGACCTCAGCGGCTACGACGTCAGCGTGCTCAAGCTCGCGGCGCTCAAGGGCGTGTTCACCAACGTCGTCAGCGAGAGCGTGTCGTACGTCAACGCCCCGCTGCTGGCCGAGCAGCGCGGGGTCGAGGCGCGGCTGATCGTGGACGACCAGTCCGACGAATACCGCAACGTGATCACGCTGCGCGGCGCCCTCTCCGACGGCTCCCAGCTGTCGGTCTCGGGGACACTCACCGGCACCAAGCAGATCGAGAAGCTCGTCGGCATCAACGACTACGCCGTCGAGCTGCCCATCGAGCGCCACCACATCGTCATGCTCTACACCGACCGTCCCGGCATCGTCGCGGTCTACGGGCAGAAGTTCGGCGAGGCCGGCATCAACATCGCCGGCATGCAGATCGCGCGTCGCGCGGCCGGTGGTCAGGCGCTGTCGGTGCTGACGGTCGACTCTCCCGTCGGCGATGACGTGCTCGACGCGGTGAGCTCGGCGATCCAGGCCGACCTGTTCCGCCAGATCGAGATCACCGAGTCCTGATCGTCACGGGGCGACGGCTCGCTCCACGAGCGCGATGAGCGCGTCCATGTCGTCGCCGCGCGGCACCGGGCCGGGCACGGCGCCGGCGCCGAGGGCATTGTTGAAGTAGAGGCCGTCGCTGACCAGCAGCACGAGCTGCAGGGTGGTCTCGTCGCGGGTGTGGGGGCGCAGCGCCTGCTCCCACATCTCTCGCACGCGCCGCAGTGCGGCGGTCGCGGCGGGGGAGCCGCCCTGCGCGAGCCTCGATCCGGCGATGAGCGCGCGATCGAGGGCCGAGTCGTCCATGATGCTCGACCGCAGGAACGCCGCCACCGGGCCCTCAGGTGCGGCGACCAGCTGCGCCACGTCGTCGTGGGCCAGCTGCTCCATGCGTTCCAGCAGACCGGCTTCGAGGGCGTCCTTCGAGGCGAAGTGATACAGCAGCCCGCCCTTGGAGACCCCGGCCGCAGACGCGGCCGCCTCCATGGTCGCCGCGCGCGGGCCGTCGTCGATGAGCAGCGTCTCGAATGCATCCAGCACGCTCTCGCGGGCGCGGGGTGGGCGGCTCATGCGGGTGTCCTCTCGCCGTCGGCGCCTGTTACTATACCGGCTGGACGGTAAACAAACATGATGACACTCACTCAGGAGATCGCTCTCGCCGACAGCCGGGGGCGCAGGGTCGGCTGGCGCGGCTGGGCCGCGCTGGTCGTGCTGATGCTGCCCGTGCTGCTGGTCTCGGTGGACAACACGGTGCTGAGCTTCGCGCTGCCCGACATCGCCCGCGACCTGGCGCCCACCAGCGCCGAGCAGCTGTGGATCATCGACGCGTATCCCCTCGTGCTGGCAGGGCTGCTGGTGACCATGGGCACGCTGGGCGACCGATTCGGACGGCGACGGATGCTGCTGATCGGCGCCACCGGGTTCGCCGCGGTGTCGGCCATCGCCGCCTTCGCGCCCACCGCCGGACTGCTCATCGCAGCGCGCGCCGGCATGGGCGTCTTCGGCGCCATGCTCATGCCGTCGACCCTCTCGCTCCTGCGCAGCATCTTCACCGACCGCAACCAGCGGCGCTTCGCCATCGCCGTCTGGGCGTCGATGTTCTCCGCCGGCGCGGCGCTGGGCCCGATCGTCGGCGGCATCCTGCTCGAGTACTTCTGGTGGGGCTCGGTCTTCCTGATGTCGGTGCCCGTGCTGGTGCCGCTGCTGGTGCTGGCGCCCCTGCTCGTCCCCGAGAGCCGCGACCCGCACCCCGGCCGCATCGATCCGCTGAGCATCGCGCTCTCGCTGGCGACGATGGTGCCGATCGTCTACGCCATCAAGGAGTTCGCGGTGCACGGTGCGGGAGTCCTGCCCCTCGTGCTCCTGCTCGCCGGGGTGCTGTTCGGCGTGCTGTTCGTGCGCCGGCAGCTGCGGTCGTCCTCGCCGATGCTCGACATGCGGCTGTTCTCCCGCGGCACCTTCAGCGGGGCGCTGGTGGTGAACCTGCTGAGCGTCGTCGCCCTCGTCGGATTCCTCTTCTTCGTCTCCCAGCACCTGCAGCTGATCATCGGGCTGTCGCCGCTGGATGCCGGTCTCGCGCTGGTGCCCGGAATGGCGGCCATGATCGTCGCGGGACTTCTGGTCGTCCCCATCGCCCGCAGAGTCGACGCCCGCCTGGTGGTGAGCGTGGCGCTGCTGTTCTCGGTCGCCGGGTATGTCACGGTCGGCCTGACGGCCGCCCCCGACGCCCTGCAGCCGATCGTCCTCGCCTTCGTGCTGCTGGGGATCGGCATCGGCGCGGCCGAGACGGTCTCCAACGACCTCATCCTCGCGAGCGTCCCTCCGGCCAAGGCCGGTGCGGCCAGCGCCGTGTCGGAGACCGCGTACGAGCTGGGCGCGGTGCTCGGGACGGCCGTGCTGGGCGGCATCCTCACCGCTCTGTACCGCGGCGGCATCGTGCTGCCCGACGGGCTGTCCGAGGGCGTCGCCGCCGCGGCCAGGGAGACCCTCGCCGGCGCCGTGTCGGCCGCCCAGGGGCTCAGCCCTGCCGTCGCCGAGGCTCTGAGCGATGCCGCGGCCGCCGCCTTCGACGCGGGGGTGGGGGTGACCTCGCTCATCGGCGCGGGGCTCGTCGTCGTCGCCGCCGTGGTCGCGGCCACTACCCTGGGAACATCCCGCCCCGCGCCCGAGCACGTCGACCGCTGACCTGCCGGCGCGGCCCTGACGTGAAGGAGTGCCATGTCGCGCGTCGTGAACCTGGCCGTCATCCCCGGTGACGGCATCGGTCCGGAGGTCGTCGCCGAGGCGGAGAAGGTGCTCGACGCCGCCACCGCCGGCAGCGGCGTCACGTTCGAGCGGACGCGCTTCTCGCTCGGCGCCGGCCGGTACCTCGCCACGGGTGACACGCTCACCGACGAGGACCTCGCCGCCATCGCCGCGCACGATGCGATCCTGCTCGGGGCGGTCGGGGGAGTGCCCGGCGATCCGCGACTGAAGGATGCCAACATCGAGCGCGGCCTGCTGCTGAAACTGCGCTTCGCGCTGGACCACTACGTGAACCTGCGCCCCTCGAAGCTCTATCCCGGCGCCGCCGGACCCCTGGCGGACCCGGGCGACATCGATTTCGTCGTCGTGCGCGAGGGCACCGAGGGTCCGTACGTCGGCAACGGCGGGTCGATCCGCACCGGCACCGCGCACGAGGTCGCCAACGAGACGAGCGTGAACACGGCCTATGGCGTGGAGCGGGTCGTCCACTACGCGTTCGACCTGGCCGAGCGTCGGCGCAAGCGCCTCACCCTGGTGCACAAGACCAACGTGCTCGTGCACGCCGGCGGCATGTGGAAGCGCATCGTCGACGCGGTGGCGGCGGAGCACCCCGAGGTGGACGTAGACTACCTTCACGTCGACGCAGCGACGATCTTCCTGGTCACGAACCCTGATCGCTTCGACGTCATCGTCACCGACAACCTCTTCGGCGACATCCTCACCGATCTGGCGGGAGCCGTCACCGGCGGCATCGGCCTGGCGGCCTCGGGGAACATCAACCCCGACGGGGCCTTTCCGTCGATGTTCGAGCCCGTGCACGGCTCGGCACCCGACATCGCCGGGCAGCAGAAGGCCGACCCCACCGCTGCGATCCTCTCCGTCGCCCTGATGCTCGACCACCTCGGGCTGGGAGACGCCGCGCAGCGTGTCGTGCGCGCGGCCGAGGACGACATCGCCACCCGCGACGGCCGTGCCCGCACCACCACGCAGATCGGCGACGCGATCGCCGCCCGCCTCGTCTGAGGTCGGGCGTACGCTGATGACCGGCGCCGCAGCGCCCCACGCGACAGGACCTGATATGACCCTTCTCGAACCCGACGCCGGACTCGCCCCCCTGGAGTTCGCGCTCACCCGCAACCTCGCAGCCAAGACCTCCGCCCAGCGCGAGCAGATCCTGCAGGACCCGTCCTTCGGCACCGTCTTCACCGACCATATGGTCGACATCTGCTGGTCGGCGCGCGGCGGCTGGCACCGGCCGCGCGTGCAGCCCTACGGCCCGATCTCGCTCGACCCGGCTGCCGCGGTGCTGCACTACGGCCAGGAGGTCTTCGAGGGCATCAAGGCCTACCGTCACGCCGACGGCTCGATCCACACCTTCCGTCCCGAGCAGAACGCCCTGCGTCTGCAGCGCAGCGCCCGGCGCCTGGCGCTGCCCGAGCTGCCGGTCGAGTACTTCCTGCAGTCGTTGCGCGAGCTCATCGCCGTCGACGGGGCGTGGGTGCCCTCCGGCGATGACCAGAGCCTGTATCTGCGGCCGTTCATGTTCGCCAAGGAAGCCTTCCTCGGCGTGCGCCCGGCCACGAAGGTCGCCTACTACGTCATCGCGAGCCCGGTGGCCTCCTACTTCAAGGGCGGGGCGAAGCCGGTGTCGATCTGGCTGAGCGAGGACTATGCGCGCGCCGGCAAGGGTGGCACCGGGGCGGCCAAGACCGGCGGCAACTACGCCGCCAGCCTGCTGCCGCAGGCGCAGGCCGTGGAGGAGGGCTGCGACCAGGTGGTCTTCCTCGACTCCGACCGCAACGTCGAGGAGCTCGGCGGCATGAACATCGTCTTCGTCTACAAGGACGGCACGATCGTCACGCCGCAGTCGCCGTCGATCCTCGAGGGGATCACGCGCGACTCGCTGCTGCAGCTCGCGGCCGACCGCGGCCACCGGGTCGAGGGCCGTCACGTGCCGATCGACGAATGGCGTCAGGGCGTGGCATCCGGCGACATCGTCGAGGTGTTCGCGTGCGGGACCGCAGCGGTCGTCGCCCCGATCGGGTGGCTCAAGGGCGCGGACTTCATCGACGAGCAGCCCACCGGCGAGCTCGCGCTGTCGCTGCGCCAGGAGCTCACCGACATCCAGTACGGCCGCACGCCCGACCGCCACGGGTGGCTCACGCGCCTCGACGCCTGACGGCGCCGCCCGTCTAGGCTGAGGGCGTGAGAATCGCGCGCTTCAGTCACCAGGACACCATCTCCTTCGGCATCGTCGACGGCCCCGAGCTCGTCGTGCTCGCCGGCGATCCGCTGTTCGTCGGTTTCGAGACCACGGACGAGCGTGTGCCGCTGGCGGAGGTGACGTTGCTCGCGCCGGTGATCCCGCGCTCGAAGATCGTGTGCGTCGGCAAGAACTACCGCGACCACGCCGCAGAGATGGGCGGCG
Organism: Microbacterium sp. zg.Y1084; assembly: GCF_024623595.1. NCBI lineage: Bacteria > Bacillati > Actinomycetota > Actinomycetes > Micrococcales > Microbacteriaceae > Microbacterium > Microbacterium sp. zg.Y1084. Next base: position 183,236 of record NZ_JANJGV010000001.1, read on the forward strand.
AGGCACCGGCGGAGCCGCTGCTGTTCTTCAAGCCGAACACCTCCGTGATCGGACCGGACGACACGATCGTGCGTCCCGCGCAGTCTCAGCAGACCGACTTCGAGGGTGAGCTGGCCGCCGTGATCGGACGGGTGGCCAAGAACGTCCCCGCCGAGCGCGCTCTGGACTACGTCTTCGGCTACACGATCGCCAACGACGTCACCGCCCGCGACCTGCAGCGCTCCGACGGACAGTGGGCACGCGCCAAAGGCTTCGACACGTTCTGCCCGCTCGGCCCCGCGATCGAGACCGAGTTCGACCCGACCGGCGACGCCCGCGTGGTGACGCGCCTGAACGGGGAGGTGCGCCAGGACGGCGCCATCGCCGACATGGTGCACGCGGTGGCCGACGTCATCGCCTACGCCTCCGCGGCCTTCACGCTGCTTCCCGGTGACGTGGTCCTCACCGGCACCCCGGCCGGTGTCGGCCCGTTCGCCGCAGGCGACGTGGTGGAGGTGGAGATCTCGGGACTCGGCATCCTGCGCAACACCGCACGGGATGCCTGAACCCCAGGCGCCTGGCGGCCTCGACCTCGATCGGCTGCGGCGCCGCACGGTCGGCGTGCTCGCGACCGGCCAGGTGCTCGGCGGCATCGCGTTCGGCGCGACCATCTCGCTCGGCGCCGTGCTGGCGGCCGAGGTGTCGGGTGACGAGACCCTGTCGGGACTCGCCACGGCGGCGGTGACCCTCGGCGCCGCCGCTCTGGCGGTGCCGCTGGCGGCGCTGGCGCACCGGCACGGGCGACGGCCGGCGCTCGCGGGCGGCATGGCTGTGGCCCTCGTCGGTGTCGGTCTGGTGGTGGTCGCTGCCGCGATCGGGCTCTTCCCCCTGCTGCTGTGCGCGTTCGCCCTCATCGGCGCGGGCCAGGCGGCCAACCTGCAGTCGCGCTTCGCCGCCGCGGACCTGGCCACCGACTCGTCGCGCGGCCGTGATCTGTCCCTCGTGGTGTGGGCGACGACCGTCGGTGCGGTGCTCGGCCCCAACCTGGTCGGTCCCGGCGAGTCGGTCGGCGCGGCGCTCGGGATGCCGCAGCTCACCGGTGCGTACGTGTTCACCGTGGTGGCACAGGCGCTGGGGATCGCGCTGTATCTGGTCGCGCTGCGCCCCGATCCGCTGCTGGTGGCCCAGCGGCTGGCGCGGCAGCCCGCGACGGCGGGGCGGGCCATCGCCCGCGCAGACCGCCCCGTCGCCGCCCGCTATGCGATCACGGCCATCGCCGCCGGCCACGGCGTCATGGTCGCCGTCATGGCGATGACTCCCGTGCACCTGCTGCATCAGGGCGCCGACCTGTCGGTCGTGGGATTCACGATCAGCCTGCACGTGGCCGGCATGTACGCGCTGTCGCCGGTCTTCGGCATCCTCGCCGATCGGCTCGGTCGGGTGCCGACGGTGCTCGTCGGGCAGGCCCTGCTGACCGCCGCCTTGCTGCTGGCCGCGGTCGGCCAGGACTCGGCCGTGGCCGTGACCGTCGCCCTCGTGCTGCTGGGGCTGGGATGGAGCGCGGCGACCGTGGCCGGAGCGGCATTGCTGACCGAGGCCAGCGACGAGCAGCACCGCACAGCGCGGCAGGGCCGCAGCGACCTCGCGATGAACCTCGTGGGCGCCGCCGGCGCGATCGGCGCCGGCGCCGTGCTCGGGGCGATCGGCTACGGCGGGCTGGCCCTCGTGGCGCTGGCGGCGGTCGCGGTGGTAGTCGTGCTGGCGCCCCTCGGGCGCCGCTGAGCCCGCCCGACACCGGTGACCCGCGGCGGGCGAGGGCGCGCACCTAGAATGGACAGCGATGTCCTCTGCACCGCACCCCCTGACCACGACCGCTTCCGGCGCCGACGTCCGCGTCCGCTTCTGCCCCTCGCCGACCGGTCTTCCGCACGTCGGCATGGTGCGCACCGCCCTGTACAACTGGGGCTACGCGCGTCACACCGGCGGAAAGATGATCTTCCGGGTGGAGGACACCGACGCGGCCCGCGACAGCGAGGAGAGCTACCGTCAGCTCGTCGACGCGCTCACCTGGCTCGAGATCGACTGGGACGAGGGCGTCGAGAAGGGTGGCCCGCACGCGCCCTACCGGCAGTCTCAGCGCGGCGACATCTACGCCGGGGTGCTGCAGCAGCTCATCGACGCGGGCGCCGTGTACGAGTCGTATTCGACGGCCGAGGAGATCGACGCGCGCAACGAGGCCAACGGGCGTGCCAAGCAGCTCGGCTACGACAACTACGACCGCACGCTCACCGACGAGCAGAAGGCGGCCTTCCGCGCCGAGGGTCGCGAACCGGCGTGGCGCCTGCGCGTGCCCGACGAAGACGTCACCTACGTCGACCTCATCCGGGGCGAGGTGACCTTCCCCGCCGGGTCGTTCCCCGACTTCGTCGTCGTGCGGGCGGGTGGACAGCCGCTGTACACCTTCACCAACCCGGTCGACGACGCGCTCATGGGCATCACCCACGTCATCCGCGGCGAGGACCTCATGCCCTCGACGGCCCGTCAGCTGGCGCTCTACGCCGCACTCATCGACGCCGGCGTCACGACGTTCGTGCCCCGGTTCGGCCACATGCCGCTCGTGCTGGGAGAGGTGGGCAACAAGAAGCTCTCCAAGCGCGACCCGAAGGCCGACCTGTTCCTGCAGCGCGAGAAGGGCTTCATCCACGAGGGGCTGCTGAACTACCTGGCGCTGCTGGGCTGGTCGCTGTCGCACGACCGCGATGTGTTCTCCCTCGAGGAGTTCATCGCCGCCTTCGACATCGCCGACGTCAACCCCAACCCGGCCCGGTTCGACCAGAAGAAGGCCGAGTCGATCAACGGTGACCACATCCGCATGCTGGATGCTGACGACTTCGCTGCGCGCATTGTGCCGTACCTCGTGGGTTCCGGTGTCGTCTCCGACCCGCCGACGCCCGAGCAGCAGAAGATGATCACGGCATCGGCCCCGCTCGTGCAGGAGCGCGTGCAGCTGCTGGGGGAGGTGCCGGGACTGCTCGGCTTCCTCTTCACCGATGACGTCACCTACGACGAGGATGCCGTCGCCGGCCTTCCCGCCAACGCGAACGAGGTGCTCGTCGCCTCGGTCGGCGCGCTCGAGCTCGTGCCCGAGCCGGGGTTCACGGCCGCCGCCGTGCAGGAGGCCCTGGCCGAGGCGCTCATCGAAGGCCTGGGACTCAAGCCGCGCGTCGCCTATGGTCCGCTGCGCGTCGCCCTCAGCGGCCGGCGCATCTCGCCGCCGCTGTTCGAGTCGATGGAGCTGCTGGGCAAGACCGAGACCCTCCGCCGCCTGGGCGCGCTGGTCGAGCGCCGCGCCTGAGCCGGACGGTCACCGCCACGCCCGGCGCCCCGCCGGTTCGTGCGAGCGTCCGGAATCGGCTATGCTTGATCTTCGGTGCGAGGGCGACTTCACACCGATGGGGTATGGTGTAATTGGCAACACGGCGGTTTCTGGTTCCGTTGTTCTTGGTTCGAGTCCAGGTACCCCAGCAAGAAATAGAAGCCCGGGAATCCGCGTCTTAGCGGAGTACCGGGCTTCTTGCTTTCCTTCGTGACGCCCGTGTCGAGTGCGCCTCCGCTTCTCCGCCTCCGTCCGTTGCACCTCGCCACGTCAACGTGCCGTGGCCGCGGCCTCCGCACGTCGTCGGGCCGCGAGGGGGGCGGATGGTCAGCACGGCGCGGACGTCCGGTGCTCGGAGTCCCTGCCACGCAGCGGTTGCTAAAAGTGGGTATAGTCCAAAGTTGGATGCAGTGCATCGGCACAGTCGTCCCTCACCGCTGCAAAGGAGAACCGTGGCTCGCAACATCTGTCTGCCGAGCGCGCTCGTGCTGGGGGTCGGCCTCGCGGTCGCCGCCCCGGCCGCCGCGCTTGCGGCGCCGGTCGACGAGATCGTCGTCGACGCCGTCCCCGCCGGGACGGAGCGCATCATCGTCGATCTGGAGGGTGCGCCGGCGGCCACCTCCGCACTGGCGCTGCGCTGGCGCGATGACGACGCGCTCACGCCGCTCAGCCTTGGCGTCACCCCGTACGGGCGGTCCGCCGTCATCACGCCGGTGGCCTCCGCGCGCGTGGGGGTTCAGGTGAGCACGCAGGCCGACTCGGCTTCGCTGGCGTTCACGTTCGTCGACGCCGCCGGAGCCGTGATCGGCCAGACCCGGCACGAGCTGCCTGCCGACGGCGGCGGTTCGGGCGGCGGAGGTGGGGGCGGCTCCACCGACGGCGGCTCCGGGGGCGGTTCGGCAGACGGAGGGTCCTCCGGCGCCGCTCCGGCGGCCGCGACGGGCGACCTCGCGCGCACCGGCGGCGAGGCGCCGTTGGGCTGGCTGGCGCTCGGCGCCGGCGCCATCGCGGCCGGAGCGGCGACCCTCGTCGCCCGTGCCCGCCGCGCCCGCACAGGGGAGGCGCAGGCATGAGCGCTCCCCGCACCCGCTCGATCAGGCGGCTTCTCGCCGTCGCGGCCGCCGGCGCCCTCGTCATCGGCGGCGCGGCCTCACCGGCGTCGGCGACGACGGGCGTCGGCCCCGTCGTCTTCTCCGCCCACACCGGCACGCTTCCCGCCGTCGAGCCCGCTCTGGGGCTCGGATCGGCCCTGGCGACCGACGACACCGGGCGCGTCGCGCTCGGTGCGGGCGTGCACGGCCACACCGGCGCGCTCGTGCGCATCACCGTGGCCGCAGGAACCGATCCGGTGACGGTCTTCACCGGCGGCGCCGGCGACTCGATCCCCGTGCTGTCCGTGGAGCCCGGCCTCGTTCGCTCCACCACGACACTGGTACGTGTCTCGGGCGGAGAGGCGCCGCTGTGGGCGACGACGCCCGTCGATGCGCGCGTGGAGCTCATCGCCGGCGTCTCCGGCCGTGGCGCCGTGTACGACGAGGACGACACCTTGCTCACACCGGGGCTTCCAGGTTCGACCGTCACACTCGACCGTCCCGTCGCCCTGGCGGACGCGAGCACGGGCGGCGGGGGCGGCGTCATCACGCCGGGGGACCCCGCGCACATCACGCTCACCGGTATCGGCGGCATCCCCGCCGACAACGTGCGCGCGGCGTACGTGACGGTTTCCGTGGGTCTGAGCGAGGCGACGACCCTGACGTTCGACGACGTCGCGATGGACCTTCCGGCGGGCATGTCGGTGTTCACCACGATCGCCACCCCCGACCTGCTCGGCTCGGTGGCGGCGTCCGTCACCGCCGGCGAGGCCGCGCTGGGCGTCTGGGCGCTCGGCTGGGTACCGGATGCCGACGACGACCATGACTCCGTCAGCACCGCGGGCGGGCTCGAGGTCGTGTGCGACTGCTCGTCGGAGCAGGTCGCGGTGCGTGCCGGGGTGGGCGTGCCGCTGGAGGTGGATCCCGGTGCGGACGTGGCCTACACGGTCGCGCTGGTGCAGGCCGAGGCCGCCACGAAGCTCGGGGCGATCTCGGTCGGCGACCGGGTCTCCGGCCGAGCCGCCGGCATCGCGGTCGACCCGCGCGCCGGTGCGCTCCCGCAGCTCGCGCTCATCCCCGCCGACGCGCCGGCCCAGCTCACCATGAGCCGCGGCGCCGCATCAGCCACCGTCACCGTGGTGGGGGAGATCCTCGGCGAACCCGCCGCGGGCGACGAAGCGGCATCCATCGCCATCGTCTCGCACGCCGACGACGCGAGCGTCGACCTCAACGCCACCGGGTTCTTCACGTTCGCCGGCACGGTCACCCCGGGCGACACCGCGATCGACCGGGTCGAGATCGCGGTCGACATCCTCGATGCCCCGGCGATCACCGCTGAGCAGCGTTCCCAGCTCGCCGACGGGGGCTTCATCACCTACGCCGACCTCACCGCTACGGCGGGCGAGAGCGACCTGCTCTGGGAGGCGACGATCGGTGCTCCCGTGGATGGGACCTACCGTTACACCGCCACGGTCTTCGACCGCTCGGGGGCCTCGCACGCCGCATCGGCGACGCTGCGGATCTCCGCCATCGTGGAGGGCGACGCGACCGTCACCGTGCACCCCGACGTGCTCATCGTGAACACCGGCGACAGCGGCGTGCCCGTCATGACGCGCCCGAACGCCGCGCAGCCGTTCGTCGTCGAGTTCGCCGAGCTCTCCGAGGAGGTGTTCCCCGGCGCCATCCTGGTATCGCCGGTCGCCCCCGGTTTCACGGACGGCTTCCTGGGTGAAGTGCAGCGCATCGAACGACGCGACGACGTGTGGGTCGTCACCACCGTGGCGGCGCAGATCGTCGATGCCATCCTCGATGCGCAGCACGTCGCCACCACGCCCATGACGGCGACCGAGGACACCGCTCCCTCGCTGACCGCGCTCGATGAGCCCCTCGCCGCGACGGCGACCGACCCCGCGACGGGCGAGCTGCTCGACGTCGAGGTGCGCGACGACGCCTCGGGCGGCGGCGTGCTGGTCGAGGACCCGCCGTTGCAGGGCGTGAGCGACAAGAAGGTGCGGTACCGGGCCACCCCCGGGTTCTACATCATCGCGGGCTCCGGGTCAGGCTCAGGCAACGTGGTTGTGCAGTCGACCGGCGAGTACACGCCTGCGCAGATCGACACGGTCCGTGAGCGCGTCATCAGGCAGAACGTCCCGCAGCTGTTCGAGGCGTTCCTGCACGTCGAGCTCGACCTGACGGTCGACATCCACACCGTGGTCGACATCCGGGTCTCGTACAAGTGGAAGTACATCCCCAAGGGGGTGGACGTGCGCGAGCTGTCCGTCAGCGCAGTGGCGGACACCTCGGTCGACGTCGAGCTCGCCGCGAACGGCTCGGTCAAGCGCAAGCTGCAGCTGGCCAAGCCGCTGGACAAGGTGTCGCTCGGTGAGTTCACGGTGTGGATCGGGCCGGTGCCGGTCGTCTTCAAAAACACCATCACCGTGACGGTGGACATGGAGGTGGACCTGCAGGCGAACGTGCACGTGACGGACGTGGGCTTCCGGCGCCAGGACGAAGTGGGCTTCCGCTATCGGGGGCTCGACTCGTACGTCTACCTCACCCGTCACGGCTCGCAGACGCTCTCGCCCATCGTGGACGGAGTGGATGCTGCGGGCACGGCTGAGCTGAGCGGGTCGCTCAGCGCAGGTCCCACCGTGCTGGTCAGCTCGATGATCTACGGCTACCTCGGACCGCAGCTGGAGTTCAAGCCGCGAGCCGACGCCCGGGGCACGCTCACCCACACCAACATGCTGCCGTCGGGCCGCATGGTGGACCTGCACGTGGAGATGGGGGTCGGGGCCACCGGGCGCGTGTTCGGAAAGCTCGAGATCTGGAAGTTCAAGCTGCCCTTCCCATCGAAGACGTTCATCGATGAGCGGATCCGCGTGTGGCAGCACGACTGGAGGTGGACCCTCTGAACAATCCGAAAGGGCGGTGCGCGCCGGTCGCGCACCGCCCTTTCGGATTCACGCCGTCATCTCGCCAGCAGGTACTCCTCGTTCGCGGGAACACCGTCGAACGGCTCCGAGGCGCCTGAGGTGTGGATGCCGGCGAACGCGAGGGGCACACCTTGCGCGGTCCACAGCGACGCGCGGTCCATCAGCTGGGCGTGCACGTGCGGCTCGCTCGTGTTGCCCGAGTTTCCGCAGCGGCCGATCTGCTGCCCCGCGATCACGCGCTCACCCCGGCGAACGGTCACCGAGTCCTGCTGCAGGTGGGCCACGAGTGCGTAGACGCCGTCATCGCCTCGGATGGTGACGTGGTTGCCGACGATGAATCCCGGGCCGCCGATCTCCCGCAGCATCCCTTCGGCGATCATGTACGCCAGCCCGGCGGTGTTCGCGCGGGCGCGGTGGTCGCGCCGCCAGTCCGATGCCCGCACGACGACCCCGTCGATCATTGCGTGCACGGGTTCGCCGAGGGCGGGGTAGTCCGATGCCGGGGGCATCGCCCGCGGGCCGCCGAATGCCGGCCGCGGCCGCTCGGGCGGGTCGAAGACGAGATCGATCGCATACGCCTGGCCGTATGCGCGCACCCCGTGGCTGGGGACGGCGGAGGCGGGGCTGTTGACGGCGACCCATCGGCCCCGTACGGGTGCCCGCACGCGGCGGGGGGACTGCTCGACCAGCAGGCGAGGGCCGAGCCAGGCCAGCAGGGCGCACCCGACGCCCACCACGAGCGCGATGCCCATGAGGGCGCGGCGGACACGATCGGCCGGTCCCTCATCGACGAGGAGACCCCACACCACGCCGCTGATCAGCACCAGTGCCGCGGCGTAGTAGAGCGGTCCGCGCACGCGATACAGCGCACGCCCGACGGCGGTCATCGTCCGGTCCCGAGCAGGCTCGACAGCAGCGGCACGACGCGCGCCGCCGGCACTTCGTAGCTGCCGCGCCCGCTCTGGCGCACCCATCCCGAGGAGACGAGCTGACGCAGGTGGTGGTGCAGCTGGCCGGTGGTGCCGAGGGAGTCGATGCCTGCGAGCTCCGCCGTCGTCGTCGTGCCGGTGAGGATGCGGCGCAGCAGCTCCAGGCGCACGGGGTGCGCGAGCGCTTGCAAGGCGGCGGCATGCTCGGACCAGTCGGCCTCGAGCAGCCCTTCGGTGGCGACCCCCTGCTGCCAGGCGACCGGGGCGCCGGTGGGCAGGGTCAGCGACCCGACGATCATGACGATGCCGTCGGCCAGAGAGGGATTCTCGGCGCGCTCGGCCTCAACGCCGCGCAGTGCCCAGAAGGCGTCTGCGCTGTCGGGATCGGGCGGGGGAGAGGTGGGCTCGTCTCGTCGCGACAGCCGCGCCTCCAGCGCCGTCACGCGCGCCATCAGCTCGGTCACCGTGTCGCGGAGGTCCGCGGGGTCGTCATCCATGCTGCCAACGTACGGGAGATCGTAGAAACGTACAACCTGTGCCCGTGGCCTCTGCACCGTGGGTGCCGACCCGCCATAATGGGCACGTGCCCGCCCGGACGACGCTGCCCGAAGAGCCCGATGAGCTGCTCGCCCTCCAGCGGCGCGCCTATGGTCCCGCCGCCGAAGCGCTAGACGCCGCGGGCCTGGCGCGCCTGCGCGAACTCGAGGCGCCGCCCCGCGCACCCGGTGAGCCGCGGGCGGAGGAACCTCCGACGCCCGTCCCGGCCGAGGCGCCCGCAGAGGAGGCGGGTCCGCCGGCGGGCGCGCCGGCGCCTCGTTCCGTGCGACCTTCGCGTCGGAGCGGAGGGATCGCAGCCGCCGCGGTGCTCGGCTGTGCGCTCATCGGTGGCGGGCTGTCGGTCGAGTTCACGCCGCCGGGTCCCGACGCGGTCCTCCTGCCCGGGGCGCACGCCGAGATGTCGGAGGAGATCGAGCAGACCGGCATCCTCGACTTCCTCGGGTTCGGCCGCAGCACGGATCTGGTCGCCTACGAGGTCTATCGCGGAATGCAGGTCTACACGTTCACCGGCTCCCGGGGTGATGAGTGCCTGATCGTGGGCGGGGAGCACGGCTTCGTGGACTTCGGATGCGGCCGCGGACGGGTGCACCCGACGGTCGATCTGATGCTGGGGCGGAGAGGCCCGACGGGCCCCGCCCACGGATCTGTCGACGGTTCGTTCGCTCGCCTCCTTGCCCGGGACGGCACCGTCGAGGTGTGGCTCGAGCAGCCCTGACCGGGGGCGGTGACCCCGCCGGCACGTCGACCGGCGGGCGCCCCGAATCGGGCACCCGCCGGTCGACGGTCAGCTCCTCCCGGGGTGCCGGCGCATGCGGGCCGGCACCCCGGGACGGGTTACGCGGTCGCGGTCATGCGACCGCGGTAGGTGAGGCGGTGCCCGACCCAGAAGCCGAGGGCGACGAGGCCCGCCAGGCCGATGCCGAGCACCCAGGGCATGAGGCCAGGCACGGCGCCCGAGGCTCCGGCGTGCAGCTCGTCGCTGCCGGCGGCGAGCCGCCCGTTGCCGTCGGCGAGTGCGCCCGCGCCGGTGGTGAGCTCGGCGCTGCCCGACGCCAGCGACTGGGCACCGTCCGCCACCGCGGTGGAACCGTCGGCAAGCGTCGTGACGCCCTCGACGAGGCTTCCTGCGCCCGTGGCGAGCGTGTCCGTGCCGGTCGCAAGGTTTCCTGCACCGGCGAGCAGACGATCGGCTCCCGTCCACAGGTTCTGCGTGCCGGCATCCAGCGTTGCGGCGCCTGAGGCGAGGGTGCCGGTTCCGGTAGCGAGGGCGGAGGCGCCGTCGGCGAGGGTGCGGACGCCCGCCGCAAGAGTGTCCGCGCCGGCGCTGACCCGCGCGCTCCCCGTAGCCAGAGCGGCGGCACCCGCGTGCAGCTGGTCGATTCCCGCGTTCAGCTTCGTCGCACCCGCACTGACCCGACCCGCGCCGACCGAGAGTCGCTCTGCGCCGGTCGCCAGCGCGGGCGCACCGCGCTCGATGTGGGCGAGGTCGGCCGTGCCCGGGAAGCGTGTTGCCGAGTCTCCGTTGACCAGGAGATGTGCCGTGCCCGCAACGCCTGTGGCTCGTGCGTCGGCGGTCCCGATCTCGGTGAGCAGGGCGGTGAGTGTGCTGTTGATGGCCGCCGGGTCGCTCGGGCTGGCCGCGAGCAGCGTGGCCAGCTCGTTCGCGAGCGTCTTCGCGCTGCCGACGTTGCCACGGAGCGGGGTCGACACGTCCAGAATCCCCTGGGCATAGGACTGGGCACCGACGACGGCGGCGGCGAGGTCCTTGCTCTTCGCTGCCAGGTCTCCGGCTCCGACTGCGGCCTCTGCCGCGCCCACCTGCAGTTCCTCGCTGCCGGCCACGGCATCCGCCGCGCCGTTGAACAGGCGCTGGGCGCCCGTCTCGAGGTCGTCCGCGCCCGTGGCGAGGGTGTTCGCCCCGACGGCGGCGTCGCCGGCCCCTGCCTGCAGACGAGCGGCCCCGGCCGCGGCGTTCGCGGCACCGGAGGCGACTCGGGAGGCGCCGGAGGCGGCGGTGGCGGCGCCGGTCGACAGCGACGACGCACCGTCGGCGAGGGTCGTGGCGCCCTCTGCCGCCGAGGTCGCGCCGTCGGCGAGCGACTTCGCGCCGGCGGCGGCGCGGGCCGCACCCGCATCGAGCTCTGAGGCGCCGTCGGCCAGCGTGCGCGCGCCCTGCGAAAGCGTCGTCGCGCCTTCGCTCAGCTGACGCGAACCGTCGTCGGCCTGCGATGCGCCGGATGCCAGCTGCATCGCGCCGTCGCTGAGCTTGTTGACCGTGACGAGGTAGAGCACGGTCATGGCGGCCAGGAGGAAGGCCAGGACCGCGACGCTGATGCGCAGCCCCAGGCCATGGGTGTGCTGTGAGGTTCTCGACATTGAGACTCCGGGTGTGTGCGCCTGCAGGACAGGCGGGACGAAGGACGACCGACACTGGTTCGCCCGTAAGGGTGGCCCGAACGTAGCAGTGCGGTGTCGCACGCGAACTCCATCTGTGAGGATCTGCACGCTGGGACTAAGTTCCACAGATGCCGGGACTCAGTTGCTTAGAGGAAATGTACAAACCTCGCCGCGTGTCGCGGATGGGACCGTGCGGAGCCGTCCAGAGATGTCCAGCAAACTCCCACATAAACACAGATGGATGCTCTTGTTACTGTCTGTGGTTGTGTTGTAACGTGTGGCCAGCCCCTCGAAAGGACCGCCGTGTACGCGATGGAACGCCACCAGCTCATCGAGCGAATGGTCTCGCAGGACGGCCGTGTCGCCGTGGTCGATCTCGCGGAGCGCTTCGGCGTGACCACCGAGACGGTGCGGCGCGACCTCGACCAGCTCGAGCGGGCAGGTGCCCTGCGGCGGGTGCACGGCGGCGCGGTCGCCCGCGAGCGGATGAGCCTGGCCGAGCCGTCACTCGCCGAGCGGGCGTCCGTCCGAGGTGCGGCGAAGCAGGAGATCGCGGAACGCGCGCTCGACGTGCTGGGCGACGGGTTCCGTGGCTCGATCTACCTCGACGCAGGCACCACCACCGCCGCGCTGGCTGCTCTCCTGCCCACCCGGCTGGCCGAGACCGACGGCACCGCCGAGGTCGTCACCCACGCGATGACCATCGCCGCCGTGCTCGCCGGCTCACCCCGTCTCTCGCTCACCGTCATCGGCGGTCGGGTGCGCGGCCTGACAGGGGCCGCTGTCGGTTCCCACACCGTGCGCGCCGTAGAAGGGCTGCGGCCCGATGTCGCCTTCATCGGCACCAACGGGATCTCCGCCGGGTTCGGGCTCAGCACGCCCGACCCCGAGGAGGCGGCCGTCAAGCGGGCGATCGTTCAGAGCGCGCGCCGCGTGGTCGTCGTCAGCGATGCCCAGAAGTTCGACGCCGAGCTGCTGGTCGCCTTCGCCGGTCTGGACGACATCGACGTGGTCGTAGCCGACCGAACCCCCGGCGCCGCGCTCGGCGCGGCGCTGGAGGAAGCGGGAACGGAGGTGTGGACCGCATGATCGTCACACTCACCGCCAATCCCTCATTGGACCGCACCGTCGAGCTCGCCGCCCCGCTCGAGGTCGGGGGCGTGCAGGTCGCACGGGGCGCTCGGGAGGATGCCGGCGGCAAGGGCATCAACGTCTCGCGGGTGGCCGCGGCATCCGATGTGCCCACTCTGGCGCTGCTGCCGCTGGCGGCCGACGACCCGTTCGCGGTCGCGCTCCACGGCACCGGGATCCCCGTCGTCACGGTGCCCGTCGTCGGTCATGCCCGCGCGAACATCACGATCACCGACCCGGAGGGCGAGACCACCAAGGTGAACCTCCGCGGCGCCTCGCTCCGTGACGACGAGCGCGCGGCCGTGGTCGACGCGGTCGTCGAGGCCACGGCGGGCGCGCAGTGGCTCGTGCTGGCGGGATCGCTTCCCCCCGGGGTTCCCGACGACTTCTACGTGGAGGTCATCGACGCCGTTCGGCGGCGCTGGGCTGATGCCGCACCCCGCATCGCCGTCGACACCTCGGGGCCGGCGCTGGCCGCGGTCGTGGCGCACGGTCGGCCCGATCTCATCAAGCCGAACGAGCACGAGCTCGCCGACCTCGCCGGCATCGCCCTGGACCCCGAGGCCGATCTCGTCACCGCCGTGCTGCCGGTCGCCCGGCGACTGGTCCCGGAGCGGGTCGGCGCGGCGCTGGTGACGCTCGGCGGCGACGGTGCGGTGCTCGTCACCGGCGAAGGGGCATGGGCGGGGCGGCCGCCGCGCATCCGCGTGCACTCCACGGTCGGCGCCGGCGACAGCTCGCTGGCGGGCTATCTCATCGCCGACTCCCGCGGCGCCGAACCCGGCGAGCGGCTGCGCAGCTCGATCCGCTACGGCGCCGCCGCCGCCTCCCTGCCGGGCACGCAAGCGCCCCGGCCCTCCGACCTTCCCACCGGCGAGGTGCCGGTGCGGACCATCGACGACTGACCCACCTTCCGACCCTTGGAGGTCATCATGACCGATACCATCACCGCCGACCTCGTCAGCCTCGACGAACCGCTGGGCGACGACAAGCGCGCCGTCATCCAAGCCCTCGCCGCGCGTGTCGCGGCGCAGGGACGCGCGACCGACCCCGACGCCCTCGCGGCCGACGCGTGGGCCCGTGAGCAGAAGGACGAGACCGGGCTTCCCGGCGGCATCGCCATCCCGCACGCCAAGAGCGCCGCGGTGACGCAGGCATCGCTGGCATTCGCCCGGCTGAACCCGGGCGTGCCGTTCGGCGCCCCCGACGGTCCCGCCGATCTGGTGTTCCTCATCGCCGCGCCCGAAGGGGCGGCAGAGGCGCACCTGGCCGTGCTGTCCAAGCTCGCCCGTTCGCTGATGCAGGAGGACTTCACCTCGGCGCTGCGATCCGCCGCCAGCGCGGAGGACGTGGTGCACATCGTGCGTCGTGCGATCGGGGAGGAGGCCGCTGAGGAGCCGACACCGGTCGCCGCGTCTGCAGCAGCGTCGTCGACGGCCGCCCCGGCGACCGCTCCCCAGGCGGAGGGCGCCGTTCCCCCCGCCCCGCAGAACTCCGGTGTCGCGCCCGAGCTCACCGTCGACGGGCGGCCCGCCCGCATCGTCGCGGTCACCGCGTGCGCCACAGGCATCGCCCACACCTTCATGGCGGCCGACGCGCTCAGCGCCGCCGGAAAGAAGACCGGCATCGACCTCGTCGTCGAGCCGCAGGGCTCCAGCGGCTACAAAGCACTGCCCAAGGACGTCATCGACAACGCCGACGCGGTCATCTTCGCGACCGACGTCGACGTGCGCGAGCCGCAGCGGTTCGCCGGCAAGCCCGTGGTGCGCTCCGGCGTGAAGCGCGGCATCGAGCAGCCGGTGCAGATGATCGAAGAGGCCGTCGCCGCGGCGAAGGATCCGAACGCCTCCCGCGTTTCGAGCGCCGCCGCCTCCTCCTCTTCCTCAGACAGCGGCTCCGCCGAGCGCCCCGGCGCCGGCGCCAGCATCCAGCGGTGGCTGCTGACCGGCGTCAGCTACATGATCCCGTTCGTCGCCGGCGGCGGTCTGCTGATGGCCCTCGGGTTCCTCCTCGGCGGGTACGAGGTCAGCAACGACGCGGCGAACGTGATCATCGCCAACTCGCTGTGGGAGCTTCCCGCGGGGGGTCTCGGGCAGTATCTGGGCTCGGTCTTCTTCATGATCGGCAACACGTCGATGAGCTTCCTCGTCGCCGCGCTGGCCGGCTACATCGCCTTCGCGATCGCCGACCGGCCGGGTATCGCGCCGGGTTTCGTCGCCGGTGCGGTGGCGGTGCTCATGAACGCGGGCTTCATCGGCGGTATCGTCGGCGGTCTGCTCGCCGGTGGTGTGGCGTGGTGGCTCGGGCGTCTCGACGCTCCGCGCTGGCTGCGCGGCCTCATGCCGGTGGTGATCATCCCGCTGCTCGGCTCGATCGTGGCATCCGGACTGATGGTGCTGTTCCTCGGCCGGCCGATCGCGTGGCTGATGGAGCAGATGACCAACGGCCTCAACGATCTCGCCGCCACCGGTCTCATCGTGGTGGTGGGCGTCATCGTCGGTCTCATGATGTGCTTCGACCTCGGCGGACCGGTGAACAAGGTGGCGTACGCGTTCGCCGTCGCCGGCCTCGGCACCGCGTCGGCGACGAACACCACGCCGTACCTGATCATGGCCGCCGTGATGTGTGCGGGCATGGTTCCGCCGCTGGCCATGGCGCTGGCGTCGACCGTGCTGGCGCGCAACCTGTTCACCCCGGTCGAGCGGGAGAACGGCAAGGCGGCCTGGCTGCTGGGCGCGTCGTTCATCTCCGAGGGAGCCATTCCGTTCGCGGCGGCCGACCCGCTGCGGGTCATCCCCGCCACGATGGTCGGCGGTGCCGTCACCGGTGCCCTGAGCATGCTCTTCGCGGTGGAGTCGCGGGCCCCGCACGGCGGTATCTTCGTCTTCTTCGCCATCGACCCCATCTGGGGGTTCCTGGTCGCCCTGGCGGCAGGTACCGTCGTGAGTGCGCTCATCGTCGTGGCCCTCAAGAAGTGGGTCGCGCCGAAGGAGTACGCCGAGGCCGAGGCTGCTCCTGCCGCCCGGGTCCCGGCGACCGTTTGACACCCACAAGGAGGACCCCATGGCAGAACGCCAGGCCACGATCGCCAGCAGCTCCGGACTGCACGCCCGCCCCGCGAAGCTCTTCGTGCAGGCGGTGCAGGAGAAGAGCGTCCCGGTCACCATCGCGGTCGAGGGCGGACCGGACCTCAACGCCGGCAGCATCCTGTCGCTCATGGGTCTGGGCGCCTCGCACGGCACCGTCGTGACGCTGAAGGCAGAGGGTGACGGCGCCGAGCAGGCGCTGGACGAGCTCGTCCAGCTGCTGGAGACGGATCTCGACGCGCAGTGATGTCTCACTGACACCGGCTCGCGCCGGACATGCGGATGCCGCGGGGGAGACCCCGCGGCATCCGTCGTCTACGGGCGGTGCGTCAGCCGCCCGTGGCTGTCACAGGTCGGCGGTGCCGCCTGGATCGAGCTCGAGGAACTCGCCGCCACCCTGCTCCGTCGCCCACTGCAGTCGGGCGCGGCCCATCTGCAGACCGATGCGGGAGAGGGTCATGTCGTGCGTGCCGAAGGCGCGGTGCGGCTTCACCGCCAGGACGAAATCCATCGCCTCGCCGATCTTGAGCCACGGCGCACCGACGGGCGCTGCCAGCAGCCGAACGTCGGCGCCCTTCGGCACGGCGTACGAATCGCCCGGGTAGTAGAACTCGTCGTCCACCATCACCCCCACGTTGTCGATGACCGGGATCGACTCGTGGATCACCGCGTGGCGGCCGCCGTGGAAGGTCAGGCGGAACGGCTCGACCGTGACGGTGTCGCCGGGGGAGACGACGGTGATGTCGTAGCCCGGAGCGGCGGCCGCCACCCCCTGCGGGGCCAGGATGGGCGTTCCCGGAGCGTCGGCCAGCAGCCGGTCCAGGTGGTCGGGGGTCCAGTGGTCGGGGTGCTCGTGCGTCAGCACGATCGCGACGAGGTCGCGCACGTCGGTGAGGGGGAGCGTGAAGGAGCCCGGGTCGATGATGAGGGTCTTCCCGTCGCGCTCGAGGCGGAGGCAGGCGTGTTCGTGCTTGGTCACTCGCATGCAGGCAGTCAACCGTGCGACACGCCCGGGGGCAACGGGGCGCGCCTCGATTTGGCCGGGACATTCAGTCCGTGGCATACTTTAACGGTTGTCGAAACGGCCCCATCGTATAGCGGCCTAGTACGCCGCCCTCTCACGGCGGTAACGCGGGTTCGAATCCCGCTGGGGTCACAACACCCAGAACCCCCCGGTCACCGCCGGGGGGTTCTGTCGTCTCCGGCTGCAGGCGACTCCTCCCCGCGCGGGTTTTCCACGGGTGTGCGCACTGGCGGCCGGTGCACGCGCGGAGCATGCTGACGGCATGACGTTGCGAACGGTGGGACGGTACGGCGCGATCGTGCTCTCCGTCGTGGCGCTCGGGGTCGTGCTGGCGCTGGCCGCGGGCGGCGCGGACGGCGCGGCCCGTGTCGTCGCGACCGTCTATGTGGCCGCCTTCGTCGTCTTCACCCTCGTGCGCATGGTGCGCGACGTGCTGCAGGGCCACGTGGGACTGGACATCCTCGCCGTCGTCGCCATGGTGGCGACCCTCGCGGTGGGGGAGTACGTCGCCTCGCTCATCATCGTGCTGATGCTCTCCGGCGGCGAGGCGCTCGAGGAGTTCGCCGCACGTCGCGCGCAGCGGGACCTGACGGCGCTGCTGGACCGGTCGCCGCGGACGGCGCACATCGTCACGGGCGCGGCCGGGACCGATGGCGAGCAACTACGGGACGTCCCGGTCGACGACGTGGAGATCGGCGATCTGCTTGTCGTTCGTCCCTCGGAGGTCGTCCCCGTCGACGGCGTGGTGGTGGGGGATGCCGGCACGTTCGACGAATCCTCGCTCACCGGCGAGAGCCTTCCGGTCACCCGTGCCGACGGCGAGGAGGTGTACTCCGGCGCCGTCAACGGCACGCGGGCGGTGCGGCTGCGGGCCGTGCGGCGCAGCGCCGACAGTCAGTACCAGCAGATCGTGGCGCTCGTGGAGGCGGCGCAGACCTCGCGGGCGCCCATCGTGCGCCTCGCGGACCGGTTCGCCGTGCCGTTCACCGCGGTGTCGCTGGTGCTCGCGGGAACCGCGTGGGCGCTGTCGGGCGACTCGACCCGCTTCGCAGAGGTCCTGGTGCTCGCGACCCCGTGCCCGCTGCTGCTGGCGGCGCCGATCGCGTTCCTCGGCGGGCTGTCGCGCGCCGCGAAGTCCGGGATCATCGTGAAGGGCGGGGCGCAGATCGAACGGCTCGCCCGGGTGCGCTCGGTGTGCTTCGACAAGACCGGCACGCTCACCGCGGGGCGCCCGGAGCTGGTCGACGTGCTCCCGGCGCCGGGATTCACCGCGGACGAGGTGCTGCAGCTGGCCGCTTCGGCGGAGCAGTACTCCTCGCACGTGCTCGCCGAGGGCATCCGCGCCGCCGCCGACGCCCGCGGGCTGGCCCTGCTCCCCGCCCAGGAGGCCAGCGAGGTCGCGACCAACGGCGTGTCCGCGGTGCTGGCGGGTCGCCAGGTCGCCGTGGGCAAGGCCGCGTTCGTGGCCGGCGTCGCCGGGGCGGTGGAGCGCCCGCAGCTGCAACCCGGCCAGGTGGCGGCGTACGTCGCCGTCGACGGCCGGTTCGCCGGCGCCCTGCTGCTCGCCGACGCGGCACGGGAGGAGTCGCGCGACGTCGTGGCGTGGCTGCGCACGCACGGCATCGAGCGCGTGGCGATGCTGACGGGGGACGCCGCGCCGACCGCGGAGGCGATCGCGCACCGGCTGGGGATCGACGAGGTGCACGCCGACCTGCTGCCGCCCGAGAAGGTGCACCTCGTCGCCTCGTTCACCCCGCGTCCGACGATGATGGTCGGCGACGGCATCAACGATGCCCCGGCGCTCGCGGCATCCGACATCGGCGTCGCGATGGGGGCGCGCGGCGCGACGGCGGCGGGGGATGCCGCGGACGTGGTCATCACCGTCGACTCGCTGGCGCGCGTGGCGGAGGCGGTCGTCATCGGCCGCCACACGCTGCGCGTCGCGCTCACCGCCATCTGGATCGGCATCGGCTTGAGCGTCGCACTGATGATCGTCGCGATGACGGGGGTGATCCCCGCCGTCGTCGGTGCACTCGTGCAGGAACTGGTCGACCTCGCGACGATCCTCTACGCCCTCCGCGCCCTGCGCGCCCCCGCCTCCGGCATACCGGCATCCTCCGACGCCCCGACGCCCACCGCCGCCCCGCCCCGCGCACCGTGATGCTGTCTCAGCGCTCAGCGCTCAGCGCTCAGCGCTCAGCGCTCGGCGCTCGGCGCTCGGCGCTCGGCGCTCAGCGCTCAGCGCTCAGCGCTCGGCGGAGGGTGGGGTGGGGGAACGCCGGCGGAGCACAGCGCGACGGATGAGCCACACCGCGACGGCGGCCACCCCGATGACGGCCAGCCACGGCAGCAGGAAGCCCAGCGCGAGCACGAGGCCGTTCAGCGCGGCCACGAGGCCGTTCCACCCCGCCAGCACGCCGTCGGTGAACCCCGCCGGGTCGGCTTCGACGCGCTCGGCGGGGGTCACGATGCTGACCGTCAGCGACGACAGCGAGACCTGGGCGTCGAGGTATTCCAGCTGGCCCCGCAGCGACTCCAGCTCCGCCTGGCGCTCGGCGAGCGCGTCCTCCGCGGCGATCAGATCCGCCAGCGACCCCGACTCGGTCAACAGCGCGGTGAGGCGCTCCACCGACGCCTCGGCGGATGCCACCCGCGCGCGCAGGTCCACCGCCTCGGTCGTGACGTCCTGACGCGACACGCGGGATGCCGTGACCTCGCCGAGCTCGTCGAGGCCCTCCATCGTGGCGGTCAGCTCCGCCGCAGGCACCCGCACCGTGATCCAGGTGTCCGACACGACCGGCAGGTACGGGTCGGAGTACCGTGCGACATCGCCGTACTCGTCGACGTACCCGCCGTCGGACTCCATGACGGAACCGGCGCGGCCCACGCTGAGCGATTCCACGAAGCCGCCGGAGGCCTCGGCCCCGGCGGAGATCGCCGCGAGCGCGTCGGCGGCGGCCCTCGCGCCCGAGCCGACCTCGAGCGTCGCCGAGGCAGTCGCGATCACCTCGCGCCCCTGAGCGGCCTCGCCCGCGGCGCCGGCGGCGTCGTCGCGCGCGACCTCCGCGCTGTCGTCGACCGCACCGGGAGCGGGCATGACCGCATCGCTCTCGGTCGTCGTCGACCAGGCGCCGTCGATCGCCCCGCTGTCCGCGGCCGAGTCGCCCCGCAGCAGACCGGTCACGCCCGGTGCGATCACCGCGGCCACGATCACGACGGCCGCCGCGGCTCCGCCGGCGACCAGCCAGCTTCGCCGGCGCTGCGCGGCCGTGCGTCCGCCTGCGGCGGGGCGAACGCCCGCCTCTACGCGGGGTTCGCCGTGGATCCGCGCGAACAGGTCCTCCTCCATGCGTGCCACCGTCGCGTCATCCAGGGTGGGCAGGCCCGGGGCGGCATCCGTCCCGGGGGGTGTCGTGGGGGTCATGCGCTCTCCGTTCCCAGTTCGGTCCGCAGTCTCATGCGAATGCGGGAGAGACGGTTGCGCACGACGCCGTGACCGACGCCCAGCTGCTGCGCCGCGGCCTGGTAGGCGTGTCCCTCGGCAGCGCAGAGCCGGAAGATCTCCCGGTCGAGCGCCGACATCCCGGCCACCGCGCCGACGATGCGCTCGGCGAGGTCGCGGCCGATCACCAGCTCCGTGACGTCGACCGTGTCCGGAAGCGTCTCGTCGACCGTGCCGGCGGCACGCTCGCGGTCGCGACGCAGTCGTCGCACGCGGTTCGCGCACTGGAAGCGGCAGATCGTCACGAGCCACGGCAGCAGCGAGTCGCCGGCCAGCTGCAGCTCGGGGAGCTTGCGCCAGGCCGTGAGGAAGGTCTCCTGCGTGACGTCTTCGGCGTCGGCCACACTGCCCACCAGGCCGTGCGCGAGCCAGTACACCGGCCGCACATAGGCGCGGTAGAGCGCGCGGAACGCCTCTTCCGACCCCCCTGCGGCGGCGGCCACCAGCGCCGCGTCGTCGCGTTCGTCGCCCATGCGCACCCTCTCGTCTCTCACCGGTTCAGTGTCGGCCGTGCGCCGATCGTCTCAGATGGGGGATGCCGGATGCGACACGGCTGTATCCTTGTGCGAACGAGAGGGAGTATCCCGTCCTCGCGCCTCCGTCATCACGGGCCCCGATCGAGTGGCCCCGGGTGCGCGCCGCATTCTGCGGGGGAGAGACTTTCGGCATCCACCGCACCCTCCGAAAGGCTTCCATGGGCTTCGAGATCCCCCTTTGGTTCGAGATCAGCGCGTTCGTCGTGCTGCTCACGATCCTCATCGCCGATCTGCTGCTGATCATCAAGCGGCCGCACATCCCCTCGACGAAGGAGTCCACCCTCTGGGTCGTCTTCTACGTCGCGCTGGCGATCGTGTTCGCATTCATCCTGTTCGGCGTCACGGGAAGCCCCGATGTCACCGGGCAGTTCGTCGCCGGCTGGCTGACCGAGTACAGCCTGTCGATCGACAACCTCTTCGTCTTCGTGCTGATCATGGGTCAGTTCGCCGTCCCGCGGCAGTACCAGCAGAAGGTGCTGATGGTCGGCATCATCATCGCGCTGGTGCTGCGCGGCATCTTCATCCTGCTCGGTGCGGTGATCATCGAGCAGTTCCTGCCGATCTTCTACCTGTTCGGCGCGTTCCTCATCTACACCGCGTGGAAGCAGGCCTTCCCGGGCGGCGACCACGATGACGAGGAGAAGAAGGAGAGCTTCGTCGTGCGGCTGGTCCGCCGGCGCGTGGCCATCAGCGACGAGTACGACGGCGCCAAGGTGCGCACGGTCGTGGACGGCAAGCGCATCTTCACGCCCATGATCATCGTCTTCGTCGCGATCGGAATGACCGACCTGCTCTTCGCGCTGGACTCGATCCCCGCGATCTTCGGCATCACGCAGGACCCGTTCATCGTCTTCACCGCGAACATCTTCGCCCTCATGGGCCTGCGCCAGCTGTACTTCCTGCTGGGCGGCCTGCTCGACCGCTTGAAGTACCTGCACTACGGCATCGCGTTCATCCTCGCCTTCATCGGGGTCAAGCTCATCTTCCACGCGATGCACGAGAACGAGCTCCCGTTCATCAACGGCGGTGAGCACATCGAGTGGGTGCCCGACATCTCCACCTGGATGTCGCTGGGCGTCATCGTCGCCTCGATGACCGTCGCCACCGTCGCGAGCCTCATCGCGTCGTCGCGGGAGCGCAAGGCGGAGACCCCCGTCGACGCCGCCGCCGCCGTGGCGGCCGAGCACCGCACGCCGCCGACGGTCGAGGAGCCGGCGGAACCGGCCGACCCGACGACCGACGAGCGCACGGAGCGCACGGAGCGCTGACACATGACGCGGCGAGCGATCCGCACGGTGCTAATGTGGCCCCGTGCGGATCGCTCGCCTTCTCCTTAGCGGCCGCGACGAGGCCTCGTCCTGAGCCCTTCCTCGTCGCGGAGTCCATGGTGGGCTTGATCCGCTTCGCAAGGAGAGCAGCGCAGTCATGAGCACAGCCGCCCCGTCGATCCCCGACACCCCCCGCACCCTGGCCGAGAAGGTGTGGGACGACCACGTCGTGGTCAAAGGCGAGGACGGTCGACCCGACCTCATCTACATCGACCTGCACCTGGTGCACGAGGTGACGAGCCCGCAGGCCTTCGACGGTCTGCGCGCCGAGGGGCGCCCGGTGCGCCGCCTCGACCTCACCATCGCCACCGAGGACCACAACACCCCGACGCTCGACATCGACAAGCCGATCGCCGACCTCACCAGCCGCACCCAGATCGAGACCCTGCGGCGCAACGCCGCCGAGTTCGGGGTGCGACTGCATCCGCTCGGCGACAAGGAGCAGGGGATCGTGCACGTGGTGGGTCCCCAGCTCGGGCTGACCATGCCGGGCATCACCGTCGTCTGCGGCGACTCGCACACGTCGACCCACGGCGCGTTCGGCGCGATGGCGTTCGGCATCGGCACCAGCGAGGTGGAGCACGTGCTGGCCACCCAGACGCTGCCGCTGAAGCCGTTCAAGACCATGGCGATCACCGTGGAGGGCGAGCTCAAGCCCGGCGTCACGGCGAAGGACATCATCCTCGCCGTCATCGCCAAGATCGGCACCAACGGGGGACAGGGCTACGTGCTCGAGTTCCGCGGCAGCGCGATCCGCTCCCTCTCCATGGAGGGCCGCATGACGATCTGCAACATGTCGATCGAGGCGGGCGCCCGCGCCGGCATGGTCGCTCCCGACGAGACGACGTTCGCCTACCTGAAGGGCCGGCAGCACGCTCCGACCGGCCAGGACTGGGAGGATGCGGTCGCCTACTGGCGCACGCTCCCGAGCGACGAGGGCGCCGTCTACGACGCCGAGGTCTTCCTCGACGCCGATGCCCTCGAGCCGTTCGTGACCTGGGGCACCAACCCTGGTCAGGGCGTGTCGCTCAGTGACGTCGTTCCGGCGCCCGAGGACTTCCCGGACCCGAACGAGCAGGCCGCCGCGCGCCGTGCGCTGGAGTACATGGACCTCGTCCCCGGCACTCCGCTCAAGGAGGTGCCGGTGGATGCCGTCTTCATGGGCTCCTGCACCAACAGCCGCATCGAGGATCTGCGCGCGTTCGCCTCGGTCGTGCAGGGCCGGACGAAGGCCGAGGGAGTGCGCGTCATGGTCGTCCCCGGGTCCGCACGGGTGCGGCTCGAAGCGGAGGCCGAGGGACTGCACCAGATCTTCCTCGATTTCGGCGCCGAGTGGCGCTTCGCCGGCTGCTCGATGTGCCTGGGCATGAACCCCGACCAGCTGGCTCCGGGCGAGCGCTGCGCCTCGACCAGCAACCGCAACTTCGAGGGACGGCAGGGCAAGGGCGGACGCACCCACCTGGTGTCGCCCCTGGTGGCCGCGGCCACCGCCGTGCTGGGTCGCCTCGCGAGCCCCAGCGATCTGCCGGCGTTCGAGTCAGTGGAGGTCTGACATGGAGAAGTTCACCACCCACACCGGTATCGTCGCCCCGCTGACGCGCTCCGCCGTCGACACCGACCAGATCATCCCCGCGGTCTACCTCAAGCGGGTCACGAAGACCGGCTTCGAGGATGCGCTGTTCTCCAGCTGGCGGCAGGACCCCGACTTCGTGCTCAACCAGCCCGCGTACCGCAGCGCATCGATCCTCGTCGCCGGGCCCGACTTCGGCACCGGTTCGAGTCGCGAGCACGCCGTCTGGGCGCTGCGCGACTACGGGTTCCGCGTCGTGCTCAGCCCGCGGTTCGCCGACATCTTCCGCGGCAACGCGGGCAAGCAGGGACTGGTGACGGGCGTCATCGACGAGGCGGGCATCGAGGCGATCTGGGCGGTCGCCCAGGCGCAGCCCGGAGCGACCATGACCGTCGATCTCACGGCGCGAACGGCCACCATCGGTGACCTGGAGCTCGCGTTCGACATCGATGATTACACTAGATGGCGCCTGCTCGAAGGTCTGGATGACATCGGGCTGACGCTGCGCGACGAAGAAGCCATCGCACAGTTCGAAGCCCGCCGCGAGGCGTGGCGCCCACGGACCCTTCCGGTCCGGTAGCTACCAAGTGAGGTCCACCGCATGAAGTCACTCCGCAGCGAGAACCGGTCGGCGACAGAGGAGTCGGAAGGACAGTTGCAGGCAGTGACCGGCGATACGATCGCCATCCGCGGGGGACGCGCGCTGGTGGGACGCGTCGACGTGACCGGGGCGAAGAACCTCGCCACGAAGGCGATGGTCGCCGCCCTGCTCGGGGAGAGCGTCAGCGTCCTGCGCGACGTGCCGGACATCAGCGATGTGCAGGTCGTGCGCTCGCTCCTCGAGGTGCACGGGGTGCGCGTCGAGGACGGCGAAGAGGCGGGCAGTCTCGTTCTCGACCCGAGTGCGGCGAAGTCCGCGCACTTCGAGGAGATCGACGCGCACGCCGGGTCCTCGCGCATCCCGATCCTCTTCTGCGGGCCGCTGCTGCACCTGCTGGGGCAGGCGTTCATCCCGGACCTCGGCGGATGCCGTATCGGCGACCGTCCCATCAACTTCCACCTCGACGCGCTGCGCCGCTTCGGCGCAGTCGTGGAGAAGCTGCCCAGCGGCATCCGCCTGTCCGCTCCGGACGGACTGCACGGAGCCGACATCGAGCTGCCGTACCCGAGCGTGGGCGCGACCGAGCAGGTGCTGCTGACGGCTGTGCGTGCGAAGGGGACCACCGAGCTGCGCAACGCCGCCATCGAGCCCGAGATCATGGACCTCATCGGCGTACTGCAGAAGATGGGCGCCATCATCTCGTACGAGCCCAACCGGGTCATCTTCATCGAGGGCGTCGACACGCTCACCGGCTACGACCACCGCTGCATCTTCGACCGCAACGAGGCCGCATCGTGGGCGGCGGCCGCCCTGGCCACCGACGGCGACATCTTCGTCGGCGGCGCCCGGCAGCAGGACATGCTGACGTTCCTCAACATCTTCCGCAAGGCCGGCGGCGCGTTCGACATCGGCGAGGAGGGCATCCGCTTCTACCGCGGTGGACCCCTCAAGCCCGTCGTGGTCGAGACCGACGTGCACCCCGGCTTCATGACCGACTGGCAGCAGCCGCTCATCGTGGCGCTCACCCAGGCCGAGGGCACTTCGGTCGTGCACGAGACGGTGTACGAGAACCGGTTCGGGTTCACCGACGCCCTGGTGAAGATGGGCGCCGACATCGTCGTGCACCCCGAGGGGCTGGAAGGCGAGTACCGTCGCGTGCCGCGCCGGGCGCTGGAGCAGGCCGCGGTCATCACCGGTCCGACGCCCCTGCACGGCGCCGAGATCGTGGTGCCCGATCTGCGTGGGGGCTACAGCCACGTCATCGCCGCCCTGACCGCCTCGGGGGAGTCGATCGTGCACAACGTCGGGATCATCCGGCGCGGCTACGAGAACCTCTTCGACAAGCTGCGCGCGCTGGGCGCCGACTTCGACGTCATCGGATGACCGTGGCCCGTACACGTCGCGCATCGCCGGAGAAGACGCGTCCCAGCGTCTTCTGGCCGCTCGCGGGCGTCGTCGTGCCCATCGCGGGGCTGATGGCGCGCATCGAGATCGAGGGAGGCGAGAACCTCCCGATGGAAGGCGCCTACGTCCTCGCCCCGAACCACTACAGCGAGTTCGACCCGGTCGTCGTGGCCGTCGCGACCTGGCGACTGGGCCGCGCGCCGCGCTTCATGGTGAAGGAAGGACTCTTCCGCGTCCCGGTGCTGGGCTGGGCGCTGCGCGCGACCGGTATGGTCCCGGTCTCGCGAGCAGGCTCCGCCAGCACCGCCAAGCAGACGATCGAGACGGCCGAGCGGCTCATCTCCGAGGGCAACGGCGTGATCGTGTACCCGGAGGGGTCGCTCACGCGAGACCCCGACCTGTGGCCCATGCGCGGCAAGACCGGCGCAGTGCGGGTGGCCCTGGCCGGTGGGCTCCCCGTGATCCCGATGGCCACCTGGGGCGTGCAGCGCATCCTGCCGCGGTACGGCAAGCTGAGCCTCTGGCCGCCGCGCAAGCGCGTGCGCATCCTGGTCGGCCCGCCCGTCGACCTCAGCGCCTACGCCGGGCGTGCGACTCAGCACACCGCCCTCGTCGAGGCGACCGACGTCGTGATGTCCGACATCGCCGAGCTCCAGGGGCGCCTGCGCGGGGAGACCCCGCCCGCCGAACGGTGGGATCCGGCGATCCACGGGCAGAAGGAGACAGGTCGCCTTGAGTCGTAGAACGGATGCCGCGCCGCGCGTCGCGGTCATCGGCGCCGGCAGCTGGGGCACCACTTTCGGCAAGATCCTCGCCGACGGCGGCGCCCACGTCGTGATGTGGGCGCGCCGGCCCGAGCTTGCGCATGAGATCGATGAGGCCAAGCGCAACAGCCAGTACCTCCCCGGCATCAACCTGCCCCGCAGCATGTCGGCCACGCACCACCTCGCCGAGGCGCTGGACGGGGCGACGCAGGTCTACCTGTCGATCCCGAGCCAGACGGCGCGCGCGAACCTCAAGGCGCTGCGCCCGCTCGTCGCGGGCACCGACGTGCCGATCGTTTCGCTGATGAAGGGCGTCGAGAAGCGCACGGGCCTGCGGATGAGCCAGGTGATCGAGCAGGAGCTGCGCTGCGACCCGATGCGCATCGCTGTGGCATCCGGCCCCAACCTCGCCCTCGAGATCGCCCGTGAGCAGCCCACGGCCGCCGTCATCTCCTCCATCAGCCGGGAGACCGCCGACGCGGTGGCCCGCCGTGCCCGCAACCGCTATTTCCGCACGTTCGTGAACACCGATGTCATCGGCACCGAGTTCGGCGGCGTGCTGAAGAACCTCATCGCCGTGGCGATCGGCATCGTCGACGGCGTGGGGTACGGCGAGAACACGAAGGCGTCGATCATCACGCGCGGACTGGTCGAGATGACCGACTTCGCGGTGGCGCAGGGGGCGCAGCCCGAGACGCTGCAGGGACTGGCGGGGCTCGGCGACCTCATCGCCACGTGCCAGTCGCCGCTGAGCCGCAACAACACCGCCGGGCGACTGCTCGGCCAGGGGTACAGCTTCCAGGACGTGGTCAGGCAGATGGATCAGACGGCCGAGGGTCTCGGCTCGGTCGCGCCGGTCCTGCAGCTGGCCCGCGAGGCGGGCATCCCGATGCCCATCGTGGAACAGGTGAAGATGGTGCTCGACGGCACGATGCAGCCGCGCGACATCGCCCCCCACCTCACCACCGACGACGATCAGCCCCAGGGCGAGAGGACGCAGCATGGACAAGCCGGCAGTGGCGGTGCTTTTTGGAGGTCGCTCCAGCGAGCACTCGATCAGCTGCGCAACGGCGGGAGGAGTGCTGCGGGCGATTGACCGCGACCGCTTCCGGGTCATTCCGATCGGGATCACGCACGACGGCGCGTTCGTGCTCGAGCACGACGACCCCGACCGCTTCACCCTGACCCACGGCGCCCTGCCCGTGGTCGCCGACAACGGCACCCGCATCCGGTGGCCGGATTCCACGCTGTCCCGCGAGCTGCGGGTGGTGCGCCCGGACGGCACCGAGGAGAGCCTCGGCGACGTCGATGTGGTGTTCCCGATCCTGCACGGCCGCTTCGGCGAGGACGGCACGATCCAGGGGATGCTGGAGCTGCTGGGCCTTCCCTACGTCGGCGGGGGCGTGCTGATGTCCGCGATCGGCATGGACAAGCACGTCACCAAGAGCGTGCTGCAGGCTGCCGGGGTTCCGGTCGTTCCCTGGCGTCACCTGAGCCGCGTCGAGTACGACCGTGACCGTTCCCGGTGGATGCCTCAGGTGCGCTCGCTGGGGCTTCCCGTGTTCGTCAAGCCCAACCGCGCCGGCTCCAGCGTCGGAGTGTCGAAGGTGGAGAGCTGGGACGAGCTCGACACAGCCCTCGAGGTGGCGTTCGCGGAGGATTCCACCGCCCTGATCGAGCAGGCGGTGGTGGGCCGCGAGGTCGAATGCGGCGTGCTGCCCGGGCGCGACGGTGGCCCCGTGCGGGTGAGCGTGCCCGGTGAGATCGTCGTCACCGGTCGCGCGTTCTACGACTTCGAGGCGAAGTACCTCGACGCCGCGGGTGTCGACCTGGTCTGCCCGGCAGAGCTCTACGAGGGCGAGCTCGCCGAGATGCAGCGCGTGGCGGCGCGCGCGTTCGAGGCGCTGGGCGGGGAAGGGCTCGCGCGGGTGGACTTCTTCTACACCGGCACCGAGTTCTTCGTGAACGAGGTGAACACCATGCCCGGGTTCACGCCGATCTCGATGTTCCCACGCTGCTGGATCGCGTCGGGCATGACCTATCCCGAGCTGATCACCGAGCTGATCGAACTGGCGGGCGACCGGGTCAGCTGAGCAGCTCGGCCGTCTCGGTGCACTGCCGCTCACGCGGGAGCGTGTCGACGATGTACGGGGCGAACCGCGAGAGCACTTCGTTCGGCGAGACCTGCTCGTTGTCGACGAACACCTCCACCGCGGGAGTGCGGCCGTACGTCGTGATGCGGTAGCGCGGCGCCTGCGACTCGTCGACGATCCAGTCCACGCCGCCGATGGTGATGCAGCGGGCCTCGGTGGGTCCCGGCGGCGTGACGCCGCAGGTGAGGATGACAGCCGTCGGATCGCCCCACGCGGCGGTCGCCTGCGCGTCGGTCCAGCGCCGGTCGGCGCCGTCGACGGTGGAGGGAAGCCGCACGGTCACCTCCGCGCACAGCGGGTCGTTCGCGTCGGGGGCTGCGGTGAGCGACACGGACGAGGTGCCGCAGCCGGTGAGGAGGAGAAGCCCCAGGACGGCCGTGAGCGCGGCGGAAGGGCGGAGGCGGGACACCCCTCCAGCGTAATCGAGCGCGCGTGCGGGCCCGGCCTCGGGTCACGCCGCCGGAGCGTCCCGTACGGTGGACGGGTGAGCAGTGCACCAGGCGGAACCGTCGGAGACGTGGGGGAGAGCGTGGTGCTGCAGGCGCTGCTGAAGGTGCTCGCCGGCTCGTCGGGGGCAGTCATCGGCCCCGGCGATGATGCCGCGGTGCTCGCCGTTCCCGGCGGCCGCGCGGTCGTGACCACCGACACGCTCGTGCAGGGGCCGGACTTCCGTCTGGCGTGGTCGGGAGGTGTCGATCTCGGCTTCAAGGCGGCCGCAGTGAACCTCGCCGACGTCGCGGCGATGGGCGCGCGCCCGACCGCGCTGTTCGTCGCCCTGGCGATGCCCGCAGACACCACCGTCGACTTCGTGACCGACCTCGCCGCGGGTCTGCGCGAAGCGTGCGACGCGCTCGCGCCCGGGTGCGCCGTCGAGGGCGGCGACCTCACCATCTCGGACACCCTCACCATCGCCGTCACCGCCGTCGGCGTGCTCGACGGGGTCGAGCCGGTGCGCCGTGGCGGCGCGCGCCCGGGCGATGTCGTCGCCCTCGCCGGCCATGCCGGACACGCCGCGGCGGGTCTGGCACTGCTCTTCTCCCGCTTCCGCGACGACGCGGGCGCTGCGCTGCCGGTGGACAGAAGCGCGCTCACGGCGGGGGAACTCCTCGCCCTCGACGCGCAGCTGCGCCCGCACCCGCCGATCGCGCTCGGCCCGCAGGCCGCCGCCGCGGGTGCGACGGCGATGATGGACGTCTCCGACGGACTGGCTCTGGACGCGCGGCGGCTGGCCGCGGCATCCGGGGTCACCCTGGTGCTGTCATCCGCCGCGCTCGGCCCGGATCCCGTCGCAGCGCTGGAGGGCGGCGAAGACCATGCGCTGTTGGCGACCTTCCCGCCCGGGGCGCCCCTTCCCGGCGGCTTCCGCGTCATCGGCGGTGTCGCGCAGGCGGGCGCGGCGGCGGTGCAGCTCGACGGTGCGCCGTACGACGGGCCCGGCGGGTGGGACCCCTATCGCGACTGGGATCATCAGGCGGGCTGAGTCAGGCGGTGGTCGCCCACCACAGCGTGGTGTCGCCGTAGCGCTTGTCCCGTGTGGCGACGAGCCCGTCGGGGAGCGTGGGCTGCGGTGAGCGGCGCGCCCGCTCCACCACGACGGTCGCGTCGGGGGCCAGCAGCGGAACCAGCAGGGCGAGGGTCTGCGTGAGCTCCGCCTCGCCCACGTCGTACGGCGGGTCGAGGAACACCAGGTCGAAGGGCACGCCGCCGGTGCGCAGGAACGCGTCGGCCGAGGAGCGGTGCACCCGCCAGGCGGCAGACGACGCGCGCACGGCCTTCGCCACCGCGACGGCGTTGCGCTGGGCGGTCGCCGCCGCGCGCGGCGACTTCTCGACGAGGTCCACCGAGCCCGCGCCGCGACTGAGCGCCTCCAGTCCCAGCGCCCCGGAACCGGCGTACAGGTCCAGCACACGGGCATCGCGCACGAGATCGGCGGCTTCGAGCGAGCTGAACAGCGCCTCGCGCACGCGGTCGCTGGTCGGGCGGGTGCCCGCGTCGGGGACCACGAGCGTCAGCGAGCCGGCGGCACCGGCGATGATGCGAGTCACACGCTCACGCTACCGTCGTCGACGACTCATCCCGCAGTCGGGGTTCGGTGCGCAGATGAGGGCGCAGGCCGGACTTGTCGGCGTAGAAGGCGCGAATGCGGTCCATGTCGGCGCGGACGTCGCCGGTGAGCTCCACCGTGATGCCGAGACCCGCGGTCATGGTGGTGCGGTCGACGTAGCCGAGGGTCACCGGCAGGCCGGCTTCGCGGGCGATCCGGTAGAACCCGGACTTCCAGTGGTTTCCTGCCCCGCGCGTGCCCTCCGGAGTGACGACGAGGCCGAAGACCTCGCCCGCCTGCACGCGCGCGACGACGTCCGCGACGAGGCCGGCGGGGTTGTCGCGGTCGACGGGGATGCCGCCGAGCCGGCGCATGATCGGACCGCGCCAGCCGCGGAACAGGCTGTCTTTGCCCAGCCAGCGCACCGGGATGCCCAGGCGCCACGCGATGGCGAGCATGATGACGAAGTCCCAGTTGGAGGTGTGCGGGGCGCCGATGAGCACGCCGGGACGCTCCGGCGCCGGTGCGGTGTCCAGGCGCCAACGGCTGAGGGCCCAGTAGATGCGGGCGAGTGTGCGTCGGGTCACCGTTCCACGATACGGCGGCGCCGCCTCCACGAACGCCGGGCGTGTCCGCCGTGCCGCCTAGAATCTCCCTCATGGTGTCGCTCGAGACGCGTCTGCGCGCCGCGGTCGGCGACAAGACCGCTGGTGCGCTCGAGCGCGCGTTCGGGATGCAGACCGTCGGCGACCTGCTGGTCCACTACCCGCGCCGCTACGCCAAGCGCGGCGAGCTGACCCCGATCGACTCGCTGCCGCTGGGGGAGCAGGTCACGATCGTCGCCGAGGTGCGCTCCGCCACCGAGCGGCGCATGCGCAACCGCCGAGGCTCGATCCTCGAGGTGGTCATCAGCGACGGCCAGGGCGCCCTGACCCTGACGTTCTTCAACCAGGCCTGGCGTCTGAACGAGCTCACCCCGGGGCGCCGGGGGATCTTCTCCGGCAAGGTGGGCATCTACCGGGGTGCGCAGCAGTTCGCCCACCCCGACTACCAGCTGTTCGAGGACGAAGCGGTCGCCCGCGTGACCGCGCAGACCCGCTCGACCGAGCCGGTGCCCATCTACCCCGCGACGGGCACCGTTGCGAGCTGGCAGGTGAAGAAGACCGTCGACACCGTGCTCGACATGCTCGACGAGGTGCCCGACCCGCTTCCGGAGGAGTTCCGGATCGCCCGCGACCTGCTCGACGCCCGCACCGCGCTGGAGCGCATCCACTGCCCGGAGACCTTCGAGCAGATCGGCCAGGCCCAGGAGACGCTGCGCACCCATGAGGCGTTCGTGCTGCAGGCGGCCCTCCTGCAGCAGCGCGCAGAGGTGCGGGCGCTGGCGGCGACATCGCGCCCCGCCGCCGCCGACGGCCTGCTGGCGCAGTTCGACGCCGCGCTCCCGTTCGCGCTGACGGACGACCAGGTGACGGTGGGGGAGCGCGTCGCCGCCGACCTCGAAGGCGCGTGGCCGATGAACCGGCTGGTGCAGGGCGAAGTGGGCTCGGGCAAGACCCTGGTGGCGCTGCGGGCCATGCTGCAGGTCGCCGAGACCGGCGGTCAGGCCGCCCTCATCGCACCCACCGAGGTGCTCGCGGCGCAGCACCTGCGTTCCATCGCACGCATGCTCGGACCCCGCCTGGCGCCGGAGCTGATGCCCACGCTCCTCACCGGCCAGATGCCCGCCGCCGAGCGCCGCAAGGCCGCGCTGCGCGCCGCGTCCGGTCAGGCGCGCATCATCGTGGGCACGCACGCGCTGCTGAGCGCATCGACCACCTTCGCCGACCTCGGACTCGTCGTCGTCGATGAGCAGCACCGCTTCGGCGTGGAGCAGCGCGAGACGCTGCGGGCCAAGGGCACGGCGCCGCACGTGCTCGTGCTCACCGCAACCCCGATCCCGCGCACGGTGGCCATGACCGTCTTCGGCGACCTCGACGTCTCCACGATCCGCACCATGCCGGCCGGTCGCGCCGGCGTCTCCACTTTCGTCGCACCGCTGGCGGAGAAGCCCGGCTGGTTCGCCAGGGTCTGGGAGCGCATCGCCGAGGAAGTCGCGCTCGGGCGTCAGGCGTTCGTCGTGTGCGCCGCCATCGACGCGGAGGCCGCCGTCAAGGACGACACCGCCGACGAGCCCGTGGCGGAGGCCGACGGCGCACCCGAGCGCACCCGGTGGGGAGTCGTGCAGGTGCAGGAGCTGCTGGCCGGGCATCCCGCTTTCGCGGACCTGCGGGTGTCGATCCTGCACGGGCGCATGCCGGGAGACGAGAAGGACGCCGTCATGCAGGCCTTCGCGCGCGGCGAGATCGACGTGCTGGTGGCCACGACGGTCATCGAGGTGGGGGTGGACGTGCCCAACGCCTCGACGATGGTGATCCTCGAAGCCGATCGGTTCGGCGTCTCGCAGCTGCATCAGCTGCGCGGGCGCGTCGGCCGAGGCGGGGTGCCGGGCCTGTGCCTGCTCGTGACCGAGGCGCCTGCCGGCACTCCGGCGCGTGAGCGTGTGGAGGCCGTGGCCGCGACGACCGACGGATTCGAACTCGCCGAGGTCGACCTCGAGCTGCGCGGCGAGGGCGATGTGCTGGGCGACCTGCAGTCGGGGGCGCGCTCGTCGCTGCGCCTGCTGCGCGTGGTGACCGACGCCGACCTCATCGCGGTCGCCCGCCAGGAGGCCGAGAAGGTGCTGTCGGCGGATCCCCAGCTCCAGGCGCACCCCGGCCTGGCCGCCGCGATCGAGCGCCGTCTGGGGCAGCAGGAGCGCGCGGCCCTCGCCAAGAGCTGACCGGCGTACGGAGCGGCTTCCGAGCGGCGATACGCTGGATCCATGAACCCTCGGATCGCCGTTGTTCCCGGTTCCTTCGACCCTCCCACCCTCGGTCACCTCGACGTGATCCGGCGAGCCGCCGCGCTGTACGACCAACTGCACGTGCTCGTGGTGCACAACCCGGGCAAAGAAGCCATGCTCCCCATCGCGCAGCGCCTCAGCCTGCTTGAGCAGTCCATCGCCGAGGCCGAGATTCCCGGCGACGTCGTGGTGGCCAGCTGGAGCATGGGACTGCTCGTGGACTATGCGACCGATGTGGGCGCCGGAGTGCTGGTGAAGGGCATCCGCTCGCAGGTCGACGTCGCCTACGAGACGCCGATGGCCATCGTGAACCGCCACCTGGCGCGGATCGAGACCGTCTTCCTCCTGCCCGACCCGGCGCACGCCCTCGTCTCCAGCTCGCTGGTGCGCCAGGTGGCCGCGCTCGGCGGAGACGTGGCCCCCTTCGTCCCCGGACCGGTCGCGCGGTTCCTCGACACGGGGGCCCGCGACATCTGACCGGTCGCGCCTGCCGCCCGTCACGCGGGTACGATTGACGACCGTGGTGAAAAAGCATGTGAGCGGCCCCTTCGTGTTCCCCGCGCGCGACATCGTGCGCCGACCGGGGGAGATGCGCGAGTTCGTCGTCGATGCACCCGCACCGCAGCGATGGGGCGAGTCCCTCGTCGCCGTCGAGAAGGGCGAGAACGTCCACCTGGACGTGCGCCTGGAGTCCGTCCACGAGGGCATCCTCGTCACCGGCACAGCCGACACCACCTATCGCGGCGTGTGCGGCCGGTGCCTCCGAGACATCGCTCAGCCGGTCGAAGTCGAGTTTCAGGAGCTCTTCGGTTATCCTGGGGAGGAAGCGATTGATTTCGAGCTCCAGGGCGACGATGTCGACACGGAGGATCTGATCAGGGACGCAATCGTCCTGTCGCTTCCGTTCCAGCCGGTGTGTCAGCCGGACTGCCCCGGGCTCGACCCGATCACGGGTGAGAGGCTGACTGCGGAAGCGTCGCATGAGCCTCGCGAACCCGTCGATCCGCGCTGGGCCGCCCTGAGGACCTTTACCCACGACGACGCGGCGGATGACCGCGGCGCCGAGAACACAGAAGAGAGCTAGCCATGGCAGGCAACCCCCCGAAGCGCAAGGTTTCGCGTTCCAACACCCGCTCGCGCCGTGCGCAGTGGAAGGCCGAGGCCCCCGCGCTGGTCAAGACCATCGAGAACGGCAAGGTCGTCTACAGCCGTCCCCACCAGGCCAAGGTCGTCACCGACTCGCAGGGCACCGAGCTGTTCCTGGAGTACAAGGGCCGCAAGGTCGCCGACGTCTGATCCGCGATCGGCGGATGACGTGACGGACGTCACCAGCGAGCGGGCAACGCTCGTCGACAAGCTCGGGGTCGAGATCGACCCCGAGCTTCTGTCGCTTGCACTGACCCACCGCTCGTACGCGTACGAGGCCGGCGGCATCCCGCACAACGAGCGCCTCGAGTTCCTGGGCGACTCCGTGCTGGGACAGGCCGTCACCGTGCGGCTGTTCACCGCGCACCCCGAGCTCGACGAGGGATCCCTCGCCAAGCGGCGGGCGAGCGTGGTGTCGACGGTGGCTCTGGCGGAAGTCGCCCGCGGCATCGGCCTCGGCGATCATCTCCTGCTGGGCCGGGGCGAGCAGCAGACCGGCGGTCGCGACAAGGACTCGATCCTCGCCGACACCATGGAAGCCGTGATCGGCGCCACCTACATCTCCGCCGGACCCGAAGCGGCGACGGACCTCGTGCTGCGCCTGGTCGAGCCGCTGCTGCAGGACCCCGATCGCTACGGCGCCGCGATGGATCCGAAGACCAGTCTTCAGGAGCTCGCCGCGCGCAACTCCTTCGATCCGCCGGTGTACGCCATCGAGGCGTCCGGTCCCGATCACGACCGCGTCTTCACGGCGACCGTCACCGTGGGAGACCTCAGCGCGACCGGGTCCGGCACCAGCAAGAAGCAGGCGGAGATGGCGGCCGCGCTCACGGCGTGGCGCGAGCTCAGCGCCCGTGCCTGAGCTTCCAGAAGTCGAGGTGGTCCGCGCGGGCCTGGCTCCCGCGGTGACCGGTGCACGGATCACCGGGGTCACCGTCGCCGACGACCGTGCACTCACCCGCCACCGCGGCGATGCCGCCTCGTTCGAAGCCGCCCTGCTCGGACGCCGCATCGTCACGGCGGCCCGTCGGGGCAAGTTCCTCTGGCTTCCGCTAGAGGGTGATGCCGATGCGATGATCGCCCATCTCGGCATGAGCGGGCAGCTGCTGCTGCGCGAACCCGGCGCGCCCCACGAACGGCACGAGCGCATCCGTCTCGATATCGCCCACCCCACGCACGGCGACCTGGCCGTGGTCTTCGCCGACCAGCGCACGTTCGGATCCCTCGCCGTCGACCCGCTGATCCCCACCCCGGACGGCGCGCCCGGCGGGTGGGGGACGGATGCCGCCAAGGTGCCGACCCAGGTGGCGCACATCGCGCGCGATCCACTGGACCCGGCTTTCGACGACGCGGCGCTGCGACGCACGCTCGCCCGCAAGGCGTCTGCGGTCAAACGGGTGCTGCTGGACCAGACCGTGCTCAGCGGCGTCGGCAACATCTACGCCGACGAGGCACTGTGGGCGGCGCGGGTGCACCCCGAGACGCCCGCGACGGCGCTGTCATCGCGCACGGCGAACCGCCTGCTGCACGAGATCCGTTTCGTGCTCGAGAAGGCGCTGGCCGAGGGGGGCACGAGCTTCGACGCCCAGTACGTCAACGTCAACGGCCAGGCGGGGTACTTCGCGCACTCGCTCAACGCCTACGGTCGCACGGGGCAGCCGTGCCCGCGGTGCGGTGCGGCGATCGTGCGGGTGTCGTTCACCAACCGCTCGAGCCACTTCTGCCCGCGCTGCCAGAAGCCGCCGCGGCCGCGGAGCTGAGTCCGCGGCCGCGGGGCGGCATCACTCCTGCAGCGTCTTCTTCCAGGCGCCTTCGTAGGAGATCGGCACGAAGCCGATCGCCTCGTTGATGTCGAGCATCGGACGGTTCTCCTCGGCGTTGTAGGTCATCACCCGCGGGGACCGCGGGTGGAGACCCCGCCACGACAGCAGCCCTGCGCACTTCACGAGCATGCCGAGCCGGTGCCCCCGGTGCTCCTTCAGCACGAGGGTGTCCTCCTGATGCGACGCGGCGGTGGGGTCCTGACCGATGACCAGTTCGTTGAACGCGCACAGCTCGCCGGTCGCGATGTGCTGCGCGGCGGTCACCTGCAGGGCGCGGCCGCCGTCGAGGTAGCGACGGTCGTGGCGCTCCACGCGCGCGGCATCCCACGTCTCCTCATCGAACTCCAACGCGCCCGCGGGGACATCCGTGGACATCCGCGACTTCATCCAGGCGTAGCCCTCGACGAACTCCGGCGGTGTCGGAGCGTGCCACTGCACCACGCGGTAGTCCTTCGCCGCGGCCTGCGCCTCGGCGTGGAGCTGCTCGACGCGGTCCAGTGGCCTCGTCAGATCCAGGGCGCTCGCGCGCTCGACCTGCTCGAGGGTGTAGCCGTGGCGCAGGAAGAACCGTGCGATGTGATCGAGCGGCACCTCTCCGAACCCGGTGGGCGGTGCGAGCACCTCGCCCTCCCCGGTCGCAGGCTGCTCGGCCCATGCCTGCAGCACGGTGCGCCCGTGCTCGCGGGCGGTGCGCTCGACAAGCTCATAGGCGTGCGATCCGATGCCGCGCCCCCACGCCTCGCGCAGCAGCTCGATCAGCCAGTACGCGGTGCGTGAGCCCCGTTCGCGGGGCAGGTCGACGCCGACGCGGCCAACCAGAGCACCGTCGGCCTCGACGAGCCACATGAAGCGCTCCTCGTCCTCGGTGTCCTGGAAGTTGGGCAGCAGCTCCGGCGCGGTGATCGAGTGATCCGCGTGTCCGGAGATCTGCTCGTACACGCGGTTGCGCACGTCGACCATGGCGGCGAAGTCTGCGGCATCCGCGGCGTGCATCGACGCCGGCACGGTGAGGGGCCGCAGCCGCACATCGGCGAGAAGGGTGCTCATGGGGTGATCCGATCCGGTCCGTCGTGACGGGCCTGAGAAGAGAGGTTCAACGGGAGGAGGTGACGTGGCTCAGCAGCAGCCACGCGCGTTCGCGCTCAGCGGCGGCGAGCAGACGCTCGCGTCGGACGAGGTCGTGGAAGGTGGGCTTCGACCGTCGG
The DNA here is from genome assembly GCF_024623595.1 of Microbacterium sp. zg.Y1084. Taxonomy (NCBI): domain Bacteria; kingdom Bacillati; phylum Actinomycetota; class Actinomycetes; order Micrococcales; family Microbacteriaceae; genus Microbacterium; species Microbacterium sp. zg.Y1084. The sequence goes on from NZ_JANJGV010000001.1 coordinate 220,703, forward strand.
GGCCGGGTGCTCCACAGCAGCAGCGCCAGCGCCACGCGCATGGCGACGCGGTCCGGCAGCGAGGGTTGCGACTGGCGATCTGTCGTTCGTACGGTGTCCAGCGCGCGGGCGGCACGCGAGACGGTGAGGGTGTTCATGGTTTCTCCGAGAGAGGTGGCCGCGGCAGCGGCGGAATCGTGCCGGGCACGAGGGATGGGAGTGGCGGCCCTGCAGATGGGGCGGCCGAGGAGTGCACAAAGATCTGCCGAAGGGCAGAGTCGTCGCAGGCTCAGGTCAGGCGGCGGCCGGCGTGCTGCCGGCGGAGCCGGCTCCGAAGGAGACGGCGGTTCCCATGGGGCAGCGCAGCGACGCGGGCGCGGTGAACGCGGGGGTCAAAGCTGGGTTGCTGATGTAAAACACGTGGGAACCTCCTCTCAACTTCTGACGCGATCAAGGAACTTAGCGCGTGCCGGTGCGCACGTCAAGACCGGGTCACGGTAGCGTGGGCGGGGTAACCCGTGACGGAGGGCGTGCCCATGCACCTGAAGAGCCTGACGCTCAAAGGGTTCAAGTCGTTCGCCCAGCCGACGACGTTCGCCCTCGAACCCGGGGTCACCTGCATCGTCGGCCCCAACGGGTCGGGGAAGTCCAACGTCGTCGACGCCCTCGCGTGGGTGATGGGGGAGCAGGGCGCGAAGACCCTGCGCGGCGGCAAGATGGAAGACGTCATCTTCGCCGGCACCGCCACGCGTGGTCCGCTCGGCCGCGCCGAGGTGCAGCTGACCATCGACAACTCCGACGGGGCCCTGCCGATCGAGTACAGCGAAGTGACGATCAGCCGCACCCTCTTCCGCAACGGCACGAGCGAGTACGCCATCAACGGCCAGAGCTGCCGCCTGCTGGACGTGCAGGAGCTGCTCAGCGATTCCGGCCTGGGGCGGGAGATGCACGTCATCGTCGGGCAGGGCCGTCTCGACACCGTGCTGCAGGCCTCGCCCGAGGAACGGCGCGGCTTCATCGAGGAGGCCGCCGGCATCCTCAAGCACCGCCGGCGCAAAGAGAAGACCCTGCGCAAGCTCGCCGCGATGGAGGCGAACCTCACCCGGCTGTCGGATCTCGCCGGTGAACTGCGCCGCCAGCTGAAGCCGCTCGGCAAGCAGGCCGAGATCGCCCGCGAAGCCGCGACCATCGCCGCGGTCGTGCGCGACGCGAAGGCGCGCCTGTTCGCGGACGACCTGGTCACCCTGCGCACGCAGCTGGCCGACCACGCCCGCAGCGAGCAGGAGCGCCACTCCGAGCGTCTCGTGCTGCAGGACCAGGCCGAGCAGGTGCGTGCCCGCATCGAGAAGCTGGAGGCCGAGCAGCGCTCCGAGTCCGTCGACCGCGCGCGCCGCACCGCCTTCGCGCTCGAGCAGGTGCAGGAGCGCCTGCGCGGACTGTATTCGCTGACCGGTCAACGACTGGCGCTCCTCTCGAGCGACGAGGAGCCGCTGTTCGACCGCACAACGGTCTCGCAGACGACCATCGACGATGCCCGTGCCGAGATCGACGAGGTCGCCGCAGGGCTGGGCGCGGCGCAGGATGCCGCAGCGGCCGCGGGGCGCGACGTGATCCGCGCCCGCGCCGAACTCGACGCCCTCGACGCCGACATCTCCGCGCAGAGCGCGCTGGTATCCGAGCACGACATGCGGTTGACCAAGCTGCGGGGAGCCGCCGATGCCGCGCGTTCCGGTCTGGCAGCCGGCCGCGCCGCCGTGGAGCGCCAGCAGAAAGCCCTCGACGCAGCGCTGGCCCGCCGCGCGGAGGCGGCGCAGGCCCTCGAGGGCGTGAACCCCCATCTGGTTCCCGAGGGTTCGTCGGCGGAGTACGCCGGCCTGTATGAACGCGCCCAGCGCGACGCGCACGATGCGGAGACCGCTGTCGCCGGCATCCGCGAACGTCTCCACGCCGCCGAGCGGGAAGTGGAGGCGCTGACCGCGCAGACGGCTGCCCTCGGTCGTGCCCTGGATGTGCGCAACGCCGCGGCGGAGCTGATCATGCGCGGGGGAGAGGGCATCGTCGGCCTCGTCGGCGACGCGGTCAAGGTGACCGCGGGGTACGAGGCGGCCATCGCCGCTGCGCTGGGGGCGCTGGCCGAAGGCGTACTGACGACCAGCGCCGGTGACGCGTACGCCGTCGCGCGCGTCGCGCGGGAATCCGACCTCGGCACGGTCGACATCGCGATCGCCGAGGTGGATGCCGAGACCACCCCCGTCTCCCTGCCCGGCACGGTCGCCGCCGCCGAGGTGGTCACCGCACCCGCGGGGGTGCTCGGCCTCCTCGCCTCCGCGGTCATCGTCGACGATCTCGACGCCGCCGCGGCTCTGCCGTCGATCCCCGCCGGGGTCACCGTCGTGACGCGGTCCGGTGAAGTCGTCACCGCCCACACAGTGCGCGCCGGCAGCGGCGGCGGTCGCTCGCGACTGGAACTCGCGGCCGAGCGAGACGCCGCCGTCGACCGGCTCAGCGAAATCGTGGTGGTCGCCGATTCGCTGCGCGACGCCCTGCACGATGCGAAGAGCGAACTGGAGGCGGCGCGTCATCGCACCAAGACCGCGCTCGAGACGCTGCGCGCTCACGACGCGGCCCTGGCCGCCCATTCCGAGCAGGTGAACCGTGCCACGGTGCGGCTCGAGGCCGCCGTGGCCGAGTGCGAGCGGCTCGAGGCGGGTCTGCGCCCGGCGCAGTCGGCCGTGGCCGAAGCCGAGGTGCGGGTGCGCACGGCCGAGGAAGCGCTGCAGCAGGCGCTCGAGACGCCGCGGCCGATCCTCGACGCCTCGGCGCGCGAGGAGATGCTCGCCGCACTGGAGCACGCGCGGGAGGCGGAGATGCGCGCGCGCCTGGACGTGGAGACGCTCCGCGAGCGCATCCGGGCGGGGGAGCAGCAGGTGGTCCAGCTGGAGCGCCAGCGCGAGCGCGAGCGGGCGGCGGCGGAAGAGACCGCGCGGCGCACCGTGATCCGCCGGGCGCAGCGTGCCGTCGCCGCCGAGGTCGCCGCTCAGCTGCCGCCGCTGCTGGACTCCGTCGACCGCTCGGTGTCGCAGGCCCGCGTGGAGCTGGCCGCCGCCGAGTCGGCGCGCACGGCCGTCACCGCCGAACTCGCTGACCTGCGCGCGCAGGAGGCCACCGTGCGCGAACGGCTCGCGGGGCTGACCGAGAGCGTGCACGGTCTCGAACTGCAGATCCACGAGAAGCGCCTGCACGTCACGAGCCTGCTTGAGCGGGTGTCATCAGAACTCGGACTCGACGAGAACATTCTCATTTCGGAATACGGTCCCGATCAGCCCGTTCCGGCGCCGACGGCCGACGATGACGCGCGCGTCGAGGCGTACGACCGCGCCGCGCAGCGCCGCCGTCTGCAGGACGCCGAGCGCAAGCTCGGACAGCTGGGGCGCGTGAACCCGCTGGCGCTGGAGGAGTACGCCGCGCTCGAGCAGCGCCACCGGTTCCTCACCGAGCAGCTCGCCGACCTCTCCCAGACCCGGGCCGATCTGATGACCATCATCGATGAGCTCGACGAGCGGATGCAGACGATCTTCCTCGCCGCGTTCGAGGACACCCGCACCGCGTTCGGCGAGGTGTTCCCCATCCTCTTCCCCGGCGGGACGGGCAACATCGCCCTCACCGATCCGGAGCACCCGCTCACCACCGGGATCGAGGTGACCGTTCGGCCGGTGGGCAAGAAGATCGAACGGCTGTCGCTGCTGTCCGGCGGGGAGCGCTCGCTCGCAGCCGTGGCGCTGCTGACCGCAATCTTCAAGGCCCGTCCCAGCCCGTTCTACATCCTCGACGAAGTGGAGGCGGCGCTGGACGACGCCAACCTCGGCCGCCTGCTGGGCGTGTTCGAGCAGCTGCGCGAATCCAGCCAGCTCATCGTCATCACCCACCAGAAGCGCACGATGGAGATCGCCGACGCGCTCTACGGCGTGTCGATGCGCCAGGACGGCGTCTCCGCGGTGGTCGGGCAGCGCGTGCGGGACAGGGAGAGCGCGCAGTCGGCCTAGGCTGGAGCCATGGCGGAGAACTCCTGGTCGCTCGGCCGCGCCCTGCGCGGCATGTTCGTCAAGCCCACGATCGATGAGAACACGTGGGAGGACCTCGAGACCGCGCTGCTGACCGCCGACTTCGGTCCCGACATCACCGAGCGCATCGTCGAGGAGCTGCAGGAGAAGGTCGAGCGCTACCGCACGACGGATCCGCGCGACCTGCAGCGCATGCTGAAGGAGACGCTCGAGGAGCACTTCGCGAAGTTCGACACGACGCTGCGGCTGACCGAGCGTCCCGCCGTGGTTCTGGTCGTCGGCGTGAACGGCGTGGGAAAGACCACCACGATCGGCAAGTTCGCCAAGTTCCTGCAGCGCTACGGTCGCAGCGTCGTCGTCGGAGCAGCCGACACCTTCCGCGCCGCCGCCGTCGACCAGCTGGCCACGTGGGCCGAGCGCGGGGGAGCGGCGATCGTGCGCCCGCAGCAGGAGGGTCAGGACCCGGCCTCCGTCGCGTTCCAGACCATCGAGTACGCCAAGCGCACCGGCACCGAGATCGTGCTGGTGGACACCGCCGGACGCCTGCACACCAAGGGCGGACTGATGGATGAGCTCACCAAGATCCGCCGCGTCATCGAGAAGCAGGCGCCGATCAGCGAGGTGCTGCTGGTGCTGGATGCCACCACCGGCCAGAACGGTGTCATGCAGGCGGAGGCCTTCCTGCAGCATGCCGGGGTCACCGGCCTCGTGCTGACCAAGCTCGACGGGTCCGCCAAGGGCGGATTCGTCCTCGCGGTGCAGGAGCGCACCGGCATCCCCGTCAAGCTCCTCGGGCAGGGCGAGGGCATCAACGACCTCACCGGTTTCACCCCGCACGTCTTCGCCGCTTCGCTGGTCGACTGACGGGCATGGGTTGCCGCACTATCGCCACACCGGCGGGACTGGTTTCATAGACACATGGCCATCGAGCACGACTACTTCGGACTCCTGGAGACCGGCCCCGACGGGTCGATCTTCTGGTCCGAGAACGTGGAGTTCGCCGACCAGGTCGTGACGGTGGACCTCACCGCGCCCGATCAGGACGACGTGTCGACGGCTGCCCTCGACATCGCCGCGGCCATGATCACGGCGCTCGAGAGCATCGACCTCACTTCCCGCAACGCGATGGTCACCGAGCTCGACGATCGCACCAGCGAGGTGACGGAGTACATCCTGCAGCAGCAGGACCGTCTGGGCGAGGACATCGAGGAGTACCTCGTCGACATCTCCGGCGACGTCCACGTCGACGTCATCCGGTCGCTGCAGCTGATGAGCATGACGATCCTGGCCGACGAGCACGGCGGCAGCGATCCGTTCGCCGTGCTGGAGTACGCGCTCGATCCGGATGCCACCGACGACGTGCTGCTGGTGAACCTCGCATCCGACGGTCACGTGCAGTCGGTCACCAGCGCCGAATAGCCCAGGCGGCACCGCGTGCGCGACGGCGCGGAGAGATCCGTACGCTGAGCATATGAACCGGGTGGGTAGACCCAGAGCCTCCTCGCGCCACACTCTCGCCGAGGCGGCATGCGAGCTGTTCCTGGAGCAGGGTTACGACGCCACGTCGGTCGCCGACATCACCAGGCGCGCCGGCGTGAGCAGGTCGAGCTTCTTCAACTACTTCGCCTCGAAGGCGGACGTGCTCTGGTCGGGGCTGGACGAACGACTGGATGCCGCGACGGCAGCGCTCGGCGCGGGTGCGGCGGTGCGCGAGACGCTGGCCGCGATCGGCGACGACTTCGCTCCCGATCACCTCGCGCTGGCGATCATCCACGAAGCCGCGATGGGGCTGGCTGCCGATCTGCACCGTGAGCGCGCCGTGCGTCAGCTGCGCCTGGGAACGGCCGTGACGGACAGGCTGGTCGGCGACGGCCGGGCGCCCCTGCAGGCCGAGGTGACCGGCAGCGCCTACGCGGGCGCGGTCTTCGCGGCTGTCTGGGCGTGGGCGGGCGACGGGCCGGGGGGAGCGGCGCTCGCGCCGCTGCTGGAATCAGCGCTGTCGGCGGTGCCCGACACGGCGGGCCCGGTGCGGCAGCTGCGACTCGTGGTGCGGGCCGAACGGTTCGACGAGGCGCTGGAGTTCTACCGGGATGCCCTCGGAATGCCGCAGGCGGCGGCCTACGACGCGGAGGGCGGTGCGCGCGTGGCGATCCTCGACGCCGGCCGCGCCACGCTGGAGCTGGCCAACCCGGCGCAGGTGGGGTACATCGACGCCGTCGAGACCGACGGCGATGCCCCCAGTGACCCGCTGCGGATCGGACTCGAAGTCGGCGACGCCGACGCCGCGGCATCCGCGCTCGTCCGTGCCGGGGCGCAGCTGCAGGCATCCGCCCGCGTGACGCCGTGGCGCTCGGTCAACGCGCGGCTGCGCGCACCCGCCGGACTGCAGCTGACCCTCTTCCAGGAGCCGACCGCCTAGCAGGGTCGGCGGGTGGGTCGCGCGTCCGCGTAGAATCGGGGAATCATGGCTACCTTCGGCACGCTCTCAGATCGTCTCACAGAGACCTTCCGCAACCTCCGCACCAAAGGCAAGCTCACCGCCGCCGATGTCGACGGGACCGTCCGCGAGATCCGCCGGGCGCTGCTGGATGCCGACGTCGCGCTGCCCGTGGTCAAGGAGTTCACCGCCAAGGTGCGTGAGCGGGCGCTCGGCGACGAGGTCAATCGCGCGCTGAATCCGGCGCAGCAGGTCGTGCAGATCGTCAACGAGGAGCTCGTCGCGATCCTCGGCGGGCAGCAGCGTCGCCTGCAGTTCGCGAAGAACCCGCCGACGGTCATCATGCTCGCGGGGCTCCAGGGCTCCGGTAAGACGACGTTCGCCGGCAAGCTGGCGAAGCAGCTCGAGAAGGACGGCCACACGCCGCTGCTGGTGGCCGCCGATCTCCAGCGCCCCAACGCCGTGAACCAGCTGCAGGTCGTGGCGAAGCAGGCCGGTGCCGCCATCTACGCGCCCGAACCGGGCAACGGCGTCGGCAACCCCGTGCAGGTCGCCCGGGACGGCGTGGAGACCGCCCGCCGCCAGCAGCACGACGTGGTCATCATCGACACCGCCGGACGGCTGGGCGTCGATGCCGAGCTGATGAAGCAGGCCTCCGACATCCGCAAGGCGACCGACCCCGACGAGGTGCTGTTCGTCATCGACGCGATGATCGGTCAGGACGCCGTCAACACGGCCAAGGCCTTCCAGGAGGGTGTCGACTTCACGGGTGTCGTGCTGTCGAAGCTCGACGGCGACGCGCGTGGTGGTGCCGCGCTGTCGGTCGCATCGGTCACCGGCCGCCCGATCATCTACGCGTCGACCGGTGAGGGTCTGGACGACCTCGAGGCCTTCCACCCCGACCGCATGGCCAGCCGCATCCTCGACCTCGGTGACATCCTCACCCTGATCGAGCAGGCGCAGCAGGCGTTCGACGAGGAAGAGGCCCAGAAGGTCGCGCAGAAGCTCGCGACCGAGACCTTCACCCTCGAAGACTTCCTCGAGCAGATGCAGCAGCTCAAGAAGATGGGCTCGATGAAGAAGATGCTCGGGATGCTCCCGGGCATGGGGCAGATGAAGCAACAGCTCGACGACTTCGACGAGCGCGAGATCGACCGCACCGAGGCCATCATCCGCTCGATGACCCCCGCTGAGCGACGCAACCCCAAGCTGCTCAACGGCTCCCGCCGCCTGCGCATCGCGCGGGGTTCGGGCATGACGGTCACCGACGTCAACCAGCTCGTGCAGCGCTTCGAGCAGGCCGCGAAGATGATGAAGACCGTCGCGCGCGGCGGTGTCCCCAACATCCCCGGCATGGGCGCGGTCGGCGGCAAGCCCGGCGCATCGAGCAAGCGCGGGAACAAGGCCGCGAAGAAGCGCAACGTCCCTCGCTCGGGCAACCCCGCCAAGCGTGCCGCCGAGGCCGCGGGCCTGGCGGCGGCCGCCCCGGCCGCGTCGGGATCGGGCTTCGGCCTGGGCGCGCCGCAGACCCCGCCCACCGAGGCGGAGCTCGCCGAGATCCAGAAGCTGTTCGGCAAGGCCTGATCGCTCGAACGCGACCGGCGGCATCCGCTCGGCTCGGCGCGCCGGCGTACCCCCGCCCCGCCGTCGGCGGCGGTGTCCGGGGGAGGTCGCGTCAGGTGCGCAGCTGGCGCAGGTGCTCGCGCAGGGTCGGACCGTTGCGGAACTCCCGGATGAGGTGCTGCACGACCTCGCGCAGGTCGCCATCGGCCGCCTCGGCCACCGTCAGCTGCCGGGCATAGCTCGCTCCGCCGGCGAGGATCGTGTCGACTTCGGCGAACTCCCGCGCGCATTTCAGCTCGACGGCGATGTCGGCGAGGCGGTCCAGCGTCTCGCGCAGGTGCTCGGCGACGGGCGCCTGGGTGCCCTCGCGGTCGACGATCAGACGAGCGTCCAAGCCGTACCGGGCCGCGCGCCACTTGTTCTCGCGCACGAACCACGGCTGCAGGATGGGCAGCTCGCGCCCGGCATCCAGCTCCCGGGAGAAGTGCTCCACCAGCACCTGCACCAGCGCGGCGACGGCGGCGAGCTCCGGCAGGGTCGACATGCCGTCGCAGGCGCGCACCTCTACGGTTCCCCAGCGCGGCGCCGGGCGCACGTCCCAGCGCACCTCGGTGGCATCCGCCATGACGCCCGTGGCGACCATGTCGTCGAGGTAGGCCTCGTACTCCGCCCAGTTCTGCAGGGGCCAGGGGAGGCCCGCGGTCGGCAGCTGCTGGAAGACCAGCGCGCGGTTGGAGGCGTAGCCGGTGGATTCGCCTGCCCAGAAGGGGCTCGACGCCGACAGCGCCTGCAGGTGCGGCAGGTAGGTCGCGAGGGCGTTGACGATCGGCAGCACCTTGTCGACGTGGTCGACGCCGACGTGCACGTGGATGCCCCAGATCATCATGTTGCGCCCCCACCACTGCGTGCGCTCGATGAGCGTGTTGTAGCGGGTCTTGTCCGTCACGCCCTGGTCGTACCACTGCGCGAAGGGGTGGCTGCCCGCGCACAGCAGCTCCAGTCCGAGGGGGTCGGTGACGCTGCGCACCGCCGCGATGGCGTCGGCGATGTCGTCGACGGCGGCGGCGACCGTGCTGCCGATGCCGCTGGTCACTTCGAGGGTGTTGGTCAGCAGCTCGCCCGTCACCGTGAAGCGCTCATGGGCTGTCGACTCCTCGAGGGCGGCGATCACCTCCGGGGCGCGGGGGACGAGGTCGCCGGTCTCGCCGTCGGCGAGCATCAGCTCCCATTCCAGTCCCACGGACGAGCGGGCGGATGTCGCGAAGGGCACCGTCATGCGCACAGTCTGGCACGCACAGGAGGGTGGTTCGCGGCATGGCCCGGCATCTGGCAAAATAGAAGGTCGGACCGTGTGCTCGACCCTCTATCCAGCCCACGATCCACCCTCAGAGCTTTTGCCGGGTGTGCACCCCACGCTCCAGGCGACGTTCATCCTTCCGACACATTCAGGAGAATTGTGGCTGTCAAGATCCGTCTCAAGCGGCTCGGCAAGATCCGTGCCCCGTACTACCGCATCGTCGTCGCCGACTCGCGCACCAAGCGTGACGGTCGCGTCATCGAGGAGATCGGCAAGTACCACCCGACCGAGGAGCCCTCGTTCATCGAGGTCGACTCCGAGCGCGCGCAGTACTGGCTCTCCGTGGGCGCCCAGCCCACCGAGCAGGTCGCCGCGATCCTCAAGCTGACCGGCGACTGGGGCACCTTCAAGGGCGACAAGAACGCCGTTTCGACCGTGAAGACGGCCGAGCCGAAGGCGCCGTTCGAGATCGACGCCGCGAAGAAGTCCGTCGTCAAGCCGAAGGCGGAGAAGAAGGCCGACGCGCCTGCCGCCGACGCCGCGTCCGACGAGTCGGCTGAGGCCGCCTCGACCGACGCAGAGTAATCCGTTGCTGGCCGCCGCGCTCGAGCACGTCGTCAAGGGGATCGTCGATCACCCGGACGACGTGAAGATCCATTCCTCCACCTCGCCCCGTGGTGATGTGCTGGAGGTGCGCGTGCACCCGGATGACCGGGGGCGCGTCATCGGGCGCGGCGGACGCACGGCCAAAGCGCTGCGCACCGTCGTGTCGGCACTGGCCGACGGGCGCCGCGTGCGGGTAGACGTCGCGGATGACTGACGTGTCCGCTGCGAAGACCCCGCGTGCCCAGCTGCGGGTCGGGCGCCTGGTCAAGGCGCACGGCCTCAAGGGTGCGCTGAAGCTGGAGCTGTACACCGACGACCCGGACCGGCGCTTCGTCCCCGGCGCGCAGTTCACGCTGCAGGTGCCCGAGACGTCGCCCTGGCATGGCAAGACCGTCACCGTGCGTGAGTTCCGGTGGATGAACTCCCACCCCGTGGTGTTCTTCGACGATGTCGAGGACCGCGAGGGTGCGGAGACCCTCGTGCGGGCCATCCTCTGGATCGACCAGGACGACACCGACGAGGCTCCCGAGCCCGACGCCTGGTACGACCATCAGCTCGTCGGCCTCGACGTCGTCCGCGACGGCCAGGTCTTCGGTCGCGTGGTCCGCGTGGACCACCTCCCCGCGCAGGACCTGCTGATCGTGCGTCCCACGGGCTCCGACGACGCCGAGATCCTCGTCCCCTTCGTCAAGGCGATCGTCCCCGAGGTCGACCTCGCTGCCGGCCGCGTCATCGTCACGCCGCCGGCCGGACTGCTCGAGGACCTGCCCGCCGAACCCGAGGCGCAGCCCGAGCCCGCCGACGCGGATACCGTCGCTGAGGCGGATGCCGCCGATGTCGACGCCGCCGCAGATGCCGCCGGCGCTGCGCCGGTCGCCGACATCGCCGCGCCCGAGGCGGACGCTCCTGAGGCGCCGCGCTCCGAGGGCTGACGTGCGCATCGACGTCGTCACGATCTTCCCGGCGTTCTTCGACGTGCTCGAGGTCTCCCTTCTGGGGAAGGCCCGCGGCGCGGGACTGCTCGACGTGCGCGTGCACGACCTGCGCGAGCACACGCACGACCGTCACCGCACCGTCGACGACACGCCCTACGGGGGCGGCGCCGGCATGGTCATGAAGCCCGAGCCGTGGGGCGAGGCGCTGGATGCCATCGCCGCCGAGGCCGCCGAAGCCGGCATCCGTCCCGTCTTCGTCTTCCCCTCGCCCGCCGGCGAGCGGTTCACGCAGGCCACCGCCCGCGAATTCGCGCAGCAGCCGCAGCTGGTGTTCGGGTGCGGACGCTACGAGGGCATCGACGAGCGGGTGTTCGACTACGCGGCGACCCTCGGCGAGGTGCGGCTGGTGAGCCTGGGCGACTACGTGCTCAACGGCGGCGAGGTCGCCGCGATGGCCATGATCGAGGCCATCGGCCGGCTCATCCCCGGCGTCGTGGGCAACCCCGAGAGCCTCGTGGAGGAATCCCACGAGGACGGGCTGCTGGAGTACCCGTCGTACACCAAGCCCTCTGAATGGCGCGGGCGCACCGTCCCGCCGATCCTGCTCAGCGGCAACCACGGCGCCATCGCCGCCTGGCGGCACGAGCAGCAGGTTGAGCGCACGCGCGAACGGCGCCCGGACCTGCTCGCCTGACGGGGTCCGACCCGCCGCCCCGCTAGGGTGGCGAAATGCCCTTCGCCCTTGCGCTGACGATCGTGCTGGCCGCGCTGGCCCTGTTCCAGCTCGCACTCGCGCTCGGCGCGCCGATCGGGCGCTTCGCCTGGGGCGGGCAGCACCGGGTCCTGCCGGCGCGGCTGCGCATGGGAAGCATCGTGGCGATCGTGATCTACGCCGTCATCGTCGTGATCGCCTTCGACCGCGTCGACATGATCGACGTGGTGCCCTCGACGTTCTCGACCATCGCGATGTGGGTCATCACGGCGTACTTCGCGGTCGGGATCGTGATGAACGGCGTCTCACGCAGCCGGCCGGAGCGCTACACGATGGTGCCCGTCGCGGCCGTGCTCGCCGCGCTCAGCCTGCTGATCGCACTCGGCTACGGACGGATGGCGGTCGCCGCCTGAGGCGCGGCGCGTCCGCTCTCAGTCGACGCCGAGGAAGGAGCGGTCAGTCAGCACGATCGGACCCTCCGCGGTGACCGCGATGGTGTGCTCGGAGTGCGCGCCTCGGGAACCGTCGACGCTGCGCAGCGTCCAGCCGTCCGGGTCGGTGATGAGCTCGTCGGTGGTCTGCAGGAACCAGGGCTCCAGCGCGAGCACGAGCCCGGGGCGCAGCGGATAGCCGCGACCGGGCTTGCCGTCATTGGGCACGTGGGGGTCGCCGTGCATGGTGCGCCCGACGCCGTGCCCGCCGAAGTCGGTGTTGATGGAATATCCGTCGCCGTGAGCGACCTGGGCCACGGCGTGGGAGATGTCGCCCACCCGGTTGCCGACGGTGGCGGCGGCGATCGCCGCATCCAGCGCCCGCTCGGTGGTGTCGATGAGGGCGAGGTCCTCGTCGCGCGGCGTGCCCACCACGAACGACACGGCCGAATCGGCGACCCAGCCGTCGACGGCGACGGCGAAGTCCAGCGTCACGAGATCGCCGTCGCGCAGCGCGTAGTCGTGGGGGAGACCGTGCAGCACCGCGTCGTTGACCGAGGTGCAGATGACCTTGCCGAATGGACTGGCGCCGAACGAGGGGTGGTAGTCGATGTAGCAGGACTCCGCGCCGGCGCGGCGGATCATGTCGTGGGCGCGGCGGTCGATCGCGAGCAGGTTCGTGCCCACCTTCGTCTCGTCGCGCAGGGTCGTGAGCACCTCCGCCACGAATCGGCCGGCGGGGCGCATCGCGTCGATCTCGGCGGGTGTGCGCAGCTCGATCATCGGTTTCCTTCCGTCGTCTTCCATTCTCGCCGATGATGCGCACGCCGCGGGCGCATACGGTGCCCGGCATGCGGGGCAGGCGTAGCATCGGAGACATGTGGCTGCGACGGGCGTTCTTTCTCTGGCTGCTGCCTGCGGCCTTCGTGCTGCCGCTGTGGCTGCTGGTCGGCTGGGGCGTCTTCGATGCCGGCGGCTTCGCCTTCGTGTGGGCCCTGTTCATCGCCGTACCCGCGGTCTTCCTCGTCGAACTGGCCCTGATGCTGCTGGTGCGGGCGCGGGGGACGGTGCGCGCGGAGCGGGCGGTGTCGTGGTGGGACGTGCTCGGCTTCGGCCTCTGGCACCTGTCGGTGATCTCACTCGGCTGGTACGGCCCGGCGTGGATCGCCCAGGCGTTCGGCTCCGCCGCCCTCGCGGTCGGTCTGTTCTGGCTGCTGCTGTGGCAGCTGTGGTCCGAGAGCGGCCCCCGCATCACGCTGATGCGCACCCAGGGCGGCGCCGCGTTCATCCCTGCTCCGGAGGAGCGCGTGGAGCCCGAGGCCCCCGAGGTGGTCGTCATCGAGGAGAAGCGCACGCCCCCGAGCGTCTGATGGTTTGGCCGGGGGGTCGCGGCATGGCAGAATGGATCTTCGTGCCCTGAAGGTCTCTGCCTCAGGGGAGCGGACCGCGCAGTCGGTCCCGGGGCACCGACTTTCTTTTACTCCTCTATCTCGCGGTCGACCTGTGGCGGCTGCAGGAAGTGACGATCATGCAGATCCTCGACTCTGTCGACGCAGCATCCCTGCGCTCGGACATCCCCCAGTTCGGCCCCGGTGACACCGTCAAGGTGCACGTCAACATCACCGAGGGAAACCGCTCGCGTATCCAGATCTTCCAGGGCGTCGTGCTCGGTCGCTCGGGAGATGGTGTGCGCGAGACCTTCACCGTCCGCAAGATCAGCTTCCAGGTCGGCGTGGAGCGCACCTTCCCGGTGCACAGCCCGGTGATCGACCACATCGAGGTCGTCACCCGTGGTGACGTGCGTCGCGCGAAGCTGTACTACCTGCGCAACCTCCGCGGCAAGAAGGCCAAGATCAAGGAGAAGCGCGACCGCTGATCGTGCTCTCACGACGGATGCCCTGGGTCTCGTGCCCGGGGCATCCGTCGTCTCCGCCCGCGTCGTACACCGCGGGTCCAGGTGGAATGTGCGACGCTTGAGCGCGCGAACGCCCGTGGTCGGCGGGCGGCGGAAGAGGAATGTCGATGACGGCTGAGCAGATGGTGCCGCCACAGGAACCTGCGGCGCATCGCCGCCGAGGATGGTGGCCGTTCCTGCGCGATGTGCTCGTCATCGTGCTGATCGCGGTCGTCGTGTCGTTCCTGGTGAAGACCTTCGTCGTCCGCTCGTTCTACATCCCGTCGGGGTCGATGCAGCAGACGCTGCAGATCGAGGACCGCATCCTGGTCGATGAGCTGTCGCCACGGTTCGGCGGCTACGACCGCGGCGACGTCGTGGTCTTCCGCGACCCGGGCGGCTGGCTCCCCGTCACGCCGGAACCGGAGCGCGCTCCGCTGGCGGCTGCGGTGGACGCTGCCATGGGCTTCATCGGCCTCTCTGCGCCCGATAGCAAGGATCACCTGATCAAGCGCATCGTCGGGCTTCCCGGAGACAGGGTGGTGTGCTGCAACGTGCTCGGGCAGCTGACCGTCAACGGCGTGCCGATCGACGAGAAGCCCTACCTGAATCTGCTCGCCGGCGAGAACGCCCCGAAGGTGGTGGAGTTCGACGTCGTCGTGCCCGAAGGATCTCTCTGGGTGCTGGGCGACAACCGCGACCACTCCCGCGACTCGCGGTACAACGTGGACCAGCCCGGCAAGGGTTTCGTTCCGATCGAGAACGTCGTCGGCCGGGCGTTCCTCATCACGTGGCCGCTGGACCGGCTCGGGCTGATCGACGGCCAGCACGACGTGTTCGCCGGCATCCCGAGCTCTGATCCGGAGTCGACCGAGCCGTGACCGTCGTCGAGCCCCGACTGACCCTCGAGCGACGTCTGCTGCGCGAGCACCCGCTGGTGATCGCGTGCGACGAGGTCGGCCGAGGTGCCCTCGCCGGTCCTGTGGCCGTCGGTGCCGTGGCGATGGATGCGGCGCGCGCCCGCCGTCGCATCCCCGAGGGGCTGCGCGATTCCAAGCTCGTGCCCGCCGCGCGCCGTGCCGACGTCGCCGCGCGCGCCGCCGGCTGGGTGCAGGCCTCGGCCGTGGGCTGGGCCAGTCCCGCCGAGGTCGACCAGGTCGGCATCATCCGCGCCCTGGGCCTGGCGGCACTGCGCGCCATCACGCAGCTGACCGCGCACGGCGTCGTCGCAGAGGAGGCGCTGGTGCTGCTCGACGGCAACCACGACTACATCACCCCCGCCGGGGGAACCGGACTGAACGTGCGACCGGTGGTGAAGGCCGACCGCGACTGTGCGAGCGCCGCCGCGGCATCCGTCATCGCCAAGGTGGCCCGCGACGCGCACATGACGACCCTCCACGACGAGTGGCCGGACTATCAGTGGGCGCGCAACAAGGGCTACGCGAGCCTGGAACACCGGGAGGCGATCCGTGCCATCGGCCTGAGCTCCCATCACCGAGCGTCGTGGGCGATCGCGGAAGCGCCGACGCTGTTCTGACCCGGGCCTAGGATGGAGTCACCATGGATGACGAGGGCTTCGAGGACTACGACCGCGAACTTGAGCTGGCGCTGTATCGCGAGTACCGCGATGTCGTGTCGCAGTTCGCGTACGTCATCGAGACCGAGCGCCGGTTCTACCTCGCCAACGAGGTGAACGTGGTGCGTCGTGACACCGAGCACGACTTCTACTTCGAGATCTCGATGACCGACGTGTGGGTGTGGGACATCTACCGCGCCGACCGGTTCGTGAAGTCGGTGCGTGTGCTGACATTCAAGGACGTCAACGTCGAGGAGCTGACGCGGCGGGACTTCCACCTGCCCGAGGAGCTCTCGCTCGATTCCTGAGGCCGGCGCCTTCTCCTCAGGCGCCGATCGGACCTGAGCGTCCACGGCGCGCCGATGCGCCCCCGCGCGGCCGGCCACAGCGCGCCACGATCGCTGCATGGCAGCCAAGGACGAGCGTGGGCGAGCGGGTGAGGCGCGAGCGGCGCGGCACCTGCAGGATGCCGGGTGGCAGGTGCTCGACCGCAACTGGCGGTGCGCGCAGGGCGAGCTGGATCTGATCGCAGCCCGAGGCGGCGAGCTGATCCTCGTCGAGGTGAAGACCCGGCGCTCCGACGCCTTCGGGCACCCGTTGGAAGCGGTGGACGAACGCAAGCGCCGGCGCCTCTGGCAGGTGGCGTACGCGTGGATGGCCGCCCATCCCGATGTCGTGCAGGGGCGGATGCTCCGACTCGATGTGATCGCGATCACGGGGGACGATCCGGCCACGGCGGTGCTCGAGCATCTGCAGGACCTGCGATGACCGTCGCGCGCACCTGGTCCGTCGCCCTCACCGGGCTCGACGGCGCACTCGTCGAGGTCGAGGCCGACCTGTCACGCCAGACGCCGGACTTCAAGATCATCGGACTCCCGGACAAGGCGCTCGGTGAGGCGCACCAGCGCGTGCACAATGCCTGCGAGAACAGCGGCGTGCAGCTGCCGCGGCGGCGGATCACAGTGAACCTCTCACCGGCGAGCCTGCCCAAGCAGGGCGCCGGGTTCGACCTGGCCATCGCCGTCGCGGCGCTGGCCACCGAACAGAGCCTCGACCCCCGATCGCTTCGGGCCACCGTGCACCTCGGGGAGCTGGGGCTGGACGGACGGCTGCGACCGGTCCCCGGGGTGCTGCCGGCCGTGCTCGCCGCGGCGCGCGCCGGCATCACCCGCGTGGCCGTGCCGCACGCGAACCGCGCCGAGGCGGAGCTGGTCGAGGGGATGGAGGTGCTCGGCGCTGTCAGCCTGCTGCAGGTGCTGCGCTGGCACGGCCTCGACGTCGAAGACCGTGACCTCGTGCCGGTCGGCGCCGCCGAACCCGCCGACGCGCCCGCGCCGGTGCTCGAGCTGGCCGAGGTGATCGGGCAGCGGGATGCGGTCGACGCGATCGTGCTCGCCGCCGCCGGTGGCCACCACGTGCTGATGAGCGGGCCGCCGGGCGCGGGAAAGACCATGCTGGCGCGTCGGCTACCCGGCATCCTGCCCGACCTCGATGACGCTGCGGCACTTCAGGCGGCGTCGGTGCGCTCGCTCAGTGGTGCCGGGGTCGTGCGGCTGGAGCGCACACCGCCGTTTGAGGCGCCGCACCACACCGCCAGCGTCGCCGCCCTCGTCGGCGGGGGAAGCCGTGTGATCCGTCCCGGGGCGATCGCGCGGGCCAGCGGTGGCGTGCTGTTCCTCGATGAGGCGGGCGAGTTCGCCGGCGGCGCCCTCGACGCACTGCGCGAGCCGCTGGAGAACGGGGTCATCCAGATTCAGCGGGCCGGTGCGAGCGCGGTCTTTCCCGCACGATTCCAGCTCGTCCTCGCGACGAACCCGTGCCCCTGCGGCTCCTACGGGGTGCCCGGGGGCGACTGCGTCTGCCCGCCGGCCGGCATCCGCCGTTACCTCGGTCGGCTGTCCGGACCGATCCGCGACCGCATCGACATCGAGCTGTCGGTGAGGCGCGTCTCCGTCGCGCACACGCAGGCCGCAGGGCAGCGCGGCATCACGACCGCAGAGGCGCGCGCACGGGTCGCGGCGGCCCGCCACCTCGCGGCCGGTCGACTGCGCGCCACGCCCTGGCGCACCAATGCGGAGGTCTCGGGGGCGTGGCTGCGGCAGGGTCCGTGCGCGCCGCCGCCGCTGGTGCGCCGTCCGCTGGACGCGGCCCTGCACCGCGGCGCGCTCACGCTGCGCGGGTACGACCGTGTGCTGCGTGTGGCGTGGACGCACGCTGACCTGGCCGGGCGCGACCGCCTCGAGATCGACGACATCGGCCGGGCGCTGTATCTGAAGAAAGGGGCGACCCCACTGTGAACTCCACCCTCCCTCTCTCCGCGAACGCCGCTCGTGCGGCGCTGCTCGGACTCGTGCCGGGCGAGCTCGACGACGGCGTCGTCGTCGAGCGCTATGCGCGCGCCGTCTGGTCGGCGCTGTGCGAGCCGGGCGACGGCGACGCCGGGCTGCTGGTCGGCGAGGTGGGTGCGGCCGCCGCGCTGGGGTCCGTCGTCACCGGAGACGCCCGGGGCATCGCGGCGGCCGCAGGGATCGATCCCGCCCGCGCGCAGGATGCGCTCGACCGCTGGCGACCGCGACTCGCACCCGGCCCGCTGAGGGCCGCCTTCGACACCGCGCGCCGCGTGACGGCCCGTCTCGTCGTGCCCGGCGACGCGCGGTGGCCGGCCCGAATGGACGACCTCGGCCCCCACGCGCCGCTGGCGCTGTGGGTGCGGGGCGCACTCCCCGAGCAGCGGGGCCTGGCCGTGGCGATCGTCGGCGCGCGCGCCGCGACCTCGTACGGCGAGCACGTCGCGATGGAGCTGGCGGCGGATCTCGCCGGGGACGGGGTGCGCATCGTCTCCGGCGCCGCCTACGGCATCGACGGCGCCGCGCACCGCGCCGCCCTCGCCGCTGGTGGGCACACGGACGCCTTCCTCGCCGGGGGAGTGGACCGCCCTTATCCGTCCGGCCACGAAGATCTGCTGCGCCGCGTCGCCCGATCGGGTGCGGTGATCAGTGAACTGCCCTGCGGCGCGGCACCGACGAAGTGGAGGTTCTTGGCGCGCAACCGTCTCATCGCCGCGCTGTCGGATGCGGTGGTCGTCGTCGAAGCGGGCCACCGCAGCGGATCGCTCAACACGGCCGGGCACGCGGCGTCGCTCGGTCGGGGGCTCGGCGCGGTTCCCGGCCCGGTGACGAGTCCCTCCTCGGCCGGGTGCCACCGCCTGCTGCGCGAGTACGACGCCCGCTGCATCACGGATGCGGACGATGTGCGCGAGCTGCTCGGCATGCACGACGACCGGCTGCCGGGGGCGGAGGAGTGGATCGACGAGGCCACCGCCCTGCGCGATGCGCTGAGCACCCGTGCCTGGCGGCCGGTGGACGACATCGCGCGCAGGTGCGGCCAGAGCACCACGCAGGTCGAACGGGGCCTCGGCCTGCTGCTCCTGCACGGGCGGGCGCAGCACGGACCTGCCGGGTGGCGGCTCGTGGTGACGCGGCGGTGATCGGAGGGTCGGCGGCGCAACGATCGATGCGGACGGCATCCTGGACACATGCGCATCTCCGAGGCGGTCGAGGTCTACACGCGGCACCTCGTCGATGTGCGCCGCCTGTCGCAGGCCACCGTGCGGGCATATCGTTCCGACCTGGCGGACATGACCGCCTCCGTCGGCGATCTCCCGCTGACCGAGGTGGACCTCGAGGCCCTGCGGGAATGGCTGTGGGCGGCGACCCGCCGGGGCGACGCACGTGCCACCCTCGCCCGGCGCACGGCCGCCGCTCGCGGCTTGTTCGGATGGGCGGTCGAGTACGGCCACCTGCCGACCGACCCCAGTCTGCGCCTGGTCGCTCCGAAGCGGGGACGCACACTGCCGCGCGTCGCCGCGGCCGACGGTCTCGCCGACGTGCTCGACGGCGTGCACGCCCGTGCTGCCGCCGGAGACCCCCGGGATCTGCGCGATGCGGCGGTGCTGGAGCTGCTGTACGGAGCCGGACTGCGGGTGTCGGAGCTGTGCGGCATCGACGTCGGCGACCTCGACCGTTCCGCCGCCACCGTTCGGGTGCTGGGCAAAGGCTCGAAAGACCGGGTGGTGCCCTACGGCGCCCCCGCTGCGCGCGCTCTCGATGCCTACCTGGTGCGGGGGCGGCCCGCGCTCGCGGCTCGCGGCGAATCCCCGCCCCCGGCGGTGTTCCTCGGCCTCCGCGGGGCGCGCATCGGGCCGCGGGCGGTGTACGACGTCGTCGCGCGGGAGATCGCGCCCCTGGTGGGCGCGGAGACCGTGGGGCCTCATGCCCTGCGCCACTCGGCGGCGACCCACCTGCTGGACGGGGGAGCGGACCTGCGCGCGGTGCAGGAGATGCTCGGCCACGCGAGCCTCGGGACGACGCAGATCTACACCCACGTCTCGAGCGAACGTCTCACCGCGGCCTATCGTCTGGCGCACCCCCGAGCCTGACGCGACGGGTCGTGTGGCGACGTCTCACCGCGCCGCCTACCGTTGAGCCATGTCCCGTCACCGTCTGACAGCCTCCGTCGTCCTCGCCGCCGCCGCGATGGCGATCACCTTCAGCGGGTGCTCGCCGGTGCCGGCCGACGGCGCGCGCCCTGCCGTGACGGTTCGCCCGACCTCCCCGGCGGACTCATCGCCCGCGGCCCCCGTCCCGGCGACGCCGTCCGCGATCCCGTCGCCCTCGTCGACCACCCTTCCCGGCCACGACTGCGGCGGATCGGCCGTGACGGTCTCGGCGGGCGGCGACCGCGTGCTGACCGGGTCGTGCCCGCAGGTGACGGTGGAGGGCACCGATGTCGAGCTGGACCTCACCACCGCCACCGTGGGGGAGCTGCTCATCGCCGGCGACCGGCACGAGGTGGACGCGGGTGACGTCGGTTCGGTCACGATCGCCGGACAGGACAACGACGTGGAGGCCACCGCCGTCGACGACCTCGCGGTGCGCGGGGACCGCAACACGGTCGACGTGCGCGACGCGATCGGCTCCGTGGTGATCGCGGGCAACGACAACGAGGTCGAGGCCGGCGAGCTGGATGCCGTCGCCGACGAGGGCGACCGCAACCGCATCGAGCGGGACGACTGACAGCAGGGCAGCAGCACCGCCCGCGGCACGTCGCCGAACAGCAGCATCGGATTGACGTACTCGCCATCGCGCCGCACTCCGATGTGCACCTCGCCCCGCCGGGTGTGCCCGCCGGTTGTGATCGTGCCCAGCACCTCGCCGCGCACGACCGACTGGCCGGCGGCGACGACCGGTGCCACCGGCTCCAGCGTCGTCACGAAACCGGAGCCGTGGTCGACGGTCAGCAGGGTGCGGCCGGCGACCGGCCCGGCGAAGGCGATGACACCATCGGCGGGGGAGACCACCGCCGTGCCGACCGCGCCCGCCAGATCCATGCCGCGGTGACCCGGTCCGTAGCGGTGAGGGGGCGCGCGGAACGGGTCGGTCACGCCCGCGCCGGGGAGCGGCCAGAGCCACGGCACGTCGCCGGGGAGCTCGCGTTCGAGGGGGGAGTCGATCGCCGGCGATGCCGTCGCTTCGAGCGCCCGGGCGCCGCCCGGTGCGGGCACACCCGACCCGACCAGCAGGGCGAGCAGGATCACGGCGTGCGCTGCCCACGCGCGTCTGGTCCGGTTCATTCCGCCATGGTGCACGCCGCGTCCCGCACGCGGTCCGGCACACCGGCGGTCCGTGGACAACGCGCGCAGGCTTCCGCACCGGGGAGAAGGCGGTGACTGATAGCATGGAGGTCGCACTCCGCTTCGGCGGGGTGACTCCGCGTGCCCACAGCACTGCACCCGCTCCGGCGGGCGCGACGCGGCATCCACACCCCAGGTCCTCCCGCATCAGCGGGTGGCGGGTGTGCGCCGGGCACCAGGCTCGCCGGTCATTCGACCAGGCGTGGACAACCGAAACAACGGCGCACTGCGCCGAGAACAGGAGAACGGCCATGGCCGTCGTCACCATTCGCCAGCTGCTCGACAGCGGCGTGCACTTCGGACACCAGACCCGCCGGTGGAACCCGAAGGTCAAGCGCTTCATCCTCACCGAGCGCAGCGGCATCCACATCATCGACCTGCAGCAGTCGCTCGGGTACATCGACAAGGCCTACGAATTCGTGAAGGAGACCGTCGCGCACGGCGGCACCATCCTCTTCGTCGGCACCAAGAAGCAGGCGCAGGAAGTCATCGCCGAGCAGGCGACCCGCGTCGGCCAGCCCTACGTGAACCAGCGCTGGCTCGGTGGTCTGCTGACCAACTTCAGCACCATCTCCAAGCGCCTCGCCCGCATGAAGGAACTCGAGGAGCTCGACTACGAGACCCCGGCCAACAGCGGCTTCACCAAGAAGGAGCTGCTGCTCAAGAAGCGCGAGCTGGACAAGCTCCACAAGTCGCTGGGCGGTATCCGCAACCTGCAGAAGACCCCCTCGGCGATCTGGGTCGTCGACGCCAAGCGCGAGCACCTCGCCATCGACGAGGCCCGCAAGCTCGGCATCCCCGTCATCGGCATCCTCGACACCAACGCCGACCCGGACGAGTTCCAGTACCCGATCCCCGGCAACGACGACGCGATCCGCGCCGTGGGTCTGCTGACCCGCGTGATCGCCGACGCCGCCGCTGAGGGCCTCATCCAGCGTCACCAGCCCGCCGGTGAGGCTGCCGACGCCGAGCCGCTGGCCGACTGGGAGCGCGAGCTGCTCGAGACCCCCGTCGTCACCGACGTCGCCGAGGTCGAGACCATCGCCACCGAGTCCGACGCGGACAAGGCCGGCGCTGAGGCTCACGACGCGATCGCCGCCGAGGCTCCGGCCGAGGAGGCTCCTGCTGCCGAGGAGGCCCCGGTCGCCGAGGCCGACGCCGCCGACAAGGCCGCCGAGTAACTCCGCACGGTTTCCGCCGCGGGGGGGGCGGGGGGCCGGCCGCGGCCCCCCGGCCAAGCACGCCCAGCAGAGGTCCAGCCCCCC
>NZ_JANJGV010000002.1:0-699282 GCF_024623595.1 Microbacterium sp. zg.Y1084
GGCGCCTGCGCCCCCGCCCCCCAGCGGCCCCCGTATACCCCCCGCGGGGGGGGGGGGGGGGGGGCGGGGCCCCCCCCCCGCGGCACCACCGACAAAGCCACCGAACCTAGGAGCCACCACCCATGGCAAACTTCACCATCGCCGACATCAAGGCGCTGCGCGACCAGCTCGGCACGGGCATGGTCGACACCAAGAAGGCGCTCGAGGAGGCCGACGGCAACCTCGAGAAGGCCGTCGAGATCCTGCGACTCAAGGGCGCGAAGGGCAACGCGAAGCGTGCCGACCGCTCCACCAGCGAAGGCCTCGTCGTCGCCCGTGAGCGTGACGGCAAGGTCACGCTGCTCGAGCTGAACACCGAGACCGACTTCGTCGCCAAGAACGACCGCTTCATCGCGCTGGCCGACAAGGTGGCCGACGCGGCCGCCGCCGTCGACGCCGACTCCGTCGAGGCCGCCCTCGCCGCCGACGCCGGCGGTCAGACCGTCGCGCAGCTCATCGACGACGAGGCCGCCATCATCGGCGAGAAGGTCGAACTGCGCCGCGTGCGCACGCTGACCGGCGACAACTTCGAGGTCTACCTGCACAAGACCAGCAAGGACCTGCCCCCGCAGATCGGCGTGGTCGTCGCCTACTCCGGTGACGACGCCGAGACCGCTCGCAGCATCGCGCAGCACATCTCGTTCGCCAACCCCACCTACCTCTCCCGCGAGGACGTCCCCGCGGCCGACGTGGACAAGGAGCGCGAGATCGTCACGGAGATCTCCCGCAACGAGGGCAAGCCCGAGGCAGCACTTCCGAAGATCGTCGAGGGACGCGTGAACGCGTTCTTCAAGCAGGTCGCCCTGCTCGACCAGGACTACGCGAAGGACAACAAGATGTCCGTCGCCCAGGTCGCCAAGGACGCCGGCATCATGATCACCGACTTCGCCCGCTTCAAGGTCGGCGCGTAAGTCGCGAGAAAGGCCCGCATCGCTTCGGTGCGGGCCTTTCCCATGCCCGACGCTAGGTTGTAGAAGACGAGAGGACCACACGTGATCGATGAGGCCACGGGACGCCGCCGCGTTCTGCTGAAACTGTCCGGAGAAGCATTCGGAGCAGGCCAGCTGGGGGTCAACCCCGACGTCGTCAGCCAGATGGCGCGCGAGATCGCCGCCGCTGTGGACCGCGTGGAGATCTCCATCGTCGTCGGAGGGGGCAACTTCTTCCGGGGCGCGGAGCTGAGCCAGCGCGGCATGGACCGCGGGCGAGCGGACTACATGGGGATGCTCGGCACGGTGATGAACGCCCTGGCGCTGCAGGACTTCCTCGAGCAGGCGGGCGCCGCCACCCGCGTGCAGTCGGCCATCTCGATGACGCAGGTCGCCGAGCCCTACATCCCGCGCCGCGCCGAGCGCCACATGGAGAAGGGCCGGGTCGTCATCTTCGGCGCCGGCGCGGGGCTGCCGTACTTCTCCACCGACACCGTCGCTGCCCAGCGTGCGCTCGAGATCGGCGCGAGCGAGGTGCTCGTCGCCAAGAACGGCGTCGACGGCGTCTACACCGCCGACCCGCGTCTGGACGCGTCCGCGACGCGCCTGGACCGCCTGACCTACGCCGACGCGCTGCAGCGCGGGCTGAAGGTCGTCGACTCGACCGCGTTCAGCCTCTGCATGGACAACCGCATGGACATGCGGGTGTTCGGCATGGAGCCGGCGGGGAATGTGACGCGGGCGCTGCTGGGCGAGCCCATCGGCACCCTCGTGACCGCCTGACGCCCACGCGGCGTAGCGCCCCTGGGTGAGGACCACCCTCAACTAGACTTGAACGACCTGCCCCGACGAATGGAGTGACCGTGATCGCCGATGTGCTGGCCGATGCCGGAGCACGCATGGACCGCGCTGTGGAGGCCGCGAAGGATGACTTCGCCACCGTCCGCACCGGACGCGCCAACCCTCAGCTGTTCCAGAAGATCCTGGTGGACTACTACGGCACGCCGACCCCGCTCGCGCAGCTGGCCTCGCTGAACAACGCCGAGGCCCGCACGCTGGTCATCTCGCCGTACGACAAGTCCGCGCTGAAGGCCATCGAGCAGGCCATCCGCGACACCCCGAACCTCGGCGTCAACCCGTCCAACGACGGCAGCATCGTGCGGGTCACGATGCCGGAGCTGACCCAGGAGCGCCGCAAGGAGTACGTCAAGCTCGTGCGCACCAAGGGTGAGGACCACAAGGTCCACATCCGCGGCATCCGCCGCAAGGCCAAGGACGACCTGGACGCCCTCAAGAGCGATGTCGGCGAGGACGAGCTCGTCCGCGCCGAGAAGGACCTTGACGCGCTGACCCGGTCGCACGTCGACGCCATCGACGAGGCCCTCAAGCGCAAAGAGACCGAGCTGCTCGAGGTCTGACAGGCGATGACCGACCCCTCCGACGACGCGGAGCGCCCGCTCGATCCCCCCGTTCGGCGCTCGGACGGTCGGCGTACCCCCGGCGACCCCGGGGTCGAGTTCAGCACCCATCTGCGGGCCGCCCGCTCCGAGTTCGAGCATCAGGTGGAACGCGCCCGCGCGGACTTCGACCTGGCCAACGAGAAGATCAAGCAGCGCACCGGACGTGACCTGATCGTCGCGACCCTGATCGGACTGGCGCTCGGCGTCGTGGTCATCGGCTCGCTGATGTTCTTCAAGCAGCTGTTCCTGGTGTTCGCCATCCCTGTCGCGCTGCTGGGTGTGTTCGAGTTCTCCCGCGCCCTGCAGAGCGCCGGACGACGCGTCGACGTGGTGCCGCAGCTCATCGCCGCGCTCGCGCTCGTGCTGTCGGGCTACTTCCTGGACTACTTCACGCACTGGGCCGTCGCCTTCGCGGCGGTGGCCTTCGTGATCGTCTGGCGCCTGGTCGCGCAGATGGCGGCGAACGACGGCCGGACGTACGGCGATGTGCTCTCGGACACCCTCATCTCGGGATTCGTGCAGCTGTACGTCGCGTTCCTCGGCAGCCTGCTGCTCATCCTCCTGCGGCAGGACCAGGGGGAGTGGTGGGTGCTGGCGATGATCGGCACCGCGGTGGCCGCCGACACCGGCGCCTACGCATTCGGGCTCATGCTCGGCAAGCATCCCATGGCCCCGCGCATCAGCCCGAAGAAGACGTGGGAGGGCTTCGGCGGTGCCGTGCTGGCCGCGGTGGCCGCCGGCGTGCTGTTCGGCATCTTCCTGCTGCAGGTGCCCTGGTGGGCCGGCGTCGTCATCGGTCTCGCGGTGCTGGCCACGGCGACCCTCGGTGACCTCGGCGAGTCGATGATCAAGCGGGACCTCGGCATCAAGGACATGAGCTCATGGCTGCCGGGACACGGTGGGGTGCTCGATCGACTGGACTCCATCCTGCCCTCCACGGTGCCGGCCCTGGCTCTGTACTTCGTCTTCTTCCCCCTGGTGGCGGCATGACCCTCTCTCACGCGCACGAGACCGACGCGCCGTCGGCGGAGCCTCTGGGCGCCGACATCGACGCGGATGCCGCCGGCGACGACGCCACCGAGAAGACGGCGCCCGCGGCGCCCTTCCCCCTCACCCGGGGGCGTGAGAAGGGCTATGACGTTCAGGCGGTCGACGCGTTCCTCGAGCAGGCGCGGGCGGCGTTCGAATCCGACCCCGCCGAAGCCACGCTCGGCAGCACCGAGGTGCGCCGCGCCGGGTTCCCGCTCGTGCGCCACGGGTACGTCATCGCCGCCGTGGACGCCGCCCTCGGCCGCATCGAGGACGCCTTCGCCGCTCGCGAGCGGGAGTACGCGCTGTCGCGGGCCGGCGCGCGGGCCTGGGTCGGCCGTTCGCGTGAGCTCGCACAGGAGGTGCTCGACCGTCTGGCCCGACCGCGCGGCCGCCGGTTCGATCGCGTCTCCGCGCTCCGCTACGGCTACCGGGTCGACGAGGTCGACATCGTCGCCGACCGGCTCGCGGCCTACCTCGCCGACGGCGCTCCCTTGACGACCGATCAGGTGCGCACCGTCGCCTTCCGCATGCAGCGTGGCGGCTACCGTGAAGCGCAGGTCGACGCGGTGCTCGACGCCGTCGTCGAAGTCATGCTCGCGATCGGCTGAGCGGCACCGACCAGCCGCGTATGCCGTCGGTCGGCCGAGCCGGTAGACTCTCGCACACTGTGACTTCCGGCAACGAGATCTCCGCCCCGGCCACTCGGCCGCCCGCACTGCGCGGCGCGGCACCGACCCGCCGTTCGATGCGCGAGGCCCAGCAGCCGCGCTGGTCGCGTCGCCGCGGGGTGCTGTCGGTCTTCGCCACCCTCGCCGTCGCCGGGTTCGCCGGCGCCTACATCGGCCCGCTCGGCGGGTCGCTCTCGCAGGCCGTGGCCGAGGACAAGGCGCCCGTGTCGCTGTACGCCGATTCGCTGAGCGACGCCCAGGCCCTCGCCGGAGACGCCGCGCAGGCCACGCCCGAGCCCGTCACCTTCGAGCGCAGCGGCTACAGCGTGTACGTCACGCCCAAGCCGACCCCGACGCCGGAGCCGGAGCCCGCTGCCGCCGAGTCCACGGGCTCGTCCGCGGCTGCTGCCGGCCCCGTCTTCTACACCGGCGGTGGCAGCGCCGCCGAGTGGATGTCCGCTGCCGGCATCGCTGAGGGCGACTGGGGCTACGTCGACTACATCGTGGGCCGTGAGAGTGGCTGGAACCCCAACGCCACCAACCGCTCCTCGGGTGCGTGCGGCCTCGTGCAGGCGTACCCGTGCAGCAAGGTGCCCGGAAACGGCTACGACCCCGTGGACAACCTCCGCTGGGGCAACGGCTACGCCACCGGTCGCTACGGAAGCTGGGCGGCGGCCTACGACTTCTGGCTCAGCAACCACTGGTGGTGACCTCCGCCGTCATGCCCCGTTCCCGACGCCGTCGACCCGAACGGCCACGCGACGATTCGCTGGACCGTCTCATCGCCGGCTGGAAGCGCACGGAGGTGCGTCGCGGCGCGGAGTGGACGGTGCAGCCCGTGGCCGCCTCGCAGGCCCAGAAGACGTACATCTGCCCCGGGTGCGGGCGCACGGTCGATCCAGGCGTGGCGCACGTCGTGGTCTGGCGCGCGGACGGCATCCTGGGCGAGGCGGCGGCGCTGGCCGACCGCCGTCATTGGCACAACGCCTGCTGGAGGATCGGCTGACGTGGAGATCCGTGGACCGGTGCAGCTTCCCGCGCATCGCGAAGAGATCGAGTTGCACACCCTCGACGGGCTGACGCTGGTCGGCGAGCTGGCAACGCCGCTCGAGCACGACCCGGTGGCGACGCTCGTCACCCTGCACCCGCTGCCCACCGCCGGCGGGTTCATGGACTCGCACATCCTGCGCAAGGCCGCCGGGCGGCTGCCGGCGCTGGCAGACCTGGCCGTGCTGCGCTTCAACACGCGCGGCACCACGTCGCCGCGCGGCACCAGCGAAGGCACCTTCGACGGCGGACAGGCCGAAGAGTTCGACGTGGCCGCGGCGATGGCGTTCGTGCATGAGCGGGGCCTGCCCCGGCCCTGGTTGCTGGGGTGGTCGTTCGGCACCGAGCTGGCGCTGAAGTACGGTCGCGATCACGACATCGAGGGTGTGATCCTGCTCTCGCCGCCCCTGCACCGCGCGACCGCAGACGAGGTCGCCGCCTGGGCGGGTGACGGACGCCGCGTCGTGATCGTCGTGCCCGAGCTCGACGACTACCTGCGCCCCGCCGAGGCGGCGGAGCGCTTCGCGTCGATCCCGCAGGCCGTCATGATCCCGGTGACCGGGGGACGCCACCTGTGGGTGGGGGAGAACCAGACCCGCCGGGTGCTGACCGAGATCGTCGCGGCGGTCAATCCCGACGCACTGCCTCTCCCCACGGTGTGGGACGGGCCGGCGGCCTGAGGGGCATCCGTCACCGCTCGTTCTGACGTGGGATGACGACCTGCCGGTAGATGATCAGGATGCTGGCGGCGACCGGGATCGCGATGAGCGCGCCCAGCAGGCCCAGCAGCGAGCCGCCGGCCAGGGCGGCGATCACCACGACGGCGCCGGGGATCGACACGGCCCGGTTCATGATGCGCGGCGAGAGCAGGTACGCCTCCAGCTGCATGTAGATGGCGTAGTAGATCAGTGCCGTCAGCGCGGTGCCGGGGGACCCGAGGCCGGGGATCAGGCACACCAGCACGATGATCGTGGAACCGGTCAGGGTTCCCACCAGGGGGATCAGCGAGAAGAAGAAGGCGACGACCGCCAGGACGGCCGGGAACGGCGCACCGATGATCGAGAGGAAGATCGCGCTGAGCACGCCGTTGATGACGCCGAGGCTGGCCTGCCCGATCACGTAGAAGCCCACCGAATCGGTGATCTGCTCGGAGAGGTCGATGAAGCGCTCCCGCTTGGATGCCGGAACGAGCTGGTACACGGCCGCTTTGAGCGACGGGGTGGAGGCGGTGAAGTAGATCGTGAGGATCAGCACGATGAACGCTCCGGTGAACCCGGCGATGAGCGCGCCGCCGATGGCGATGAGGCTCTCGCCGACGGTCGTGCCGATCGTGCCCAGGTCGAGGGTGTCGTACCAGTCCTGCACATACCCGAACACCTCGTCGACGTTCAGCAGAGGGAACACCTCGTGCATCCAGTCCTTGACGGTCGTCACCGGGTCGTCGAGGTCGCCCCGGTCGATCAGCCGCTGGATCTGCTTCACCAGCTGGGAGACCTGCCCCACGATGATCGGCACCACCATCAGGACGATGCCCGCGAACGCCGCCAGCACGGCGATGATCGTCGTCAGCACGGCGACCCAGCGACGGAAGCCGCGCCGGACGAGCCAGGAGATCACCGGCTCCAAGCCCAGCGACAGGAACAGCGCCGTTCCGACGTAGAGCAGGATCGTCTGCAGCGTCGAGACGCTGGAGATGATCAGGAGCCCCACGCCCACACCCAGCGTCGCGATCAGCGCCGTGCGGAAAGGGTGCTGGATCTTCACGTGCGCCTCCTGTGGATATCGGTTCCGTCAGGATACGCACGCGCGGGTCTGCCGCGTGCGGACGCGCCCTCCCAACGCATATTCAGGTCGATGTCGCTAGGCTGAAATGTCGATGGTGCGCCCGGCCGTCCCGAGTTCGGGTGCAGAGAGGTGTTCTTCGTGCGATTCGTATGGGCCGTGGCAGCCTTCGTGCTGGCCGCCCTCATGATCGGCGCCGGCGTTGCCCAGCGGACGGTCTTCCAGGGCCCGACC
Organism: Microbacterium sp. zg.Y1084; assembly: GCF_024623595.1. NCBI lineage: Bacteria > Bacillati > Actinomycetota > Actinomycetes > Micrococcales > Microbacteriaceae > Microbacterium > Microbacterium sp. zg.Y1084. Next base: position 7,192 of record NZ_JANJGV010000002.1, read on the forward strand.
TCGTACAGCGAGTCGATCGAGGTCACCCAGGATGTGCCCTACGTGCTGGTGGACGGTGCCGCGCTGGCGAGCCACCCCGGCGCGCAGACGCTGCGCGCCCAGGGCGATGGCCCCATCTTCGCCGCCTACGGCCGCACCGACGATCTCGCCGCCTGGCTGAGTCCGTGGCAGTACGCCCACGTCGAGGTGGACGATGAAGGCGCGATCACGACGACGATCGTGGAGCCCGAGGCAGCGACCGAGGAACCCGCCGGAGACGACGCGGCGGCCGAGGACGCAGCCGGCGAGGATGCCGCGTCGCCCACACCGCTGAACCCCGCCGGGTCCGACCTCTGGCTCGATGAGTTCGCCGACGAGGACCTGCTCATCGAGACCCTTCAGCTGCCCGAGGACATGAGCGTGCTCGTCGCCGCCGACGGCGCCACGCCCGCACCCGCGAAGCTGACGATGACCTGGCCCGTCGTGAACGCGACCCCCTGGGCGGGCCCGCTCGTCGTCGGCGGTGCCGTGCTGCTCGCTGTGGGCATCGTGCTGTACATCCTCGGCATCCGTCACGTCCGCCGCTCTCGCGGGCCGCGCCGGAAGGGCCTGCCGATGCCGGTCACCGAGCCCATCGACCTGGCGACCGCGGAGGAGGAGAAGGGCGTGATCGCCGCAAGCCCCTCGCGTCGCTCGCTCGGCACGCGCCGCCGCCGCTTCGCCGTCGTGCCCGCCATCGGCCTGAGCGTGCTGCTGGCAGGCTGCACGTCCGACGCCTGGCCACAGTTCAGTTCGTCGCCCACTCCGACTCCCACCGCCACGGTGATCGCGCCCGAGAGCCAGCAGGCCCCCGCCGTGACCGAAGCGCAGGCGGCGCAGATCCTCGCCCGCATCTCCGAGCAGGTCGCGGCGGCGGATGAAGCCCTCGACGCGAATGCCGCGGCGAAGCGGCTGACCGGACCCGCCCTGGCGGAGCGACGCACCAACTACACCCTCCGCGCGGCGATCGCGGAGCAGAAGCCGCTTCCGGCGATCCCCTCCGGGCCGGTGTCGATCCTCCTGCCGCAGGCCTACGACGGCTGGCCGCGCACCTTCATGGCGGTCGTCGGCGACGAGGAGGCCGGCAACACCATCATGTTCGTCACGCAGGACGACCCCTGGAGCGGCTACAAGCTGTCCTATGTCGGTGGGCTGGATGCCACCACCGAGCTGCCGCTCGCCCCGGCCTACGTCGGTGCAGCACAGGTGTCCCCGGACAACGCGTTCCTGGCCATCGCACCGGAGAAGCTCGCCGCAGCGTACGCCGACGTTCTCAACAAGGGCGACTCCAGCGAATACGCCGGCCTGTTCGACGAGGCCGCGGACCAGTTCCGCAGCGGCGTCGCCAACGACCGCGCCGCGCGCCTGGACGCGTTCAACCAGACCGGTGCCGAGACGGGCAGCCTGACCTTCGAGTCGGTGCCCGGCTCGCAGGCGCCCGTGTCGCTGGCGACGCTGGAGAACGGCGCGATCGTGGCGGTGACGGTCAACGAGAACGAGACGGTCAGGCCCACCACCGAAGAGGCCGTCATCAAGCTCGACGCCGACTCCCCGAACCCCACCGTCGCCACCCTGACCGGCGCGACCCAGTCGGCCACCGGGTTCACCACGACATTCGGTGACCAGCTGTTCTTCTACGTTCCTGCGAAGTCCTCCTCCGAGCGCATCCAGCTGCTCGGGTACTCCTCCCACATCCTCGACGCGAAGGTGATCCCGTGACCGACCCGACCACAAGCGCGGTGCTGCGCGGCGCCGTCGATCTGTCCTCGCTGCGCAACCGCCCGCAGCCTCCCGCCGGCGGTGCCGCAGCCTCGGGTGCGGCCGCTTCGGACGCCCCGACGGTGCCGTCGCTGGTCATGGATGTCACGGATGCCACCTTCGGCGCCGTTCTGGAGCTCTCCCGCACCGTGCCGGTCGTGGTGGATCTCTGGGCGGAGTGGTGCGGGCCCTGCAAGCAGCTCAGCCCCGTGCTCGAGAAGGTCGTGACCGAGCTCGGCGGCCGGCTGGTGCTGGCCAAGGTGGACGTCGACGCGAACCCGCAGCTGGCGCAAGGCTTCCGCGCCCAGTCCATCCCGATGGTCGTCGCCCTCGTCGCCGGCCAGCCGGTGCCGCTGTTCACGGGCGCCGTGCCCGAGGCGCAGGTGCGCGAGGTGTTCGCCCAGCTGCTGCAGCTGGCGGCGCAGAACGGCGTGACCGGCACGGTCGATGCCGGCGCGCCGGCCGCCGAGGAGGAGGAGCCGCAGATCCCGCCGCTTCACGCGGAAGCCTTCGACGCGATCGAGGCGGGGGACTATGCCCGCGCCGTCAGCGCCTATGAGCGGGCACTCGCGGAGGACCCCCACGACGAAGACGCCCGCGCGGGCCTCGGCCAGGTGCGTCTGCTCGCCCGCGTGCAGGGGCTGGACCTGCAGGCCGCCCGCGCCGCTGCCGCTGCCGCCCCGCGCGACGTCGCCGCCCAGTTCGCGGTGGCCGACCTCGACCTGGCCGGCGGCCATGTGGAAGACGCGTTCCTGCGTCTGCTGGAGCTGTTCCAGGCGCTCCCCACCGACGAGAGGGCACCCGTGCGTGAGCGTCTGCTGGAGCTGTTCGGCCTGGTCGGCGACGCCGACCCCCGCGTGCTGCAGGCGCGCCGCTCGCTGGCGAGCCTGATGTTCTGATCCGCCCCCGGCCGGACGCGACATCCGTCGCGCCGGCCGGGAGCGGCCGGGGCTAACTGCCCTCGTGGCGCAGCCACAGCACGCCCAGCGGCGGCAGCGCCATCGTGGCGCGCCCACCGTCAGCGGCGTGCACCGCTCCGAGGTTGCCGACGCCCGATCCGCCGTACTCCTGCGCGTCGGAGTTGAGGATTTCGCGCCAGGTTCCCGCGGAAGGCAGGTCCAGTTCGAAGCCGTGGATCGGCACGCCGGAGAAGTTGCAGATCACGGCCACCGTCTCGCCCTCGTAGCTGTGACGGGCGAAGGCGACGACGTTGGGGTCCCAGCGCGGCGCCCCCAGTCGCGCGAACGCGCCCGCGTCGGAGTCGCGCTGCCAGAGTGCCGGCTGCTCGCGGTACACGCGGTTCAGGGCCGCCACGAACGCGTGCAGCTGCTGGTGCGGCGGCTGATCCAGCATCCACCAGTCGAGACTGCGGCTTTCGGACCATTCGGACATCTGGCCGAATTCCTGGCCCATGAACAGCAGCTGCTTGCCGGGGTGACCCCACATGTACGACAGGTACGCGCGCATGTTGGCGAGCTTCTGCCAGTGGTCGCCGGGCATGCGGGCGATGAGGCTGCCCTTGCCGTGGACGACCTCGTCGTGACTGATGGGGAGCACGTAGTTCTCGCTGAACGCGTAGACGAACGAGAAGGTCAGCTCGCCCTCGTGGTGCGCCCGGTACATCGGGTCGCGCTTGATGTACTGGAGGGAGTCGTTCATCCAGCCCATGTTCCACTTGAACCCGAAGCCGAGCCCGCCCTGGCTGGTGGGGGCCGTCACGCCCGGGAAGCTCGTGGATTCCTCCGCGATCATCGCGATGCCGGGGAAGCGCTTGTACGCGGTGGCGTTGACCTCCTGGAGGAAGCCGATGGCCTCGAGGTTCTCGCGCCCGCCGTGGATGTTCGGCTCCCATTCGCCCGGCTCGCGCGAGTAGTCGAGGTAGAGCATGGATGCCACGGCATCCACCCGCAGGCCGTCGACGTGGAACTCCTCGAACCAGTACAGGGCGTTGGCGACGAGGAAGTTGCGCACCTCGCTGCGGCCATAGTCGAAGATGTAGGTGCCCCAGTCGCGGTGCTCGCCGCGCCGCGGGTCGGCGTGCTCGTACAGCGGCTCGCCGTCGAAGCGGGCCAGCGCGAAGGCGTCCTTGGGGAAGTGGCCGGGCACCCAGTCCATGATCACGCCGATGCCGGCGCCGTGCAGGCGGTCGATCAGGTAGCGCAGGTCGTCGGGGCGGCCGAACCGGCTGGTCGGGGCGTAGTAGCCGCTGACCTGATAGCCCCACGAGCCGCCGAAGGGGTGCTCGGCCAGCGGCATGAACTCGACGTGCGTGAACCCCTGGTCGGTGACGTAGGCGATGAGCTCATCCGCCGCGTCGCGGTACGACAGGCCCTGGCGCCAGGAGCCGAGGTGCACCTCGTAGACGGACATCGGCGCGGCGTACGGTGCACCGGCGGCGCGGGCCGCGACCCAGTCCCCGTCGCCCCAGGTGTACTCGGACGCGGTGACGACCGAGCCCGTGGCGGGCGGGATCTCTGCCAGACGCGCCATCGGGTCTGCCTTGAGGATCCAGTCGCCGGCACGGGTGAGGATCTCGAATTTGTAGACGCTGCCCACCCCCGCGTCGGGGACGAACAGCTCCCACACGCCGCTGGATCCCAGCGACCGCATCGCGTGGCCCTGACCGTCCCAGCCGTTGAAGTCGCCCACGACGCGCACGGCCTGGGCGTGCGGTGCCCACACGGTGAAGGCGACGCCCTCGACGTCGCCGAGGCGTCGCACGTGGGCGCCCAGCACATGCCAGAGCTGCTCGTGGCGTCCCTCCCGGATGAGGTGCAGGTCGAGTTCGCCGATCGTGGGGAGGAACCGGTAGGGGTCCTCGGCCGCGTAGCCCGAGCCGTCGTCGTAGGTGGCGCTGATCAGGTACGCGGGGGCCTTCGGGGCCTCGAAAGAGCCCTCCCAGATGCCCGAGCGCAGGTGCCGCATGGGTACGGAGCGACCGTCGTCGAGGTCGGCCGACACGGTCGCCGCCAGGGGGCGGCGCGCGCGCACCACCCAGGAGCCTGCTGCGTCGGCGTGCAGGCCGAGCACGTCGTGGGGGGCGTGGTACGACCCGGTGGCGATCGTGTCGATCACGCGGTCATCGGGCGCGGTCATCGCTTCTCCTTCACATGCAGAATGTGTGCCGGCTCCTGGAAGGCGTCCAGCCGCACGAAGTTGTGGTCGGTCCATGTCCACTCGGCGCCCGTGATGAGGTCGACCACCTCGAACGGGTCACCGGGTCGGACTCCCCACTGGGTGGTGTCGAGGTGCACCATGGTCTGGCGGGCGGAGTGCGGATCGACGTTGGCGACCACGATCACGGTGTCGGACTCGCCGGTGGGCGTCAGCGCGGCCGGCAGATGCTTGGCGTACACGAGGACGGCGTCGTCGTCGCTCCAGTGCACGCGCAGGTCGCGCAGCTGCCGCAGCGCCGGGTGCGCGCGCCGGATCTCGTTGAGGCGGGTGAGGAACGGCGCCAGCGAGTCCCCGCGGCGCTCGGCGTCGGCCCAATCGCGCAGCTTGTACTCGTACTTCTCGTTGTCGATGTTCTCCTCGGACCCCGGCCGCGCGACGTTCTCGTACAGCTCGAAGCCGGCGTAGACCCCGTATGAGGCGCCCGCGGTCGCGGCGATCGCGGCGCGCACGCGGTAGGCGGGGCGGCCACCGTACTGCAGGTACTCGGTGAGGATGTCGGGGGTGTTGACGAAGAGGTTCGGGCGCATGAAATCGGCCGTTTCCTCGCTGATCGAGGTCAGGAACTCCTCGAGCTCGGCCTTGGTGTTGCGCCAGGTGAAGTACGAGTAGCTCTGCTGGAAGCCCGCCATCGCCAGTCGCTGCATGGGCGCCGGGCGGGTGAAAGCCTCTGCGAGGAACACCACGTCGGGGTCTTCGTCGTTGACGGTGGCGATGAGCCACTCCCAGAACTGCAGCGGCTTGGTGTGCGGGTTGTCGACGCGGAAGATCTTCACGCCCTGGGCGATCCAGTGCCGGACGACGCGCAGCACCTCGGTCCGGATGCCTTCGGGGTCGTTGTCGAAGTTGACGGGGTAGATGTCCTGATACTTCTTCGGCGGGTTCTCGGCGTACGCGATCGAGCCGTCCGGCAGCGTGGTGAACCACTCCGGGTGTTCGGTGACCCACGGGTGATCGGGGGCGGCCTGCAAGGCGAGGTCCAGCGCCACCTCCAGACCGTGGCGGCCGGCTTCCGCGACGAACGCGCGGAAATCGTCCATCGTGCCGAGGTCGGGGTGGACGGTGTCGTGGCCACCGGCCGCGGAGCCGATCGCCCAGGGTGAGCCGGGGTCCCCTGGCTGCGGATCGAGGGTGTTGTTGCGGCCCTTGCGGTTGATCTCGCCGATCGGGTGGATGGGCGGCAGGTAGAGCACGTCGAAGCCCATCGCCGCGACGGCGGGCAGGCGCTCGGCGGCGCTGCGGAAGGTGCCGCTCGCGATGGTGCCGTCGGCCTGGCGACGGGCGCCCTCGGAGCGGGGGAAGAACTCGTACCAGGCGCCCACCCCGGCCCGCTCGCGCTCGACGAGCAGTTCGTAGGTGGGGCCCACGGTCATGAGCGACTGCAGCGGACGCGCGGCGAACCCTGCGGCGATCTCCCCGTCGCGCACGATGTCGAGTGCGTCGGCATCGGCGACGTCCGGGCTGCGCAGGCGGCTCGCGGCCGCTTCCAGCCGCCGGCGCTCGGCGGCGGGGCGGGACTTCTCTGCGGCGGCGCGCTGGAACAGCAGAGCGCCCGACTCGCGCATCAGAGCGGTGTCGACGCCGGCGGCGATCTTCACGTCCGCGGCGTGCGCCCACGTCGCCACCTCATCGCCGAACGCCTCGAAACGGAAGCGCCAGGTGCCCTGCTCCAGCGGAGAGACGAGCACGCTCCACCGGTCGAACCCGTCGTTGCGCGGGGTCAGGCGGTGCAGCGACTCATCCCCTGAGGGGGAGAACAGACGCAGGTGCACGCCGATGAGGTCGTGACCTTCGCGGAACGCCGTCACCTGGAAGGGCACCGCCTCGCCCGAGAAGGCCGTGGGTCTGAAGCCCGGGTCCGGCGTGCTCGGCCGTGGCAGCGCGAGCGGGATGCGCCCCGCCGCCGTGTCGGGATCGGGCTGCCACGCGGCGGCAGGACGGACGGGCAGGTCTGCGGTGCTCCGCCAGGGGCGCGGCGGGGCGGTCTTTTTCGGGGTGGCCACGTCTCGAACCTACCGCTCGGCACGAACCGGCACGCAGCACTTGCGCATCGGTCGACGCGCACCCACACTTGCGCCTCACTCGACGCGGAACAGTCTCATCGACGTGCCGGGAACGTCCACGACATCGCCCGGCGCGAAGACGGCCTCGTCGTCGACGGGATGCTCGTCGGCGCTGGACCACACCGAGACGTACCGGCTCACCCCGGCGATCCTCGGCAGGGTCACCTCGACGGGGACTTCGATGCCGTGCACGATCAGCAGGATGCGGTTGGGCTCCTCGAACTCAGGGGTCGAGGAGGCGACGTATTGCAGGGTGCGGTGGCGGGGGTCGGTCCACCGCTCGCCGGACATGGTGTGGCCGCGCTCGTCGTACCACTCCATCTGCGAGGCGCCGGGGACGGTGCGATCCTCCTGCGCGAACCGCGTGGGCCGCAGTGCGGGGTTGTCCTGCCTCAGCCGGATCAGCCGCTGAGCGTGGGCGAAGAGGTCGCGCTGCCAGTTCTCGTGCTGCCACGACACCCAGGTGAGGGCCGAGTCGTGGCAGTAGGCGTTGTTGTTGCCGCGCTGCGTGCGCGCGTACTCATCGCCGGCGGTGAGCATCGGCACGCCCGCCGACAGCAGCAGTGTCCCCAGCAGGTTGCGCATCGCCTTGCGGCGCGTGGCGAGGATGCCCGGGTCATCGGTGCGGCCCTCGGCGCCGTGGTTGAAGGAGCGGTTCGTGTCGGCACCGTCGCGGTTCTGTTCGCCGTTGCCGTAATTGTGCTTGACGTCGTACGACACCAGGTCGCGCAGGGTGAACCCGTCGTGTGCGGTGACGAAGTTGATGCTCGCGATCGGCCCCCGCTCGCGGCTGAAGGTGTTGGAGGATCCGGCCAGCCGCGTGGCGAAGCCGCCGATCCCGACCGGCGGCGCCGAGGCACGGCGGCCGTAGTCGATGTCGCTGAGCCAGAAGTTGCGCACCCGGTCGCGGTAGCGGTCGTTCCACTCGTGCCAGCCCTCGCCGAAGTTGCCGGTCTGCCATCCGCCCATGCCGATGTCCCAGGGCTCCGCGATGCGCTTGACGCCGGCGAGCACCGGATCGGCGACGATGGCCCGCAGCAGCGGGTGGTCGGCGGTGAACTCGTTCCGCGCATCGCGGCCGAGGGTCACGGCGAGGTCGAAGCGGAACCCGTCGATCTGCACCTCATCCGCCCAGTACCGCAGCGAGTCCAGCACCAGGCGTGCTGCGGCATCCGTCGCGGTGTCCACGGCGTTGCCGCAGCCCGTCACGTCGAGGTATTGCCCGTCGTCGCGCTGGCGGTAGTAGGCGCGGTTGTCCAGTCCGCGCAGGCTCGTGCGGGGGCCGCCGATCTCACCTTCGGAGGTGTGGTTGTACACGACGTCGAGGATCACCTCCAGCCCTGCCTCGTGCAGGGTTCTGACCATCGTCTTCACCTCGCGCAGCACCGCCTCGGGGCCGGCATGCCGGGCCGCTTCCGTGGCGTAGGGCGCATGCGGGGCGAAGAAGCCCAGCGTGTTGTAGCCCCAGTAGTTCGGCAGGCCGAGGCGACGCAGGTGCGGTTCGGTCGTGAACGCGTGGATGGGGAGCAGTTCGATGCTCGTCACACCCAGGCTGTGGAAATGGTCGATCATGGCGGGGTGGGCCAGCCCCGCGTAGGTGCCGCGCAGCGCCCCGGGCAGGTCGGGATGCCGCTTCGTGAGTCCCTTCAGGTGCGCCTCGTACAGGACGGTGCGATCCAGCGGCACGGCGGGCTTGGCGACGCCCTGCCAGTCGAAGGAGCCGTCGACCGCGACGGCGCGCCAATCGTCGATGCCGCCCTCGACGAGGCCGCGCGCGTAGGGGTCCAGCAGCAGGGTGGCGGCGTTGAACATGTCGCCTGCCCCGCGCGGTCCGTCCGCCTGCACGGCGTAGCGGGTACCGGGGCGCAGTGCGGCCGAGGTCGCCTCCCACACGTCCCCCGGCCCACGGGTGAGGGGGACGACGTCGATCGCCCAGTCGAGGTCGTCGTCGTCGAACACGACCAGGTCCATCGATGTGGCGCGCGAGGACCACACCCGCAGCGTGCCGCCGTCAGCGTGCAGCGTCACGCCCAGGCCGTCGAGGTCTGTGCGGAGGAGGCCCTCGGCGGAGGCGGGGAAGCGTGTCGGACCCGGGCTGTCCATGGCGACCACACTAACTGCCGCCGACTGGCGCGGCGTGCGCGCCTGGGCGAGAGTGGAGGGGTGAGCGTCTACCTCGATCATGCGGCCACCACTCCGCTGCGCCCCGAGGCCCGCGAGGCGTGGCTGCAGGCGACCGAGACGCTCGGCAATCCGTCGTCGATCCACGGTGGCGGGCAGGCCGCGCGCCGGGTGCTCGAGGATGCCCGTGAGCGCCTCGCGGCAGCCCTGAACGCGGACCCCATCGAGATCGTTTTCACCTCGGGGGGCACCGAGTCGGTGAACCTGGCGCTGAAGGGATTGTGGTGGGCGCGGACATCGGGCGTCGACGCGATCGTCCTGCCGGACGGAGAGCACCACGCCACCCTCGACACCGTCGGCTGGCTGCACGCGCACGAGGGCGCGCCGGTGCGGTCTGTGCCGCTGCGGCCGGACGGTGCCATCGACGTCGTCGCCTTCGCCGCCGCGCTGGAGGACGCCGCGGTGGCCACGGCGCTGGTGGCCAACAACGAGATCGGCACCGTCAACGACGTCGCAGCGCTCGCCGCAGCCACGGCCGCCGCAGGCGTGCCGCTGCATCTCGACGCGGTGGGCGCATTCGGTCACCTCCCGGTGGACTTCGCGCGCTGGCGCGGGGATGCCCCGGCGGCGGCCGGGCTCTGCGCCCTCAGTGTCTCGGCCCACAAGCTCGGCGGCCCCGTCGGGGTGGGGGCGCTCGTGGTGTCCCGGCACGCCGCGCCGGCTGCGCTGCTGCACGGCGGCGGGCAGCAGCGCGGGCTGCGTTCCGGCACGCAGGATGCCGCGGGTGCCGCCGCGTTCGCCGTGGCCGCCGAGAGCGCGCTGGCCGAGCGGGAGGCCGAGGCGGCGCGGCTCGCGGCCCTGCGCGACCGGCTCGTCGCCGGCATCCGCTCCGTCGTGCCCGACGCCGAGCTGCTCGGCGACCCGCAGCGGCGGCTTCCCGGCAACGCCCACATGCTCTTCCCCGGGGTCGCGGGGGAGACCCTGCTGTTCCTGCTCGATCAGCAGGGCATCGCCGTGTCGACCGGGTCGGCCTGCCAGGCGGGGGTGCCCGAACCCTCCCACGTCGTGCTGGCGCTCGGGCGCACCGAGGCCGAGGCGCGCAGCGTGCTGCGCATCACCCTGGGACGCACGAGCACCGCCGCCGATGTCGGCGCGCTGCTGGCGGCGCTGCCCGAGGCGCATGCCCGGGCCGCCGCGGCCGATGCCAGGGCGCGGGCGCGCTCGTAGACTGGAAGGATGCGGATTCTTGCGGCGATGAGTGGCGGCGTCGATTCCGCCGTGGCCGCGGCACGCGCGGTCGAGGCGGGACACGACGTGGTCGGCGTGCATCTGGCGCTCTCCAGGGCCGGAGGCACGCTGCGGGCGGGCAGCCGCGGCTGCTGCACCGTGGAGGACGCCCTCGACGCCCGGCGCGCGGCCGATCGCCTCGGCATCCCGTTCTACGTCTGGGACTTCTCGGAGCGCTTCCGCGACGACGTGGTGGCCGACTTCATCGCCGAGTACCAGGCCGGTCGCACCCCGAACCCCTGCATGCGCTGCAACGAGAAGATCAAGTTCGCCGCGCTGCTCGAGCGCGCGCTGGAGCTCGGCTTCGACGCCGTCTGCACGGGCCACTACGCCACCCTCGTCGAGGGCGAGGACGGCCTGGAGCTGCACCGTGCCTCGGACGCGGCCAAGGACCAGTCGTACGTCCTGGGCGTGCTCACCGCGGAGCAGCTGGCGCACACCTACTTCCCGCTGGGCACCACCCCCTCCAAGGCGATCGTGCGCGCGGAGGCGGAAGCGCGCGGACTGACCGTCGCGCAGAAGCCCGACAGCCACGACATCTGCTTCATCCCCGACGGCGACACCCGCGGGTGGCTGGCCGAGCGCGTCGGCGCCGAGAAGGGCGAGATCCTCGACCGCAGCGGCGCCGTCGTCGGCACCCACGACGGCGCGCACGCGTTCACCGTGGGGCAGCGGCGCGGCCTGCAGCTGGGCGTGCCGGCGCCGGACGGCAAACCGCGATTCGTCCTCGAGGTGCGTCCGGTCACCAACACCGTCGTCGTGGGTCCCAAAGAGGCTCTCGCCACCGCGCAGATCGCGGGGGAGCGCTTCACCTGGGCGGGCCGCCCGCCCGCCGAGCACGCGTTCGACTGCGACGTGCAGATCCGCGCGCACGCCGACCCGGTGCCGGCGCGCGCGGAGATCGCCGGGGGGCTGCTGACGGTGACCCCGCAGACCCCGTTCGACGGGGTGGCTCCGGGGCAGACCGCGGTGCTGTACGTCGGCACGCGCGTGCTCGGGCAGTTCACCATCGATCGGACGGTGTCGGCGGCTCCCGTCCCGGCGTGACGTCGACGGCTCGTCCTACACTTGCGGGGTGACGGATGCCGCTGACTTCACGCCCGCGCCCCTCGACGAAGCCCGAGCCGAGGCGGGTGATCTCACCGAGCGCATCCTGAACGCGCGCGACGCGTACTACGGCGAGAACGCCGAGATCGTCGACGACGCGACGTACGACGGATGGATGCGGCGCCTCGAGCAGCTCGAGCGCGAGCACCCCGAGCTGCAGGGTCAGGATTCGCCGACGCAGACCGTCGGCGCCGCCCAGTCGTCGATGTTCGCGCCGGTCGAGCACGCCGAGCGCATGCTCAGCCTCGACAACGTCTTCAGCGTCGAGGAGCTGCGCGACTGGTGCATGAAGACGCAGGCCTCGGCCGGCCGCCGCGTGCAGTGGCTGACGGAGCTGAAGATCGACGGCCTCGCGATCAGCCTGCGCTACGAGCACGGGGTGCTCACCTCTGCCGCCACACGCGGCGACGGGCGGGTGGGCGAGGACGTCACCGTCAACGCGCTGCGCGTGACCGGCATCCCCTCGCAGCTGTCGGGGAGCGGGCATCCGTCGCTGGTGGAGGTGCGCGGCGAGGTGTTCATCCCGGTCGCCGCGTTCGACGAGCTCAATGCCCTGCAGGCGCGCCTGCGCGACCGTGTGCTCGCCGAGGCGCTGGCCCGCGGCGTCGACGAGGAGAAGGCCGCGCGCAGCGCCGCGCGCCGGTTCCCGGCCTTCGCCAATCCCCGTAACGCCGCCAGCGGTGGCCTGCGTCAGCAGCTGGAGAAGAAGAGCGGGTTGGAGCTCGAGGCGGGTCAGGCACGCCTGCAGTCGCTGCGCTTGTTCGTGCACGGCATCGGGGCATGGGAGAACCCGCCGGTGAGCACGCAGAGCGAGGTCTACGCACTGCTCGCCGACTGGGGGCTGCCGACGAGCCCGTACTTCCGCACGTACGACGACGTCGTTGGGGTGACCTCGTTCGTCGAGCAGTACGGCGAACACCGGCACGCGGTCGAGCACGAGATCGACGGCGTGGTGGTGAAGGTCGACGAGCTCGACCTGCACGGCGAACTCGGCGCCACCAGCCGGGCGCCGCGCTGGGCGATCGCCTACAAGTACCCGCCGGAGCAGGTGAACACGAAGCTGCTGGACATCGTGGTGTCGGTGGGTCGCACCGGTCGGGCCACCCCGTTCGCGGTCATGGCGCCGGCGCAGGTGGCGGGGAGCGTCGTGCGCCAGGCGACGCTGCACAATCAGGATGTCGTCAAGGCGAAGGGCGTGCTCATCGGCGACACGGTGGTGCTGCGCAAGGCGGGCGACGTCATCCCCGAGGTGCTGGGCCCGGTCGTGGAGCTGCGTGACGGCTCGGAGCGCGCGTTCGTCATGCCTGCGGACTGTCCCGAGTGCGGTACGCCGCTGGCGCCCGCGAAGGAGGGCGACATCGACCTGCGCTGCCCGAACACCCGCGCGTGCCCGGCGCAGGTGCGCGGGCGCGTGGAGCACATCGGCTCGCGTGGCGCCCTCGACATCGAGGCGCTGGGCGAGGTGACCGCTGCCGCCTTGACCCAACCCAGTGTGCCCGAGATGCCCCCGCTGCAGACCGAGGCGGGACTGTTCGACCTCACCCTGGAGCAGCTCGTGCCCATCGAGGTGATGGTGCGCGATGCCGAGACCGGCGAGCCGCGTGTCGACGACACCACGGGCGAGCCGGTGCGGCGCGCCCCCTTCCGGCGCAACCCCAGCGCGGCCGAGAAGAAGCAGGGCCTCACCGGCCCGCAGCCGTCCGCGCAGGCGCTGACCCTGCTCGACGAGCTCGAGAAGGCCAAGACCAAGGAGCTGTGGCGGTTCCTCGTGGCCCTGAACATCCGCCACGTCGGCCCGGTCGCAGCCCGCGCCCTGGCCCAGTGGTTCGGTTCGATCGCCGCGATCCGCGCGGCCTCCCGCGACGAGCTCGCCGCCGTCGACGGGGTGGGCGGCATCATCGCCGACTCTCTCGTCGACTGGTTCGCCGTCGACTGGCATCGCGAGATCGTCGAGCGCTGGGAAGCGGCCGGTGCCCAGCTGGCCACGCCCGGTCACCCGGGCCCCGGTGCCGCGGCATCCTCCGGCGGGGTGCTCGAGGGCGTCACGGTCGTGGCCACCGGATCGCTCGAGGGCTACTCCCGCGAGGGGGCGCAGGAGGCGATCATGGCCGCCGGCGGCAAGGCGGCATCCAGTGTGTCGAAGAAGACCGACTTCGTCGCTGCGGGACCCGGGGCGGGGTCGAAGCTCGCCAAGGCCGAGCAGCTCGGCGTGCGCATCATCGATGCGGCGCAGTTCAAGATCCTCGTCGAGCAGGGACCGGACGCGCTGGGGCCGCCGCCCGCCGCGGAATGAGGGTGCCGCCGACGCGGAACGCCTGACCCGGGCTTCGCCGCACGGCGGCTGCGCTCACTCGTGCGCGATGAGCTTCTCCAACGATTCGCGCACCTGACGTCGCAGCACCTTGCCGAGCATCGAGCGCGGCAGTTCGTCCACGACGAAGATGCGCCGGGGCACCTTGTACGGCGTGAGAATGCCACGCACGAACTCGCGCACCGCGTCGACGTCGACGTCCGTGGCGCCGTCGACCACGATCGCGGCCGCGACCTCCTCGCCGGAGTGGGGGCTGTGAAGGCCGACGACAGCGGCATCCAGCACCTGCGGGTGCTGGCGCAGGGCGATCTCGACCTCGGTGGGCGCCACGTTGAAGCCGCCCGTGATGATCAGCTCCTTGATGCGGTCGACGATGCGCACGAAGCCGCCCTCGTCGATGGTCACGATGTCACCGGTGCGGAACCAGCCGTCCGCGAACGCGCGCTCGGTCTCCTCCGGGTGCCCGTAGTAGCCGCTGAACACCTGGGGGCCGCGCACGACCAGTTCGCCACGTTCGCCCGGGGCGACATCGACGGTCGGCTCGTCGGGATCGACGACGCGGCATTCCGTGCCGGGGAGGGGGAGCCCCACGGTACCCGGCTCGCGGTTCGCGGCGATGGGGTTCACCATCAGCACGGGAGAGCACTCGGACAGCCCGTAGCCCTCCACGAGATAGCCGCCGGTGGCCTCCTCGAAGGGCACCACCAGTTCGTGGGGCAGCGCCATCGCGCCGGAGATGGCGATCTGGATGCCCTGGAGCGAGACACCGCGCTCGCGCGCAGCCGCCAGCAGGCGGTCGGCGATGGGCGGCACCAGCGGGAAGACGGTGGCAGGGCGCTTCTTGACCACCGCCAGCACGAGGTCGGGGTCGAACTTCGGGAAGAGCACCAGCCGGGCGCCCATCGACATCGCGAAGGTGACGCACAGCGTCAGTCCGTAGGCGTGGAACATCGGCAGCACCGCGTAGAAGACGCAGCCCTTGCCGCGCTCGAGGTGGGGCACCCATGAGCGCGCCTGCACGGCGTTGGCGAGCAGGTTGCGGTGCGTGAGCGCAGCGCCCTTCGGGCTGCCCGTCGTGCCGCTGGTGTACTGGATGATCGCCAGGTCGTCGGTGCCGGGGCCGGGGTGGGATGCCGGGAGCGGCTCGTGCGCGACGATCTGCTGCCACGGGGTGGCGTCGACGACAGGCTCGGTGAGGGCGCGGCGCGAGTTGCGGGCCTTCGCCACCGGCAGACGCAGCGCGATCTGCTTGGTGGCCGGCAGGGCGGTGGTGATGTCCACCGAGATGATGTCGGGAACGGGGAGGTCGTCGGGGAAGTCCTGCAGTGTCGCGACGACCTTGCTCCACGCGATTGCGTGGCGGGCCCCGTGATCTTCGAACTGCTTGCGCAGCTCACGCGCGGTGTAGAGCGGGTTGTGCTCCACGACGACCGCGCCGAGGCGGAGCACGGCGTAGAACGCGACGATGTGCTGAGGGCAGTTCGGCAGCACGATGGCGACGGGGTCGCCGGCGCGCACGCCTCGCGCGTGCAGCGCTGCGGCGGCCCGATCGATCTGGTCCTGCAGGGCGCGGTACGTCGTCTCCCGGCCGAAGAACTCCAGCGCCGGGGCATCGGGGAAGTCGCGCGCGGAGGCGGCCACCAGATCCACGAGAGAACCCGTGAGCGGTGGCAGTTCAGCGGTCACGCCCTCGGCGTAGCTGCGAATCCAGGGGCGGGGCGGGTCGACATCGATCACCCGCTCAGCCTACGGCGCAGCCGGGTGTGCTCCCGTCACCCGCACGGTTCACCCGGACGGCGCAACTAGACTTGCGGGGTGTCAGAAATCACCCCCGATCTCGTCCGCCACCTCGGTGTGCTCGCCCGGATCCAGCTCAGCGACGAGGAGGTCGAGCAGCTCACCGGCCAGCTCGACGTGATCGTCGACAACATCGCGAAGGTGTCGCAGGTCGCCACCGCCGATGTCCCCGCGACGAGTCACCCCGTTCCGCTGCAGAACGTGTTCCGCCCCGACGTCCCGGGCGACATGCTCACCGTCGACCAGGTGCTGCAGAACGCACCCGACGCCGCCGACGGGCGCTTCCGCGTGACCGCGATCCTGGGAGAAGAGCAGTGACCGATCTCACCCGCCTGACCGCCGCCGACCTCGCCTCTGCGCTGGGTGCCGGAGAGGTCTCCAGCGTCGAAGCGACGCAGGCCCACCTCGACCGCATCGCCGCCGTCGACGGGGATGTGCACGCGTTCCTCCACGTCAGCGACCACGCGCTCGACGTCGCCGCCGACATCGACCGCCGCCGTGCCGCGGGCGAGCAGCTCGGCGCGCTCGCCGGCGTGCCGCTGGCGATCAAGGACGTGCTCGTCACCACCGACATGCCCTCCACCAGCGGGTCGAAGATCCTCGAGGGCTTCATGTCGCCCTACGACGCCACGGTCGTCGCCCGCTCGCGCGCCGCCGGCCTCGTGCCGCTGGGCAAGACCAACATGGACGAGTTCGCGATGGGCTCCTCCACCGAGCACTCCGCCTACGGCGCAACCCACAACCCGTGGGACCTCGACCGCATCCCCGGCGGCTCCGGTGGCGGCTCGGCCGCGGCGGTCGCCGCGTTCGAGGCGCCGATCGCGCTCGGCTCGGACACCGGCGGATCCATCCGCCAGCCCGCGCACGTCACCGGCACGGTGGGCATGAAGCCCACGTACGGCGGGGTGAGCCGGTACGGCGCGATCGCCCTGGCATCCAGCCTCGATCAGGTCGGTCCCGTATCCCGCACCGTGCTCGACTCGGCGCTGCTGCACGACGTCATCGGCGGGCACGACCCGCACGACGCGACCTCGCTCACCGACCGCTGGCCCTCGTTCGCCGAGGCTGCCAGAGAGGGCGCCCGCGGCGATGTGCTCAAGGGGCTGCGCGTCGGCGTCATCACCGAACTCCCGGACAGCGGCTTCCAGGCCGGGGTCTCGGCGTCGTTCCGTGAGGCACTCGCGGCGATGGAGGCGCAGGGCGCCGAGATCGTCGAGATCAGCGCACCCCACTTCGAGTACGGGGTTGCGGCCTACTACCTGATCCTTCCGGCCGAGGCATCCAGCAACCTGGCGAAGTTCGACTCCGTGCGCTTCGGGATGCGGGTGGACGTCCCCGGCGGCACCGTCGAAGACGTCATGGCCGCCACGCGTGACGCCGGCTTCGGCCCCGAGGTCAAGCGACGTGTGATCCTCGGCACCTACGCGCTGTCGGCCGGGTACTACGACGCCTACTACGGCTCGGCGCAGAAGGTGCGCACCCTCATCCAGCAGGACTTCGACCAGGCCTTCGCCCAGGTCGACGTCATCGCCACGCCCTCCGCGCCGACGACCGCGTTCCGCCTCGGGGAGAAGATCGACGACCCGCTGCAGATGTATCTCAACGACGTCACCACGATCCCCGCCAACCTCGCCGGCGTCCCCGGCATCTCGGTACCGTCCGGGCTCGCCGCCGAGGACGGACTGCCTGTCGGCATCCAGTTCCTGGCCCCTGTCCGCGAGGATGCCCGCCTTTACCGGGTCGGCGCCGCGGTCGAGGCCGTGCTCGTCGACCGCTGGGGCGGCCCGCTGCTGGACCGGGCACCGATCCTGGGAGGGAACCGCTGATGGCCAAGGCAAAGCTCATGGACTTCGACAAGGCCCTCGAACTGTTCGAGCCCGTGCTCGGCTTCGAGGTGCACGTCGAGCTCAACACCGAGACGAAGATGTTCTCCTCGGCGGCCAACCCCGCCAACGAGAAGAACCACGCCGCCGGCCCGAACACCCTGGTGGCCCCCGTCGACATGGGTCTTCCCGGGTCGATGCCGGTCGTCAACGCGCAGGCCGTGCGGTCGTCGATCAGCCTGGGCCTGGCGCTCGGCTGCTCGATCGCGCCGTCCAGCCGGTTCGCCCGCAAGAACTACTTCTACCCCGACCTCGGCAAGAACTACCAGATCTCGCAGTACGACGAGCCGATCGCGTTCGAGGGCGAGGTCGAGATCGAGCTCTCCGACGGCGAGATCGTCACCGTCCCGATCGAGCGCGCGCACATGGAGGAGGATGCCGGAAAGCTCACCCACATGGGTGGCTCGACCGGCCGCATCCAGGGCGCGGAGTACTCGCTGGTGGACTACAACCGCGCCGGCGTGCCGCTCGTGGAGATCGTCACCAAGCCGATCATCGGCGCCGGCCACCGTGCGCCCGAGATCGCGAAGGCCTACATCGCGACGATCCGCGACATCGTGCGGGGTCTCGGGATCTCCGAGGCGAAGATGGAGCGCGGCAACCTCCGCTGCGACGCGAATGTGTCGCTGCGGCCGCGCGTCGCGCCCGGCGAGCCGACGCCGCCCCTGGGCACGCGCACCGAGACGAAGAACGTCAACTCGATGCGCTCGGTCGAGCGTGCCGTGCGGTACGAGATCCAGCGGCAGGCGGCGATCCTCGCCGGCGGCGGCACGATCATCCAGGAGACGCGTCACTGGCACGAGGACACCGGCACGACGTCGCCCGGGCGCCCCAAGTCCGACGCCGACGACTACCGGTACTTCCCGGAACCCGACCTGCTTCCCGTCGTGCCGTCCGCCGAGCTGATCGAAGAGCTGCGCGCGGCGCTGCCGGAGCCTCCGGCCGCCCGTCGACGCCGGCTGAAGGCCGACTGGGGCTTCACCGACCTGGAGTTCCAGGACGTCGCCAACGGCGGTCTGCTCGCCGAGGTCGAGGCGACCGTCGCCGCGGGCGCGTCGCCGGCGGCGGCCCGCAAGTGGTGGACGGGTGAGATCACCCGCATCGCCAACGCCGCGGGCCGGGAGCCCAGCGAGCTGGTGTCGCCCGCGCACGTGGCCGCTGTGCAGGCGCTCGTGGATGCCGGCACGCTCACGGACAAGCTCGCGCGCCAGGTGCTCGAGGGCGTCATCGCCGGCGAAGGCACGCCGCAGGAGGTCGTCGATGCCCGTGGGCTCGCCGTCGTCTCGGACGACGGGGCGCTGATCGCTGCGATCGATGAGGCCCTGGCATCCCAGCCGGACGTGCTGGCGAAGATCCGCGACGGCAAGGTGCAGGCGGCCGGCGCCGTGATCGGCGCGGTCATGAAGGCGATGAAGGGCCAGGCCGACGCCGCACGCGTGCGCGAACTCATCCTCGCCCGCGCTGCGGAGTGAGCCTGCGCGCCACCGAGTGGGCATCCCGGTGACGGGCGCCCACTCGGCGGTGTGTCGGCGGATGCAGGGACAATAGAGGAATGGGACGTGGAGACGGGACGGGACGCATCGTCTCACCCGACGACGCCGACGACACCGGCACGCGCATCCTCCACGTCGACATGGATGCCTTCTACGCCGCCGTCGAGGTGCTCGACAACCCGGCGCTGAAGGGGCGGCCGATCATCATCGGCGGCGCCGAGGGCCGGGGGGTCGTCTCCAGCGCGTCCTACGAGGCGCGCCGTTTCGGGGTGCGCAGCGCCATGCCCGTCGGTCAGGCGCTGCGCCTGTGCCCGCAGGCGATCGTCATGCCGCCGCACTTCGACCGCTACCTCGCGCTGTCGCGCCAGGTGATGGGCATCTTCCATTCCGTCACGCCGCTGGTGGAGCCGCTGTCGATCGACGAGGCGTTCCTCGACGTCCACGGCGCCCGCCGGCTCTGGGGGAGCCCGGCCGAGATCGCCCGCATGCTGCGCTCCCGCGTGCTGGCCGAGACCGGCCTCACCTGCAGCGTCGGAGTCGCCGCGACGAAGCACGTCGCGAAGATGGCGTCGACGATCTCGAAGCCCGACGGTCTGCTCATCGTTCGGGCCGACCAGACCCAGGCGTTCCTCGCTGCGCGCCCCGTGGGCGCGCTCTGGGGCGTGGGCCCGAAGGCGGCGGCTGCGCTGGAGGGTCGTGGCATCCACACCGTCGCCGATATCCTCGCCACCCCGCCCGGCGTGCTCGATCGCGCGCTGGGCAAGGCGATGGGCGAGCGGGTGTGGCATCTGGCGCGCGGCATCGACGCTCGGGAGGTGCAGACCGAGCGGATCGAGAAGAGCGTCGGTCACGAGGAGACGTTCCACGATGACATCGCCGATCCCGCGGTGCTCCGCACCGAACTGCGACGCCTGGCCGACCGCGTGGGAGCGCGCCTGCGGGCGAACGGCTGGGAGGCGCACACGATCGCGCTGAAGCTGCGGTTCGCGGACTTCACGACGCTCTCCCGTTCGCAGACGCTTCCCGAGCCGACCGCGGTGAGCCAGCGCATCGGAGACGCCGCGTGGGATCTGTTCGCGCAGATCGACTTGCGCATGCCGGTTCGGCTCATCGGCGTGCGCGCCGAGAACCTGCGTCCGGCCGGCGGAGGGCCGCCCGCGCTGTGGGACGACGATGAGGACTGGCGCCGCGTCGAGGAGGCGCTGGACGGTGCGCGCGAGCGGTTCGGTCGCGCCGCTGTCACGCGGGCGACGCTGCTGGGTGGCACGCGAGACGTCGGCGCCCTCCCGACCAATCCCCGGCCTCCGCGATCGCACGATCACTGACCTGGCCACAACCTCTGGGCCGAACGAGTCCGTGACGCTACGGTGGGGACATGGCCAACATCGCACTGGACCTCGGCAAGCAGTCCGCATCGTTCGGCGTCTCCAGCGCCTACGGCGAGAAGCAGGAACTCGACGGCATCACGCTCGTCCCCGTCGCGCTCGCGTGGAGCGGGTTCGGCGGCGGGGCGGATGTCGACGGCAACGGCGGTGGCGGCGGCGGTGGCTACGCGGTGCCGCTGGGTGCCTACGTGCGCAAGGGTGACGACCTGCGATTCGAACCGAACGTGGTGTCCTTCCTCGCGGTCGCGATCCCGTTCGTGTGGGTCGCCGGGCGCGCCCTCAGCCGTGTCATCCGCGCGCTCAAGAAGTAGTCGGGTTCCGCTTTCCCCTGCGCTGGAGGCGGCGGCGACGCGCCTGGTCGCCGCGGTTCGCGCCGTCGGCGCTCCCAATCCGGTCGTGCTCATCGACGGCCGCAGCGGGGCGGGCAAGTCGACGCTGGCCCGTGAGCTGGTCGCGCGGTGGCCGCTGCGCGGCAGGGTGCAGTTGGTCGCACTGGACTCCCTCTACCCCGGGTGGGATGGACTGCTGGAAGGAGCGCAGTATGCGCGCGACCAGATTCTCCGGCCGCACGCCCGCGGCCTGGTCGGCGTCTGGCAGCGCTGGGATTGGGAGACGGACGAACGCGCGGAGGCGCACGCCGTCGATCCGTCACTTCCGCTGATCGTCGAAGGCTCGGGCGCTCTCACCCCGGAGACGGCACGGCTCGCGGATGTGCGCGTGTGGATGACGTCGCCCACGGCGTCACGGCAAGCCCGGGCGCTGGCCCGCGACGGTGATACCTACCGGCCGCACTGGGTGCGCTGGGCGGAGCAGGAGGAGCGGCACATCGCCCGGCACGACCCGCAGGCGCGGGCGTCGCTGGTGTTCGACATCCCGTGACCGGCGACAGCCGTGGGGATGTGTCGCGTCAGTCGGCGAGCGAGGTGACGAGAACGTCGAGGCGGTACCCGAGCCAGTCGTAGATCGCGTAGCGCGGGTCGTCGGCATCGTGGTCGTCCACGACGTCGATGCCCAGGCGGGATGCCAGCACGAGACGCAGCGCGTTCAGGATGCGCAGCCATGCGCGCACGCCGTCCGCCGACAGCGGCAGCCCGACCGTGTCGGTCAGGGCTCCGGGGGAGACTCCGTCGGTGTCGAGAGGCACCCCGGCGGAGGAGAGGTGCTGCAGGACCGCCCGGGCGTCGTCTCGTCGGCGGCCGAGCAGATCGGATGCCGTCAGCTCGCGGAACTCGCGCGCGGCATCCGGATCGTCTCGGTACGCATCGGGCACGAGCCGCGCCAGCGCCGGGTCGTCGAGGCCGCCGGAGCGGGCGAACCCATCGTCGAGCAGCTCGAGCAGCTGGGAGACGAGGTCGGCCAGGTGGGCGCCTTCGATCATCGTGAGCTCGAGCGTCACGCGCGGTGCGCCGGTCATGCGGGCGCCTGCTGCACGGTCGCCCACAGACCGTAGTCGTGCATGGCCTGCGTGTGCAGCTCCATCTGCTCCCGTGCGCCCTCGGCCACGACGGCCTTACCCTCGTGATGCACAGCGAGCATGAGCCGAGTCGCGACGTCGGGGGAGTGTCCGAAGTACTCCCGGAAGACGTGCACCACGTAGCTCATGAGGTTGACGGGGTCGTTCCACACCACCGTCTGCCAGGGGCGGTCAGCCGCCGGCCGCTGTTCGCGGCGGGTGGCTTCGTCGATGTCGGGGAGGGCGATGCTCATCAGCCCCACCCCAGCTCGTGCAGGCGATCGTCGTCGATCCCGTAGAAGTGGGCGATCTCGTGGACGAGCGTCGTGTGCACCTCGTCGTGCAGCGCGTCGAGCGTCTCGCAGGCGTTCAGGTGCGGCTCCCGGTACACGATGATGCGGTCAGGCAGCTCTCCCATGCCGTACCGGTCGCGCTCGGTGAGGGCGAGGCCGTCGTACAGCCCGAACAGGTCGAGGCTGCCGTCCTCCGGACGGTCCTCGACGACGAACACGACGTTGTCCAACCCGGCCACCATGTCATCGGGCAGCAGATCGAGTTCATCGACGACCAGCCGCTCGAATTCCGCGGCATCCATCTCGATCACGGTGCCTTCCGGCACGTCTTGGGGTGAGTAACGGGACTTGAACCCGCGGCCCCCTGGACCACAACCAGGTGCTCTACCAACTGAGCTATACCCACCATGTCTCCCGCCTCAGCGGGCAACCTCTCGATTCTCTCACATCTCCGAGGCGAATGACGACACGGCCGACTCCGCGGCGGCGCGTGCCTCATCGCTCGTCGGTCCCGGCTCGGGCACGAAGACCGCGTCACGGTAGTACGCCAACTCGCGGATGGATTCGCGAATGTCGGCGAGCGCCCGATGGCCCCCCTCCTTCGCGGGAGCCTGGAAGTAGGCACGCGGATACCAGCGACGGGACAGCTCCTTGATGCTGGAGACGTCGACGTTGCGGTAGTGCAGCCACCGGTCGACCTGCGGCATGTATTTGGCCAGGAACATGCGATCGGTGCCGATCGTGTTGCCGGCCAGCGGCGCCTTGCCCTGGACCGGGACGAATCGCTGGATGTACTCCAGTGCCTCGTGCTCCGCCTGCGCCAGGCTCACGCCGGAGGGCAGCTCCGCGAGCAGACCCGACGACTCGTGCATCTTCGTGACGAAGTCGTTCATGTTCGCCAGCGCGGATGCGTCGGGCTTGATGACGATCTGGAAGCCCGGATCGACAGCACGCAACTCGAAGTCGGTGATGACGATCGCGATCTCGACCAGTTCATCGACGGCGAGGTCGAGACCCGTCATCTCGCAGTCGATCCAGACGAGCCGGTCGTTCTCAGAAGCCCCCACCATGACTCCATCCTAACGACGGGCTCGGACATGCGAGCTCTGTCCCCCCGGGGCGATTCGAACGCCCGACCAAGAGATTAGAAGGCTCCTGCTCTATCCACTGAGCTACGGGGGGTCCTCTCCAGGCTACTGCCCCCGTTCGGCGCGTCCCCACGGTGGCCAAGCCGTGCCGCGGGGCGTACCGTGCAGGTGTCGGAAGGAGTTCGGGATGAGCACGACCGAGAATCACTCGGCGCTGTGGGTCGCCTACGGGGCCGGGGGAGTAGCCGGCACGATCCGCAAGCGCGACGGCGCATACGTGGTCACGATGGCGGGGGCGGATGAAGAGCTCGGCGCCTACCCGTCGATGGAGGCGGCCAAGGGCGCCCTGCACGCTCACATGGCCCCCGGCGCCGAGTGGCCGGAGTTCCGGGAGCACTGACGCGGGACGCGCCGCGACGGATCGGCGACACCGCAATGCCGGATCGGACTCCGACGGTTCGCCCGTCAGACCAGGCGGGGCGAGCCGGCCTCGGGGGCAGTCGCGAGTCGGGGTCGGGTGTCGAAGACGCGCAGCGCCAGCTGCACCAGCGGCCCGATCGACACGGCGAACAGCACGGTGCCCACTCCCACGGTGCCGCCCAGCAGCCACCCCGCCACGAGCACCGAGGCTTCCACGCCGAAACGGCTCACCCAGATGGGCCAGCCCCACTTCTCATGCAGCCCGGTCATCAGCCCGTCTCGCGGCCCGGGTCCGAAGCGCGCGCCGATGTAGAGCCCCGAGGCGACCGCCACGCACAGGAGCCCTGCGATGAACATTCCGGCCTGGGCTAGCCAACCCTCGACATCGGGCAGCACCTCGAGGGTGAGCTGCATGCTCGTTCCCACCAGCACGATGTTCGCCAGCGTGCCGATGCCGGGGCGCTGACGAAGGGGGATCCACAGCAGCAGCACCACGGCACCGATGATGATCGTGACCCAGCCGATGCCGATGCCGGTCTGCAAGGCGATGCCCTGGGCGAAGACGGTCCACGGGTCCAGGCCGACATGCGCCTGCACCATCAGCGCGCAGCCGGCCCCGAAGATCACCAGGCCGACCAGCAGTTGGATCACGCGTCTCGTCACCGGCTCAGTCAACCGCATGACGACGGGTTCGGGGATCTGGGTGGGGATCGCCTGCCGCGCAAGGACACAGACGAGGCGACCGGCCCCCGCGGTTCAGGCCGAGTTCACCAGGCAGGCCACGGCATCGTCGGGGGTCCAGAAGTCGCCGACAGGCAGAAGCCGTGCCTGTGCGCGGTGATAGCGCAGCGCGCGGTAGCGGAGCTCGGCGTCGCCGCCGATGCGCTGCAGGTGGCCGATGATGCGGCCGGCCTCGTCGGTCACCCGCCACAGGTGCGGGCCGGCGCCGACCAGGCGCATCGTGCGGCGCTGTCGATGCAGCGCGGGGTGGTCCGTCGCGATCATGATGCCTCCTCGCGGTCGAACATAGCTTCGACCGCCGACATCGAGCCTCCGGGAGGTGTGCGCCGTCTCCACAGGGACGAGTACGCGGGATCCATCCACTGAACGCCGTCATCCCGACACGCGCCGCCGGTGGATTCGTGAGGGTGGAGGTGCTCCGGCACTCGACGGGCACGCGGGTGCCGGAGCGGCGGGCACGGTGCCCGCGCCACAGGAGAGGACATCCATCATGAGCGAAATCATCACCGTCACCGGCAACCTCGCCGCGGACCCCGAACGCCGCACCACCGGCGGCGGCGACACCGTCGTGTCGTTCCGCGTCGGCAGCACGCAGCGGCGCTTCGACAAGGACTCCGGCACCTGGGTGGACGCCTACACGAACTGGTTCCACGTCTCGGCGTTCCGGGCGCTCGCGGAGCACTGCCTGCGGTCGCTGCGCCGAGGCGACCGGGTGATCGTCACGGGCACGCTGCGGCTGCGCTCGTGGGAGAACGACACACGCAGCGGCATGACCGCGGACATCGACGCCCACGCCGTCGGGCCGGATCTGCGGTGGGGCACGACGGTGTTCACGCGCAGTGCGCGGTCGCGAGAGGCGGACGACGCCGCGGCCGGTGGCGAGTCCTCGCGTGCGGCGGTGGATGCCGACGGGTGGGCGGTGCCGGGCGGCGAAGGAGACCAGGCCTCCGGGTCGGGCGGTGCCGAGGTCGCGCCCGCCAGGGAGCGAACCGAACGGGAGGCCGGCCGCGAGCCTGCGCTCGCCGCAGCGGGCGGCGCGGCCGAGGGGGAGCCCACACCGTTCTGAGCATGCGCGGATCGCCCGTCTAGACTTTCCGCGTGGTCCGTCCCTTCCCTCTCGCGCGCACGTCTCCGCCGGCTCGCGCCGTGGCGGCGGTCGGGGGAGTGACCCTCACCATCCTGCTTCTGGCGGCGTGCAGCGGTGACGGCGGACCGTCTCCCGCGCCCTCGGTGAGTGAAGCGGCGCCCACTCCTGCCGCCAGTACGCCGCCGGGGCCCCCCAAGTACGACCCGCAGGGCACGGCGGCGGACAACCTGCCGTTGTTCACCCAGGTGGCCGAGCAGGTGTGGGGTTCGCCACAGAGCGGAGAGGGTCGCGCCTACGTCGACGCCCTCGCGGCTGCGGGGTTCGACAAGTCCGACATGCAGGTGAGTGAGGATCTGTCGACCATCGGCAACGCCGCGGAAGCGCTGCAGTTCTCCGTGCAGTTCGGCGACGAGTGCCTGCTGGGTCAGGCGGGGCCCGTGACCGGGAGGGTCGTCACGACGGTCGGGCCGGCGCTGGCCAGCGGAGGCTGCCTGCTGGGGGAGACGCGACCGATCGACTGGTGACCGCCGGCGGACACGCGGCCGGCCGTGGGATGCGAGCCGGGGGACGATGTTGAGGGACATGCGGTAGGCATGCCGTTCGGCGGTCGCCGGATGCGCGGCCCTTCGGTTGGTAGGCTTGGACCGACTTCCGCCCGACCAGCCCTCGGCACGAATCGGCACATGGCTGGCCCTGCGCGGCCCTCATCTCTACTCCAAAGGTGGTAATCCGCTTGGCTGAATACATCTACCAGATGGTCCGCGCCCGCAAGGCTGTGGGTGACAAGCTGATCCTCGACGACGTCACGATGTCGTTCCTCCCCGGCGCGAAGATCGGCATGGTCGGTCCCAACGGCGCGGGCAAGTCGACCATCATCAAGATCATGGCCGGGCTCGACACCCCGTCCAACGGCGAAGCGAAGCTCTCCCCGGGCTTCAGCGTCGGCATCCTGATGCAGGAGCCGGAGCTCGACGACTCCAAGACGGTGCTGGAGAACATCCAGGACGGCGTCGCCATCAAGGCCAAGCTCGACCGGTTCAACGAGATCTCGGCGCTCATGGCCGACCCCGACGCCGACTTCGACGCTCTCCTCGCCGAGATGGGCGTGCTCCAGGAGGAGATCGACGCCGCCGACGCATGGGACCTCGACTCGCAGCTCGAGCAGGCGATGGATGCGCTGCGCACCCCGCCCGCCGACGCCGCCGTGTCCAACCTCTCCGGTGGTGAGCGTCGCCGCGTCGCGCTCGCCAAGCTCCTCCTGCAGAAGCCCGACCTGCTGCTGCTGGATGAGCCGACGAACCACCTCGACGCCGAAAGCGTGCTTTGGCTCGAGCAGCACCTGCAGAAGTACACCGGCGCCGTCATCGCCATCACCCACGACCGGTACTTCCTCGACAACGTCGCCGAGTGGATCGCCGAAGTCGACCGCGGCCGCCTCATCCCGTATGAGGGCAACTACTCCACCTACCTGGAGAAGAAGGCGGAGCGCCTGGCCGTCCAGGGCAAGAAGGACGCCAAGCTCGCCAAGCGCCTCGCGGAAGAGCTCGACTGGGTGCGCTCCAACCAGAAGGGGCGCCAGGCGAAGTCGAAGGCTCGCCTCGCACGCTACGAGGAGATGGCCGCCGAGGCGGACCGCACCCGCAAGCTCGACTTCGAGGAGATCCAGATCCCGCCGGGGCCGCGCCTGGGCAGCATCGTGATCGAGGCGAAGAACCTGAAGAAGGGCTTCGACGGCCGCCCGCTCATCGACGGACTGAGCTTCAGCCTGCCGCCGAACGGCATCGTCGGCGTCATCGGCCCCAACGGCGTCGGCAAGACCACGCTGTTCAAGACGATCGTCGGGCTCGAGCCCCTCGATGGCGGCCAGCTGAAGATCGGTGAGACCGTCAAGATCAGCTACGTCGACCAGACGCGCTCCAACATCGACCCCAACAAGACGCTGTGGGAGGTCGTCTCGGATGGCCTCGATTACATCACGGTCGGCAAGGTCGAGATCCCGTCGCGCGCGTACGTCTCCAAGTTCGGTTTCAAGGGACCCGACCAGCAGAAGAAGGCCGGCGTGCTCTCCGGTGGTGAGCGCAACCGTCTGAACCTCGCCCTCACCCTCAAGGAGGGCGGCAACCTGCTGCTGCTCGACGAGCCGACCAACGACCTGGACGTCGAGACGCTGCAGTCGCTCGAGAACGCCCTGCTGGAGTTCCCCGGCTGCGCCGTCGTCATCACGCACGACCGGTGGTTCCTCGATCGCATCGCGACGCACATCCTCGCGTACGAGGGGACCGCGGAGCACCCCGACCGGTGGCACTGGTTCGAGGGCAACTTCGAGGCCTACGAGTCGAACAAGATCGAGCGGCTCGGACCCGACGCGGCCAACCCGCACCGGTCCACGTACCGCAAGCTCACGCGTGACTGAGCCCGGCGGGCGGCGCATCCATGTGCCGATCCACCTGCGCTGGGGCGACCTCGACGCGCTGAACCACGTCAACAACACCTCCATGCTCAAGCTGCTGGAAGAGGCGCGCCTGCGCGCCTTCTGGCGCCCCGACGCCGGCATGGAGGGGCCGCCCACCGCGGTGCTGGAGTCAGGGCTGAGCACGGCGGCCGAGTCGGTGACCCTCATCGCCCGCCAGGAGATCGAGTACCTCGCCCCGGTGCCGTATCAGCAGCGTCCGCTCGACGTGCAGCTGTGGATCGGCCGCCTCGGCGGATCGAGCATCGACGTCTGCTACGACGTGTACAGCCCGCTCGGCGAGACCCCGCGCGTGCACTACGCCCGCTCGACCGCCGTCATCGTGCTGGTCGACACGGCCACCGGCCGGCCGGCCCGCCTGTCGCGCGAGATGCGGGCGGCATGGGAGCCGTACCTCGACGAGCCCATCGTCTACGCGCACCGGCGCTGAGAGCTTCCCCTCCGCATCCGAGCCGGGGCGCCCCGGCGTCCGCGTGGCTCAGCGGTGCCCGGGCACGCGGATCATGATCTCCTGCGCGACGGTGGCCAGCAAGCGCCCATCGCGGCTGTGGATGCGGCCGGTCGCCAGGCCACGCCCCGCCCGGGCGCTCGGAGACTCCTGCGTGTACAGCACCCACTCGTCCACGCGACCGAAACGATGCCACCACATCGCGTGGTCGAGGCTGGCGACCTTCAGCCCCGGCGTCGCCCACGGCACGCCGTGGGCGCGCAGCACGGACTCCTGAATCGTGAGGTCGCTGAGGTAGGCCAGCACCGCACGGTGCACGGCGGGGTCGTCCGGCAGCGGGGAGCGGCTGCGCATCCACACCGCCTGCCGAGGGGTCCGCTCGCCCTCCACCACGTCGTAGATGGGCGAGGCCACGTAGCGCAGCTCGATCGGTCCGTCGGTCAGAGCGCGCCGCGACAGCGGGTGGACGTGCGCGGCGAGGGCGTCGGGTCCCTGCAGGTCGTCGGGGTCGGGCACGCCCTCGGGCATGGGTGCCTGGTGCTCGATGCCGGGGTCCTCGTTCTCGAACGACGCGATCATCGAGAAGATGGGCACGCCTTCCTGGTAGGCCTGGGTGCGCCGGGTGGAGAACGAGCGGCCGTCGTGGATGCGGTCGACCGAGAACGTGATGCCCTTGGTGGCGTCGCCCGGGCGAAGGAAGTAGCCGTGCATCGAGTGCGGCACCCGCTCGGGGGGCAGGGTGCGCGCCGCGGCGGAGATCGCCTGAGCCAGCACCTGGCCGCCGAAGACGCGGCCGCTGGGCATCGGGTGCGAGACGCCGGTGAAGATGTCCTCGGTGGTGCGCGCACCGGATTCGGCGAGGTCGAGGACCGAGAGCATCATCGCCACGGGATCGGGGGTCGGATCGGTCACGGGTCTCCTGTCCACACGGCGCGGTCAGCGCCGCTTGGTAGTTTAAAGCGGATGCCGCACCTGCTCCGATTCCCCGATGCCCGAGCGGCCGCCGACGCCGCCACCTTCGCCTCTCGCGCGGCGCGTCTCGGCGACGGCGCGCTGCGGCTGCAAGCGGCATCCGGCACCCTGCTGATGTCGTGCGCCCCTCTTTCGCCCCGCGGCCTGCTCGACGCCACGCCCACGGTGCTGGGAATCCGCGCCTCGGCGGTGGATGCCGAACTGGTCACGGATGTCGTCGTCGACGCTGCGGCGGTGGCACCCTCCGATGACCCGGCCGCCCTCACCCTGCCCGACGTGGCGGTCTCGGCGCCGTGGGCGGGCATCGCGCCGCCGAGGGAGGGCTGGTCCCCCGCCGCCGATCTGGATGCCGCGACGGTCGCTGCGCGCGCCCAGTGGGGTATCGCGGCGGTCGCGGAGACGGTTCCGCGGGACGCCGGCGAGGACGTCGTGCGCACCGTGCGGGCCGCGGTGTGGGGCGCCCCCGACGACGCACTGGCCGGCCTCCCGCTGGGTGCGGCGTTCGCCGCCTTCGGGCTCGGGTTCATCGGCGGTGCGGAGCCCGTGGCGGTGCGCGTCGCAGGGCCCTGGACCCGACTGACGTTCCGCCGTGGCCACGTGCTCGTCAGAGGGCCGGTGAAGACCGGTCTGACAGCGGTGCGCACCACGGGCGCCGGCTGACGCGGACGCCGTCACACGGCGGCGGCCGCCGCCCTTCCGGCGGCACGGCCCGAGAACAGGCAGCCGCCGAGGAACGTCCCCTCCAATGCCCGGTAGCCGTGCAGGCCCCCGCCGCCGAACCCGGCCGCCTCGCCCACCGCGTAGAGCCCCGGCACCGGCGTGCCGTCGGCGCCGAGCGCCCGTGAATCCAGATCGGTCTGCAAGCCGCCCAGCGACTTGCGGGTGAGCACATGCAGCTTCACGGCGATCAGCGGCCCCGCCGCGGGATCGAGGATCCGGTGCGGGGCGGCCGTGCGCACCAGGCGATCCCCGCGGAAGGCACGCGCCGAGCGCAGCATCGCGATCTGGGCGTCCTTGGTGAAGTCGTTGGCGATCTCCCGGTCGCGGGCGATCAGCTCGGAGCGCACGCGCGCGGCATCGAGCGCATCGCCGCCGGGCAGCTCCTGCATGCCGGTGATCAGCTCGTCGAGCGTGTCGCGCACGACGAAGTCCTCCCCGCGATCGAGGAAGGCCTGCACGGGGCCGGATGCCCCCTTCGCGAGGCGCGACGACAGCAGCAGGCGCACGTCCTTGCCGGTGAGGTCGGGGTTCTGCTCGCTGCCCGAAAGGGTGAACTCCTTCTCGACGATCTTGTGCGACAGCACGAACCAGGAATGGTCGTGGCCGGTCCGCCGCAGGTGCGCGAGGGTGCCGAGCGTGTCGAAGCCAGGGAACAGCGGAACCGGCAGTCGCGCCCCGGTGGCATCCAGCCAGACCGATGACGGCCCCGGCAGGATGCGGATGCCGTGCTGCGGCCACACCGGGTCGTGATTGCGGATGCCTTCGACGTAGTGCCACATGCGGTCGCCGTTGATCTCGCGTGCCCCGGCCGCCTCTGCGACCGCGAGCATGCTCCCGTCGACGTAGGCCGGCACCCCGGCCACCATCGATGCCGGCGGCGTGCCGAGGCGCTCGGGCCACCGCCGCCGCACCATCTCGTGGTTGCCGCCGATGCCGCCGGACGCGACGATCGTGGCGCCCGCAGTGATCTCGAACGTGCCCACCGCCTCGCGCGAGCTGACGGTGCCGCGCGCCGACCCTGAGGGCGCCAGCACGTCCCCGCGCGCACCGGTGACCGCCCCGTCGGCGACGGTGAGGTCCGTGACGCGGTGGCGGGGGAGGATCGTGGCCCGTCCCTGGAGCTCGGCCTGCTCCAGGGCGGTCTGGAAGGGCGCCACCACGCCGGGGCCGGTGCCCCAGGTGATGTGGAACCGCGGCACCGAGTTGCCCGGCCCGGTGGCGCTGTAGCCGCCGCGCTCCGCCCAGCCCACGATGGGGAAGAACGACAGGCCCTTCTCGCGCAGCCAGGCGCGCTTCTCGTGATGGGCGAAGTCCAGGTACGCCTCGGCCCAGCGTCGCGGCCAGAGGTCCTCCTCCCGATCGAAACCGGCGGTGCCGAACCAGTCCTGCCGCGCGAGGTCAGGCGAATCGCGGATGCCGAGACGGCGCTGCTCGGGGGAGTCGACGAAGAACAGGCCGCCGAAGGACCACCACGCCTGGCCGCCCAGGTCGACGCGCGGCTCCTGGTCGACGATCACGACCCGACGCCCTGCGGCGAGCGCCTCTGTCGCGGCGACGAGGCCCGACAGCCCCCAGCCGATGACGAGCACATCCGTGGTCAGAGAAGTGGGGGGCATCGCGACTCCTTCGTCGTGGCCGGGGGTGAGGTCAGGCGGGCGGGTCCGCCTGGGGCGGCCGGGCGACGATGGACAGTCCGCTGCGATCGCGGCCGGCAGGTGCGGGGCCGATGCCGGTCGGCTCGAACGTGTTCACCATCGCGTGTGCCGCCCTCTCGAGATAATCCCACAGCGTGGCCTCGTGAAGCGGCGACAGGCCCAGTTCGTCCACGGCGACGCGCATGTGCGCGAGCCAACGATCGCGCGCATCGGGGTTGACGTGGAAAGAGGCGTGGCGCATCCGCAGGCGCGGGTGGCCGCGCTCCTGGCTGTAGGTGGTCGGGCCGCCCCAGTACTGCGCGAGGAACATCTCCAGGCGTCGCGCGGCCGGCTCGAGGTCCTGCTCGGGGTACATGGGCCGCAGCACCTCGTCGTCGGCGACGCCGCGGTAGAAGGCGGCGGCGAGGCGCACGAAGGTGTCGTGACCGCCGACCTCGTCGTAGAACGCACGGGGCGCGGGGTCGGTCATGTGTTCTTCTCCTGATCATCGGATGCGGGGGGAGCAGCATCCGCCGGTGTCGACTTCGGGGTGCGCTTGGGCTTCCACACCGGGCGCGCTTCGGTGGCCACCTGCGTGGGTCGGGTGACGGGCGGGTTCGCCCCGCGCACGCGCTGCGCGCCTTCGAGCCCGGTGAGGGTGATCGAGTTGAGGTGGGGGAGGGCCAGGCCCATGTCGTCGACGGTCTCCTTCAGCCGCATGCGCAGCTCGCGCGCGACGTCGTCCTTGGCATTGGCCCGCGTCTTCATCACGAGGCGGATCACGAGCGCGTCGCCGCTGACGGACTCCAGGCCCCAGACCTCCGGGTTCTCCAGCACGCGGGTGCGCCACTTCGGGTCGGTCTGCAGGCTCTGGGCCGCTTCGAGCATGCGCTTCTCGACCGCGGGGACGTCGGCGTCGGCCGGCACGGCCATATCGATGATCACGCGGGCCCACCCCATCGACATGTTGCCGATGCGCAGGATCTCGCCGTTGCGCACGTACCAGAGGGTGCCGTTCACGTCGCGCACGTGCGTCACGCGCACCGAGACGTACTCGACCACGCCGGTCGCCAGTCCGAGATCGACCACATCGCCGATGCCGATCTGGTCCTCCGCCACGATGAAGATCCCGTTGAGCACGTCCTTGACGATGTTCTGGGCACCGAAACCGAGTCCCGCGCCGATGGCGGCCGACAGCAATGCGAAGGAGCCGAGCGCGTTGGGCGCGAGGACCTGCACGATGAGCAGCACGGTGATGATGACGACCGCGACGTTGACGATGTTCTGGAGGATGGTCCCGAGGGTGCGCGTGCGCTGCACCAGTCGCACCTGCGCCAGCGGTGACCTCTCCAGCGCCTGCGTGTCATCCACGCGCGCCTTCGACTTCGCGCCGGACACGATGCGGTTGACCGTGCGTCGGATGACGAGCCGCAGCACCCACGTCGTCAGCACCGCGGCGGCGATGATCGCGACCACGGCGAGCGCGTTCCAGCCCGCCTCGATGAGGAACTTGAGCACTTTTTCCCAGAAGGTGGGGGAGGTCGGGTCGTCCATCGGATCGATCCTAGTGAGGGCGCCTCTGCGGGGCCTGGATGCCGGTGGGAACGACGATGCCCCGGCGCCGTGGGCACCGGGGCATCGGGAGGAGTCGAGAGTGACCTACTCCGCGTCGCGCTCCTGCACGACGAGGGCGCGCTCGACGCCCGCGAGGTTCTCGGCCACAAGGCGCCGCAGCGCCGGCGGGGCGTCCTGGTGCTCGGCGAGCCACGCGCGCGTCGCATCGCGCAGCGCGACATCGGCCAGCGGCGCCGGGTACAGCCCCACGATCAGGTACTGCGCGATCTGGTAGGTCCGCGACTCCCAGATCGGCAGCAGCATGTCGAAGTACGCCGGCACGAAGTCCGCCAGCAGGTCGCGCCCGGCCGGGTGCACGAAGCCGGCCGCGGCAGCCCGGACGATCGTGTTGGGGGCGTCGGCGGTGTCGACCAGCGAGGCCCACGCGGCGCGCTTGGCATCCGCCGTCGGCAGGGCGGCCCGCGCCTGTGCGGCGAACTCGCCGCCCTTGGCGGTGTTGTCGGCGGCCAGCGCCGCATCGATCTCCGCTGCGGTCACCCGGCCGGCGGCCGCCAGCGAGACGAGCAGCTGCCACGACAGGTCGGTGTCGACGGCGAGACCCTCCAGCACCGTCTCGCCGCTGCGCAGTGCCTGCACGGCATCCGCGTGGGCGGGGGTGCTGGCGGCGCCGGCGAAGGCGGTGACGAACTGCAGCTGGCTGTCGCTGCCCGGCTCCGCCTGCTGCGCGAGCGTCCACAGCGCGTCGGCGACCCGGGCGCGGGTGGCCTCGCGCGTGGAGGGCACGACGTAGCTGTTGGCCGTCAGGAGAAGCTGCGAGAGCGTGGTGCGCAGCGTGGTCGACTCGGTCTCGCTGCCGATGTTGCGCAGCACCAGGTCGACGTAGTCGCTCGCGGCGGTCTCACCATCGCGCGTCTGGTCCCAGGCGGCGCCCCACACCAGGGAGCGGGCCAGCGGGTCGCTGATGTCCTTGAGGTGGGCGATCGCAGTGCGCAGCGACTGCTCGTCGAGCCGGATCTTCGCGTAGGCGAGGTCGGCGTCGTTGAGCAGCACCAGGTCGGGGCGACGACGGCCCTTGAGCTGCGGCACCTCGGTGAGGTCGCCGTCGACGTCGAGCTCCTCGTGGTGCACGCGGACGAGGGCATCGCCCTGCAGCTCGTAGAAGCCGACGCCCAGACGGTGCGGGCGGATCGTGGGGTAGTCCGCCGGAGCGGTCTGCACGATGGCGAAGCGGGTGATCGTGCCGTCGTCGGCGGTGGCGATCTCCGGCGAGAGCGTGTTGACGCCGGCGGTCTCGAGCCACTTCTTCGACCAGCTCGACAGCTCACGTCCACTGGTGCGCTCGAGCTCGACCAGCAGGTCGGACAGCTCGGTGTTGGACCATTCGTTCTTCTTGAAGTACGCGGCGACACCCGCGAAGAACTGCTCGATGCCGACCCAGGCGGCCAGCTGCTTCAGCACCGACCCGCCCTTGGCGTAGGTGATGCCGTCGAAGTTGACCTGCACGTCCTCCAGGTCATTGATCTGAGCCACGACGGGATGGGTCGAGGGGAGCTGGTCCTGACGGTAGGCCCAGGTCTTCTCCATCGCGTTGAAGGTCGTCCACGCCTCGGTCCACTCGGTGGCCTCGGCGGTGGCGATCGTCGACGCCCATTCGGCGAACGACTCGTTCAGCCACAGGTCGTTCCACCAGCGCATCGTCACCAGGTCGCCGAACCACATGTGGGCCAGCTCGTGCAGGATCGTCACGACGCGACGCTCCTTGACGGCGTCGGTGACCTTGCTGCGGAAGACGTAGGTCTCGGTGAAAGTGACCGCACCGGCGTTCTCCATGGCGCCCGCGTTGAACTCCGGGACGAACAGCTGGTCGTACTTGGCGAACGGGTACGGGTAGTCGAACTTCTCCTCGAAGTACGCGAACCCCTCGCGGGTCTTGTCGAACACGTAGTCGGCGTCGAGGAACTGCCAGAGGCTCTTGCGGGCGTACACGCCCAGCGGCACGACCCGGCCCGACGAGCTGGTGAGCTCGGAGAAGGTCGCCTCGTACGGACCGGCGATGAGCGCGGTGATGTACGACGAGATCGGCGGGGTCGGCTCGAACGACCAGGTGGCCGTGCCGTCGCCGTGGCGCTTCGGCTCGGGCGTGGGGGAGTTGGAGACGACCTTCCACGGCTCGGGGGCCGTCACGGTGAAGGTGAAGCGCGCCTTCAGGTCGGGCTGCTCGAACACCGCGAACACGCGGCGGGAGTCGGGCACCTCGAACTGCGAGTACAGGTAGACCTCGCCGTCGACGGGGTCGACGAAGCGGTGCAGGCCCTCGCCGGTGTTGGTGTAGAGGCAGTCGGCATCGACGATGAGCTCGTTGTCGGCATCCAGACCCGTCAAGGCGATCCGCGAATCGGCGAACGCCGTCGCCGGGTCGATGCTGCGGCCGTTCAGGGTGATCTCGCGCACGTCGCGCGCGATGAGGTCGATGAAGGTGTTGGCGCCGGGCGTGGCGGCGAAGCGCAGCGTGGTGCGCGAGCCGAACACCTCGGCCCCGCGGGTGAGGTCCAGGACGACGTCGTAGCTGATCCCGGCGGCGGCGTCGATGACGGCGCGGCGCTCCTGAGCTTCGCTGCGGGTGAGGTTCTCTCCGGGCACGGCTGTTCTCCCAAGGTCTTCGGGTGTGTGGCTTGCCCGGTGTCACCGAGCATCGCCCAGCCTACGCGGTGGGGCCCGAGGTGCCCACGATGGGGTCCCGCCGCCGACCCGACCTGCTTCGCTCCGATGGGAAGATGGAGCGGTGAGTGCTACTGACGACATCGCCCCGGTCACCGAGCGCGACGACACCCGCGTCCCCTTCGCCTCCCCGGCCGCCGCCAGCGGCGCACCGCACGTGGAGGTGCCCGTCGCGTACGACGGCATCCTCCTCGCGGGCTTCGGCGGGCCGGAGGGTCAGGACGACGTGATCCCGTTCCTGCGCAACGTCACGCGGGGGCGCGGCATCCCCGACGAGCGCCTCGAAGAGGTCGCCCACCACTACCGTCACTTCGGCGGCGTCAGCCCCATCAACGACCAGAACCGCGCGCTGAAGTCGGCGCTCGAGGACGAGCTCGCCCGCCGCGGCATCGACCTGCCGGTCTACTGGGGCAACCGCAACTGGGCGCCCTACCTCGAGCAGGCCGTGCAGGATGCCGCGGACGCCGGCGACACCCGGCTGATCGCGGTGGCCACCAGTGCCTACAGCTCCTTCTCCAGCTGCCGGCAGTACCGCGAGGACTTCGCCCGCGTGCTGACCGAGACCGGGCTGGGCGACACCGTCACCATCGACAAGGTGCGCCAGTTCTTCGACCACCCGGGGTTCGTGGCGCCCTTCAGCGCCGGCGTCCGCGACGCGATCACCGGCTTTCTCGACGACGGCGTCGCGCCGTCGCAGATCCGGGTGCTGTTCTCGACGCACAGCGTGCCGATGGACGACGCGAAGCGGTCGGGCCCCCGCGACGTCGACTGGGGCGAGGGCGGGGCGTATGCCGCACAGCATCGGGCCGTCGCGGAGGTCATCATGGCCGACATCGCCGCCGAGCGCCCCGAGGCGGCCGACGTGGTGTGGGACCTCGTGTACCAGTCGCGGTCGGGACCCCCGTCGCAGCCCTGGCTCGAGCCCGACATCTGCGACGTGATCGAGACGCTCCCGGATGCCGGGGTGACGGCCGTGGCGATCGTGCCGCTCGGGTTCGTCAGCGACCACATGGAGGTGCTCTGGGACCTCGACACCGAGGCGATGGAAGCCGCCGGGGAAGCGGGCCTGCGCGCCGTGCGGACGCCCACCCCCGGCGTCGACCCGGCCTACGTGTCGGGACTGGTCGACCTCATCGTGGAGCGGCTGGAGGGCACCCCGGCGGCGGACCGTCCGCACCGCACCGCGCTCGGCCCCTGGTTCGACGTCTGCCGGCCGGCCTGCTGCGAGAACGTGCGCGCCGGGTTCAAGCCCGCCGCCGCCGGCATCGCCCCCTGACCGTCCCCGTCCCCGCAGTGCGACGACCCTAGGATCTCAACCATGCGCATCCACATCGCGACCGACCACGCAGGCCTCGAGTTCTCCACCCAGCTGCAGCATCACCTCGCCGGCGAGGGCCACGACCTCGTCGACCACGGGCCGCTGGAGTACGACGCGCAGGACGATTACCCCGCCTTCTGCGTGCGCGCCGCGCAGGCTGTCGTGCGAGACCAGGAGGCGGGCATCGAGGCGATGGGTGTCGTCTTCGGTGGCTCGGGCAACGGCGAGCAGATCGCTGCGAACAAGGTGCGCGGCGTGCGCGCGGCTCTGGTGTGGAGCATCGCGACCGCGGAACTCGCCCGCGAGCACAACGACGCCAACGTCATCGCCGTCGGGGCACGCCAGCACACGTTCGAAGAGGCCGCCGCGTTCATCGACCGGTTCATCCAGACGCCGTTCTCCGGCGACGAGCGTCACGTACGGCGCATCGCGCAGATCGCGGCGTACGAGACCGACGGCACGCTCGAGCCCGACCCCCGCGCGCCGGGGCTGCAGCCCGACGTGCTGGCCGCCGCCGACAGCAGCTTCGACCCGGAAGCGGGCTGATGCCCGAGGGCCACTCCGTCCATCGCATCGCGCGCCAGTTCGACCGCAACTTCGTCGGGCGGGCGGTGTCGGCATCCAGCCCGCAGGGCCGGTTCGCCGAGGGCGCGGCCGTGCTCGAGGGCCGCGTCGTGACCGAGGCGCAGGCTGTCGGAAAGCAGATGTTCCTCGCGTTCGAAGGGGATCTGTGGCTGCGGGTGCACCTGGGGCTCTACGGCGCGTGGGACTTCGCCGGGGAGATCCTCGTCGACCCGACCATCGCGTCGGCCAACGGGCGCATGGGTCAGACCAACCAGCGCGGCACGGACCTGGACCCCATCCTCGATGGCGCGGGGGAGAACTCGCTGTCCTCGATCGGCGCGCCCCGTCGCACCCGCGTGCACGTGCGCATGTCGGAGCAGACCACGGGTCTCGCCGGCGACCTCGAGTGGCCGCCGCCGGTGGTGGGGCAGGTGCGCCTGCGGCTGCTCACCGAGCTCACCTGCGCCGACCTGCGGGGTCCGACGGCCTGCGAACTGCAGACACCGGACGAGATGCTCGCCACCGTCGCCAAGCTCGGCCCCGATCCGCTCGTCGGCGACCCGGCAGAGGGCGAGGAGCGCTTCACGGCGGTCGTGCGGCGCAAGCCCACCGCCATCGGCCTGCTGCTGATGGATCAGAACGTCGTCAGCGGCATCGGCAACGTCTACCGCGCCGAGATGCTCTTCCGGGCGCGGCTGAACCCGCACACCCCGGGCCGGCAGGTGCCGGAGGAGACGGTACGTGCTCTCTGGCGCGACTGGGTGCGGCTGCTGACGATCGGTGTCGAGACCGGTCAGATGATGACGATGGACGACCTGGCTCCCGATGATTACCGGCGCGCCATGGCCAGTCGCGACGACCGGCACTGGGTGTACCACCGCGCGGGGCTGCCCTGTCGCGTGTGCGGCACCGCCATCGTGCTCGAGGAGATGGCCGCACGGAAGCTGTACTGGTGCCCGCGCTGCCAGGCATGACCGTCGTCGACGCGGTGTGCCGGCCAGGCCCGCCCGGCGACGCCCGCAGGAGAGGTTGAGCATGCGCCAGAACCCCAGCTTCGTGCTCGGCGACACCGCCGAGCTGCGCCGCCTGATCGAGGAGAACCCGTGGGTCACGCTCGTCAGCGACACGCCGGACGGACTGGTCGCCTCGCACTACGCGGTGCTGCTGGATGACACCCGCGACGATCTCACGGTCGTGGGCCACGTCGGCAAGCCGGACGACCTGATCCACGGGCTGGGCTCCCGCGAGCTGCTCATGGTCGTTCAGGGTCCGCACGGCTACATCTCGCCCGGTTGGTACGGTGACGGCCCCGCCGTGCCGACCTGGAACTTCGTCTCCGCCCACCTCAGCGGCGTGCCCGAGCTGCTCACCACCGAGGAGAACCTCGCGGTGCTCGACCGCCTCGTCGCCCGATTCGAGAGCGGCATGCCGCACCCCCGACGGATGTGGGAGCGTCCCAACGACGCGGGATTCATCGAGCGGCTGGAGAAGGGGACCGTGGGCTTCCGGCTCACCCCTGCGAAAGTGGTCGCGAAGCGCAAGCTCAGCCAGAACCGCCCCGACGATGTGGTGGAGACGATCATCGCCGAACTGGATGCCGGTTCGTCGCCGTACGCGGACCCCCGCCTGGCCGACGAGATGCGCCGTGCCCGCCCCGCCCGAAGGGATCAGCCGTGACCCACGCCGTCGGCGACCACGTCGCCGTCATCGCCAACGCCCGCCTGAGCGGAGCCCAGCGCACCGACCCGTTCGGAGACGAACTCGTCGACGTGCACCTGCGCGCCGGTGCGATCGCCGACATCGCCCCCGCGGGCGCCCTGCCGCGCACCGGTGCCGTGCTCGACGCCGAGGGCGGGGTGCTGGTGCCGGGCCTCTGGGACCATCACGTGCACGCCGTGCAGTGGGCGCTGGCGGCGCAGCGGGTGCCGCTCGGGCATGCCGAGAGCGCGGCGCACGCCGCCCGGGTGATGGGCGATGCGCCCGTGCTCGACGACGGCCGGCGCATCGGCACCGGCTTCCGTCACCTGCTCTGGCCCGACGCCCCCTCGCTCGAGGTGCTGGACGCGGCGACCGGTGACGCCCCCACCTACCTCATCAACGCCGACGTGCACAGCGTGTGGCTCAACAGCGCCGCGCTGCGCCGGGAAGGTCACCCCGTGTCGGGGTCCGGTCTCCTGCGCGAGGAGCCCGCATTCGAGATCTCCCGGCGGCTCAACCTCGTGCCCGCCGACGTGGTCGACCGCGCCATCGCGCGTATGGCCGCGGATGCAGCCTCCCGGGGCGTCGTCGGCATCGTCGACTTCGACATGGC
This sequence comes from Microbacterium sp. zg.Y1084, assembly GCF_024623595.1. NCBI lineage: Bacteria > Bacillati > Actinomycetota > Actinomycetes > Micrococcales > Microbacteriaceae > Microbacterium > Microbacterium sp. zg.Y1084. Next base: position 47,401 of record NZ_JANJGV010000002.1, read on the forward strand.
CTGGAACGCCGAGGCGTGGGCGCGACGCGCCGCGGGCGGGTTCGATCTGCTGCGGGTGCGCTTCGGCGTCTATCCCGCCGACCTGCAGCGCGCGATCGACCTCGGGCTCGAGACCGGTGACGCGGTCGACCCCGGGGGCATGTTCCGCGTCGGGTCGCTGAAGGTCATCAGTGACGGATCCCTGGGCACCCGCACGGCCGCCTGCTCACACGCCTATCCCGGCGATCCGTACAACCACGGCATGCTCACCGTGCCACCGGACGAACTGCTCTCCCTGATGACCCGGGCGACCGGGGCCGGGCTGTCGTGCGCCATCCACGCCATCGGCGATGTCGCCAACACGCACGCCCTCGATGCGTTCGCCCTCTCGGGGGCGACGGGCACGATCGAGCACGCCCAGCTGGTCGCTCATGCCGACGTGCCGCGCTTCGCCGCTCTCGGTGTGGGCGCCAGCGTGCAGCCCGAGCACGCCATGGACGATCGCGACCTCACCGACAGTGTGTGGGCGAATCAGACCGCCCAGCCGTATCCGCTGCGTGCCCTCGCCGATGCCGGGGCGACCCTGCTGTTCGGCTCGGATGCGCCCGTGTCGCCGCTCGATCCGTGGGCGGCGATGGCGGCCGCCGTGCACCGCACCCGTGACGGGCGTGCACCGTGGCAGCCGGGACAGGCCGTGGATGCCGCCACCGCTCTCGCGGCATCCACCGCCGACGGCACCGCCGGCGGGTCGTCGCTGCGCATCGGGGGAGTCGCCGACTTGGCTGTGGCTTCGCACGACCCCCTCACCGCCGACGAGGCGACGATGCGCGGCACCCGCGTGGCGGCGACGCTCATCGCCGGCCGCCTGACCCACATCGGATAGCCCGCACCGGCCGCCGCCGGACATGACGATGCCCCGGTCGGAATGGACCGGGGCATCGTGCGTGTGGTTATTCGGCGAGGTGGGCGAAGAGGAACCAGCGGTCCTTCTCGAGCCCGGCCTTGATGCCGATCGCGACGTCCTGGCTCGTGAGGTCGACCTCGTCGAGTCCGTCGATCGCGGACTGCAGGTCGACGAGCACGGCGTCGATGTCGGTGAGCACGTTGCGAACCACCGCATCCCACTGCGCGAAACCGGCGGGCACGGCGGTGGGCTTGGCCTTCTCTGCGACGGTGGTCAGCCGTGCGTCGATCGGCAGGCCGAGCGCGACGATGCGCTCGGCGGCCTCGTCGGACCAGGCCTGCGCGTGTTCGACGACGGTGTCGAGCAGCTCGTGGATGGACTGGAAGTTCGCTCCGCGCACGTTCCAGTGCGCCTGCTTGCCGTTGACCACGAGGGCCTGCAGGCCGACGACGACGGGCGTGAGGAACTGTGCGGTTCCGGCGGCGACGGTGGGGTCTGCGGCGGTCGCGGGGATGGTCTGGTGCTTCGTCATGCGGTCGTCTCCTCTCGGCGGGGAGTCGCCCCACCTTCTCCCACGGTACTCAGGCAGGCCTGCTCCGCAAGCAAGCTGAGCCTGGGCTTATCACGGCAGGCGGCGCCCCTAGAGTCGTGCCATGACCATCGCCGACGATGCCTCCGTCCTGTCCGTCTCCGACCTCGCGCCCCAGGTGCCGGAATCCGCGTTCGTCGCCGCGGGAGCGCGGCTGATCGGCGCGGTGACCCTGGGGGAGGGGGCGAGCGTCTGGTACAACGCGGTGCTGCGCGCCGACAGCGGGCAGATCACCGTCGGCGCCGGGAGCAATGTGCAGGACAACGTCTCGGTGCATGTGGATGCCGGTTCGCCCGCCGTCATCGGCGAGAACGTCTCCATCGGCCACAACGCGGTGGTGCACGGCTGCACGGTCCAGGACGGCGCGCTCATCGGGATGGGCAGCGTGGTGCTGTCCGGCGCGGTGATCGGCGCGGGTTCCCTCGTGGCCGCCGGATCGGTGGTGCTGGAGGGCACCATCGTGCCGCCGGGGTCGCTCGTGGCCGGTGTGCCGGCGAAGGTGCGCCGGGAACTCACCGAGGAGGAGCGGGCGAAGCTGCTGCGCAATGCCGCCGTGTATCTGGGGCACTCGGCGGCGCACGCGAGCGCGCGATCGGGGAACTGATCACGCGTTGAGTCCGCGAGCTGTCCGGCGGCTTTGCTCGAATTGCTCCGTCGCGTCGGCCGGCTCATGTGTGTCGACCGGGTTTCCCGGGTGTTCAGCGGTCTTCCCATTGTGGTGAATCGGCCTCTTCGCAATGAAAGCGAATGAGATGGATTCGTTACGCCCGTGGTCATGCGCGGTTTTCGGCCTCCCTAGGCTTGAAGGCGTTAATCGAACAAAAGGGAATTCATGGGCATCTGGGGCGAAAAGTCCGCAATTCCGGCGCGCGCGGAGCAGGGCGAACCCGCGATCACGCCGCCGCCGGCCCCGCAGCCGGTGAAGGCCGCCCGGCGCCTGCCGGTGTGGCTCTGGGTGGCGATCGGGCTGGTGGGGGTGCTGATCGGCATCCTGCTCTCGCCGCTCTTCGCGCTGGTCTCGCTGGCGGTCCTCATCACGGGCATCGTGGCGCTGGTCAAGAACTCGCCGACCTGGTTGCGGCTGCCCTCACGCAACGCCGCGTGGGCGGTCACCGCGGCCGCCGCCGTGATGTTCCTGGTCACGGGGAGCATCACGTCCACAATCTTCCCGGGCGGCATCGAACCGGTCGCCGCGGAGGTTGCGACGCCCTCAGCCGCACCGACCGCGACGGCGACGGCGACCCCGAGCCCCGAGCCGACGGCGGATCTCGAGCCGGTCGACGACGACGTCACAGACATGGCATTCGCGGGTGAGGTCTCGACCACGGCCGACAGTGCAGCCACGGCGGACCGGACGGCGCTGACGGTGCTCGCCACTCTCGAAGTGAAGGGTCGTGCGCCCAAGACGGGGTACGACCGCGATCAGTTCGGCCAGCGGTGGCTGGATGTCGACCGCAACGGCTGCGACACGCGCAACGACGTCCTCGCCCGCGACCTCACCGACATCGTGCTCTCGGGACCCTGCAAGGTCATGGGTGGTCTTCTCGCCGACCCGTTCACCGGGCAGACCATCGAGTTCGTCCGTGGCCAGGACACCTCCGCGCGGGTGCAGATCGATCATGTCGTCGCGCTGTCCGACGCGTGGCAGAAGGGGGCGCAGCAGCTCACGGCGGACCAGCGCGCCTCGTTCGCCAACGACCCGCTCAACCTGCTGGCGGTCGACGGTGGGGCGAACGCCCAGAAGGGCGACGGCGACGCCGCCACCTGGCTGCCGAAGAACAAGGCGTTCCGCTGTGACTACGTGGCGCGTCAGGTGTCGGTCAAGGCCACGTACGGCCTGTGGGTGACGCAGGCGGAGCGTGACGCGATCTCCCGCGTCCTGGCGGAGTGCCCCGACCAGCCCGCTCTCACGTCCGCGTTCGCGGCCGTGCCGCCGGCAGCGGCTCCGGCGCCCGCACCCGCTCCGGCACCTGCACCTGCTCCTGCACCGGCTCCTGCTCCTGCTCCTGCTCCTGCTCCTGCTCCTGCTCCTGCTCCTGCTCCTGCTCCTGCTCCTGCTCCTGCTCCTGCTCCTGCTCCTGCTCCCGCTCCGGCGCCTGCACCCGCGCCCGACGTCTTCTACCAGAACTGCGCGGCAGTCCGTGAGGCGGGGGCGGCGCCGATCCACTCCGGTGACCCGGGGTATTCGAGGAAGCTCGATCGCGATGGCGACGGAGTCGGCTGCGAATAGCGGCACCCCGTGACGACGGGCCCTCCTGGCGGCATCCGCCTCGGGAGGGCCGTCGTGCTTTCTCTGCGGTGATATCCGTCGGAGCGTCCGTTTTCCGTGTATGCCGCATTCCGGCGCGCGCCGTGAACAGCATCCATTCGCCCTTGCAGAGGGCGACAAGCCGCAGTCGGGAATGGAGACAAGCCGCAGTCGGGAATGGAATTGTCGCGATGCAATCGGAATGCGTGCGCGGTGGCGCGGGTCTGCACGCGAATCGGCAGCCGTCGCGGAAAGAAATCGGGAAGACCGGACCGAACGATTCCCGACCGGGTCTTCGTTGGTGAGTCGGGCTTCGCCGAGATGCGGACATCTGCCCGGATGCGGCGGTGTGAGCGGCATCCGATCCTTGCCCGCGCAGATCTCCGCATCCGGGTGAACGGACGCGGCCGCGCACGGGCGGATGCCACGGCACGATCGCCGTCCGCGCGACAGCGGCGAACAAGAATCAGGAGGTGGAGGGGATGACGGGAATCGAACCCGCACCATCAGTTTGGAAGACTGAGGCTCTACCATTGAGCTACATCCCCGCGGCGGAATGCTCCGCGGCCTCAGTCAGTGTAGTCGAACCGTCGGCACAGCGCGGACACGGCCCGGTCGGCTAGACTTCCCGGGGTCGTTTCGGCGCACGCGTGCGTGCGCACAGCCCGGGGCGTAGCTCAGCTTGGTAGAGCGCCCGCTTTGGGAGCGGGAGGCCGCAGGTTCAAATCCTGTCGCCCCGACGTCACGACCTCCCAGACATCCAGACTTTCCGCCTCCGCGCGTCTGCGCGGATCACCCAAGGAGAAGCAACAGGCATGGTCAACGCCACCGTCGAGAAGCTCAACCCGACTCGGGTCAAGCTGCACATCACGGTCACCCCGGATGAGCTCAAGCCCGCCATCGCGCACGCGTACGAGCACATCGCCCAGGACATCCAGATCCCCGGCTTCCGCAAGGGCAAGGTGCCCGCGCCCATCATCGACCAGCGTGTCGGTCGCGGCGCCGTCATCGAGCACGCCGTCAGCGAGGGGCTGGACGGGTTCTACCGCGACGCCGTCGCCCAGAGCGAGGTTCGCGTCGTCGGCCGTCCGTCGGCCGAGGTCGTCGAGTGGCCGAACGAGAAGGACTTCTCCGGCGACCTGGTCGTCGACGTCGAGGTCGACGTGCGTCCCGAGTTCGACCTCCCCGCCTATGACGACGTCACCATCGAGGTCGACGCGGTCGAGACCGACGAGGCCGCCGTCGACGCCGAGCTCGACCGCCTGCGCGGCCGCTTCGGCACGCTCGTCACCGTGGACCGTCCGGCCACCAAGGGCGACTTCGTCGAGCTGAACCTCGTCGCGACCATCGACGGCAACGAGATCGACCGTGCCGAGGGCGTCTCCTACGAAGTGGGATCGGGCGAGCTGCTCGAGGGCACCGACGAGGCGATCGAGTCCCTCACCGCCGGCGAGGAGACCACGTTCCGCTCCAAGCTCGTCGGCGGCGACCACGCCGGCTCCGAGGCCGAGGTGGCCGTGACTGTCGTCGCCGTGAAGGAGCGCGAGCTCCCCGAGGCCGATGACGACTTCGCGCAGATGGCCAGCGAGTTCGACACGATCGCCGAGCTGCGCGACAGCCTCGCCGAGCGGGCGAACGAGCAGGCCGGCTTCGCCCAGGCGACGGCCGCCCGCGACAAGCTCGTCGAGAAGCTCATCGAGCTGGCCGACATCCCCGTCCCCGCCAAGCTCGTCGAGGACGAGGTGCACGCGCACCTCGAAGGCGAGGGCCGTCTGGAGGACGACGCGCACCGCGCCGAGGTGACCGAGGCCAGCGAGAAGCAGTTCCGCACCCAGATGGTGCTGGACAAGATCGCCGAGGAGTTCAAGGTCCAGGTCTCGCAGGACGAGCTGACCCAGTACCTCATCCAGTCGGCCGCGCAGTACGGCATGGCTCCCCAGGAGTTCGTCAACGCGCTGCAGCAGGGCAACCAGCTGCCCGCGATGATCGGCGAGGTCGCCCGCAACAAGGCGCTCGCGCTGGCTCTGGCCAAGGTCACCGTCGTCGACACCAACGGCAAGCCCGTCGACCTTTCGGGCTTCATCGCCCTCGAGGACGAGCCGGCCGCCGAGGAGGAGGTCGTCGAGGAGGCTGAGGAGATCGCCGACGCGGCTGCCGAGGCCGACGAGATCATCGCTGCCGAGGAGGCCGAGAAGCCGGCCAAGAAGGCTTCCGCGAAGAAGCCCGCCGCCAAGAAGGCTCCGGCCAAGAAGGCCGACGCGGAGGCCGCCGACGAGGCGAAGCCCGCGGCGAAGAAGCCCGCGGCCAAGAAGACCACGAAGAAGGCCGCCGACTCGGAGTGACCGAGGTCGGCTAGTCCGAACAGCAGGGGTGGATGCCGCGGCATCCACCCCTTCTGTGTGCCCGGGGTGTTCCGGGTTCGGGAACCGTTTCGCGCCCCGAACCGGGGAGGCCGGGGGTTCGGGAACCGTTTCGCGACCCAAACCGGGGAGGCCGGGTTCGGGAACCGTTTCGCGCCTCGAATCGGGGTGGTCGGGGTCCGGGAGCCGTTTCGCGCCCCGAACCAGGGAGGCCGGGGGTTCGGGAGCCGTTTCGCGACCCGAACCGGGGAAGCCGGGGGTTCGGGAGCCGTTTCGCGACTCAAACCGGGGAGGCCGGGGGTTCGGGGACCGTTTCACGACCCAAACCGCGGCCCCAAACCGGGGTGGTCGGGGGTTCGGGAACCGATTCACGACCCAAACCGCGGTTGTCGGGGGTTCGGGAGCCGTTTCGCGACCCGAACCGGGGAGGTCGGGGGTTCGGGAGCCGTTTCGCGCCCCGAACCGGGGATGCCGGGGGTTCGGGGGCCGATTGGCGCCCCGAACCGGTGCCGGAGGAGGACACACGATCTGCCCAGGGCGAACACGGCCGGGTCCTCACCGACGCGCCGGTAGATTCGATGGCGACGGACCACGGAAACAGGAGTGAACATGGCCGAACCACTTGTCGCCACGAGCGTCTTCGACAGGCTGCTGAAGGACCGCATCATCTGGCTGGGGTCGGAGGTGCGTGATGACAACGCCAACGAGATCTGCGCCAAGATCCTGCTGCTGGCGGCGGAGGACTCCGAGAAGGACATCTACCTCTACATCAACTCGCCCGGCGGCTCGATCACGGCCGGCATGGCCATCTACGACACCATGCAGTTCGTGCCGAACGACATCGTCACCGTCGGCATCGGCATGGCGGCATCCATGGGCCAGCTGCTGCTGACCAGCGGCACCAAGGGCAAGCGGTACATCACGCCCAACGCCCGCGTGCTGCTGCACCAGCCGCACGGTGGCTTCGGGGGCACCGCCAGCGACATCCAGACGCAGGCTCAGCTGATCCTGTCGATGAAGCGCCGCCTGGCCGAGATCACCGCGGCGCAGACGGGCAAGTCCGTCGAGCAGATCAACGCCGACGGCGACCGCGACCGCTGGTTCACCGCGGCTGAGGCGCTCGAGTACGGCTTCGTCGACCACATCCGGGAGCACGCCGCGGGCGTGACCGGTGGCGGCGGAACCGCCACGGACGGCGACATCCCCGACGAAACCGCCAACTGAGTCCTCCGAAGGAGACAGAACAGATGCACACCCCCACCTTCGGCGGCGCCCCTCAGGGCCTGCAGATGCCGAACAGCCGCTACATCCTGCCGCAGTTCGAGGAGCGCACGGCCTACGGCTACAAGCGCCAGGACCCGTACAACAAGCTGTTCGAAGACCGCGTGATCTTCCTCGGCGTGCAGGTCGACGACGCGTCGGCCGACGACGTCATGGCCCAGCTGCTGGTTCTCGAGTCGCAGGACCCCGACCGCGACATCATCATGTACATCAACTCGCCCGGTGGCTCGTTCACCGCCATGACGGCGATCTACGACACCATGCAGTACGTGTCGCCGGAGATCTCCACCGTGGTGCTCGGCCAGGCGGCATCCGCCGCCGCCGTGCTGCTGGCGGCGGGCGCCCCCGGCAAGCGTCTTGCGCTGCCCAACGCCCGCATCCTCATCCACCAGCCCGCCGTCGGCGAGGCCGGTCACGGGCAGGCGTCGGATATCGAGATCCAGGCGGCCGAGATCCTGCGCATGCGCACGTGGCTGGAGGAGACGCTGGCCAAGCACTCCAACCGCACGCAGGAGCAGGTCAACAAGGACATCGACCGCGACAAGATCCTGTCTGCGAACGACGCCCTCGAGTACGGCCTGGTCGACCAGGTTCTGACCACGCGCAAGCGTCACCAGCCGGCGATCACCAGCTGACGAGCGGATGCCGTCGCGCCCCGTCCTCGCGAGTCGAGGGCGGGGCGTCGTCGTCGTCGGGGCGCGGTGCGGGGGCTCGCACGGCCGCCGCGCGGGCGCCCGTGCAGAGCCCAGAATCGGCGGCCGACATGGAGCGCGCCAAATGCCGACCGATGTCGCACGCAGCGGTTAGGCTCGAAGAGTTCCTGACCGGGAGCAGTGAGGAGACGCCCTGATGGCTCGCATCGGTGAAAGCGCCGACCTGTTCAAGTGCTCCTTCTGCGGCAAGAGCCAGAAGCAGGTCCAGCAGCTGATCGCCGGGCCCGGTGTCTACATCTGCGACGAGTGCGTCGAGCTCTGCAACGAGATCATCGAAGAGCGCATGGCCGAATCGGGCGCTGACGAGGTCGCCGACTTCGACCTGCCCAAGCCCCGCGAGATCTTCTCCTTCCTCGAGGAATACGTCGTCGGCCAGGAGCCGGCCAAGCGCGCCCTGTCCGTGGCGGTCTACAACCACTACAAGCGCATCCGCTCCCACGGCACCCTGCAGCCCGCAGAGCAGCGCGTCGACGACATCGACATCGCCAAGAGCAACATCCTGCTGCTGGGCCCCACCGGCTGCGGCAAGACCTACCTCGCCCAGACGCTCGCGAAGCGGCTGAACGTGCCTTTCGCCGTGGCGGATGCCACGGCCCTCACCGAAGCCGGCTACGTCGGTGAGGACGTCGAGAACATCCTGCTCAAGCTGCTGCAGGCGGCCGACTTCGACACCAAGCGCGCCGAGACGGGCATCATCTACATCGACGAGGTCGACAAGATCGCGCGCAAGGCCGAGAACCCCTCGATCACGCGCGACGTGTCCGGCGAGGGCGTGCAGCAGGCGCTGCTGAAGATCCTCGAGGGCACCGTCGCCTCGGTGCCGCCGCAGGGCGGGCGCAAGCACCCGCACCAGGAGTTCATCCAGATCGACACGACCAACGTGCTGTTCATCGTGGCGGGCGCGTTCGCCGGCCTCGAGGAGATCATCTCGTCCCGCGTCGGCAAGCACGGCGTCGGCTTCGGCGCCCCGCTGCACGACAAGGGCGAGAACCTCAACCTTTTCAGCGAGGTGCTGCCCGAAGACCTGCACAAGTTCGGCCTGATCCCCGAGTTCATCGGCCGGCTGCCCGTCGTGGCATCCGTCGCGCCGCTCGACCAGGACGCCCTCATGGAGATCCTCACCGAGCCGCGGAACGCGCTGGTGAAGCAGTACCAGCGCATGTTCGAGCTCGACGGCGTGCAGCTGGAGTTCGAGAACGACGCGCTGCGCGCCATCGCCGACCTGGCCGTGCTGCGCAAGACCGGCGCGCGCGGTCTGCGCGCGATCCTCGAAGACGTCCTCGGGCCGATCATGTTCGACATCCCGTCGACGGCAGATGTCGAGCGCGTGGTCATCACGCCCGCGGTCGTCGAGGGAGCCCCTCCAACCCTCCTGCTGCGCCAGAAGCGCAAGAGCGCCTAGCCACGCCTTGAGCGCGGACAAGAGTCGTCCGCGGACTCTTCGGGACGCGGTCTGTGCTGAGGAGGCAGGCTCTCGCAACCGCGCCCCTCGCCGGGCTCGTGATGCCAGAATCACCCCATGCTGATCGTGATGGCGGGTCTTCCGGGGGTGGGCAAGAGCACCATCGCCGCAGAACTCGCGAGCGGACTTCGCTGCGCGCTTCTCTCGGTGGACCCCATCGAGGCCGCGATGTGGCGCGCCGGAGTGGAAAGGACCCAGCCGACCGGGCTCGCTGCGTACGTCGTCGCGGAAGAGCTCGCCCGGGAGCAGTTGCTCCTGGGGAACGATGTCCTGGTCGATGCGGTGAACGACGTCGACGAAGCCCGAGGCCAATGGAAGGCGCTCGCCTCGAGCCTCTCGACTCCGCTGGCTTTCATCGAGGTCTTCTGCAGCGATCCGGCAACGCATCGACGGCGGCTGCAGGATCGGCGGAGAGGAATCGCCGGTTTCCCTGAACCGACGTGGGAGTCCGTTCTTGCTCGGCGAGAGCATCTTCAACGCTGGAGCGACATGCGACTGCGCCTGGACTCCCTGCGTCCGCTGCATGAGACCGCGGCCGACGCGATCGCCTTCGTCGACGGCGTTCGCCACGGGGTCTTCGCCCACCCGCAGCTCACCCGACCGAACGAATCCGGACGCGCGAGCGCGGATCGGTAGCGCCGGCCTCAGCGTGGGTGCCGGCGATGTGCCGACACCCACGACACGGCGGTGAGGTTCAGTCCGCCAGACCGCGGCGCTTCAGCAGTGGCGCGATGTCGGCATCGCGGCCCCGGAAGTCGCGGTAGGCCTCCAGCGGATCCTTCGACCCGCCGACGCCCAGCAGACGCTGGCGGAAGCGGTCGCCGTTGGCGCGCGTGAGTCCGCCGTTCTCGTGGAACCACTCGACGGTGTCGGCGTCGAGCACTTCGCTCCAGATGTAGGAGTAGTAGCCGGCGCTGTAGCCGCCGGAGAAGATGTGCGCGAAGTACGTCGACGAGTACCGGGGCGGTACGGCGGGGGAGTCCAGTCCGATTTCGGCCAGTGCGGCGGCCTCGAACCCGGCGACGTCGATGTTCTCGGCCGCCTCGGCAGCGCTCAGCCGGTGCCAGGCCTGGTCGATCCACGAGGCCGCGAGGTACTCGCTGGTCTCGAAGCCCTGATTGAAGGTCTCGGATGCCGCCAGCTTGTCGACCACGTCGTCGGGCAGGGGCTCACCCGTCTCGATGTGTCGGGCGTAGTTGGCCAGCACCTCGGGCCAGTAGATCCACATCTCGTTGACCTGGCTGGGGAACTCCACGAAGTCGCGGTACACGTTCGTTCCCGCGAAGCTCGGGTAGGTGACGGTGGCGAACAGGCCATGCAGTGCGTGCCCGAACTCGTGGAAGAGCGTGTTGACCTCATCGAGGGTGAGCAGCGTCGGCTGCCCAGCAGCGGGACGGGAGACGTTGAGGTTGTTCACGACGACCGGATCCGTGCCGCGCAGCTGCGACTGCAGCACGATGGAGTTCATCCACGCGCCGCCGCGCTTGGTGTCGCGGGTGTAGAGGTCGAGCACGTACAGCCCCAGCGGCGAACCGTCGGCGTTGTGGATCTCGAAGACCCGTACGTCGGGATGGTAGGCGGGAAGATCCTCGCGCTCGGTGAAGGTGATGCCGTAGAGCGCGGTCGCGGCGAAGAAGACACCGTCGCGCAGCACCCGCTCGGCTTCGAACCAGGGGCGGAGCGCGGAGCGGTCGAGGGCATACCGCGCCTCGCGGACGCGCTCGGTGTAGAACGCCCAGTCGTGTGCTTCGAGCGGGAACGGCGAAGCCTCCCCGTCGATGATCTCCTGCAGGGCCGCTCGCTCGCGCTCGGCGTTGCGGGCCGCCGGGGCGGCGAGGCGGAACAGCAGGTCGCGCACAGCGTCGGGCGACCCGGCGGTCTCATCGGACGTGACGTACGCCGCGTGGCTGGCGTAGCCCAGCAGCTCGGCGCGATCCGCGCGCAGCTTCACGATCTCCTGCAGCACGCCGCGGTTGTCGTACGCGTTGCCGCGGGAGCCGCGTGCGCGCGAGGCAGCCATGAGGCGTCGGCGCGATTCCCGATTCGTCAACGAGGAGAGGTAGGGATGGCCCGTGAACAGCGGAAGCGTCACGACGTAGGAGCCATCGAGACCGCGGTCGGCGGCGGCTTGGCCTGCGGCCGAAAGCTCGCCCTCGGTCAGCCCATCGAGCTCCGCCGCATCGTCGAACACCACCGCGAGGTCGTTGGTGTCGGCGAGGAGGTTCTTCTCGAAGGTGTTCGTCAGTACCGAGAGCCGCTGGTTGAGGGCGGTCAGGCGCTCCTTCTCGGCATCCGAGAGTCCGGCGCCCGCGTGCGTCATCTGGGTGTGCCGGCGCTGCACGAGATAGCGCTGCTCGGGGGTCAGGTCGAGCTCATCCAGGCGCGCGAACAGCGACCGCACGCGCGCATAGAGGGCGCTGTCGAGCTGAATCGCGTCCTGGTGGGCGGACATGAGCGGGGCAAGGGCCTCTTCCACCGCCTGGATGTCGGGCGTGGCATCCGCCGAGGACACGGTGTAGAACGTGCGGGCGACGCGGCCGAGCAGGTCACCGGACAGCTCCAGAGCGGTCATCGTGTTGTCGAATGTCGCCGGCTCCGGGTTCGCCGTGATGGCGTCGACCTCCGCGCGCTGCTGGGCGAAAGCGGCCTCGAACGCCGGCAGGTAGTGCTCGGCGCGGATCGCCGGGTAGTCCGGCAGTCCGTAGGGGAGGGGGCTCGGCTGCAGCAGGGGGTTGGTCTCGTCGGTCATCGTCTCAGCCTACGGCGCGGGCGGTCGCCGGACGGCGGGACGTGTCCGATCGGCGGGACGTGCTCGATCGGCTGAACGGGCCGGCGGGGAATGCTCAGCGGGCGCGGGCGGTTCGCCCTCGGCAAGGGTCGCCACCGCGGCCCTGCGGCGGACATCACGCCGGAGCCGACCGAAGGGAAAGCAGAATGACGACGCTGGGAATCATCGGAAGCGGACACATCGGATCGGCCGTCGCGCGGCTGGCGGTCGCTGCGGACATGGACGTGATCATCGCGAACTCCCGAGGACCGGAGACGCTGCAGGACCTGGTCGCCGAACTCGGCCCGCGCGCCCAGGCCGGCACGGTCGCCGAGGCCGCCGAGCGCGGCGACGCCGTCGTGCTGTCCATCCCGCTCAAGGCCGTGCCCGACCTGCCTGCCGGGCTGCTCTCCGAGGCTCTCGTCATCGACACGAGCAACTACTACCCGTCGCGCGACGGCAGCATCGCGGAGCTGCGCGACAACAGTGTGACGACGGGTGAACTGGTGCAGCGTCAGTTGGGCGCCACCCGCTACGTGAAGGCGTTCAACAACATCCTCGCCGCGCACATCCCGGCCCTGGCTCGCCCGGCCGACGCGGACGATCGCACGGCCCTGCCCGTCGCCGGCGACGACGCCCAGGCGAAGGCCGAGGCGGCGGAGATCATCAGCCGGCTCGGCTTCGACACCGTCGACGCGGGCACCCTCGCCGAGAGCTGGCGATCCGAGCCCGAGACCCCGGTGTACGGGCGCATCTACTTCAGCGACCCGTCGCTGCCCGAGGACCAGATGGCGGATGCCGCGCCCGCGCCGACCCCGGCGCTGGACATCCGCGAGGCGCTTGCTGCCGCCACCCGGGTGGACATCACGGCGCGCCGCTTCTAGCGGGACCGCCGGGCCGACCTGTCCGAGCGCATCAGCGCCCTCATCGACGAGACCGTCGACCGCTACCGCGACCAGCAGGGCGATGATGTGCGCCCCGTCACCATCCGGGCGGACCTGTTCCCCCTCGACGAAGGAGACCCCTCATGAGTGCGTACGTCGCTTCGCCCGGCCGATCCATCACCGGTATCGAGCCCACCGCCACCGAGCGCGCCCTGCTGCGACTCGCGCTGCGGGCCGAGGACGCGGTGGCGCGGCGTATGCAGCGTCGCGCGGATCGCCTCGCCGCCCGTGCCGCGATCGCCGGCCTGCTCGATCAGGAGCGCGCGCTCATCGCCGGCATCCGGCAGCGCGAGCGCGCCGTCGCGATGCACATGTGGGGCATGCCGCCCCGCTGACCCTCGCGGGCGTCAGGCGAAATCGTCGTCGGCGTCGTGCCCGACCACCGCGTTGCCGTCAGCGTCGAGCGACACCACGACACCCGTCTCGAGCTCCGCGACCGGACGCCCCTCGAGGAAGGTCAGCGTCCAGCGCGGCCGCGGCTGCCCCAGCTCGTCGCCGGGAATGGACCGGTCTACGGCCAGGATCTGGCCCCGGATGCTGTCGGGCACCGAGCGGGGCGGCTCGTCACCGGAGGTCCAGCGTGTTCCGAGCTGCATGTCAGGCCTCCTGCGGTGCGAGCACGATGTCGAGCACGGAAGTGGACTCGGCGTCCTGGTAGGTGATCTCCGCCACCCGTCCGACCGCCTTCAGATCTCCCTCGGCCAGCCGCAGCAGAGCCGCGGTGGCGGGGGTGGCGCCGATGGTCGCGCGCTCGACCGCGGTCTTCTGCGACGCCTTGGCCTCGGTCTTCGCACGACGGATGCCGATGAGGGCCTCGCCGACGGCGGTGAGCACCGCGGGGTCACCCTCGATGCCGAGAGGCTCGGGCCACGCGGCGGTGTGCACCGAACCCTCCTCGAACCACGACCATGCCTCCTCGGTCGCGAACGACAGCACGGGCGCCAGCAGGCGCAGCACGGTCGACAGCGCGAGACGCAGCGCGAGCGCCGCCGAAGGCTGGCCGACGTCGGCCTGGTTGTAGGCGCGCTCCTTGACGAGCTCGAGGTAGTCGTCGCAGAACGTCCAGAAGAACGCCTCGGTCACTTCCAGCGCGCGCGCGTGGTCGTACGCCTCATAGGCCTTCGTCGCCTCACGCACCACGTTGTCGAGGGTGGCGAGCATGGCGGCATCCAGGGCGTGCGTCACCTCGGCGCCCTCGGGAACCGGGAACGACAGCACGAATTTGGCGGCGTTGAGCACCTTGATCGCCAGGCGCCGGCCGATCTTCACCTGCGTGGGGTTCTGCGGGTCGAACGCCGCGTCGGCGCCCAGGCGGCTCGAGGCGGACCAATAGCGGACGGCATCCGTGCCGTGCTGGGCGAGGATGTCCGCCGGGGTCACCACGTTCCCCTTGGACTTCGACATCTTCTTGCGGTCGGGGTCCACGATGAAGCCTGAGATCGCGGCATCCGTCCACGGCGCGCGGTCGTCCTCGAGGGCGCTGCGCAGCATGGTCGAGAACAGCCAGGTGCGGATGATGTCCTGGCCCTGCGGGCGCATGTCGAAGGGGGCGACGAGGTCCCACAGTTCGGGGTCGCGCTCCCAGCCGCCCGCCAGCTGCGGGGTGAGCGATGAGGTCGCCCAGGTGTCGAAGATGTCGCGCTCGGCGTCGAAGCCCCCGGGCACGCCGCGCTGGTCCTCGGTGTAGCCCGGGGGCACGTCGACGGTCGGGTCGACGGGAAGGCTCGCCAGGTCGGGCGTGAGCACACGGCTGTAGTCACGCTCGCCGTTTTCGTCGAGGGCGTACCAGACGGGGATCGGCACGCCGAAGAACCGCTGACGCGAAACGAGCCAGTCGCCGGTGAGGCCGTTGGTCCAGTTCTCGTAGCGCACGCGCATGAAGTCCGGATGCCAGTCCATGCCGGCGCCCAGGGCGATGAGCTTCTCGCGCAGGTTGGCGTCGCGGGCGCCGTTGCGGATGTACCACTGGCGGGTGGAGACGATCTCGAGCGGCCGGTCGCCCTTCTCGTAGAACTTCACCGGGTGGGTGAAGGGCTTCGGGTCGCCGATGAGTTCGCCCGACTCCCGCAGCAGCTCCACGATGCGCTTCTTGGCGCTGAAGACGGTCTTGCCGGCGAGTTCGGCGTAGGCGGTGCGCGCGGCGTCGGTCGCGATCACGTCGGGGGCTTCGGCCACGACGCGGCCGTCCTTGCCGAGGATCGTGCGGTTGGGCAGGTCCAGCTCGCGCCACCAGATGATGTCGGTGACGTCGCCGAAGGTGCAGATCATGGCGATGCCCGACCCCTTGTCCTTCTGCGCGAGGGGGTGGGCCAGCACGGGCACCTCGACGTCGAAGAGAGGCGTGCGCACGGTCGAGCCGAAGTGCGGCTGGTACCGCTCGTCGTCGGGGTGGGCCACGAGGGCGACACAGGCGGGGAGCAGCTCGGGACGGGTGGTCTCAATTTCGATGTCACCGGTTCCGTCGGTGAGGTGGAAGGCGACCCGGTGGTACGCGGCGGGCTGGTCGCGGTCCTCGAGCTCGGCCTGGGCGATCGCCGAGCGGAAGTCGATGTCCCACAGGGTGGGCGCCATCGCCTGGTAGGCCTCGCCGCGCTCGACGTTGCGCAGGAACGCCAGCTGGCTGGTGCGGATCGTCTCGTCGGAGATGGTGCGGTAGGTCTGGGTCCAGTCGACGCTCAGGCCGAGCTGGCGGAACAGCGCCTCGAAGTGCTTCTCGTCCTCGACGGTGAGCCGCTCGCACAGCTCGATGAAGTTGCGGCGGCTGATGGGCACCTGATCGGCGGCCTTGCTGCTCTTGTTGTCGCCGCCTTCGAACGGGGGAGTGAAGTCGGGGGTGTACGGCAGCGACGGGTCGCATCGCACGCCGTAGTAGTTCTGCACGCGGCGCTCGGTGGGCAGGCCGTTGTCGTCCCAGCCCATCGGGTAGAACACCGTCTTGCCGCGCATGCGCTCGTAGCGCACCTTTACGTCGGTGTGCGTGAACGAGAAGACGTGGCCGATGTGCAGGCTTCCGGATGCCGTGGGCGGGGGAGTGTCCACGGAGTACACGCCCGCACGGCCCTTGGCCTTGGCGGCATCACGGTCGAACAGATAGGTGCCCTGCTCGCTCCACGCGGCATCCCACTTCTGCTCGAGGCCTTCCAGTGCGGGCTTGTCAGGGATCTGCGACATGGGTGACTCCTCGAGCGATATGTGCGGCACTGTGTGAGCGTGCCTGAGTGTGGACCGTCCGCACAGTTTACCGGCGCGGGCGGGCGATTCGCGTCCGGGCCGAGCCGCCCGGCGTGGGTCGCGCCCCCTGCGTCGGCCGCTCCCACCCCCGCGCGACCGAAATGAGGAGATCCGACCAAGAAAGGGGCGGATGCCGCGATGCCCTCCTCAGTCGGCCGGATCCCCTCATTCGGGCAGCGGGGACGCCGGGACGCACCCGTGCGGCCGCTTCTCCCCAGCCTCGCGACGACGCGATGTATCCCGGAAACCGCGTCGCAGGCCGCGGGGCGTGCGCCGGCCTCGCGACACTGGGCCCATGGACGTCGGCGCACCGGTCATCGCCCGTGGTGGCGTGGCGCGCCGCGCCACCCTCCGCGCGGCGGGATTCAGCGCGCATCACATCGCACAGGCGGTCCGGCGCGGCGATCTCGTCGCGGTGCAGCGGCTGTGGGTCGCAGTGCCGGACGCCGACCCGTACCTCGTGGCGGCCGCTCGTGACCGCGTCGTGCTGACCTGCGTCACCCAGGCTCGTCGGCTCGGGCTCTGGGTGCTGGGTGAAACCGAGGCGCACGTGGCGGCGAGGCCGCATGCCGGGGAGATACGTGCAGCCGGGGCGCGGGTGCACTGGGCGGAGCCGGTTCTCGCACGGCATCCCGATGCCCTGGTCGATCCTCTGGAGAACGTGCTCGCGATGGTCGCGGCCTGTCAGCCCGTCGAGCCTGCGCTGGCCGTGTGGGAGTCCGCGCTGCGTCGCGGTCTGGTCGAGCGCGCCACCCTGCAGCGGCTCCCGCTGACGAGGGCGGCGCGCCGGCTGCTCGAGGCGGCGAACCCGTTCGCAGACTCGGGACTCGAGAGCTTCGTGCCGCCACGGTTGCGGTGGCTGCGGCTGCCCATCGTTCCGCAGGCGTGGATCGCCGGACACCGCGTGGACTTTCTCATCGGCGACCGGCTGGTGCTGCAGATCGACGGCGCCCATCATGTCGGCGCCCAGAGGCGAGCCGACATCGCACATGACGCAGAGCTCATGCTGCGGGGCTACCACGTCATTCGCGTGGACTACGTCCAGGTCGTCGATAACTGGCCATCGGTTCAGGACCTCATCCAGCGCGCGATTGCGCAGGGGCTGCACCGCGCCCGGTGAGGCGCGACCAAGCTGCCCCCTCGCGGTACCCGGTCGCAGCGCCGGATCGCACTAGTCCGCCGCAGTGCTGGGCACGCGGCCGACTTGCGGCTCAGTCGCCCGCGCCTCGTGAGTCCCCGCGCCCCCGGAGTCGCCCGCGCCCCCGGAGTCGCCCGCGCCTCCGAGATGAGGAGATCCGGCGAACAGAGGGGCGGATGCCGGCAATGTGCCCTCACCCGGGAGGACCCCCTCATTCCGTCGAAGCGAGGGCGCGAGGTCGGATGAGATCGGGAGAAGGGAGCAACAGCCGAAGTGAGGAGATCCGGCGAACTGAGGGGCGGAAGCCGCGATGTGCCCCTCGCCGGGGAGGATTCCCTCATTCCGTGGGGGCGCGCCGAATAGATCCACCCCGTCCAGAAACGGGGTAGCGTGGAACGGCTCACCCCTGACACCCGAGGTTTCGCCATGCCTTCGCTTCGCCGCTTCCTGTCCGCATCCGCCGTCGCCGTGGCGGCCGCACTCGTCCTGAGCTCCTGCGCCGGGGCCGGCGACGACACCGCCGACGGGGGCGAAGTCGTGTGGGCGATCGAGGGGGCGAACCTCTCCGCCGGGCACATGGACCCGCAGACCAGCCAGCTCGATGTGTCGTCGCTCGTGCAGCGGGCGGTGCTCGACTCGCTGGTGTTCCAAGAGGCCGATGGCACCTTCTCGCCGTGGCTGGCCGAATCGTGGGAGATCTCCGACGACGGCACCAGCTACACATTCGAGCTGCGTGACGACGTGATGTTCCACGATGGTGAGCCCTTCGACGCCGCCGCGGTAAAGGCGAACTTCGACCGCATCGTCGACCCCGAGACCGCCTCCGCGCAGGCGGCGAGCATGATGGGAGCGGAGTTCTACGCCGGAACCGAGGTGCTCGACGACCACACGGTGCGCGTGGACTTCACCCAGGCCTACGCGCCGTTCCTGCAGGCGGCGAGCACCGCGCACCTCGGCTTCTACTCGCCGGCCGTGCTCGAAGAGTCCGCCGATCGGCTGAAGGCCGGCGGGCCGGGCGTGACCGTCGGCACCGGCCCGTTCGAGCTGACCGACTACACGCCCGACCAGGAGATCGTCTACACCCGCAACGACGACTACGCCTGGGGTCCCGACGGGCAGGGCGCCCCGTCGTTCGAGACGCTGCGGGTGAGCATCCTCCCCGAGGCCGCCGTCCGTGTCGGGGTGGTCGAAAGCGGCGAGGCCGACCTCGCCAGCCAGCTGCCCCCGAACCTGGCCGCCGATCTCGGCGATCCCCTCACGGTCGACTCGCTGGAGTACCCGGGGCTGCCGTACTCCCTGTACCTCAATGAGGCGTACGGCGTGCTCGCCGACGAGCGCGTGCGCCAGGCGCTCAGCCGCGCCATCGACATCGACACCGCCGTCGAGCAGATCTACTCCGGGCAGTTCCCGCGGGCGTGGAGCATCCTCGGCTCGACGACCCCGGGGTATGACGCGTCGCTCGAGGGCACCTGGCCGTTCGACCCGGCCGTGGCGAACGCGCTGCTCGACGAGGCCGGCTGGACCGAGCGCGACGCCGAGGGCTACCGCACCAAGGACGGCGACCGACTCTCGGCCCGCTGGATCGCGTGGACCCCGGTGCCCGACGACCGCGCGGCGCTCGCGAACGCGATCCAGTCCGACCTGAAAGCGGTCGGCTTCGAGATCGTGCGCGAGGTGCTCGAACCCGGCGCCTACAACGAGCAGTACGGCCCGAAGACGTTCGACCTCACCGACTGGGGCTTCTCGGGCGTCGACCCCGACCTGCTGCGCAGCCACCTGCACAGCGAGGGTTTCCAGAACGCCTCGCAGGTGAAGGATCCGGCGATGGACCTGCTGCTCGAGGATGCCGTGGCGAAGACCGATGCCGACGAGCGTGCGGTGCTGTACCGCGAGGTGCAGCAGTGGAACGCCGAGCACGTCGCCATCGTGCCGCTGTACAGTCCTGCCTTCATCACGGCGGTGGGCGAGCGGGTGGACGGCCTGTCCTACGATCTGTACGGACGCCCCCTCTTCTACGACGTCACGGTCGGGTGAACGAGCGCCCTCGGGGCGCGGAGGTCACCATGACGCCAGCGGTGCAGCGCGCCCGGGGCATCGCTCTGCGCGCCGCCGGCATCGCGGCATCCGTCGTCATCGTGCTGTGGGGCGCTGCCACCGTGGCGTTCCTGGCCTTCCGGGTGATCCCCGGCGACCCGGTGGACGTGATGCTCGGGCCGCAGGCGCAGGTGAGCGACGCCGTGAAAGACGGCATCCGCGCCGAACTCGGACTCGACCGCCCACCGCTCGAGCAGTACGTCGGCTACCTCGGACAGTTGCTGCGGGGCGAGCTGGGGGAGTCGTACCAGCTGCGGATGCCGGTGGCCGAGGTCATCGGGCGTCAGCTCGGCGCCACGCTGCAGCTGACCGCCCTGGCCCTGCTCATCGCCGTCGCGATCGCGTTCGCCGTCGCCCTGCTCGCCCGGGGCCGGGTCGCGCGCACCGTGGTCGCCGGCGCGGAGCTGGTCGTGCTGTCATCGCCGGTGTTCTGGATCGGCCTGGTGCTGCTGAGCGTCTTCGCCTTCGGGCTGGGCTGGTTCCCGGTGTCGGGGTCGCGCAACCCGGCGACTCTCGTGCTTCCCGCCGTCACGCTGGCTCTCCCGGTGGCGGCGCTCCTCGGACAGGTGCTGCGCGATGGCATCGAAGCGGCCGAACGGCAGCCGTTCGCCACGACGGTGCGCGCACGCGGCGCGAGCCCCACGCGGCTGACGCTGCATCACACCCTGCGCCACGGCGCCACGGGCGCCCTCACGCTCGCCGCCTACCTCGTCGGCTCGCTGCTGGGCGGTGCTGTGCTGGTCGAGACGGTCTTCGCCCGTCCCGGCATCGGCCGGGTGACCCTCGCCGCCATCGCCGACCGCGATCTACCCGTGATCACCGGGATCATCCTGCTGAGTGCGCTGGTGTTCGTCGTCGTCAACACGATCGTGGAGCTCGTCTATCCGCTGATCGACCCGCGCCTGCGCCGCCGGCCGTCGCCGGTGGCACCGCGTACGGGGGTGCCGGCGTGAGGCCCGCGCAGCGTGCGCTGCTGGCCGCCGCGGTCGCGGTGCTGGCGGTCGTGGCCGCCGCCGCGTTCGTCCCGCAGCTGTTCACCTCGATCGACCCGCTGCAGACCGATGTGCGGCAGGCGCTCCTCGCGCCCTCGGCGGAGCATCCGTTCGGCACCGATCAGAGCGGCCGCGACGTGTACGCCCGCGTGGTCCACGGCGCGGCCCGCTCGGTGGGCATCGGGCTGCTGGCCACCGCGCTCGCCTTCACGGTCGGTCTTCTGGTCGGCTCGCTCTCCGGCATCGCGCCCCGGGTCGTGGATGCCGTTGCGATGCGGGCCACCGACGTGCTGCTGGCCTTCCCCGAGTTCCTCATCGCCCTCGTGGTGGTGGCCGTGCTGGGCCCGGGGCCGACCAACGTGGCGCTGGCGGTGACCATCGCCGCCGTGCCGGTCTACGTGCGCCTGGCCCGAGCGCAGACGCGAACCCTGCGCACCGCGGAGCATGTGGAGGCCGCCCGCATCCTCGGGGTGCCGGCGCCGCGGGCGTTCGTCCGTCACGTCGCACCGGGCGTGGTCGGGTCGCTGAGCGTGCTCGCCACCATCGGCATCGGCTCCAGCATCCTCGCCGCCGCGGGTCTCAGCTTCCTCGGCCTCGGCCCCACCGAACCCACTCCGGAATGGGGACTGATGCTCTCGGGCGGTCGCAACGTGATCGGTCAGGCGTGGTGGGTGTCGGTGTTCCCCGGTGCGGCCATCACCCTCACCGTGATCGCCGCCACCGTCGTCGGCCGCACCCTGCGCTCCCGCGCGGACGGGAGGTTCTCATGAGTGCGCTGCGGGTGTCGGGGCTGCGGATCTCGTTCGGCCGAGCCACTCCGGTGGCCGGGGTGTCCTTCACCGTCGCTCCCGGTGAGTGCCTCGCGATCGTGGGAGAGTCCGGCGCCGGCAAGTCGCTGACCGCGCGTTCCCTGATGGGTCTCGTTCCCGACGGCGCCCGCATGACGGCCGACGCGCTCACCGTGGACGGCGTCGACACCCTGCGTCTGGACGAGCGGGGGTGGCGCAGGCTGAGAGGGTCGCGCATCGCCCTGGTCTCGCAGGACGCCCTGGTCTCCCTCGACCCGCTGCGTCGCATCGGCGCCGAGGTGGCCGAGCCGCTGCGCATCCACGCACCCGGAATGTCACGCGCCGCCCGCGCCGCCCGCGTCAGGGCGCTCCTGACCGAGGTCGCCATGCCCGACGCCGCGCGCCGGGTGCGGCAGTACCCGCATGAGCTGTCCGGTGGCCTGCGGCAGCGCGCGCTGATCGCGTCGGCGCTCGCGGGGGAGCCGGCCGTGCTCATCGCCGACGAACCCACCACCGCGCTGGACGCGACCGTGCAGGCCCGCGTGCTCGACCTGCTGCGCGCGATCGCCGACCGCGGCACGGCCGTCGTCTTCGTCAGCCATGACTTCGCCGCGGTGCGCCGGGTCGCCGATCGTGTCGCGGTGATGCAGGCCGGCAGCTTCGTGGAACAGGGCACCGTCGCCCAGGTGTTCGGTGCGCCCCAGCACCCGCATACACGCGCACTCGTGGCTGCGACGCACCACGCGCCCTCCGCCGCGCAGGCGGGCGCCGCTGATGAGGAGTCGCTCGTCTGCGTGCGGGGGCTGTCGAAGGCGTTCGATCGCCCCGCGGTGCGTGACGTGTCCTTCGATCTCGCGCGCGGTCGCACGCTGGGGGTGGTGGGGGAGTCGGGTTCGGGCAAGACCACGCTCGCCCGGATGATCGTCGGCATCGAGAGCCCCGACGCGGGCTCGGTCCGCATCGGGGAGGCGACCTGGTCCCGGCGCGACGAGCAGGCGCTGCGCCGCCGTGTGCAGCTGGTGCATCAGAACCCCCTGGGTGCGTTCGACCCCCGCTGGACCATCGGCAGGTCGGTGCGCGAAGCGCTCGCCGCCGGCGGAGCGCCGCGGGCACAGCGCGCCGCCCGGGCCGCGCAGCTGCTGACCGAGGTGGGCTTGGATGCCGGCCTCGCGCGACGACGGCCGGCTCAGCTGTCGGGCGGGCAGCGTCAGCGCGCCGCGATCGCGCGGGCGCTGGCCGTCGACCCCGACGTGCTCGTGCTCGACGAGCCGGTCTCGGCACTGGATCCCACCGTGCGGGAGCGGGTGCTGGCGCTGCTGCGCCGGCTGCGCGCCGACCGCGACCTCACCATGGTCTTCGTCTCGCACGACCTCGACGTCGTGGCCGCCGTCGCCGACGACGTGCTCGTCATGCAGGACGGCGCGGTGGTGGAGCAGGGGCCCGTCGCCGACGTCTTCGCCGCCCCGAGGCATCCGTTCACGCGGGAGCTGCTCGCCGCCGGGCGGTGACCGGGCGGTGAGCGGTCGGTCTCAGTCGCGCACCTGCACGCCGAGCGCCGCGGCGAACGACTCCGCCAGAGCGGATGCCTGGTGCGCAGAGAGCGTGGCGCCGCGAAGCGCCGCCGGATCGGTGTACCCCAGCGCCTGCAGCCCGCGCAGGTCGAGGTCCGTCGCCCGCATCTCGCGGGTGTCGACGTCATCGGCGCGACTGTCCTCGAACCGCACCCGTTCCAGCGACGCGCCCGGCAGATCGAGGGAGCCGATCACGCAGTCGGCGATCAGCACGTCCGCGACGACCGCCTGCCCGAGCGCCAGGTAGTCGATGCGGGCGCCGCGCACCTCCACGGCATCCACCTGCGCGCGGGAGAGATCGAGCGTGCCGATGCGCCCGCCGGTGACCGCCACCGAGCGCCAGGTGCCGCTGACGGCGGCGACGGTCGTGGCCCGCAGGTCTTCGATCGCCACATCGATCAGCGTCGCTCCGGTGAGGTCGAGGCGGCCCACGGCGCTGGCGGCGAGGACGCACTCCACGAGGCGCGCATGGGCGGCATCCACGTCTGCGGTCAAACCCTCCAACCGCGTCTGGGACACATCGCTGCGGCGGCCGAGCGCCGTGCCGGCCGTCAACCGGGGCGGCAGATCGGGGAGCGCCTGGCGGGGCGGGCGGGGGCGGGTGTCGCGGGGCGGCATGCGCTCCAGCCTACGGACGCGTACAATCGGACGACCAGCATCGATCCGGCCATCACCGGGGAGCTCTCGGAAGAACGCGGGAAACCGCCAGTAGAACCGAGCGGGGCAGGCCCGTGACAGCCGCAGTGAGAGAGGGTCCACGGCGCCAGCCGGGGATCACGCGGGGTGGTACCGCGGCCTACGGGTCGTCCTCGCAGGACGCATCGCAACCTGCTGGAGTGACATGACCTACCCTCGCCCCTCGACGAGCGCATCGACCGACGCCGCGTCGGCCCCCGGCGCCTCGTTCGGCCCCGCCGCCGGTGTCGTGCCCAACCCGCGCTTCCCCGACATCGAGAAGGACGTCCTGGACTTCTGGCGCCAAGACGACACCTTCCGCGCCTCCATCGCGCAGCGGGAGGGCGCCCCGGAGTGGGTGTTCTACGACGGCCCGCCGTTCGCCAACGGCCTGCCGCACTACGGGCACCTGCTGACGGGGTACGCCAAGGACCTCTTCCCGCGGTTCCAGACCATGCGCGGCAAGAAGGTCGATCGCGTCTTCGGGTGGGACACCCACGGACTGCCCGCCGAGCTCGAGGCGATGAAGCAGCTCGGCATCACCGAGAAGAGCCAGATCGAGCAGATGGGTCTGGCCGCGTTCAACGACAAGGCGCGCTCGTCGGTGCTCGCCTACACCCGCGAGTGGGAGGACTACGTCACCCGCCAGGCCCGCTGGGTCGACTTCGAGCGCGGGTACAAGACCCTCGACACCGGTTTCATGGAGTCGGTGCTCTGGGCTTTCAAGAGCCTCTACGACAAGGACCTCGCCTATGAGGGCCACCGCGTGCTGCCGTACTGCTGGCGGGACGAGACTCCGCTGTCGAACCACGAGCTGCGCATGGACGACGACGTCTACAAGATGCGTCAGGACCCGTCGGTCACGGTGACCTTCCCGCTCGTCGGCGTGAAGGCCGAGACGCTCGGACTCACCGCCGTGCGCGCGCTCGCCTGGACCACCACCCCGTGGACCCTCCCGACCAACCTCGCGCTCGCCGTCGGGCCGGACATCACCTACGTCGTGGTCCCCGGGGGCCCCCACGGCGCCGCCGACGTGCACGAAGACCGTGCCGAGGGGGAGTCTCACCGCTACCTGCTGGCCGAGGACCTGCTGGCCGGCTACGCGAAGGACCTCGGCTACGACAGCGCCGAGGACGCCCGTGCCGCCGTGCAGCAGACCGTGCGGGGCGCCGATCTCGCCGACGTGCAGTACGACCGGCTGTTCGACTATTACGCCGACGCCGAGGCCTGGGGCACGCAGAACGCGTGGCGCATCCTCGTCGACGAGTACGTCACCACCAGCGACGGCACCGGCATCGTGCACCAGGCGCCGGCCTACGGTGAGGACGACCAGCGCATCACCGAAGCCGCCGGCATCCCGCTGATCATGAGCCTCGACGACGGCGGGCGGTTCCTGCCGCAGGTCTCCGACGTCGCCGGTGAGCTGTGGATGGATGCCAACCGCCCGCTCATCCGCCTGCTCAAGGCCGAGGGACGACTGCTGCGCGAGGCCAGCTACGAGCACTCGTACCCGCACTGCTGGCGGTGCCGCAACCCGCTCATCTACAAGGCCGTCTCGAGCTGGTTCGTGCGCGTCACGGCGATCAAGGACCGCCTCATCGAGCTGAACGAGCAGATCACCTGGGCGCCCGAGAACGTCAAGCACGGCCAGTTCGGCAAGTGGCTCGAAGGCGCGCGCGACTGGTCGATCAGCCGCAACCGCTATTGGGGTTCGCCGATCCCGGTGTGGCGCAGCGACGACCCCGCGCACCCGCGCGTGGACGTCTACGGCTCGCTCGAGGAGATCGAGCGCGACTTCGGACGCCTGCCGCGCAATGCCGAGGGCGAGGTCGACCTGCACCGCCCGTACATCGACGAACTCACGCGGCCGAACCCCGACGACCCCACCGGCCAGTCCACGATGCGGCGCATCGAGGACGTGTTCGACGTGTGGTTCGACTCGGGATCGATGCCGTACGCGCAGGTGCACTACCCGTTCGAGAACCGCGAGTGGTTCGACGAGCACGCGCCGGCGGACTTCATCGTCGAGTACATCGGGCAGACCCGCGGCTGGTTCTATGTCATGCACGTGCTCTCGGGCGCGCTGTTCGACCGTCCCGCGTTCACCGGAGTCGCCTGCCACGGCATCGTGCTCGGCAGCGACGGGCTGAAGATGTCGAAGTCGCTGCGCAACTACCCGGATGTGTCCGAGGTGTTCGACCGTGACGGCTCCGACGCGATGCGCTGGTTCCTGATGGCCAGCTCCGTGCTGCGCGGCGGCAACCTCATCGTCACGGAGGAGGGCATCCGCGCGGGTGTGCGCGAGTTCCTTCTGCCGCTGTGGAACACGTGGTACTTCTTCGCCACCTACGCCAACGCCGCCGGCGGGGCGGACGGTGAGGGATACCAGGCATCGTGGCGCACCGACTCGACCAACGTGCTCGACCGCTACATCCTTGCGCTCACGGGCGACCTCGTGCGTGATGTCGCCACGGAGCTCGATGCGCTGGACTCCACGACGGCTGCGACGAAGCTGCGGGAGTTCGCCGAGGCGCTGACCAACTGGTACATCCGCCGCTCGCGCGACCGGTTCTGGACGGGCGTCACCGACGACCCGGCCAGCCGCGAGGCCTTCGACACGCTCTACACGGTGCTCGAGACCGTCACCCGAGTGGCGGCGCCGCTCATCCCGCTCATCTCCGAGCAGATCTGGCAGGGTCTCACCGGCGGACGCAGCGTGCACCTGCAGGACTGGCCGGATGCCGACGCGTTCCCCGCGGCATCCGACATCCGCACCGCGATGGACGCGGTCCGCGAGGTCACCAGTGTCGCCAACGCGCTGCGCAAGCGCGAGGGCAAGCGCGTGCGCCTGCCGCTGCCGTTGCTGACCGTCGTCACCGCCGACGCCGACGGACTCGCGCAGTTCGACGACATCCTGCGGGACGAGCTGAACGTCAAGGCCGTGAAGCTGGCGCCGCTGCGCGACGAGACGGCGGCGGAGTACGGCATCACCCACCGGCTGTCGGTCAACGCCCGCGCTGCCGGGCCGCGCCTCGGCAAGCAGGTGCAGCAGGTCATCCGGGCGGCGAAGGACGGCGACTGGTCGCAGCACGACGGTGTCGTGACCGCCGGCGGTGTCGCGCTCGAGCCGGGTGAGTACGACCTGGTGCTCGAGACCAGCGGGCGCCCCGAGGGCGAGGCGCTGGCGCTGCTTCCCGGTGCGGGCTTCGTGCTGCTGGACACCACCACGACCCCGGAACTCGAGGCCGAGGGCTTCGCCCGCGACATCGTTCGCGCCGTGCAGGACACCCGCAAGGCGGCCGGGTTCGAGGTGAGCGACCGCATCCGCCTGCAGCTGCTGCTGGAATCGACCGCTGACGCCGACGCGCTGGAGACCGGGGCGGATGCCGCCGACGTCGCGGGAGAGACCCTCGCGGTCGACTTCGCCGCACGCGTCGCCGGACGCGACATCGCACTGCCCGCGGACACGCAGAGCGACCAGTGGCACGCGGAGGTCTTCGGCGGCATGCCCGACCACGTCGGCTACGTGCCGGCGGGCACCTACGCCAATGAGGGCGGGATCTTCGTCGCAGTGAGCCGGGTGAGCGCATGAGTGACCGGAGCAGGGCAGACGCCGTCTACGAGACGCTTCTCTCGCGGGCGGGAGAGCGCTGGGTGCAGCCGCGCAAGGAGCGCACAGGTCGGCTGCTGGACTACCTCGGCGACCCGCAGCGCACCTACCGCGTCGTCCACGTGACGGGCACGAACGGCAAGACGTCGACCAGTCGCATCGTCGAGAGCCTGGTGCGCGCCCACGGGCTGCGCACCGGGCTGTTCACGAGCCCCCACCTGGAGCGCTTCACCGAGCGGATGATGATCGACGGCGAGCCGGCGACCGATGCCGCCGTCGCCGACGCGTGGGACGAGATCACCCCGTTCGTCGAGATCGTCGACGCCGAGCTCACCGCCGCCGGCGAGGAGCCGCTGACCTTCTTCGAGCTGCTGACGGCGCTGGCCTTCGCGGTCTTCGCCGATGCGCCCGTCGACGTCGCGGTGATCGAAGTGGGCATGGGCGGTTCGTGGGATGCCACGAACAACGCCGACGCCGACGTCGCCGTCTTCGCGCCCATCGCCCTGGACCACGCCGACCGCCTCGGCGGCACCATCGCGGAGATCGCCCAGGTGAAGGCCGGGATCATCAAGGACGGCTCGGCCGTCGTGTCGGCGCGGCAGGATCCCGCCGCGGAGCGGGTGCTGCGGGCCGCCGCGGCATCCCATGACACCTCCGTCGCCTTCGAGGGCGAACGCTTCGCGCTGACCGATGACCGCCTCGCCGTCGGTGGGCAGCAGATCTCGGTGCGCGGTCTGGCGGGAACCTACGACGGGCTGTACCTGCCGCTGTACGGGGAGCATCAGGCGCACAACGCCGCGCTCGCGATCGCTGCGGTCGA
Organism: Microbacterium sp. zg.Y1084; assembly: GCF_024623595.1. Lineage (NCBI taxonomy): Bacteria > Bacillati > Actinomycetota > Actinomycetes > Micrococcales > Microbacteriaceae > Microbacterium > Microbacterium sp. zg.Y1084. The sequence goes on from NZ_JANJGV010000002.1 coordinate 75,567, forward strand.
GTCCCTCATCGGGGCAGGAGACCGACCGATCGCGCCCGACGTCATCACCGAAGGCCTCGCCGAGGCGACGTCTCCGGGGCGCCTGCAGCTGCTCGGCATCTCGCCGACGGTCTTCGTCGACAGTGCCCACAACCCGCACGGCGCGACAGCTCTCGTCAGGGCGCTGGGGTCGGCATTCGACTTCGACCAGTGGGGGATCGTGCTCGGCGTGCTCGCGGACAAGGACGTCGCCGGGGTGGTGGCCGAACTCGCGCCGGCAGCGGCGCACGTGTTCGCCACCGCTCCGCTGTCCGAGCGTGCCGCCGACGCCGACACCGTGGCCGACCTGGTGGAGGAGGCGGGCACCGCCGTGACCGTGCACGGCGACCTTTCCGAGGCGACCGAGGCGGCACGGGCGTGGGCAGCGGCATCCGATCGCCGCGCCGTCGTCATCGCCGGCAGCGTGCTGCTGGCGGGTGAGGCCATCGCGCTTGCGGCGGCCGAGGACTGGAAGGGCGGGTGGCAGGAATGACCGCAGCGACACGCACGCCGCGGCCGCGCCGGCCGCGCGGAGCACAGGAGTCCCTGGCGTCGATCGTGCTGGTGTTCGAGGCGGTCATCGCCTTCCTCGCGGGGCTGGTGATCTTCGGACTGAAGGTGCTCCCCGCCGGCATCGAGGATTGGTGGGGCGTGGTGGCCGGCAGCGTGGTCGCCGTGCTGATGGTCGTGACGGCCGGCCTCGTGCGCCACCCCTGGGCGATCGCCTTCGGGTGGGTGCTGCAGGTGGTCGTGGCGCTCGGCGCCCTCCTCGTGCCCGCGCTGCTGCTGGTCGCCCTCATTTTCGGCGGCATGTGGGCGTATGCCACCATCAAGGGGGCCTCGCTGGACCGGCGCAACGCGCGCCTGGCCGGCGGAGCCGAACAGCGAAACGGAGACTGACACCATGGCCACCGAAGAAACCCTCGTCCTCGTCAAGCCCGACGGCGTCGCCCGCGGCCTCACCGGCACGATCCTCGCCCGCATCGAGGCGAAGGGGTACTCCCTCGTCGACCTGCGGCTCGTGGAGCCCGATCGCGAGCGCCTCGAGGCGCACTACGCCGAGCACGCCGGCAAGCCGTTCTACGAGCCGCTGGTGGAGTTCATGATGTCGGGCCCGTCCGTGGCGATCCGGCTGGCCGGCAACCGCGTGATCGAGGGGTTCCGCTCCCTCGCGGGCACGACCGACCCCACGACCGCCGCACCGGGCACCATCCGCGGCGACTTCGGCCGCGACTGGGGCGTCGCCGTGCAGCAGAACCTCGTCCACGGTTCCGACAGCCCCGAGTCCGCCGCGCGCGAACTCGCGATCTGGTTCTGACCTCCCGCGACACGTCGGCAGGCAAGCGCACGCGCTGAGCCCGGCGTCGCGCGGTACCGAAACCGGCATCCGCTCCCGGGTCATCCGTGGCGGATGCCGGTTCTTCGTCCGCGCGACCGGCCTTCCCCGGTCACCCTCGGGAAGACCGACGCGGCGTCAGAGCTGCGCCATCCAGTCCAGGCGCAGCTGGGCGATCAGAGCGACCACCGCATAGGTCACGATCGTCATCAGCGGCACCCAGGCGCCCAGCTTCGCCGCCCACCGCACGCCGGATTCCCGGAGCGTCTGCACCGTCACGGCGTAGAACGACGGGATGGTCACCGCCCAGGTCACCATGCACCACGGGCACAGCGTGTTGAGGCTGAATACGCTCTGCGCGATGAGCCAGATCACGAACCCGAACGCGAACGCCATACCCGCCCAGAAGCACCACCAGAACCACCGCGCGAAGCGCGCCCCCGCCAGCAGGGCGAAGCCCACCACGATCGGCGCGACCCACCCGGCCAGGCCCAGGATCGGGTTGGGGAAGCCGAAGACGCTGCCCTGTGCGGACTCCAGGTTGGCCGTGCACTGCACCAGCAGGCTGAAGTCGCACGAGGCGATCGCCTCGGGGTCGGCCAGCAGCGCGAACCGCTCCATGGTGAGCGAGAAGGACGCCCACCAGCCGATCAGACCCGCCATGATCAGCCACACGGCGAGGATGGACGGGCGCTGCGATCGGGTCTCTGCCATGTCCGGATTATTCCATCGCCGCGGCGCCCCCTCACGACACGACGGGACCGGCGGGCATTCCGCGAACACAAGATGCACCGATAGTGCGATAATGGTCGGTGATGCACCCGCGGCCGCGCCGCGACCGCATCACCGAAGACTTCGGGCGATGAACGCCCAGCGCAGCCGCCAACGAGCCGGCTGCAGACCGAGTGAGAGTTCGCGAGCCGCATCGTGAAAGACGAGACGACAGCGGCCCCGCACGAGATTTCGCCGGGCGACGCGCGGTGTCGCCCGCAAGGAGTACGCCGGTGATGACCGATGACACCCCCACGACCCCTGCCACCGATGCCGAAGAGACGGTGACCCCGCCCTCCGGCGACACCGCGCCCTCCGGCCCCGCCGACACGGACGCCGCACCCGAGGGGGAGGCTTCGACCGAGACGGACGCGGCACCCGAGGCGGAGAAGGCATCCGAGACGGACATGGCCCCCGAGGCGGATGCCGCGCCGGTCGAGTCCGCCGCCGAGCCGGCCACGGACGCTCCCGCCGAAGCCACGACTCCGCAGGAGCCCGCTGCACCGAAGGGCCCCATCACGGCGGTGAGCCTCGGCCTGCTGCCGGAGAACTTCGTCTCGTCGGTGTCGACCGAGCTGCACTTCTACGCCCCGGAGATCACACCGCTGCCCCCGCGCCCCGGTCGCCGGCCGGAGGACGACGAGGACGAGCAGCCCAGCCGCTCGTCGTCGCGTCGTCGCGGACGGCGCCGTGGTGGCGATGACGACGACGACTCGGCTCCCGCGTCGGCACCCGCCCCGCGCCAGCGTGCCGTCGAGCTCATCACCGAGCCGCAGCGCATCAAGGGCTCCACCCGCCTCGAGGCCAAGAAGCAGCGCCGTCGCGACGGACGCGAGGCCGGCAGGCGCCGCACCGTCGTCACCGAGGCCGAGTTCCTCGCCCGGCGCGAGGCCGTGGACCGCGAGATGATCGTGCGGTCCAAGAACGGCCGCGTGCAGATCGCGGTGCTCGAGGACAACGTGCTGGTCGAGCACTACGTCGCCCGCAGCCAGGACGCCTCGCTCATCGGCAACGTCTACCTGGGCCGCGTGCAGAACGTGCTGCCCAGCATGGAGGCGGCCTTCGTCGACATCGGGCGCGGCCGCAACGCGGTGCTGTACTCCGGTGAGGTCGACTGGGATGCCGTCGAGACCGGCAACCAGCCCCGCCGCATCGAGTTGGCGCTCAAGTCGGGTGACCGCGTGCTCGTGCAGGTCACGAAGGACCCGGTCGGTCACAAGGGTGCCCGCCTGACCAGCCAGATCTCCCTTCCCGGCCGCTACCTCGTGTACGTCCCGGGCGGCGCCATGAACGGCATCTCCCGCAAGCTCCCCGACACCGAGCGCGCCCGGCTGAAGCGCATCCTCAAGGAGGTGCTGCCCGAGTCCAGCGGGGTGATCGTGCGCACCGCCGCCGAGGGTGCCACCGAGGAGCAGCTGACCCGCGACGTGCAGCGTCTGACGAACCAGTGGGAGCACATCAGCAAGCAGGTCGAGACCGTGGGCGCCCCGGCGCTGCTGCACTCCGAGCCGGACCTGCTGGTGAAGATCGTGCGTGACGTCTTCAACGAGGACTTCACCAAGATGCTGATCCAGGGTGACGACGCCTACGACACCATCACCAGCTACCTCGCCGGCGTTGCGCCCGACCTGCTCGACCGCGTGCAGCGGTTCGAGGGCGACCACGATCCGTTCGACGAGTTCCGCATCACGGAGCAGATCGAGAAGGCGCTGGACCGCAAGGTCTGGCTGCCCTCGGGCGGCTCTCTCGTCATCGACCGCACCGAGGCGATGACCGTCATCGACGTCAACACCGGCAAGTTCGTCGGCTCCGGGGGCAACCTCGAAGAAACGGTGACCAAGAACAACCTCGAGGCGGCCGAAGAGATCGTGCGCCAGCTGCGGCTGCGCGACATCGGCGGCATCATCGTCGTCGACTTCATCGACATGGTGCTCGAGTCCAACCGCGATCTGGTGCTGCGCCGCCTGGTGGAGTGCCTCAGCCGCGACCGCACCAAGCACCAGGTGGCGGAGGTCACGTCACTGGGCCTCGTGCAGATGACGCGCAAGAAGCTCGGCCTCGGGCTGCTGGAGACCTTCAGCGAGGCGTGCGACGTCTGCGCCGGCCGGGGTGTCATCGTGCACCACGATCCGGTCGTCAAGCACCGCGGCAACGGCGGCGGCAACACGTCGGCGCGCCGCCCGCGCCAGGCGCCCCCTGCGCCCGCGCCCACCGGGGGCACCCACGTCATCACCGAGGGCGTCAAGTCGGCCCTCGCGCAGATCGCGGCATCCACCATCCAGAACGCGCCCGAGGAGGCCATGGCCGGGTCGCTGGACCTCCCCGTCGCTGAGCCGGCCGCAGCCGTCGACATCGACCGCGCCGACCGGACCGAGGCGAGGGAGCCGCGCGCGGACCGAGGCGACCGCCCGGACCGCGCGGAGCGCCCGAAGAAGGCCCGCAAGAAGAAGTCGGAGTCGTCCGCGCCGAAGACCGAGAAGGACCTGCTGCTGGATTCCGTGCTGCAGGCCCTTCCCGAGCCGAAGGCCCCGGGACAGGGGAGAGGCCGGCGCCGCGTGTCGACGGCCGCGCTCACCGGCACCCCCGTGCCGCACATCAAGGACGGCGAGTAACACCGCCGCTGCCGTCAGCGCTGCGTGCGGGTCCGGTCTCGGGCCCGCACGCGCAGGCCGGAGGCGATCAGCCGGCGCACCAGCTCATGGCCGTCCACGTGCTGCGCACCGGCGGCCACGAGGCGCGCGTGGCTGGATTCGGGGACGTCGTAATGATCCAGATCGAAGCTGCGAGCCGGCACGCCGTTCGCCGCGGCGAAGGCGTGCAGTTCATCGAGCGTGCTGTCGCTGACCAGATGCGCCCACAGCCGTCCATGAGCGGGCCAGCGGGGGTCGTCGATCAGGATCGCCACCCGTCGATGCTACGGCTCGCCCGCGACACGCATCCCGTCCTTTTGCGCATGTTGCCCGGCATCGGCTAAACTCGACCTTTGGTGCGGCGCGTCTCCAGCCTTCGGGCAGCACGTGCATGGCGACGTCGGCTTTCAGCCGTCGGTCGGCACCCAGACTTATCTTTCACAGAGCGAGTCTCGCAAAGACAACCGGAGCCTCGCGCTCCCGAACGAAAACAGGTGTGAAGTGGTTTACGCAGTTGTGCGCGCCGGTGGCCGCCAGGAGAAGGTCGAGGTCGGCACGATCGTCGTCCTGGATCGTCAGAAGGCCAAGGTCGGCGAGTCCCTCGAGCTTCCCGCCGTCCTGCTCGTCGACGGCGATGCCGTCACGACGGACGCCGACAAGCTGGCGAAGGTCACCGTCACCGCTGAGGTGCTCGGTGAGTCGCGCGGTCCGAAGATCGTGATCCAGAAGTTCAAGAACAAGACCGGTTACAAGAAGCGCCAGGGGCACCGCCAGGACCTCACGCGCGTCAAGGTCACCGGCATCAAGTAAGGCCAGGGGAGACGCAGAGATGGCACACAAAAAGGGCGCAAGCTCCACCCGTAACGGTCGTGACTCCAACGCCCAGCGCCTCGGCGTCAAGCGCTTCGGAGGCCAGGAAGTGAACGCCGGCGAGATCATCGTCCGCCAGCGCGGCACCCACTTCCACCCGGGCGCGAACGTCGGCCGCGGCAAGGACGACACCCTGTTCGCCCTCGCCGCCGGCGCTGTCGAGTTCGGCTCGAAGGGCCGCCGCAAGGTGGTCAACATCGTCGCGGCCGCGGAGTAACCGCGAGATCGCACTGAATCTCGGCGAGGGGCGGGCTACGGCTCGCCCCTCGCCTGTTTGTACCGACAGCTGAGGAGCAGTCCATGGTCACCTTCGTCGATAGAGTGACGCTCCATCTGCGCGCCGGAAAGGGCGGCAACGGCTGCGTCTCGGTCAAGCGGGAGAAGTTCAAGCCGCTCGCCGGTCCCGACGGCGGCAACGGCGGCAACGGCGGCGACATCGTGCTGGTCGCCGACCCGCAGGTGACGACGCTGCTGTCCTACCACCACTCGCCCCATCGCACCGCCGGCAACGGCGGGTTCGGCATGGGCGACCACCGCTCGGGCGCCAACGGGGAATCGCTCGAGCTGCCCGTCCCGGTGGGCACCGTGGTCAAAGACGCCGCCGGCCACACGCTGGTCGACATGGTCGAGCCCGGCACCCGCGTGGTCGTCGCCCCCGGCGGTCAGGGTGGTCTGGGCAACGCGTCGCTGGCCAACCCCAAGCGCAAGGCCCCCGGGTTCGCCCTGCTCGGCACGCCCGGGTGGGAAGGCGACATCCAGCTCGAGCTGAAGACGGTCGCCGACGTGGCCCTGGTGGGCTTCCCGTCCGCCGGCAAGTCCAGCCTCATCGCCGCGGTCTCCGCCGCGCGACCGAAGATCGCCGATTATCCGTTCACGACGCTGCACCCGAACCTGGGTGTCGTGCAGGCGGGCGAGGTGCGGTTCACCGTCGCCGACGTGCCCGGTCTCGTCGAGGGTGCCAGCGAGGGGCGGGGCCTGGGCCTGGAGTTCCTGCGGCACGTCGAACGGTGCACGGCTCTCGTGCACGTGCTGGACTGCGCCACGCTCGAGCCGGGTCGCGACCCGCTGAGCGACCTCGACGTCATCCTCGCCGAGCTCGCCGCCTACCCGGTGCCCGAGGGACAGATCCCGCTGCTCGAGCGCCCCCAGCTGGTGGCGCTGAACAAGATCGACGTGCCCGAGGCGAAGGAGCTCGCCGATCTGGTGCGTCCCGACCTCGAAGCCCGCGGTTACCGCGTGTTCGAGATCTCCACCGTCAGCCACGAGGGTCTGCGTCAGCTCACCTTCGCGCTCGGCGACGTGGTGGCGCAGCACCGCGCGCACCTGGCGGCGACCCCGGCGCCGGAGCGCATCGTCATCCGCCCGAAGGGCTCCGAGAAGGAGTTCGAGATCCGCGTCGAAGGCGGCACGTACGGCAACATCTACCGGGTGCTCGGCGCGAAGCCGGTCAAGTGGGTGCAGCAGACGGACTTCCAGAACGAGGAGGCCGTGGGCTTCCTCGCGGACCGCCTGGAGAAGCTGGGCGTCGAGAACGGGCTGTTCAAGGCGGGCGCGCAGGCCGGATCCACCGTCGTCATCGGCGAGGGCGACGGCATCGTGTTCGACTGGCATCCGGCCATGACCTCCGCTGCGGAGCTCATGACAGCGCCGCGAGGCACCGATCCGCGACTGGACCTCAACCCGCGCCGCACCACGTCGCAGCGTCGCGAGCGCTATCACGAGCGCATGGATGCCAAGGCTGAGGCCCGCGCAGACCTCGAGGCCGAGCGCCGCGCAGAGCGAAACGAGGAGACCTCGCGGTGACAGCGCGGGATCGCTCCGGGATCCGCACGGCCCGCCGGCTCGTGGTCAAGGTCGGCTCGTCGTCGATCAGCGGGGACAACGCCGGCAAGATCCAGGGGATCGTCGAGGCTCTCGCGGCCGCGCACGCGCGCGGCGTGGAAGTCGTGCTGGTGTCGTCCGGTGCGATCGCGACGGGCATGCCCTTCCTCGACCTCGACGAACGCCCCGCCGACCTCGCTACGCAGCAGGCGGCAGCGGCGGTGGGCCAGAACATCCTCATCTACCGCTACCAGGAGGCGCTGCGGGCATTCCGCGTCGTCGCCGGCCAGGTGCTGCTGACCGCGGGCGATCTCGAGAACCCCACGCCGCGCTCGAATGCGCGCCGTGCCATGGATCGCCTGCTCGGGCTCCGGATCCTCCCGATCGTCAACGAGAACGACACCGTGGCGACGCACGAGATCCGCTTCGGTGACAACGACCGGTTGGCGGCACTGGTGGCGAGTCTGGTCGGTGCCGACGCGCTGGTGCTGCTCAGCGACATCGAGTGCCTCTACACGCGTCCGCCTTCGGAGCCGGGGGCGGAGCCCATCCGGCACGTCGCCTTCGACGACGATCTGAGCGGATTCGAGTTCGGGTCGGTGGTCGTCAACAGCGTCGGAACCGGGGGAGCGGCGACGAAGGTCTCCGCCGCCCGGCTGGCCGCGGCATCCGGGATCGGGGTGCTGGTCACCAGCGCGGACCTCGTCGGTGCCGCCCTTATGGGGGAAGACATCGGCACCTGGTTCGCACCCGACCCGAGCGGGTCCGCGCCGAGGACCGGCGCCGTCCCGACCACCGCCGCCCACGACTAAACTGAGCCGATGACCACCCTCACCGTGCCGACGACGGCGCGCGAGCGGATGCAGCTCGCCAAGGATGCCTCGCGCAGCGTCGCCCTGCTGAGCGACGAGGACAAGGCCGCCGCGCTGCACGCGATCGCCGACGCCCTCGACGCCGCTGTCGACGAGATCGTCGCAGCCAACGCCGAAGACCTCGAACGCGGCCGCGCGACGGGGATGGCGCCGGGGCTTCAGGACCGGCTGCGGCTGGATGCCGCGCGCATCGGCGCCCTCGCCGAGGCGGTGCGCCAGGTGGCGGCGCTGCCTGATCCGGTGGGCCGTGTGCTGGATGAGCGCGTGATCGGCGGCGGGGTGCGCCTGCAGAAGGTGTCGGTGCCCTTTGGCGTCGTCGGCTCGATCTACGAGGCGCGACCGAATGTGACCGTCGACATCGCCGCGCTCGCGCTGCGCGCCGGCAACGCGGTGGTGCTGCGCGGCGGCACGGCTGCTGAGCACTCCAACGCCGCCCTCGTGCGCACGATGCGCGGTGCTCTCGCCTCCCGCGGCATCGATCCCGAGGCCGTGCAGACGCTGGACGACTTCGGACGAGAGGGTGCGCGGGAGCTCATGCAGGCCCGCGGCCTGGTCGACGTGCTCGTGCCGCGCGGCAGCGCCCAGTTGATCGAGACGGTCGTGACGGAGTCGTCGGTGCCGGTGATCGAGACCGGCGCCGGGGTCGTGCACATCGTGCTGGATTCCACCGCGCCGACCGACTGGGCCCGCGACATCGTCGTCAACGCCAAGGCGCAGCGCCCGAGCGTCTGCAACGCCGTCGAGACCGTGCTGGTGCTCGCCGACGCCGCCGAGAGGCTGATCCCGCCGGTCGTCACGGCGCTGCAGCAGGCGGGTGTCACCGTGCACGGGGACGACACGACGCGGAGCCTGGCGCCCGACGTGGTGCCCGTGACCGAGGACGAATACGCGCTCGAGCACATGAGCCTCGACCTTTCGATGCGCGTCGTGCCCGACCTCGACGAGGCCCTCGCCCACATCCGGCGCTACTCCACCCAGCACACCGAGTCGATCATCACGGCGGATGAGGCCCGCGCCGAGCGCTTTCTCACCGAGGTGGACGCCGCTGTCGTCATGGCCAACGCCTCGACGCGCTTCACGGATGGCGGAGAGTTCGGGTTCGGCGCTGAGGTCGGCATCTCGACCCAGAAGCTGCACGCCCGGGGCCCGATGGGCCTTCCTGAGCTGACCAGTGTCAAGTGGCTCGCCCGTGGCGGCGGGCAGGTGCGCTCCTGACGCAATAAGCTGGAGAGCGCGCGCCCCCAAGCATCCTGAACGGAGCCCCTATGAACCTCGCCTCTATCACCGCCTTCGCCGCGGCGGAGACGGAACACCACGTCGGCCTTTTCGACAACGTCGGCTACGGCATCGTGGCCCTCGCGATCTTCCTGCTGCTCGGGCTGGTCACGCTCTCGTACCGCAACGTCGCCAACCGGCACGCCCCGAAGGCCGAGGCCTACGCGCGGGCGCACCGCGAGGAACTCACGCAGGCGGGGCACGGCCACCACTAGGCCGGGTGCATGACTTCTCCGCGTGCGCCGCGCATCGGTGTGATGGGTGGGACGTTCGACCCGATCCATCACGGCCACCTCGTCGCAGCCAGCGAGGTCGCCCAGTCGCTCGACCTCGACGAAGTGATCTTCGTGCCTACGGGGCAGCCCTGGCAGAAGCACCAGGTGTCGGCCGCGGAGCACCGCTATCTCATGACGGTGATCGCGACGGCATCCAACCCGAGGTTCACCGTCAGCCGCGTCGACATCGACCGCGGGGGTCCCACGTACACCACGGACACCTTGCGGGATCTGAAAGTGCAGCGCCCCGACGCGGAGTTCTTCTTCATCACCGGCGCCGATGCGATCGCCCAGATCTTCACGTGGCGCGACCACGAAGAACTGTGGAGTCTCGCGCACTTCGTCGCCGTATCCCGTCCCGGCCACGTGCTGGACATCGAGGACCTGCCCGCCGAGGGCGTCAGCCAGCTGGAAGTGCCGGCACTGGCGATCTCGTCCACGGACTGCCGCGACCGCGTACATCGGGGATACCCGGTGTGGTACCTGGTCCCTGACGGCGTCGTCCAATACATTGCGAAGCACCACCTCTATCGGAGCCAGGCATGAGCACACCCGAGCAGCCCACTCCGCCGCTGACGCGCAAGCAGCTGCGTGACTTGCGCAACACGGCGGCGACACCGATCATCACCGGCGATGAGCCCTCTGTCGAGCCTGCGGTCGTGGCGGCTCCGCTGCCGAAGCCGGCGCCCCCCGCCGAGGTTCCTCCCGCGCCCCAGCCCGATTCCGAGGTCGACCTCGCAGCCAGCCCGCTCACCCGCCGCCAGGCGCGGCAGCAGGAGCGCATCCGCACGGCGTCGGTGCCCGTCATCACTCCCGACCTGATGGCCGCCCCCGACGTGCAGGCGGATCAGGCAGCTGCGGAAGAGAGCGAAGAGGCCGCCGCGGCCGACACCGCCGCATCAGAAGCGGAGGTCGATGAGGCAACCGTTGTCGAGGACGCTCCTGTCGTCGAGGAAGCTCCTGTCGTCGAGGTTCCTGTTCAAGAAGCGCCCGTTGTCGAGGCGCCCGCCACCGCAGCGCCCGCCGCCGAGGACCCCGCCCTCGACGTGGTCGAAGAGCGCCCCGTCGTCAACAGCGCGCTCGGAGCCGAGCTGCTCGAGGGCCAGGCCGATGCCGTTGAGCTGCCGGCATCCTTCGACAACCTGCTCGGTCGCGGCTCCGGCGCCGGATCGCTCACGGCATCCAATGCGCTGATCCTCTCGCAGACGCCCACGTCCGGCCCCCTGGTCGGCCCCGTCACCGCGACCGGCGAGGTGCTGATCACGGGTACCTTCGAGTTGCCCGAGGGCCTCGGATCACGGGGTCACGCGCCGGGCGTCGCCGACGGCAAGGACATCGATGCCGTCCTCATCGACGGGGAACTGCCGCCGGCATCCTCACCCACCCCGATCGCCGCGAGCGCGGCGATCAGCACGTCCAAGAGCGCCGGAGAGATCATCCAGCCGCCTGCCCCGGAGAGGGGCGGCCGTCTCATGATGGCCCTCGCCATCACCGCGGGCGCGCTTCTGATCACCGTCGTGGGCGTTTTCATCTTCGCCATCACCACAGGAGTCTTCTCATGACCGCCAGCGCCCAGTCGATCGACATGGTCCAGATCGCCGCGCAAGCCGCCGTTGCCACCGGCGGAGAGGACATCGTCGCACTCGACGTCTCCGAGCCGTTGCCTCTCGTCGACGCGTTCCTCATCGTCTCGGGCAACAGCGAGCGCAACGTCGCCGCGATCGCCGACCGCATCGAGGAGAAGCTGCTCGAAGCGGGACACAAGCGCCTGCGTCGTGAGGGGCGCGAGCAGGCTCGGTGGATCCTCCTCGACTTCGGCGACCTCGTCGCGCACGTCTTCCACCAGGAGGAGCGCGTGTTCTACGGCCTCGAGCGGCTGTGGAAGGACTGCCCGGTCATCCCGGTCGAGCTCCCCGCCACGACATCGGCCGACTGAGGCTCACTGCAGGCAGAACTCGTTGCCCTCGGGATCGCGTAGCTGGTAATACAGTTCCGGCCACGGTCCCCACGATTGATCGACGAGTCTGACGACCTCGGCGCCCAGCGTGACGAGGCGATCCTTTTCCGCATCCAGCTGCGCGCGGGTGGGTCGCCCTTCGGCGACCGTCTGCACATCGAGGTGAATCCGGTTGCGCCCCCGCTTCGGGCCATCGGCGTGGTGGAAGAAGAGCTGGGGCCGACGCGGGCCGGGTCTTCGGCGAGAGCGCGCGTGCCAAGATCTTCTTCGGTGAGCCCGGCGTCGAGCAGTTGCCGCCGCATCGGGTCCTCCCATTCGAGCAGCGGATAGCCGAAGACGCCCGCCCAGAAATGGGAGAGCGCGCGGGGGTCGTCCGCGTAGAAGGTGATGTTGCCCAGGGTTGCCATGTCGCACCTCTTCCGGTCGGATGCGGGTCACTCTACGGACACGCCCGGACATCGCAGCGGATTCGGTTCCCTGTGCCGACGTGTTGTAGGCTTAACGAGTTGCCGCGCGAAAGCGCGAGCATCGTCTGGGCCTGTGGCGCAGCTGGTAGCGCACCTGCATGGCATGCAGGGGGTCAGGGGTTCGAGTCCCCTCAGGTCCACCAAAAACCCCCGGTCTACCGGGGGTTTTTCGTTTCTCCGGCGCCCGCATGAGATGCCAAGTCCCCGTTATTCCCTCGTAATGACCGTGAGGGACTGGGGGGCAAATCGATGCGACCACCAAGATCGCGCAATACCGTGCATGTGGGTCCCATGAGCACGAACGCCTCCCAGACCCCGTCCCTCTCCGAGTCGAGACTCTCTTGCGCTCGATGACGCTCGACGAACTCCCTGACCTCCTCACGATCAAGGAGCTGTCGATCTGGGCGCGGATTCCCGTCAACACCCTCTACGAGTGGAAGGCGAAGGGCATCGGGCCCACGCCGCTGAAGATGGGCAAGCACCTGCGCTACTCGAAGGAGCGCGTGCGTGCGTGGACGCTCGAGCTGGAAGCCGCCGCCGCCTGATGCCCCGCCACAAGATGGCCCCAGGCGCTCCTGGCCGCAGCGCCCCGCCTGCGGTGTGCCCGTGCCGCGCCCTTCCGCGCCCGCCGCCCCGGAAGCCGCGGCCTGCTGCTTCCGACGCGGTGGCAGAGGATTTGGAGCTGACGAAGGCCCAGAAGGCATCGCGTCTGCACTCGCAACGCACAAAGACTTGTGGGCCAGGCCATGCATAGCCCGGTTGGTGATCGCCGTGTATGTCTGAGACATGGCGTCCAGGACGAGCACCACGAGCCGCAGATAGGCCGCGTGTCGCCACCCCGCTGCGGCCGTGACTGCCTCGACGCCCGACGCGACGAAGACCATCGGCGGCGCAGGGGGGTTAAGCGCAGCCTCTGATGATGGTCGGCGGAGACGGTGCGGGCCTGCCCTCGGACATGCGAGCACGGCTACTGAAGCTCCGCTCGGAGGGGGTCGGGCGAGACCGCGGTGCGCCGGTCTGCCAGCGCTGCGGCTCTAGTCGTCCGTCATGAGCCGGCCGTCGTCCTCCAGCCAGACCCGCTTGCGCTGGCTGATCGCGGTGGCGACGATGCCGAGCTCGGGATCCCCTTACGGACACGATCGCGTGGGGATCGACAGCACTTCTGTGTCGCTCATGCCGCGTCGATCCCATCGGCAGGCTCGATCACCCAGTCGAGTCTCACCTCCGGCACCTCGAGCGCGTGCAACACCCTGATGAGGGTGTCGAGCGTCGGGTTTGCGACCCCGCCCGATGGGGTCGTGGCCCGCTCCAAGCAGCTGTACGTGTACAGGGCAAGTCCCGCTTCCTGAGCGACGCGTTCTTGGGACAGTCCGCGTGCCTGACGGAAGTGCCGAAGCAGGATGGCGAGCCGTTGGGCAGCTTCGATGCGGATCTCGCGGTACTCGTGTTCCGAGAGCGCGCTCATCCAGGCTCAACGCCCAAATAAAGATGGGGTGCGCTCCGCCCGGTATCGGCGCAGGGCGCACCCCTCGGGGTGTTGCAGCGACCTAGAAGGTGTACTGCTGTCCGCCGATGTTGGCGCCGACGCGCAGCCCCAGACCGTAGCTGAACGTTCCGAGGACCGTGTCGGCGCTGATCCGGTACTCCGCGCGCGCAGGACCGGAAGCGTTCTCGTACCTCTTTCCGATCGAGAAGGACTCCTGCTTCCACGATCGCGCCCCGTAGACGACGGAGCTCTGGCTGTAGATCGAGTCGATCCGGTCGTAGCCGTTGTTGACGAAGGTGAAGTCCGCCCGGAAGTTCTGTTGGACGATACCGTCCCAGCGGTCGATGAGGCAGTTCGTCTTGCGGACCACGCCGCTGCCATTGCTGGTGCTGCACCCGCTGACGCCGAAGGGTGTGATCGTGCCGGGTGCTGGTGCCGGCTTGGCGATCTCGATGCGGTTGATGCTCACCGATCCGTCGGCGTAGACGTTCTCGGTGACTTCGAACCCGACTCGACAGTCGTGTTCGTGGACACCGGCGCGGCGCCCGTCATGGAGTCGAGCGGCTCGCCGCTGAGCAGCTTGTCGACCAGGGCGTCCTGAGTGGTGGTGGGCACGCCGCGCTCCGTCAGGAAGGTGGTGATGCTCGCCTCCATCTCGGCGGTCTGGTCGGCCGGGGAAGTGGTCGTGCTCGCCAACGCTGGCGAAGCGAACGAGCAGATCCCCACGATGAGCGCGGCTGCAGCGCCGGCCACGGTTGCCTTGCGCATTTTGTCCCGAAACTTCATTGTTCCTCCTCCATGGGTGCACCTGATGGCAGCCCCTTGAGGATGAAGCTATGAGTCGGACTTGTGGGTCGCTACCAAGGATGATTGCTTGACAGACCGCGACATGCATGACGCCCTGCCCACAGTGGCCGACGGTTCAAACCAGTGACCGTCGGATCTGCCTGCGCCGCCGGAGGGGGCCCACTATGAGCACGGCTGCTGTGAGCGAGTACAGCAGCGCCGCGAGCACGTAGAGCGTCACGATGGCCGGCCAGATGAGTGCGTTGCCCGTCGGATCCAGCCCTGGCACCACGCCCGGCATCGCTGTTGCGACCACCGCTGCTGCGGTGGCGAGAAGCGCGAGCATCCCAATCCACTTCTCCCGCGTGGTCCACGCTCGCGAGATCCACAGCATGACGATGCCCGCGATCCAGCCGACCCAAGGGACGATGAAACCCCCGATCGTGATGAGTACGGCTGTCAAGGCGACGTACCAGCTGCGCTCGGTGACAGGCACCTGGCCATGATCGCTGTTCCGCCGTGCAGGCTCGGAAACCCGGGCGCTGGCCGCCACGTAGGCGGGGTCGCCGATCAGCCTGATCCGATCGGCTGCTTCGCTGGGGCTGAGCCCAGCGAGCTCCTCACGGATGCCGTCGACGAGGCTCGAGCGAGTCTCAGCATCGACGTCTTCCAGGAGGGAGTCCAACTCCCGCAGGTACGCGTTGACGGTGGTGTTGTTCATGAGTCCGTCCCAGGTTCGATACAGCGGACGACTGAGGCCGTGAACGCGGCCCAGCCCTGTCGGAATTGATCCAGTGATTGCTCACCGGCAGGGGTCAGCTCGTAGTAGCGGCGTGCTGGGCCGTTCTCCGAAGGCACCTCGTAGGTCGTGACATGGCCCCGCTCTCGCAGGCGCGTGAGCACGGGGTAGAGGGTCCCGATACTGCCGATGATCCCGCCGTCGGTGATCAAGCGATCCGCGAGCTGCCACCCGTACATCGGCTCCTTCGAAAGAAGGCCGAGGATGCACGGCTCCACGACCCCGCGGCGAAGCTGCGGCACCGGATCGCTGATGGCTATCATGCGGCACAAGGTAGCAGTGCACTGTATTGCTACGCAAGATACCGGCGGATGCAACCGAAGCGCTCATGGAGAGCCGACCCCCGGCGCCAGAGGTACTCCAGCTAGGGGAGCGGACCGCTCACGCGAGCCGTCCGCGCAGCGTGTCGTTCTGATGCCCGGTAGACGCTGGAGCGGCCGATCTGGCAGAGGTCGGCGATCTCGGTGATCGTCATGTCGCCGTCGGCCATCGTCCAAGAGCTGGCATTCATATGCCGTTGTGACATAGCTAGCGAGAGCCCCACTCCCGCATGCGAGTGACGATCGGCGGTGCGGCTCTCAGCATCAGGAGCGCGGTGCCGTACGGCAGCGTCCGGATGACGTCGGGCGGCATGATCGGAACCCGGCGCGTTGATCGCTGACTCGAGCGCATCGTGGTGATCCCCGTGCCGCCGCCTTCCGCCATCAGGACGGGCAAAGACGGCAGCGGCGCGAGGTTGCCGATCTCATCGAGCGCCAGAAGGAGTGGCGGGCCGAGCCCGAAGACAGTACCTGCCGACGAGGCCGTGGCCTGCGCCCGCATCGCCTACCGGCGCGGCCGGGTTAGAGCCCCTGGCAGCGCCCGATTCGTGATTGAGGCTCAGCTAGGAGGTCTCCGCCCCGGGAACCCTCGATTCGCACCCCATCATTTCCCCGCTCATCCACGTCACAGGCGGTCGAGCAGCTCCACGAACTCGTCCGCCATGGCGAGCTGCTCGGTGAGCTTCTCGCGTCGCAGCGCGGCAGCCTTTCGGATGTCATCGAGTTGGGCACGCAGTAGAGCGTCGTGCGGAGTGATGGCGAGTGCGTCGACGATGTCCAGGAGCTCGCGCATCTCATCGAGGGTGTATCCGAGTGGCTTCATCCGCCGGATGAGCAGTAACCGCTCAACGTCTTTCTCGGTGTAAAGCCGAAAGTTGCCCTCGGTGCGCGCGGACGGCGCCACAAGTCCCGCATCCTCCCAGTGCCGGAGAGTGCGCAACGACAGAGACGTGCGCTCGGTAACCTCACCGATCCGCATGGTTTCCTCGTTGGTCACAGGTCAGCCTCCTGGCGATTCCTCGCAACACTCACGTTACGTTAGAGTCGAGATCGGCGCGGCTCTCGCGCTCGAACTCCCATCTTCCCGCGTCGGACTGACCGACGCCTGCGTGCCGTTGCGCGCCTCCACTCGTTATCCCCGCTCTCACGAGAGAGCCCAACCTTCGGAGGGCATATGACTGCCGTCACCCCCACCCGCGATGCCGCGTCGCGCTATCGCACCGAACCCACCGTCATGCAGGCGCTGCGCAGCCCCCGCCTGCTCACCCGCGAAGTCCTCGCTGGTCTTGTCGTCGCCCTCGCACTGATCCCGGAAGCAATCGCATTCTCGATCATCGCCGGCGTCGACCCCCGCGTCGGCCTGTTCTCCTCGTTCGTCATGGCCGTCGCAATCGCGTTCCTCGGCGGCCGTCCCGCGATGATCACCGCCGCGACCGGCGCGATCGCGCTCGTCATCGCCCCTGTCGCCCGCGAATACGGCATGGACTACTTCATCGCCACCGTCCTTCTCGGCGGGCTCATCCAAGTCATCCTCGCTCTGCTCGGCGTGGCCAAGCTCATGCGCTTCATCCCCCGCTCGGTGATGGTCGGATTCGTGAACGCGCTCGCGATCCTTATCTTCACCTCCCAGTTCCCGCAGCTCATCGGCGTCCCGTGGCTCGTCTACCCGCTCGTTGTCGTGGGGCTGCTGGTCATGTACCTGATGCCGCGATTGACGAAGGTGATCCCCGCTCCTTTGGTTGCGATCGTTCTGCTCACCGCCGCGGTCGTGGTGTTCGCCTGGAATGTCCCGAACGTCGGCGACCAGGGCGAACTGCCCAAGAGCCTGCCGGAGCTGTTCATCCCCAACGTGCCCCTCACGCTCGAAACGCTCCAGATCATCGCGCCCTACGCCCTCGCCATGGCCGTCGTCGGACTGCTCGAGTCCCTGATGACCGCGAAACTCGTCGATGACATCACTGACACTCACTCCCGCAAGACCCGTGAAGCGCTCGGCCAGGGCGCAGCGAACGTTCTCTCCGGTGCCTTCGGGGGCATGGGCGGTTGCGCGATGATCGGGCAGACGATGATCAACGTCAAAGCCTCCGGTGCCCGCACCCGCATCTCGACCTTCCTCGCCGGCGTGTTCCTGCTCGTGCTGATCCTCGCCCTCGGAGATGTCGTCGCCATCATCCCGATGGCCGCCCTCGTGGCCGTGATGATCCTCGTGTCAATCGCGACGTTCGACTGGCACAGCATCCGTCTCAGCACCCTCAAGCGGATGCCGAAGAGCGAGACGGCCGTCATGCTCATCACCGTCATTGCCACCGTGTGGACCCACAACCTGGCCGTGGGGGTCATTCTCGGAGTCATCGCCGCGATGATCATGTTCGCCCGCCGCGTCGCCCACTTCGTCACCGTCACCCGCACCATCGACGACACCGGCGCTACAGCGCACTACGCCGTGGACGGTGAACTGTTCTTCGCGTCCAGCAACGACCTCACCACGCAGTTCGAATACGCGGACGACCCCGAGACGGTGGTGATCGACATGAGCCGATCGCACGTCTGGGACGCCTCTACCGTCGCCGCACTGGACGCGATCGTCACCAAGTACGAGAACCGCGGCAAGACCGTGACTATTGAGGGCCTCAACGACACCGCAGCGGCGCTTCACGGTCGATTGACCGGGAATCTTGGCGCCGGTCACTGACCTCGAAGAGCGCAGATGGGAAGAGAAAACTGAGCGACCGTCACACCAGCTCTGACACCAGCTGCTCGATGCGGACGCGAATCTCGTCGCGGATCGAGCGCACGGAATCGATACCCTGCCCGGCCGGGTCGTCGAGCTTCCAGTCTTCGTAGCGCTTACCCGGGAAGAACGGGCAGGCGTCACCGCATCCCATCGTGATGACAACATCTGACGCCTGCACGGCCTCGGTAGTGAGGATCTTGGGCTGTTCGAGGGTGATGTCGATGCCCACTTCTCGCATCGCCTCGACGGCGACCGGGTTGATGCGGTCGGCGGGCATGGATCCGGCGGAGCGGACTTCGACGCGGTCCCCGGCGAGGTCGCGGAGCCAGCCGGCGGCCATCTGGGAGCGGCCGGCGTTGTGGACGCAGACGAAGAGGACGGACGGTTTGTGGACGGCCATGTGCGATGTGTTTCTTTCAGTCGGTGAGTGTGGTCAGTAGTGCGCGAACGCGGCGCTCGATGTCGTGACGGATGGCGGCCGCGCCTTCGGGCGAGGACAGTGCCGGGTCGCCGACGGCCCAGTCCTCGTAGCGGACACCGGGGATGATCGGGCACACGTCGCCACACCCCATGGTGATCACCACGTCGGCGGCGCGGACGGCGTCGTCGGTGAGCGGCTTCGGGAACGCCGCTTCGGCTGGCCGCTCTCCTTCGATCTCGGCGAGGAGTGCGCGGACGTGCGGGTGCACGTCCGCCGCGGGCGTCGATCCTGCCGAGCGTGCCACGACCTTGCCGTCGGAGAGCCGGTTCACGAGCGCCGCGGCGAGCTGGGAGCGGCCAGCGTTCGCCACGCACACGAACAGCACCTGGGGGCGACCGGTCGTTCGGTCGCGGGTCAGGTCGGCGAGACGCTGGCGGGCGAATCGTTCGGTGAGCGGGATGATGTGCCGGGTCAGCTTGGCCGACCGGACCAGGCCTGCGTAGGACTCCCGGACGATGGCGATGACGAGGTCCCGGCTCAGGTCGGGCAGCTCGTCTGCGAGTTCCTCGGCGAGACGTGTAACGCGCGCGTCCATAGTCTGCAGGGTTTTGGTGCGCTCGGTTTCGTCTTCCACGGTGTCGAGTGCCGCGGCCGGTGCGAACGCGTCCAGCAGCGCGGTGACGGCGCCCCGGCGAGCGGGGGCGATGCGGTAGTAGACCCATGTGCCGCGCCGCTCGGACAGCAGCATCCCGGTCTCTTTGAGCACCTTCAGATGGTGCGAGATCGTGGGTTGGGAAACGTTGGCAAGTTCGGTGAGGTCGCACACGCAGGCCTCACCGCGCGGGTCGGTCGCGATCGCGGAGAGCATGCGCAGCCGCAGCGGGTCGGCGATCGCTTTCAGGGCGCCCGCGACGGTCGTTGCGGCGTCCAGGCCGATGGCGTGGCTGATCGTCGGTGAGCACGTCTCCGTGTCGATCACACCCGTCATGAGGCGCTCCCTTCGTACGGGTCGGTGTGGAACCAGGACCGAGCTGCCCAGAGCGAGACGTAGACGAGGCCCACCAGGACGGGGACTTCGATGAGGGGTCCGACGACGCCGGCGAGTGCTTGTCCGGAGGCGGCTCCGAAGGTGCCGATCGCGACAGCGATGGCAAGCTCGAAGTTGTTGCCTGCGGCGGTGAATGCGAGCGTCGTGGAGCGCGCATACCCCAGGCCGATGCTTTTGCCGAGCAGCAAGCCGGTGAACCACATAAACCCGAAGTAGAGCAGCAGGGGCAGTGCGATCCGCGCGACATCCAGCGGGTTGGCCAGGACTGCGTCGCCCTGCAGCGCGAAGAGCAGCACGATCGTGAACAGCAGCCCGTACAGAGCCCACGGACCTATCGCCGGAAGGAAAGTCTCCTCGTACCAGACGCGGCCTCGACGCTTCTCACCGATCCACCGCGACGCGAACCCGGCGACGAGCGGGACGCCCAGGAACACCAGCACGTTGAGCGCGATCTGCCACACTGACACATCCAGCCCCTGAGCGTCCAGACCGAGCCAACCGGGCAGGACGGTGAGGTAGAACCATCCGAGCACGGAGAACATCACGACCTGGAAGACCGAGTTGATCGCGACGAGCACGGCGGTAGCCTCACGGTCGCCGCAGGCGAGATCGTTCCAGATCACGACCATCGCGATGCAACGCGCGAGACCCACGATGATCAGGCCCGTCCGGTACTCGGGCACATCGGCCAGGAAGATCCATGCCAGGGCGAACATCACCGCCGGCCCCACGAGCCAGTTCAGAATCAGAGAGGAGACGAGCAGCTTCTTGTCGCCCGTGACGGCAGCGACCTTGTCGTATCGGACCTTCGCGAGCACCGGATACATCATCACCAGCAATCCGAGCCCGATCGGCACCGAGATCCCGGCCACCTCCAGCCGGCCGAGCAGATCCGACAGCGCAGGGACGAAACGGCCGAGCAGTAGCCCCCCGACCATTGCGAGGCCGATCCAGAGCGGCAGCCACTTGTCGAGCGTGGAGAGCCGCTTCGGCGCAGTGCGGGCTGCGGCGACGGGCGCGGCGGTCATGCGAGCAACTCCTCGATCTTCGCTGCGATGACGGGCTTCGGGTGCGCGCCGATGAGGACGTCGACCCGTTTCCCGTTGCGATAGAACCCGAGCGTCGGGATCGAGGTGACACCGGCGGACATCATGGTGTCGGGGTTCTGGTCAGCGTCGACCTTGACGATCCTCACACGCCCGTCAAAATCGGCTGCGAGCTGGTCGAGCAATGCCGCGACCTGGCGGCACGGTCCGCACCAGACAGCCCAGATGTCCACCACAACGGGCAGATCGGAGTTGAGGACCTCGTCGTGGAACGTAGCGTCGGTGACGGTGAGAGCGGTCACGCAAAGACCTCCTGAGCATTGGTCGGGTAAGCAGCTTCGATGTTCTCGACCTCGGTCGTCGTCACCAGGGCACCGCCCGTCGCCACCGATCCCGCGATCGCCACGGGCGGCAGGTTCGCGCGAGCAGCGTAGATCGCGGCCGTGTGTCCTGCCGGGCCAGACCCGATGGTGACCAGCTCCGCCTCTTGTTTCGACATGCTTCTATATTGAAGGATCTCGAATCAGCAGCCAAGCTCACCGAGCGTTGGTCACCCAATGTTCAACTTGCAGCTCTGGAGGCGTCATAGCTTCTCCAACCCGGCTGTGCGTCAGGTACATGAATCTCTATCCGAGATCACAGGGAAGGCTCTTGATATGAACGCAGGGTGAGCGCACGACGTCAGTCAGCGGGCGAAGTTCCCGGTTCTCCGTGCATGGTCACCGAGGGGCGTGAGGCGGTACCCGTCCGGACCCGCCGCAACCCATTCGAGATTCTCTAGCCGCCACAGAGTCTCGGCCGCCATGCGAGGAAGCGCCTGGCGGTGCCGGGGACTCGCGGTGGAGCGCGCGGCTGCCCAGGCGGTCACGATGCGTTCCGGCGCGACCGGCCCTTCGGTGGCGATGATGTCGAGAATGAGTCGCCGCACACTGGTGAGGTGCCTGCGGATCTGCGTGTCGTCCATCGGCTAGCCGATGCCGTTTCGTGCGCTGCGCCGCTCGACCAGGACCGTGTCGCGCCACTGCCCCGCATGGGCGCCCATCTCGGATCGGGCGACCCGCTCGCGTCGCCCGATCACGCGAAACCCCATCCCTTCGTGTAGCCGCAGGCTCCCGGCGTTCTCCGGGAAGATGCTCGATTGGATGGTCCACACTCCGGCGGTCTCTGCCGCGGCGATGAACTCGCCGAGGAGTTGCCGCCCCACCCCGGATCCGTGCTATGCAAGATCGATGTACGCGGAGTGCTCCACGACGCCGCGGTAGGCGGGCCGCGCGGAGACCGGGGATGCCGCCACCCATCCCATCACCCGGCCCGCTTCGTCGGTGGCGACCAGCCGCATGGTCGCGAGTCTGCCCGCGTCGAAGGTCTGCCAGGTGGGCGAGGCGACTTCGAACGTCGCCTCGCCCTCCTCGATGCCCTGCGCGTAGATCCGCTCGACATCCGGCCAATCCGCGGGCGTCATCTCACGGACCCGGATCACGAGCAGCATCCACCCCCGTTGCCGGCGTCGGTCGAGCACACACCCGTTGCGGGAATGACAAGGTCGACCTGGGATGCTGAGGCGGTGTCTCCGGCGAGCCATGCCGTGACGGAGCGAACCTGCTCGTAGCCGGTGGCGAGCAGGAAGGTCGGCGCGCGCCCATATGACTTCATGCCGACGATGAAGAAGCCCTGCTCGGGGTGGGTGAGCTCACGGAACCCGTGCGGTTCGACGGTTCCGCAGGAGTGGACGTTCGGGTCGATGAGCGGAGCGAGCCGCTTGGGCGCCTCGACGATCTCGTCGAGGTCGAGGCGGATCTCGCGCAGCATCTCGAGGTTCGGGCGGAACCCGGTGGCGTTGACCACGATGTCGGTGTCGTGGGTGACGACCTCGCCGCGGCGGTGACCGACCAGTTCGACGGCCTCGCCGCCGCGACGCGCGCGAATGATCTCGAATCCGTCGATGAGTGCGATGTCACCGCGGTCGACGGCCCGGTCCACGCGGCTTCCGAGGTCCGCGCGTCCGACCAGCTGGTCATCCGGCGAGGAGGAGACGCGTACTGCCTTCGCGTTGCGGATCATCCAGGTCACCGTGGTGCCGGCTTCCTCGCGCGCGAGCTTCACCAGGGCGAGCAGTGTGTTCGCGGCGGAGTGCCCCGCGCCCACGACGGTGATCCGCCGGCCCGCGAACATGGCCCGGTCCCTGCCGAGCACGTCGGGGAGAGCAGGCGTGACTCGGTCGGTGATGTCGCCCATGCCCAGTAGCTCCAGGCCATTGGAAGACAGCGAGTTGGGAGAGAGGTAGGTGCCCGATGCGTCGATCACCGCGCGAGCGGCGATGTCC
This sequence comes from Microbacterium sp. zg.Y1084, assembly GCF_024623595.1. Lineage (NCBI taxonomy): Bacteria > Bacillati > Actinomycetota > Actinomycetes > Micrococcales > Microbacteriaceae > Microbacterium > Microbacterium sp. zg.Y1084. Next base: position 98,822 of record NZ_JANJGV010000002.1, read on the forward strand.
TGCACCTCGTCGTCTGCGGTCCTGATCCGTACGGCGAACGGGGTCGCCGCCCGGCGCGCTGTGCGGGTGCGGTCCATCCCCTCGCGAGATACGCCGATCACCTCAACCCCGAGGCGGATGCGGGAGGCGAGCTCGTCCAGCGCCGCGAGCGGGACGACGTACTTCTCCACCAGCTCCGCACCGGTCGGTGCACGCTCCGGGTCGGGCAGCTGCCACCCGCGCTCCTCCAGCAGCCGACGGGAGGCGGGATCCACCAGGTGCTTCCACGGAGAGAAGAGTCGGGTGTGTCCCCACGAGCGGACACTCGCCGCCACGTCACCACCCGCTTCGAAGACAAGGAAGTCGATGCCGCGCTCGGCCAGGTTCGCCGCGGCGGCGAGCCCGATGGGCCCACCGCCGATGATCGCCACGGGCAGAGTGAAAAGTCGACTGTCCTCAGTGACGCGGGGTGTCAGGTCGAGCAGGGTCACAACATCCTCCAACAGATATCGATGAACTTCGATATTTTGAATCTTCGAGCATCTATCGACATCTGTCAATATCGACTATCCTCGATGTATGACCTCGACGCTCGACGTGACCGACATCGCCGCCGGGGCGTGCTGCACGCCCCTGATGCGGGAGCCGCTGACAGCCGAGGAGGCTGAGCAGCTCGCTGCAACCATGAAGGCACTCGCTGACCCTGCCCGCCTGCGTCTCCTGTCGATCGTGGCCGCGTCCGAAGACTCGGAAGCATGCGTCTGCGACCTGATCGAGCCGGTCGGCCTGAGTCAGCCGACCGTGTCGCATCATTTGAAGATTCTCACCACCGCCGGGTTCCTCACGCGGAGCAAGCGAGCCACATGGGCGTACTACAAGTTGGTGCCTGGCGCGCTCGACCGCGTCTCACAGCTCCTCGTCGCCTCGTGAGCCGGACGATTCCCTCCGCAACGGGGAGTTTTCGACGGCGTGGGACTTTCTGCGGTCGTCGTCGGGTCCGGCCGCCGCGCAGCAACTGTCGCCGGGAGACGTCGGGCTGCCGCTGTTCGAGGACGCGTCCCGCCCTCGGCCGGCCAGTAGCGTGATCGACGAGGGAAGAGGAGGGGAGTAGGGATGCCGTGGAGCACGAGTGAGCTCGGCCATATCGCCGGGACGACGGTGAACACCATTCGCCACTATCACCGCGTAGGGCTGCTCGAGCAACCCGAGCGGACCCACAACGGCTACAAGCAGTACGACGTGCAGCACCTGGTCCGGCTCCTGCGCATTCGTCGGCTCGTCGCACTGGGTCTTGCGCTCTCGCAGATCCCGGCCGTCAGCGCGGGCGAGGAAACCAGCACCGAATCGCTGCGCGAGCTCGACGCCGAGCTGCAGGCGAGCATCGAGCGGCTCGAGCAGGCGCGCGCGAGCATCGCCGCCATTCTGCGGGACAAGGCTCCCGCAGACGCCCCCGCGGGGTTCGAATCCGTGGCATCCCGCGTCTCGGAGACGGATCGGTCCGTCCCGCACCTCTACACACGGCTGCTCGACGAAGACGCGCTGGACGACGTGCGCAAGATGGTGGAGGACGACCCGGACGATCTCAGCGCAGCGCTCGAGCAGCTGCCGGCCGACGCGGACGAGCGGGCGCGGGACGCCCTGGTCGCACGATACGCGGAGGTCTTCACACAGAACTTCCACGACTATCCGTGGCTGAGGGAGCTGCCTTCGGCGGGGCTCACCCGCCGGGGAGCGGTGGTTGCGCAGGCGCTCGGCGAGGCTGTGCCGGAGCTCTACAACCCCGCCCAGCTGGACGTGCTGCAACGGGGCGCCGTACTCGCCATGGGCCGAGTGCTCGCCGTGCCCGAGGACAGGAGCGGCGCGACCGAACGCGCGGGATGATCGGCCGCGCCTGCCTGCGGCTATCAGGGGAGCGCGCGAAGCCGTCGCGTGCCAGGATCAGGGCACGATGAAAGTCGACTTCACGAAGACGATCGATGCCTACCGGGCGAAGGCGGGCGTCTTCCGCATCGTCGACGTGCCGCCCCTGCGCTACCTCGCCATCGACGGGGAGGGCGATCCGAACACCTCCGCCGGGTTCGGCGACGCCATCGCCGCCCTTTACCCGGTGGCCTACAAGCTGAAGTTCGCGAGCAAGGGGCGGCTTGACCGGGACTACGTCGTGCCACCGCTCGAGGCGCAGTGGTGGGCGGACGACATGGCGGCCTTCACCGAGCGCCGCGACAAGTCGGCGTGGCGGTGGACGGCGTTGATGATGGTGCCCGAATGGATCGACCGCGAGATGATCGACGATGCCGTCGCGGCGGTCGCCGCCAAATCGCCTGCGCCCACCGCTCTCGAGCGGCTCCGGTGGGAGACCATCGCGGAGGGCAGGTGCGTGCAGACCCTGCACATCGGTTCGTTCGACGACGAGGGGGACGTGCTCGCGCGGATGCACGATGAGTTCATCCCCGGTGAGGGCCTGCGCATGACGGGCAGGCACCACGAGATCTACCTCAGCGACTTCCGCAGGGTCGAGCCCGCGAAGCTGCGTACGATCCTGCGCCAACCCGTCGTCCCCGTCTGACAGCAGCCGCCCAGCCCGCTGTCGGAGGCCACCCGTACACTGGCCGCATGCCGCGCGCCGTGAGACTTCTGGCGATCGCGGCCGCCGCCGTCGCAGTACTCGGGGTGGTAGCCGCGCCTGCCGCCGCCACCCCCGATCCCGACCCCGCGTCCGCGGGCGTGAGGGTCGCGCCCCCGGACGCGGCGGCGACCAGCGCGCACGCGCAGCGGCTGGTGTCGGCGATGTCGACACGCGAGCGTGCGGCATCCGTGGTCATGGGACACATCCCCACGACGGATGCAGCCGCGCTGCGCGAGTACATGACGGCGACAGGGCTGGGCGGGTTCATCCTGATGGGGGCGAACATCCCGGCCGACGAAGTCGCGCTGCGCGCGGTCACCGACGCCTTGGTCACCGACCCTGCCTTGCCGCCGCTCATCGGCATCGACGAGGAAGGCGGCGACGTCACCCGACTCCCGTGGGACGACCTGCCTGGAGCCGCCACCCTGAAGGACGCTCCGACGCCGGTGACGGAGGAGGCGTTCACGGCACGAGGCGCGCTGCTGCAGCGCGCGGGTGCCACCGTCAACTTCGGCGTCGTCGCCGATCTCACCGCTGACCCCGGCAGCTTCATCTTCCGCCGTGCGCTGGGCACGACGCCCCAGAGCAGCGCCGAGCGGGTCGCAGCCGCCGTTCAGGGCGAGCGAGGGAGCGCGGCGAGCACGCTCAAGCACTTCCCCGGACACGGTGCGGCACCGGGGGACTCACACCACATGCTGCCGACGACGGATCTCTCCCGTGACGCCTGGGAGAAGGCGGATGCCGTGCCGTTCCGGGCCGGCATCGATGCGGGAGCCGAGCTGCTCATGTTCGGGCACCTCATCTACACAGCGGTGGATGCCGAACCGGCCACGATGTCGGCCGAGTGGCACCGCATCGCCCGCGAGGACCTCGGCTTCGACGGGGTGGCGATCACCGACGACCTCGGGATGCTGCAGAACACCGGAGAGGCGCGGTACGCCGACCCGGTCGCCAATGCCGTCGCCGCCCTTGCCGCCGGCAACGACATGGTCATGGCCGTCATGCTCTCCGATGCCGGGACAGCCGGGCGCATCGTGGACGGCATCGCGGCCGCCGTCGACAACGGGACGCTCGCGGCGGAGCGGCTGGAGGAAGCAGCGACCCGCGTCACCCTGCTGCGGCTGCAGCTCGCGCCGGGCGGTCTGCTTCCCTGTCCGTCGTGTCAGGCGGTCGGCTGAGCCGGCTTCCACGCCGCGAGGATCGCCGCACGCAGCGCATTCGCGCGCTCAGCGAACCCGCGCTGGCGCCGGACATACTCGGCCTTGCCCTCGGCGGTCTCGATGGCGACGGGCATCACACCCCAGTCGGCGAGGTCGTACGGTGAGGCGGCCATGTCCAGTTCGCGGATCTCGCGGGCCAGGGTGAAGGCGTCCAGCAGCAACTCGCCGGGCACCAGCGGGCCGAGCTTCACCGCCCACTTGTACACGTCCATGCCTGCGTGCAGGCACCCCGGCTGCTCGCGCTGCGGCTGGTCGGCGCGCGTGGGTGTGAAGCGGTTGCGGGGTACCGCGTCGTCGGTGAAGAACCGGAACGCGTCGATGTGGGTGCACCGCAACTCGTGCGCCTCGACGACGGCATCGGTCCCAGACGAGCCGAGGCGCAGCGGCACGGCGTGACGCGGGTGCGGGGCGCGGTAGACCATGGCCCACTCGTGCAGCCCGAAGCATCCGAACTGGCCTGGGCGCGCGGCGGTCAGCCGCAGCATCCGCTCGCAGAGGGTCGCCAATTGCGCCTTCTCCGTCTCGAACCCCCGGGCGTCCACGCGCAGGCTCCCCGCGTCGGCGCCGGGGGCGTACCAGCGCCACCCGGCCCGCTCGGTGTCGGCGGCATCCGCCAGTTCGACGCCGGCTCCGGGATGCCAGCGACGCAGCACGGCCGGCTTGTACGCGTAGTACGTGTAGAGGAAGTCGTCGACCGGGTGGGTCTCGCCGCGAGCGACGCGGGCCCGGCGGCCGGCGGTGAGCGCGTCGGCGCGATCCTGGTGCGCGCGCTCGCGCTGCTCCCATTCCGCCCGCGGCAGCACCGTTGCGGTGGGCGCGGCGAGCGTGGTCATCCTTCGAGCCTACGCGCGGACGCGGGGTCGCATCGGTCGGGGCCGTTGCGGGGATGCGGAGATCCGCCCGGGCGGCGTGGCATCCGCTGCCGCGATGCGGAGATCCGCCCGGGTGCGGACGGTTGCGGGTGGTTCGGTCCGCGTTTCGGCGGATGTCCGCATCTCGGCGTGGCATCCGTTGCCGAGATGCAGTGATTCGCCCAGGCGGCGTGGCATCCGTTTCCGGGATGCGGAGATCCGCCCGTGCGGCGTGGCATCCGTTTCCGGGATGCGGAGATCCGCCCGGGTGCGGACGGTTGCGGCTGGTTCGGTCCGCGTTTCGGCGGATGTCCGCATCTCGGGCGCGAGAGCGGCCGCAATCGGGTGCGCGAGAGCGGCCGTAACCGAGAGCGCCCGAACACGCGCAACGCCAGAAGGCGCTTACGCGCCCACTCGCCACCGCCCCGCGGGTCAGTCGACCGGTTCGATGAGTGCGGGGGAGTCGTTCCGGACGTTGCCGACCGCCGCGGACACCGGATGATCTTCCAGGGTGTCGGCGAGGGCGGGAGCGGCATCGATGGCGGCATCCAGCAGATCGCGGACGTTGTGATCGTCGGTGTCGGTGTCGAGCCAGGCGTCGGCGAAGTCACCGTCGATGAACAGCGGCATGCGGTCGTGGATCGAACCGAGGTGCCCGATGGAGTCGCGCGTGAGGATCGTGAAGCTCAGCAGCCACCGCTCGGGGTCATCGTCCGCCTTGGCCGGGTCCTTCCACCACTCGTAGAGGCCGGCGAAGAACATCGGCTCGTCATCGGCAGGGTGGATGTAGTGCGGCACCTTGCCGCCGTCGACCTGCTTCCACTCGTAGTAGCCGGATGCCGGCACGACGGCTCGGCGCTTGATGAGGGCGTTCCGGAACATCGGCTTGTCTTCGAGCTCTTCTGCCCTGGCATTGAACGCACGGGAGCCGATCGACGGATCCTTCGCCCACCCGGGCACGAGGCCCCAGCGGGCGGATTCGAGTCGGCGCGTGGCGGGCTCGGTCTTGGCGGAGTCGAGCACGATCGCCGCCCGCGCCGTGGGCGCGATGTTGAACGACGGTGGGGGCAGCACATCGCCCTCCACGTCGACGCGCAGGACGCCGACCAGTTCGGATGCCACATTGGCGACGACGAAGCGACCACACATGAAAGCCAGCGTACGCGGGGCCTCCGACGCGAGTCAGTCGTCCAGCCTGTCGAGCGCCGCCGTCGCCACGGCGACAGGGGATACTGACGACGCATCGTCGCTGCCGACGGCGTTGCGCCACGCCTCTTCGATGTCGACGATCTGGGCGCGCAGCGACGCGACGCGCGGCTCCGTCCCGCTCTCAGCCGCTGCCGCAAGCCACCGCGCCCAGGCTTCCCACCGCGGCAGGTACAGGTCGCGAATCAGTCCGGACCAGTGGCGCCCGGAGTAGTCGTGAAGCCCGCTGGTCTGGTGGCCCCAGACGGAGACCAGGCTGCGCGCGTCGCGCTCCAGGACGTCTGCCTCCTCCGCGGTGTCCGCCCACGACCGCGCGGCGTCGATCCAGGTCGACGCGCGCGACTCGCCGCGGGTGGCAGCCAGGGCGTCCAGATCCAGCAACGAGCTCCGCAGGCGTGCGGCGTGGGCGCGGATGCCGCCCGCGTCATGACGGGCGGACGCCGCGAGGATCTCGCGTATGTGCACGCGCGTCCGCTGCGCGATCACGTGCCCGACCAGCTCGACGAGGTCGTGTTCCAGCGCATCCGGGCAAGGCGGCGACGCCCCGGCGAGGTCGATCAGCAGCCGCGCCGCCCGAGACACGCGCGGCAGATCACCGAGGACCGCAGGGTCGTTCTCCGCATCGATGTTGGCCGACATGCGCGACGGCTCCGGCGGCAGTGCCTCGCCGGCCAGCCGCTGCGTGGCGAACGGAGCACCACCGCTCCACGGACGCGCGAACACCGGTGACGGGATCGACCGCGTCCGACCGGGGGCATACAGCGTCTCGGACAGAAGGCGCCATGCCTCCTTGGCCCGAGCATCGTCGAGGCCATAGCGCTGCACGGCGAATGCGTCGAGCCAATGCTCGAACCCTTCCTGGTTCCACGCGAGGTCGGTGACGAGCTCGTAGAACACGGTGTTGTTCTCGATGGCCTCCGGCGCCAGCCCGATTCCCTCGAGTCCTTCCGGCTGCTCCTGCGTGAGCTCGCCCACGTCGCGAACGACCCCTGCGAGGTCGCCGAAGAGAGCGAATCTTCCTCCAAAGTTGTGTATCGCCGTCCAGATCCAGCGCCGGCCGTGCATGCCGCCTCGCCACATGGGGGCGTGCTCGCCCCAGAGATCGATCAGCAGGAGACGATCGTGCGGGACTCCGGAGAGATACGCTTCGACGCGTTTGGGGGTCCAGAAGCCACGGTGGTAGTGGAACGGCCAGCCTTGGAGCAGCCAGGTCCCGTCGGGGTACACGTTCGAGATTGCTCGGTGTACACCCCGGCCCGCTGCGGCCAAGGCCTCGGGTTCGGCTGACGGGGGAAGTGATTCGATGTATGGGTCGACGGCGATCACGGGCTGAGCGCCCGGATCTCCGAGCAGCTCGCGCTGCACGCCGAGGAAGGTTCTGACCAGATCGGCGTACTCCGCAGAAGACGGCTCGAGCATCGGCGTGCTCCAGCCCTGCCACTCGATCTGGTCCGCATCGGGGCCGGCAAGTGAACGCGGCACGTGTCCGCCCGTCAACGGCAGCACGGGGGTCATGCCCAATTCACGACACCGCGTCAGGATCCGCCGGGCCAGCTCGACCCGACGCCGCGCCCAATCGGCGGGCAGCGGCCCGCCGAAGTCATGCATTCCACCCATCGACATCCATGGCGTGTGGGCGGCGCTGCCCACCCACGCCCGCGCTTCCTCCCGTGACACTCCCGAGCGAGCCAGCGTCTCCTCGAGGACGACGTCGTACGCCGTGAGGACGAACGGGTGGGTGATGCCGTGCAGCGCCATCCAGTCGAGCTCCTGCTCCCAGCGGTCCCAGTGCCAGAAGGGGGTCGAGTACGCGTGGGTGACGACGTTGAGGTGGTACCGGATCCGGAACGGCGTGCTCAGGGTTATCAGAGGGGCATCTGGCCAGGTGACCAGCGTCGGCTGTAGGCGCGGCGACTCCCACGTGATGCGACGACCGTGATGCTGGAGATACCGCGCCAGCGCGGTTGCCGCCGCGACCGCATCACTGCCGCGGATGGTCAGGACGCCGCCGGCAGCCTCGTACTCCGCGGTCGCCGCATTACCAGGGCGCACCGGGACCCGCTCGACGCGTACGCATTCGGCGTCGCCGCCGATGCGCAGAACGATGCCGCGCAGCGCCTCGCTGAGATCGCCGGCATCCGTCATCGCGTGAGGACTCACTCTGCTGAAGAAGCCGTGAGGCCGAGACCGAGCGCATCGACCCAGGCGGCGAAACTGACCGGTGCACCGCTCACCCGTGACTCCTCTGCCGCGAAGGCGATGAGGTGGCTGTCCATCGCGGTGTGGAACGACAGTTCTCCCGCCCCGACCGTGCCGTTCCCGAGTGCGTCGACGAACTCCGCCATGAAGCCCGCGTCCCCCCCGGCGTGCCCGGCATGATCCCCGAGGTCCCCGCCCGGCACGACGACGGTCAATGCGTGGCGCGTGTGTCCCATCGGCTTCATCACGGTGGTCTCCTGGTGGGCTAACACGACGTCCGGCGGCAAGGTCGCCCGCGGTGAGAACAAGTCGACCACGAGTTCACCGCTCTCCATGTGCCCTGTGAGCTGCCCGGCTGAACCCGTGATGGCCACCACGCGCGTGTTCTCAGCGGTGAAGGCCGACGCGGTCAGGGTGGCTGTCAGCCCGCCGGGATAGAGCATGGTCGTCTGCTGGTGATCGGCCACATCGTTGTCACTGCGGAAGACGCAGCGGCCGTAGTCGCCTGTGCGCAGCGCCTTGAGTCGACCCGCCACGGACGTGTCGTCCCCGAGCAGATGAACCGGATGCCCGTGAACGCCGGCAAGAGCGTCGACGTAATAGCGCGGGGCGAAGAAGGGGCAGGTGTCCGCCACGGGGCATCCGTCGAGACAGAAGGCCGGGGCGCCCTTCGGCGCGTTCTCGGGTCGGAACCAGGACAGCCCTCCGATGCTGTACACGCTTTCGGGAGGACCACCCGCAATCCAGCGGATGAGGTCGAGGTCGTGCGAGGTCTTGGCGAGGACCATTGCACTGGACGTCGCGCTGTTGCGCCAGTTGCCGCGCACGTAGGAATGCGCGAAGTGCCAGAAGCCGATGTTCTCTCTCACCTCGATCGTCATCAGCTGACCGAGTGTGCCAGCATCGATGATCTGCTTGATCGTGCGCCAGAACGGTGTGAAGCGCAGCACATGTCCGATCGCGAGACGAGCCGAGACCTTGCCCGCATGGATCGCCAGGCGTTCCAGCTCCACGAGCGTGGGCGCTGCCGGCTTCTCGAGGAGGAAGGGCAGGTCGGCGTCCGCGACGGCGATGGCCACATCGACGTGCATGGCGTCGGGGACGGCGATCACTACGCCGTCCACCTCGAGGCGAGCGAGGTCGGGGATGACCTCGCGCCAATCGCCGTACTCGACCGCGCCGCCGGCGGCGGTGGCCAGCGCGCGCCGTCGCGTCTCATCGGTGTCGGCAACGGCGACGACCTGCGCGCGCTCAGGGTGGTCGATCACCCACCGGCCGTATGCGTCGCGACCGCGACCACCCGCTCCGATGATGACGATCCGCTGAGGGGTCGGACTCATTTCTCCGCTCCAGAGGTCAGACCGTCGACGAGGTACCGCTGCGCGACGAAGAAGAGGATGACGATCGGCACCGTGACCGCTATGGATCCGGCCAGCAGCACCGAAACGGGCACGTTGAAGTCGGCCAGTTGCGAAATGCCCAGTGGTGCCGTCCACAGTGCACGGTCCTGCACCAGGAAGAGCAGGGCGTAGAAGTACTCGTTCCACGCGATCATGAACACATAGATCGCCGTTGCCACGACGCCCGGGAGGGCGACCGGGAGCACGACGCTCCGCAGCATCTGGGGGAGGGTGGCGCCGTCGATGGTGGCGGCTTCCTCGATGCTCTCCGGCAGCGCCAGGAAGTAGTTGCGCATCATGTAGATGGACACCGGCACCGTCGTTGCGACGTACACGAAGAAGAGGCCGACGAGCGAGCCCGTCAGCCCCGCCCGTGCCAGCAGCACGAACAGGGGGACGGAGAGCACGATGCCGGGGAACAGGTAGATCCCCAGGATGATGGCGTTGACGACGTTGCGCCCGCGGTAGCGCAGGCGCGCGGCGGCATAGGCGCCGAGGATCGACACGATGATCGAGAGCACGACCGTGGCTGCGGCGACCACGAGCGAGTTGAGCACGAAGCGGCCGAGTCCGAATCCGCCCTGCGACTGATCGAGCATCGCCGTCGAGTAGGCGCTGAAATCCAGCTCGTCCCACGACGGCAACAGATCCAACGGAGCCTGGACGATGGCCGAGTACGGCCGCAGCGAAAGAAGGAACCCGTACACGACGGGACCGATCGATATCACGAGCGCGACCCCGATGAGGATGAAGCGCCCTGTGATGGCGGCTCGACTCGGAGCGAGCGGGGATCGGGGGCGGCTCATTCGACGTCCACCTTCCTACGCGATAGGGCCACGTACACGACGAGGAGCGCCACCAGGACCACCGACATGAGCAGGCCATAGGCCGCGGCACTGCCGATGTCGGCGCGGGTGACGAGCTCGGTGTAGACCTTCAGCGCCATGACCTGGGTGCCGCCTGCGCCCTCTGTCAGCAGGTAGATCTCACTGAAGCTCTGGAATGTCCAGATGAAGCGCAACAGGCAGAGGAGCAGGATGACGCCCTTGAGCTGGGGCAGGATGATCCGCGTGATGACCTGGAAGCCGTTCGCGCCATCGAGCGCGGCGGCCTCCTCGATGCCGGGAGCGACACCCTGCAGACGTGCGGTTATGAAGAGGAACGCGAGCGGCGCAGACGACCAGATCTCAAAGAGCACGACGACGAGCAGCGCCAGCGGAAGCTCGACGCCGAAGACCTCGTAGCGCGCGGTGTTGAGGAATCCGATCGCGGTGTCCCAGCCGAGAACCTCGCGCCCGAAGGCGTTCACGATCCCGTACTGCGGGTTGAGCATGGTCTGCCAGATGGTTGCCGCAGCGATGAGGGGGAGAACGTAGGGGACGAGCAGCAATGCGCGCACGATCCCGCGTCCGGGGAACGGCCGGCGCATGGCCAGCGCGAGCACCAGGCCCACGGTGACCGACCCGACCATCGTGAGGGTCGCGTACAGCAAGGTCGTTCCCAGCGCATTCCAGAACGAGGGATTGCGCAGAGCACGGGTGAAGTTGTCGAGCGTCCAGTCGATCGGCTGCGTGCCGAGACGGGGGATGTCGACGAGTCTGATCTCGCTGAACGCGAAGACGAAGACGAGCAGCAGCGGCAGGATCGACGCGAACAGGATGACGACCAGGGTCGGCGCTGTGAGGATCAATCCATTGCGGTTCTCCCGCCGGGGGCGGCTGAGCTGCCGCCCCCGGGTCGGACGAACTGCGGGTGGGGCCTGGGTCACAGCCCGGCCTGGACCTCTTCGACGGCGGCGCGCATGGCGGCGGTCACGTCCGCCGCGGGGGTCCCCGCGTAGAGCTGATCGATCTGCGCGGCGAGCACGCCCTGACTGGAGACGAGGCCCGCAAGCGTGGCGTCCTCGGTCCCCATGCCCCACAGTGACACCGCGTTGATGCCCTGCTCGATAGCCGTGGTGAAGTCCTCGCCGTACAGGTCCACCGACGTCATCTCCTGACCGGGGCCGATGCCCAGGCCGCCCCATGCGGACACGAATGCGGTCGGGTCCTCGGCGGTGCCGTTTCGCAGCGGGATGCGGCCCTCGGTGGCGACGCCGAGCGTGTCGACATAGCCGGTGCTCATGACGTACTCGATGTACCGCTGAGCTGCCTCGACGTTAGCGCCGGTCGGGATGCCGTAGGCGAGCATCGCGCCGTACTGCGCGGGCTGGTCTTCATCGAGCACGGTGATGAACTCGGTGTTGTCAGCGAGGAACGTCGGGGTCGCCGCGCACTCCGGGCAGGTGGCGGGCGTCGCGGAGTCGAGACCTGCGAGCTCATCGAGGATGTGCGTCGAGAACAGGAGCATCGCCGCGTCGCCATTCATGTAGGTCGCGCGGGCGCTCGTGACATCGAAGTCGCCGGCGACGGAGGAGTTGCGGAGGGCGAGGAACTCTTCCGCTGCGTCCGTGCACTCGGCGGAGTCGATGGCGATCTCACCGTCGACCACCAGCTCGCAGCCGGCGCTCTGGAACAGCGACTGGATCCCCTCGGTGGCCGACGCGGTGCCGGCCTGGGTGCCGAACGCGAGGCCCGTAATGCCGAGCTTGTCCTTGATCGCCGTCGCGGCGTCCGCCAGCTCGGAAAGGCTTGTCGGGACCTCCACCCCGGCACTGTCGAGCAGGTCGGCGCGGTAGGCGATGACGTGGGTCCAGCCGTCGCTGGGAACGGCGGAGATTTCGCCCTCAAGGGTGACCGCGTCGATCGCGCGCTCGTTGAACGTCTCTGTGCCGAGCGTCTCCACGACGGCAGAGGCCGCGCCGGTATCGAGGAGGCCCTGTGACGTCCAGGCGCCCGCCTGCGTCGAGGTGTGGAGGATCACGTCGGGGACGTTCCCGGACGCGGCGCCGGTCACCAGAGCCTGATCCTGGTCAGCTCCCGCCATCGGAACCACATCGACATCGATGCCGGTCTCTTCCGTGAAGGCGGCTGCAACTGCCTCTTGCGCCGCGAGCCGCTCAGGCGTGGTCTGGGGAGTCCAGAACGTGACCGACTGCTCGGCGGCCGGTTCCTGATCCTGTCCGCCGGAGCATCCGACGAGCAGCGCAAGCGCGGCGACGGCCGCGAGGGGTGCCGCGGTGCGCGGCCGGAACGTGTGGGTCATATCTGTCACTCTCGTGTCGGGCGCAGGCGCCGCAGCAGATGTGAGCGGCGGAGATCGCCACTGCACGATTACGCCGATCTTGGCGATGGATGACGGCTATCGACGACATTTGCGACTACGTTGCAAGATATATGTCCTGCTCACCCTATCCATGAGTCAAAGGTGCATCCGTGGATGATCTCGATAAGCGCATCGTTGGAGCGCTACTGGCGTTCCCCCGTGCGAGCAACGCGCAGGTGAGCGAGGTGGTCTACAGCTCGGAGGCGACCGTCTCTCGCCGCGTGGCGAGATTGCTCGGCGAGGGAACGGTGCGGGTCGTCGGCGTGCTCGATGGGGAAGCCACGCGGCGTACCCGATCGCTGTTCGTCCGGCTCCGTTGCCGTCCGGGCGAGGCCTACCGATCAGCGCAAAGCCTCGCCGCCTGGCCGGAGTGCGGCTCGGTGAAGCTTCTCAGCGGCAGCGTCGACTGCATCGCAGAGATCAGCTACGCGACGAACGAGCACCTCCTCGCGATCACCATGGAACAGCTGCCTGCCCTCGACGGCGTCCTCGCAGTCTGGAGCAACCAGGTGATCCGTCGGTTCGCGACTCCTCACAGCTGGTTGCCCGCTCTCCTGGCGGACGAGCTCGTCGAACGGCTGCGCAGTCAGCGGTTGGACCCCTGGCATGATCCGCTGCCGGATCGGACGGCCACGACGGACGCCCTCGACGAGCGAATCGCGGGGTTCCTCGCGCGCGACGGACGTCTCGGCTGGCAGCGGCTCGCCGAGCTGTGCGGCGCCAACCCCGTCACGGTGCGGCGGCGGACCGAGACGATGATGGCGTCCGGCGCGCTGCGGATGCGCACCGTCGTGGAACCCGATCGGATCGGGCTGCCCGTCAACGCCTTCGTCTCGCTCAACGTCAACCCGACGCAGCTCGGGCACGCCGGACAGCTCCTCGCGGAGCATCCTGCGGTGCTGATGATGGCGGCGACGACGGGGGATCGCAACCTGTGCGGGGAGGTCGCATTGCCCTCCGATGCCTCCCTCTACACGTTCATCTCGGACACCGTCGGCAGCCTGCCCGGTCTGCAGCATGCCGACGTCGCGGTCGCGCTGCAATCCGTCAAGCGTGCGGGATTGGCGAGGACGGCGCCAGGCGACGTACGCGCAGAGCTCAGACCGTGATGCCGCGGATCACACCGTCCTGCGCCCCGACGATGAGCTGTCGGCCGACGATGACCGGCGTCGAGAAGGTGTTCGCGGTGAACAGCTGGCGATCCACCGTGACCTCGCCGGTCGCCGGGTCGATGGCGGTGAGCTGTCCGCCGACGCCGACGAGCCACACCCGCCCGCTCCGCACGTCTCGCACCGGTCCGGCGTTCACCGCCCGAGGCACAGCCTGTGCACTCCAGAGCCTCACTCCCGTCGCCGGGTCGATGAGATCCACGACGCCCCATTCCGTCGTCAGCAGCAGGCCTCCGTCCGGAAGGGCGACACCCGGTGCGTAAATGTAGCTTCCGTCGAGGCGCCATCGCTCCGCGCCGGTGACGGGGTCCACGGCGATCGCGTTCGTCACGGTGCTGAAAAGCACGGCTCCGGTCGGAAGGACCTCGATCCAGTCGTCCCACGGGCCGTAGATCAGTTGCCGGTAGGTGTCTGGCCTGGTGTTCGTGAGCACCGACCATAACGGGGCCCCGGTATTGAGATCGTAGGCGTAGCCTCGCCCATCGCCCGCTCCCACGTACACGCGACTGCCGTCCGACTCGGCGCGCCCAGCAGAGAGTCGTGGCACCTCGGACTCCCACAGCACCGCACCTCGGGCGTCGAGGCAGAACAGGCGATCACCGGCTGCGACGACGACGCGGTCAGCGCCGCCGACGTTGAACACCGCCGGCGTGGACATCACGGGACGGCTGAGGTCCGTTCGCCAGCGGGTGGTGCCGCGGGCGGCATCCAGTGCGGTCAGCGTGTGGTCCGCCGAGGGCACGATCACCATGGACCCATCCGTGGTGAAAGCCGTTGCGCGGTGGACCGCTCCGAGGTTGCGCTCCCACATCACGTGCCGGGCAGCACCGGTGATGCGCAGGGCGGTGACGTTCCCCGCCGTGGACGCGGCGACGACGGTGGTGCCGAAGGCGGCGAGCGCACCCTGGATCTGTCCGCCGAGTGCGAGTTCCCACTTGGGCATCGAGATCGATCGTCCGCGCCGCTCCACCGTGACCGTCTCGTGCCAGAACGCGCCGCTCGCATCAGCGGCTCGGAACCTGATGCGATGTACCCCTGGCGGCAGTGCGGTCGCGTCGAGGGCGCCGCTCCATGACCCGCCGGTGCGGTTCAGGGGAACCCATTCGCGGTCGCCGACAGCGCCGAACAGCTCCTGCGCGTACAGCTGAGCGGAGACGTCCACCGCTCCCGGGCCGGCGATGGCGCTGAGAGCGACGCGGTCGTGCTCGATACGTGCTCCCGCGCGCACCGGTCCTGCCGTCTCGCCCGGTCCGGCGTTCAGGGGGATCTCAGCGAGGAGATCAGCGGTGGGCGCATCGGCATCCGAAGCTCCGAGGGTGACCTGGTCCACGACCAGGACCCGCGCCAGCCCGTCGGCCCGCTCGGTGACGCGCAGGTAGAACGGACCACTGCGGGTGTTGATCGCCGCGACCTGGGTCAGCCCGTTGAAGCGGTCCACTTCGTTGCGATGGATGTGACCTGCGAAGATTCCACGCACCGGGTAGGGCTCGATGGTGCGCAGCAGCGCATCGGCATCGTTGACGTAGTGGTTGCGCCCGGACAGCGGGTAGTGCAGGAACATGATGCTCGGCATCGCGCCCGCGCCCTCGAGGTCGCGCCGGATCGTTTCGAGGTCATCGCCGAACAGGCCGGGCTCCTGAAGGAGTTGAGTCGGGTCGAGCGCCAGGAAGTGCACGCCGCCGACATCGAAGCTGTAGCTGGTCGGCCCGAACCAGCGGCGGAACCGCTCCCTGGCCGTGACGTCCCAGCGGATCTCGTGGTTCCCCGGGGTATGACGGATCCGATCCCACAGCGCGGCCGGGATGGATGCGCGATACGCCTCGAATCCCGAATCGTCGCCGAAGTCGGTGATGTCCCCGCAATGCAGAACGAACTGCGGGTCCTCCGCGGCAACGGCGGCGAAGACCCGCCGGAGGTTGGCCATCCTGTCGGCTTCTTCGTCGTTGGCGTGTGTGTCTGTCAGCACCACGAACCTCAAGGGGCTGGCGCCTGCGCCGGTCGGTGATGCGCCGACGGCAGTACCCGGCCAGAGGCCAGCATCGGCCGCGACCATGCCTGCCCCCAGACCGACCGCTGAGAGCCCCAGGAAGCCCCGCCTGCTCACACCGCGCTGTTCGCCGCTCGTCCCGACCGCTGGTTCCACCATCGCCACACTCCGCCTCGTCGCCGATCGCCTTCCTGCACCCAACCGACCAGGCCGCACGGGTGACCAGGCCCGGTGGACGCTTTGAGAGGGATCGCCACCCGTGGCCGTGCTTGCGCAAGGAACCGCCATGGGGTGCGGTGGATGTCGGGCGTGGCGCTTCCCGTCACTCGTCGCGGCAACGATCGCGATTCCTTGCACGCCGACCGCAGCGGGTTGACCCCCGACACAACGGACGTCACGGTCGGGCCATCCGGTTCCCCCGGTGTCTCGGCAGACGTACAGGAGTCAGATCGATGCGCATCCGATCCCGTTCCCTCTCGATGCTGGCCATCGCCGGTGTCACCGTGGCAGGACTGAGCGGCGGCCAAGCCAGCGCGGCACCCCCGCCGCCCGCTGAGCATGTGGTGCTGATCGCCCTCGACGGCTTCGACGCGGCGTACCTGGAGGACGCGCAGATGCCGAACCTGACTCATCTCGCCAAGCGCGGCAGCCTCACCACGTCGACGGGGGTCATGACCTCCATCACGAACCCGTCCTGGGCGTCCATCGCGACCGGTGCATGGCCTGCCAGTCACCTCAACACCGCTTACTGGTTCGATGCGGACACGGGCACCGCGCGCAGCCAGCAGCGCGACCTCGCAGTACCGACCATTGCTCAGGCGATCCGGGAACAGGGCGGCACGGTCATGTCTGCGCAATGGTTCATCCTCCAGAGCTATGGCGTCACGTACGGCGACCCGGATGGCCTCTACACCCAGCCCGGCGGCGCGTGCAGCGAGCGAACGGACGATGCGGTCGCCGTGCTGCGGGGCGAAGCGGTCGACAGTGGGGGGCAGATGACCAGAGCCCGCGGGATCCCCGACCTGATCGCGGTGTATTGCGACACCCTCGACGTGCTCGGTCACGCCGACGGCTCCGCTGCCGCCGGTCTGCCCGCAGCCCTCGCCGACGTCGACGAGCAGATCGGTCGACTCGTGCAAGCGGTGAAGGATGCCGGCATCTACGGGCGAACGGCCTTCGTGATCACCGGTGACCACGGAATGAGCACGTTCACGCAGGGGATGCAGCAGGAACTGCTCGCAGCGATATCGGCGCTCGGATACGACGTGGAGATGCTCGCTGCCGGGCGCTCACCTCAGCCGCAGACCGATGTCGTCGTCGTCGTGGGAGGGGTCGGATCGCTGCATCTGATCGGTGAGGCTGCGGCCGACCCCGTCGCCGCGAGCAGGATCGACCGCGCCGTGTCGGCGCTGCCCCACATCGCCGCTGTGTACGACAAGTCGGAGCAACGAGAACTGAAGATGTCGCCGAAATACGGCGAGCTGGTCATCGAGCCTGTCGAGGGATGGTCGCTGGGCGCCACTCCTGCCGATGCTTCCGGACTCCATGGGACGAGTCGCAACCTCGAGGTGCCGCTCGTGCTCGCCGGAGCCGGTGTGCGCCCGAACGGCGTGCCGGTCGACCCGCGGCACATCGACGTGGCACCGACCATCGCGGCGCTTCTCGGCTATGCGCCGCCCGCAGGTGCCGAGGGGCGTGTGCTCTCGGAGGCCATCCGCGCGCGGTAGAGGGTAGTCGCGGCCAGGCGTCCTCAGGCGGGCGGCTCGGGCTTGAGCACTCCGACGTCGTTGAGTCGGTCGAGCAGGCCGGCGCCGTCGGAGTCGGTCACCCAGGGCACCCCCGCCGCCGAGTGGTCGTCGACCACCGTGCGGCCGCCGGCGAGCACGGCCTCGGTGGGGGAGAGCCGCCGGATCGCGACCGCGGTCACCCGGTCCGGGTGCGCCGCGGCGAAGGCGGTGTAGATCGCGTCGTCGGCCTGACCGTCGTCGCCGATGAGGAGCCACTTGATGTGCGGGAACTCCCGCGCCAGGCGGTCGAGGTTCTGCTGCTTGTGCAGGCGGCCACTGCGGAACCAACGGTCATGCGTAGGGCCCCAGTCGGTGAGCAGCATCGCCCCCGGCGGAAAGACGTGGCGGCGGAGGAATCGCATGAGGGTGGGGGCGACGTTCCAGGCTCCGGTGGAGAGGTAGATCATGGGAGAGCCGGGGTTCTCGCGCATGATGCGCTCGAGCAGCACCGCCATGCCCGGGACGGGCTGGCGGGCGTGCTCGTCGAGCACGAACGAGTTCCACGCCGCCACGAAAGGGCGGGGGAGGGCGGTGACCATGACGGTGTCGTCGACGTCGGAGACGACGCCGAAGCGCACCTCGGGCGCGACGACGAACACGCGAGATTCGATGGGATCGCAGCCTTCGACGGACATCCTGATCGGCTGCCATCCCGCGGCGAGCGTGGCGGGCAGCGTCGCGTCGATGACACCCCCGCGATCGGCGACGACCTCGTGTTCCACACCGTCGATCTCCACCGTCACCTGGGCGAAGCCGACCGGCACGCTGGCGAAGCTGCGCCAGCCGCGCACACCGGCATACTCGCCGCGGGTGTCGGTGCGCACCGCCGGAACGATGAGCACCCGCCCGAGCACGCGCACCCAGTCAGGGCCGGCGTAGCCGGGGAAAGCCGCGACGGTGGCGCGGTTGCCCCGACGTCGCGCTCGGCGCTCGCGCCAGGAATGGAAGCTGTACTCCAGACGTGCGATCCAGAGCGTCTTCGGGCGTGGGGGTGCGGGGTCGGTGCCAGGCATCGTGTTGTTCAGTCTCGCATGCCCTCCTCGGCATGCGAAGCGTCCGTCGCTCCGTCGACGTGCAGATGGCGGCGCTCCCGACGCGCGATGATCCGCTTGGCGAGGTACGCCAGCACGAAGAAGGCGACGATGATGCCCACGAAGATGTACCCCGCGAAGTGCAGACGATCGGCGAGTTCGCGGTAGGTGCCCGCAGCCGCGGCGGCCACCCCCACGTACAGCACGGACCACAGGGTGCAGGCCGGCAGGGTCCACGCGATGAAGCGTCGGTAGGCGAAGCCGCTCATGCCGACGGTCAGCGGCACGAGCGAGTGCAGCACCGGCAGGAATCGCGACAGGAAGATCGCGGGTCCACCGCGTCGGCGCAGGTACAGTTCGGCTCGCTGCCAGTTGTGCTCCCCGAGCTTCGCACCCAAGCGAGAGAAGCGGATGCGCGGCCCCAGCACCCGTCCGAGCCAGAATCCGATGCTTTCGCCGGCCAGCGCGCCGAGGATCACCGTGATCACCAGCAGCACGCCCTCCACGGGCGACCCCACCGCGGTGCCCGCAACGATCACGACGGTGTCGCCGGGGACCACCAGACCCACCAGCACGCTCGTCTCGAGCAGGATCGCGACACCCGCCAGCACGGTACGCAGCACGGGGTCGACACTCTGAACCGCGTCAAGCAGCCAGGTGAGGATCTCGTTCACGTTCTGAGCCTAGAGCCGCCCCGCCACCCCTAGCCTGAGAAGATGCTCCCCGCCGTGGCCGCCCGCCCGCTGGCGTGGGTCGATCCCGCCGCGATGTTCGCCGCCGGACCGTCCCGGGCCGCGCATGCCTTCTGGCTGGACGCCGGCCCCGACGCGACCGAGGGGTGGAGCTGGCTCGGGGTGGGAGAACCGGAGACAGACCCGGCGGTCGTCGATGCCGTGGCGCTGGGCGCGCCCACTCCGGCAGCGTCTCCCGCCGGGGAGTGGGGGCCATTCCGCGGCGGCTGGGTCGGCTGGCTGGGCTACGACGGCGCTGCCGCAGGTGCGGGCGCACCCGCCGTGACCGACGCCACCGTGCCGGACCGCATGTGGCTGCGGGCGGGCCGATTCGTCGCCGTGGACCACTCCCGACGGCGCATGTGGGCCGTGGCCCCCGTATCGGACCTCGACGACTTCGCCCTGCAGGCGTCCGGCTGGGCGGCGGATGCCGAAGCGTCGGCGGCTCCCGCGCACGCCGTGGCATCCGCTGCGCCGCTGTCTGACGCCGCGCCCGCCACCGCCACCGCGTCGGCGCGGGTGGACCCCGCTGCTTATGCCGACCTGATCGGCCGCTGCCGCGCTGCCATCCGCGCCGGCGATGCTTTTCAGCTGTGCCTCACGACCCGATTCGACGTGCCGGCATCCACCCCCTTCGACCCCGTCGCGGTGCACCGCCGCCTGCGCTCGACCTCATCCGCGCACCACGGAGGGCTCATCCGCAGCGGGGACGTCGCGCTCGTCTCCGCGAGCCCCGAGCGCTTCCTCGAGGCGGCCGGCGGGGTCGTGCGCACGCGTCCGATCAAGGGCACGCGCCCGCGGGGGCGCAACGCCGCTGACGACGCGGCACGTGCCGCCGAACTGCGCGCGAGTGTGAAGGAGCGCGCCGAGAACGTGATGATCGTCGACCTGATGCGCAACGACCTGTCGCGGGTGTGCCTGCCGGCGACGGTCGCGGTCGACGGGCTGCTCGAGGTGGAGTCGTACCCCGCGGTGCACCAGCTGGTCAGCACCGTTGCGGGGCGCCTGCGGCCCGAGGCGACGGTCGGCGACCTGCTGGCCGCGGCCTTTCCCGCCGGCAGCATGACGGGGGCGCCGAAGCGGTCGGCCATGACGATCCTGCACGACCTGGAGGGCGGCCCGCGGGGGGTGTTCGCCGGATGCTTCGGCTGGGTGGGGGCCGACGGGGCGCTGGATCTGGCGATGGTGATCCGCTCGATCGTGCTTCATCCGGGCGGCGCGTACGTCGGCGCGGGCGGCGGCATCACCTGGGGGTCCGACGCCTCCGCCGAGGTGGCGGAAGTGGGGCTGAAGGCCCGCGCACCGCTGGCGGCGCTGGGCGCGACCCTGCCTCCAGGCTGGTCATAGCGCGTTCCGGTAATCTGGGTCGACGCGCACCGCGCCGACCCGACCCCCACGATTGGCTCTTTCCTCGTGTCTCAGACTCTTCCTCCCGACACCGCCGGCGACGCCGGCGCGTTCGACGTGCACGCGATCCAGGAGAAGTGGCAGCGCCGCTGGGAGCAGGACGACCCCTTCCGTGCCGGCGGCGACGACGACACGCGCCCCCGCAAGTACGTGCTGGCGATGTTCCCGTACCCGTCCGGCGACCTGCACATGGGGCACGCCGAGAACTACCTGTACTCCGACATCGTCGCCCGCTTCTGGCGCCACCGCGGCTACAACGTGCTCAACCCCATCGGGTGGGACTCGTTCGGCCTGCCCGCCGAGAACGCGGCCATCAAGCGCGGGGCGGACCCGCGGGCCTGGACCTACGCCAACATCGACCAGCAGAAGGCGAGCCTCAAGCAGTACGGCGTCTCCTTCGACTGGAGCCGGGTGCTGCACACGAGCGACCCGGAATACTACCGCTGGAACCAGTGGCTGTTCCAGCAGCTGTACGAACGGGGCCTGGCATACCGCAAGGAGAGTCCGGTCAACTGGTGCCCCGTCGACCAGACGGTGCTGGCCAACGAGCAGGTCGTCGACGGACACTGCGAGCGCTGCGGCGCCGAGGTGATCAAGAAGAAGCTGACCCAGTGGTACTTCCGCATCACCGACTACGCCGACCGGCTGCTGGATGACCTGAACCAGCTGGAGGGCTTCTGGCCCCACAAGGTGCTGCAGATGCAGCGCAACTGGATCGGACGCTCCATCGGCGCCGACATCGACTTCGAGATCGAGGGTCGCGCCGAGAAGGTCACCGTCTTCTCCACGCGCCCCGACACGCTGCACGGCGCGACGTTCTTCGTCGTGGCGCCTGACTCCGACCTGGCCGCGGAGCTGGCCGCCGGCGCCTCGGCCGAGGTGCGCATGCGCTTCCAGGACTACCTGGAGAAGGTGCAGAAGGCCACCGACATCGATCGGCAGGCCACCGACCGCCCCAAGACCGGTGTCTTCCTCGACCGCTACGCGATCAACCCGATCAACGGCGAGCGCCTGCCCATCTGGGCCGCGGACTACGTGCTGGCCGATTACGGCCACGGTGCGGTCATGGCCGTGCCCGCTCACGACCAGCGTGATCTGGACTTCGCCCGCGCGTTCGACCTGCCCGTGCGAGTGGTCGTCGACACCTCGGCCCCGGTCACCGGAGCCATCCCCGTCATCGAGCTGGACGACGAGGGGGTGCCGATCGATCCGGGCGCGGATGCCGACGAGACCGACCCGGTGAAGACCGGGGTCGCGCTCACCGGCGAAGGCCGCATGATCAACTCCGGACCGCTGGACGGCCTGAGCAAGCGCAACGCCATCGCCCGCGCGATCGACCTGCTGGAGGCCGCCGGCACCGGCCGTGCCGCGAAGACCTACCGCCTGCGCGACTGGCTGATCTCCCGTCAGCGGTTCTGGGGCACGCCGATCCCGATGATCCACACCGAGGACGGGCGCATCGTGCCCGTGCCCGACGAGCAGCTGCCGGTCGAACTCCCCTCGCGCGAGGGACTGGACCTCACGCCCAAGGGTTCGTCGCCCCTGGGTGCCGCGACCGACTGGGTCACCACTGTCGATCCCGAGACGGGTGAGCCCGCCCGCCGCGACCCCGACACGATGGACACCTTCGTCGACAGCTCGTGGTACTTCCTGCGGTTCCTCTCGCCGGGCGACACCACCCAGCCGTTCTCGCAGCGCGAGGCCGACCGCTGGGGTCCGGTGGACTTCTACATCGGCGGCGTCGAGCACGCCATCCTGCACCTGCTGTACGCGCGCTTCATCACCAAGGCGCTGTACGACATGGGGCACGTCGACTTCACCGAGCCGTTCTCCAGCCTGATCAACCAGGGCATGGTGATCCTCGACGGCGCCAAGATGTCCAAGAGCAAGGGCAACCTGGTGCTCTTCCAGGAGGAGCTCGACGCCCACGGCGCCGACGCCCTCCGCGTCGGCCTCGCGTTCGCGGGGCCGGTCGAGGACGACAAGGACTGGGCCGACGTCTCGACCGTCGGCGCCGCCAAGTTCCTGGCCCGCGCGCTGCGCGTGGCTCGGGATGTCACCAGCAGCCCCGACGTGAAGTGGGCCGACGGCGACGTCGCGCTGCGCCGCATCACCCACCGCCTGCTCGCCGATGCGCCCGGGCTGCTCGAGCAGACGAAGTTCAACGTCGTGGTGGCACGCCTCATGGAGCTGGTCAACGCGACCCGCAAGGCGATCGACGCCGGGGCCGGCGCGGCCGACCCCGCCGTGCGCGAAGCCGCCGAGGTGACCGCGCTGATCCTGGACCTCTTCGCCCCGCACACCGCGGAGGAGATGTGGGAGATCCTCGGCTACGCGCCGTCGGTCGGCCTCGTTCCCTGGCGCCAGGCCGACCCGACTCTGCTGGTCGAGGACACCGTCAAGGTCGCCGTGCAGATCGACGGCAAGGTGCGGGCGACGCTCGAGGTCTCCGCCCGCATCGACGCCGCCGAACTCGAGGCGCTCGCCCGGGCCGACGACCGTGTGGTCCGCTCGCTCGACGGGCGGGAGATCACCCGCGCCATCGTGCGGGCACCGAAGGTCGTCAGCTTCAGCACCCGCTGAGCGGATCGCCCCTCACCTCGCCGCGGAGCCCCGGCTCATCACATCGCGAAGGAGCATCCCGACCTGCGTCAGCGCGGTGTCGGGGTGCTCCGGATGCCACTGCACGCCCAGCATCGGGGCGGTGTCGTGGGCGACCGCCTCCACGACGCCGTCGACGGCGCGCACCAGCACCGACAGGCCGGGAGCCACCTGGTCGATCGCCTGGTGATGCGTGCACAGCACCGGTCCCGCCCCGGCGACCGATCCCGCGGCGCCCTCGCGCTCGACCGTCACCCGCGTCTGCACGAACGGGTCGCCGTCGAGGGAGCGGTGGCCGTGCATATCGGGAACGAGGGTGCCGCCCAGCGCGACGTTCATGAGCTGCAGCCCGCGGCAGATGCCGAGAAGCGGGATGCCGTGCTGGACGGCATCCCGGATCACGGCGATGCTGACGCGGTCGGCGACCGGCTCGTGGAAGCCCGACCCGGGGTAGTCGCGCGGGCCGTCGTAGAACGCCGGATCCACGTCCTCGCCGCCGAGCACGACCACGGCGTCGGCGCGCCGCGCGCGCTCTCGCACCGTCGACTCCGCGACATCGGCGGCGGCGACGAGCTCGGCCGTCCCACCGAGCGCCTCGACGGCGGCGACGGTGGCGTCGTTGAGCGTCGTCAGCTGCTGCTGGAACTGCGGGGCGTGCGGTCGCGCGTCGCGGACGTGCAGCAGCAGGACGGTGGGGCGGTGGTGCATCGGGGGCCTTCCGGGTCTGGTTGCTGACAGGATCGCAGAGGGCGGCGACGTCGGGGTCACGGCGAGGTTTCGCGCGTATGTCGTGGCCACGGGGTCGGGTGCGTGCTCGTTCAGTCACGGTACGGGGAGCTGTGCGGCGGCAGCCGCCGACGACGGGGCATCCGTGCGGCGGCATCCATCACCTCGTCTTCTGCACCGGCGCGCGGCCGAGCGGGATCTCCACGACTCGCCGGACGGGCGGATCGCCGCCATCCGGTGGTCCCTAGCGTGGCGGGGTGATCGGCGACAGCTCCCCACCGTCCGCCCGTCGACGTCTCGGCGTCGGCGCGGTGACCGTCGTCGTGATCCTCGCGCTGGCGGTCACGGTGGCCATCGGCATCCTGCGCACGTCGACCGCCCCGGTCGAGACGGTGACGATCGCGCAGACGCCGGCGGGCGCCGACGCCGGGCCGTCGGTGCTCGGGGACGCGTCGGCCGTGTACGTCCATGTGTCGGGAGCGGTCGCCGCGCCGGGGCTCTACGTGCTGGAGTCCGGCGCCCGCGTCGTCGACGCGGTGGCTGCGGCCGGCGGGTTCGGTGCGGACGCCGACCGGGCCGCGGTGAACCTCGCGCGGCCGGTCGGTGACGGCGAGCAGCTGCACGTGCCTGTCGTCGGCGAGGCGCCAGCCGCCGGCGCTGCGGGACCGGCCGGGCCGGCGGGTGGCGGCGACGGCCGGGTCAACCTCAACACCGCCGACCTGACGGCGCTGGACACCCTGCCGAGGATCGGCCCGGCGCTGGCGCAGCGCATCCTCGACTGGCGTGAGCAGAACGGTCGGTTCACGAGCATCGAGGACCTGCTGGCCGTTCCGGGGATCGGCGAGAAGATGCTCGCCGCGCTGCGCGACCTGGTGACGCTGTGAACCTGCGGCGGGCGCGGCGCCGCGATCTTCGCCTCGTGCCCGCTGCCGTCGGTGCGTGGGTGGCCGCGCTCGGCGGCGCCTCCGCGGCATCCGCTGCGGGAGTGTCGGCGCTCATCGTGTGGGCGCTGTGCCTGGCGGCGCTCGTGACGGCGGCGCGGTCACCTCGATCCGGCATCCGTGCCACGGCCGGTGTCGCGGCTCTCAGCTGCGCGGCGGCCGCTGCCGTGCTCTCGCACCTGGCGCTGGCGCAACCGGGGCGCGGTGTGGCGCACCTCGAGGTCGACGGTGGCCGGGCGCTGCGCGTCGTGGCCATCGTGACGGGCAAAGTGGAGCCTTCCGGTGCGGGCCTCGGGTTCGACGCCATCGCCGAGCGGATCATGATCGGGCGGGACACGCACATCGTGTCGCTGCCGGTCACGGTGCGCAGCACCGGCGCGTCGGTGGAGGGTCGGGATGCGCTCGCTCCCGGCGCGCGCGTGGAGATCACGGGGACCGCCTTCCGCGCCGACGCGGGGGAGCGTGCCGTGCTGGTGGTGCGCGCGGCGGACGGGATGCGGGTGATCGATCCGCCGCGCGGGGGACTGCAGACCGCCGCCGATCTCCGGCGAAGTCTCGTGGGCGTGGCATCCGGGCTGCCCCCGCCTGGCGGCGGCCTCGTACCTGGGCTGGCCGTGGGAGACACGGCAGCGGTCGGCGAGCAGTTGGATGCCGCGATGAAGGCGTCGTCCCTCTCGCACCTCACCGCTGTCTCCGGGGCGAACTGCGCGCTCGTGGTCGGGATCGCCTTCGCGGCGGCCGCGGCGTGCGGCGTGCGCCGCGGCGTGCGGGTGGGGTGCGGACTGGGCGCCCTGGCGGGCTTCGTCGTGCTCGTGACGCCCGAACCCAGTGTCGTGCGCGCGGCGGTCATGGCGGCCATCGCGATGCTCGGCGTGCTGCTCGGACGTGTCGGGGCGGGCATGTCGGTGCTGTCGCTCGCGGTGATCGTGCTGCTCGTGGCCGACCCGTGGCTGGCGGGCGAGATCGGGTTCGCGCTGTCGGCGGCCGCGACGGGTTCCTTGCTGCTGCTGTCGGGGCCGCTGGCCGACGGAATCGCACGATGGATGCCGCGCCCGCTCGCCCTGGCGCTGGCGGTGCCGTTGGCGGCGCAGCTGGCCTGCGGACCGCTGCTGATCCTCGTGGAGCCGACCGTGCCGCTCTACGGCGTCGTCGCCAATCTGCTCGCGGCACCGGCGGCGCCCGTGGCCACGGTGGTGGGGCTCGCCGCGTGTCTGGCCGCGCCGCTGCCCGTGCTGCAGGCCGGACTCGCGGCGATCGCGTGGGTGCCGGCCTCGTGGATCGCGGGGACCGCGTCGACGTTCTCGGGTCTGCCCGGTGCCGCCGTGCCGTGGATCGAGGGCGGTGCGGGGGTGGGCGCGCTGGCGCTCGTGGGTGCTGCGGTGGTGGCCGTATGCCTCGTGCCGGGGACGACCGCGCGGGCCCGGGTGGGGCGACGCGTGGCGGCCGTCGGGCTGGCCGGGCTCACGGGCGTCGGCATCGGTTCGGCCCTGCTCGCGGGGGTCGCGGCCCCCGCGACCACGCCGGGCGGGTGGACCATCGCCGCGTGCGACGTCGGACAGGGGGACGCGGTGCTCGTGAGATCCGGTGGCGCGGTGGCGCTCATCGACGCCGGACCCGATCCGCAGCCGCTGACGGCGTGTCTGCGCCGCCTCGGCGTCGACCGGGTCGACCTGCTCGTGCTCACCCACTTCGACGCAGATCACGTCGCGGGCGTGTCGGCGGTGACGGGCCGCGTCGACACCGTCGTGCACGGGCCGGTGCCGGATGCCGCGGCCTCGCAGGTGCTGCAGGTGCTCGCCGCTGGGGGCGCCCAGGTGGCCGTCGGTTCCGTCGGTGTCGGCGGCGAGCTGGGCGACGCGTCGTGGCGCGTGCTGTGGCCGCCCGCGCGTTCCGTCGCCTTCCCCTCCGGCAACGACGCCTCGGTGGTGATAGAGGTGACGGTGCCCCAGACGGCATCCGCGCTGTTCCTCGGCGATCTGTCGGAGCAGCCGCAGCACGCCCTCGCCGCCTCCGGTGTCCTGCTGCCGCGGTACGACGTCGTCAAGGTCGCCCACCACGGCAGCGCCGACCAGGCCGAGCGGCTGTACCGACAGCTGCGGCCGGCGCTGGCGCTGGTCACCGTCGGGGACAACGACTACGGGCACCCTCGGGCCGAGATCCTGGATCTCCTCGAGCACGGGGGAGCGGTCATCGCGCGCACCGACCGCGATGGCATCGTCACCGTGACGGTGAGGGACGGCGAGCTCGCGGTCTGGCGGGAACACGCCTCCGACGGTGTCGACGCCCCGGGATAGGCTGGAGCCATGGCATCCCCCGCGCGCAGACCCACCGCGCGCAAGCCCGCAGGCAAGGCCGCGGCGAGCAAGATCCGGCAGCTGTCGTGGCGCAACCCCGAACCGGCGCCCATCGTCCTCGTCTCCGGTCCCGAGGAGGTCTGCGCGGAGCGCGCGATCGCCGGCGTGCGGGACTACCTGCGCGCCGAGGATCCGAGCCTCGAAGTCACCGACATCCGCGCCGACGACTACGCCGCCGGCACCCTGCTCGGGGTGACGTCGCCGTCGCTGTTCGGCGAGCCCCGGCTCGTGCGCGTCTCGGGCGTGGAGAAGTGCTCCGACACGTTCCTCACCGAGGCGATCGCCTACCTCGACCACCCGCAGGACGGTGCGACCGTGGTGCTGCGGCACACGTCCTCAAGCGTGCGGGGCAAGAAGCTGCTCGACGCGATCCGTGCGGGCACGGGTGGCGGCGTCGAGATCGCGTGCCCCGCCGTCAAACGTGACAGCGACCGGTACGACTTCGCGGCGGGGGAGTTCTCCGCCGCGCGCAAGCGCATCGCGCCGGCTGCGCTGCGCGCTCTCGTCTCCGCCTTCGCCGACGATCTCACGGAGCTCGCCGCCGCCTGTCAGCAGCTCATCGTCGACGTTCCCGACGACATCACCGAGGCGATCGTGACCCGCTACTACGGCGGACGCGTGGAGACCTCGGCGTTCACCGTGGCCGACACGGCCATCGCCGGGCGCTACGGCGAAGCGCTGCTGGCGCTGCGGCAGGCACTGGCATCCGGTTCAGACCCGGTGCCCATGGTCGCGGCGATCGCGATGAAGCTGCGCACGATGGCCAAGGTCGCTGGGCACCGCGAGCCGTCCGCGGCTCTGGCGGGGCGGCTCGGCCTGAAGGACTGGCAGGTCGACCGGGCTCGACGCGACCTGATGGGCTGGAACGAGTCGTCGCTGGGCATGGCGATCCAGGCCGCGGCACGCGCCGACGCCGAGGTCAAGGGCGGTTCGCGCGACCCCGTGTTCGCGCTGGAGCGTCTCGTGACCGTGATCGCGACGCGGCAGCCCTTCGGTTCCTGACCCGCCGGTCGCACCGCCCGGTCGCGCTCGCGCCGCTCAGGCCCCGTGTTCGCGCCGCGGTGCGTCGCCGACGGGCACGCGTGCCCCGCAGGCGCGGTGAGCGGCTCCGGTGTCGCGAATGGCGCTTTTGCGACGCGGTCACCCGCCATTCGCGACACTCGAGCAGCCCGGGCCTGGCGACACGCGGCACCGCAGCCATACGCCGGCGCAGCCCGGCGCGGCACCGCGGCGGCGTCACCCCGGAAACGAAAACGGCCCGCCCCACGAGGGGACGGGCCGTGACGTTCGGCTGCGCGTCAGAGCGAAGCGACCTTCTTGGCGATGGCCGACTTGCGGTTCGCTGCCTGGTTCGCGTGGATGACACCCTTGCTGACGGCCTTGTCGAGCTTCTTGGCCGCCTTCACGAGAGCCTTCTCAGCGGCGGCCTTGTCGCCGGCTGCGATGGCCTCGCGGGTGCGACGCACCTCGGTGCGGAGCTCGCTCTTGACGGCCTTGTTGCGCTCGCGCGCCTTCTCGTTGGTCTTGTTGCGCTTGATCTGCGACTTGATGTTCGCCACGTCGACGTATCTTTCGTTCGGAGTGATAGGAAGTGCCGAGCGGCAGTAGAGGGGTGCCCCCGGCGGTCGTGTGAGGAGGAAACCCACACGCAAGCCGACTACAGAGTCTAGCAGGTTCAGCCCATTGGCCCCGACGCGGCGGCATCCCGCTCGAGTGTCGCCACAGCGAGCTGCAGCACCGCGTCGAACACAGCAGGCCGCATCGCCGTGACCAGATGCGTGGTGCGCGGCACGACGATGAGCTCGGCGTCCGGCACGAGCTGCGTGAAGAGGCGCTCGTTCACGCGCAGCTGGTCGTACTGCCCGTTGACGAACCAGGTCGGCACGTCGATCCGGCGCAGCGATGCCAGCAGGTCGAGCACCGACAGGCTCCGCAGGGCCACGTCCTGGGCGCTGAAGGCGTAACCGCCGGCACCGAAATCCGCGCGCGTCTCCGGCGGGAGCGTGCGCGCGAGCATCTGCTGGGTGAACCACAGCCCGTGCCCGGGGAGCGCGTCGAACCCGCGCGCGATGAGGCGGTACGCGGCCAGGCCGACACCGCGGGGGATCGACGTGCACGACGCCCCGATGAAGCCCGCCACCGGCGGGCGCCGCTCACCACCGACGTATTCGGTGCACAGCAGCCCGCCCATGGAGTGGCCCACCAGCAGCACCGGCCCGCGTGTGGCGGCATCGCGCACCGCGCGGTCGATCGTGGCGAACGCACCCTCGAGGGTGAACGTCTCCGCCATGCGCGTGCCATGGCCCGGCAGATCCAGGGCGAGTGCCGGAATGCCGTGCTCCGCGAGGAACGCCACCTGCGCGCGCCACATGGTCGCGGACGTGCGGATGCCGTGCACGAGCACCACCTGCACCGTCATCGTCCCACCCTAGAAGAGCAGTCGGCCGGCGGGGCGCGAACGCCTCCCACCGGCCGACCTCACGGCTTCTCAGCAGATCAGCCGATCACCCGCACCTTGACCGGAGCGCTGGCAGAGCCGGCGACCGTTGCGGTGTCGGAGGGGACGAACACCGCCGTATAGGTGTGGATGCCGCGGCTGAGGTTCCCCAGACGCAGGCTCGCCAGCCCGCTGCGCACCGTGGCTGTGCCCACGAGCGCGCCGTCTGCGCCGCCCTCGCGGAACTCGACGACGCCGTTCGCGCGCGCGCCGTCCTGCTGCACGTACGCCAGCAGCGTCGTGGGCAGGAACCGGTTGATGTGCACCGGCAGCAGCGGGATGAGCTGCGTCGACGTCTTCGCCTGGACGACGGCGGGTGCCACGTCCAGCGGGACGCTCACGACGGTGCCGGAGGGCTGCGCGGTGAGGGTCAGCGTCGCCGCGCCTGCGGGAAGGCCCGCGGGCAGGGTGACGGCGACCGTCGCGGCTCCCGCGGTGACCGGCACCTCGCCCAGCACCGTGTCGCCGAGCGCGACCGTCAGCGTGGTGTTCTCGGGGGCGCCGCGGCTGGTGAGGTTGAGCCCCGCGACGTCGAACTGCACCTGAGCACCGGGCTCGACCGTCTCGGGCACCCCGCTGACCTGCACTGCCTGCTTGGCGTACGAGGGCGCGAGCGGCGAGTTGTCGGCGATGTAGTCGACCCACGCCTCGTAGTCGAGCAGGCCGGTGTCGACGTAGCCGGTGCCCTCTGTGAAGGCCCGGAAGTTGTCACCGCCGCTGGCCAGGAACGAGAACGTGCCGATGCGGTACTCGGCCGCAGGATCGATGGGCTGACCGTCGACCGTCACCGAGGTGATGCGCTCTCCTTCGGGAAGGGCGGGGTCGAAGGTGTACGACACGTTGTCCGAGAGACCCAGCTGCAGGTACGGGCGCGAAGGGATCTCGTTGTCGGCGTCGCGCTGCCACTGCTGCTCGAGCATCGTGATGAACTGCTCGCCCGTCAGTGTCACCAGACCCAGCGTGTTGTTGAACGGCAGCACCGCGTTGGCCTGCGAGAACGACACCGTGCCGTCGGGCAGTCCCGGAACCGCGGCGGCACCGAACTCCGCCTGCGTGTCCCAGAGGTCCGCCCGCAGCCCGCCCGGGTTGGTGACGCCGATGACGGCGCCGTTCGGCAGGTCGGCGAGCGAGTCGCGCAGCATGTTCGCGACGGTGTTGCCGAGCGTCGATTCCGATGCCCGGTCATCGCGGGTGCCGCCGGTCCACACGCCGTCGACGAACGATCCGCCGGAGAACGCGGTGGTGATGTCGGCTGCGACCTCGCCGACGCCCGTGTTGCCGATCTCGGCGGCGGCCGCCAGGGCCGCGCGGGTGATCTCGGCGACCTCCGCCACACGCGGGTACTGCGCGATCAGGGTGGCGTCGTCGGTGGTGGTCCGCTCGACGTTGCGCTCGGTGTGCGCAGCGACCTCGCCGGTCTCGGCGTCGACCGTGAGGGTGATCGCGCCGATGCGTGCACCGTACGAACCTGTCTGCACGATGGGGCGCGTGCGATCGGTGCCGGGGATGGCGGCCGACCACGCGTACTCCTTGTGCGTGTGACCGGTGAAGATCGCGTCGACCTCAGCGGCGGTGTCGTTCACGATCGAGGCGAAGGCGCCGCCGCCGGCGAGTTCCTCTTCGAGGGTCGCGCCCTCGGGAGTGCCCGCGCCGGCACCCTCGTGGTACAGCGCCACGAGTACGTCGGCCTCGCCGTTGGCGGGGTCGCCGTCGCTCAGCTCGGCGGCGACGCGGTTGACCGCCTCGACGGGGTCACCGAATTCGAGGTCGGCGATGCCGGCGGGGGAGACCAGCGCCGCGGTCTCCTCGGTCACGGTGCCGATGACGCCGACCGTGAGCCCGTCGAGCTCGTGCAGCGAGTACTCCGGCAGGGCCGGGGTGTCGGTGCCCACCAGGTAGACGTTCGCGCCCAGCTGCGGCGCGTCGAAGGCGTCGCTGACGCGACCGGCGAGGTCGTCGTAACCGCGGTCGAACTCGTGGTTGCCGACGGCGCTGGATGCCAGGTCGAGCGCGTTCAGCACGTCGATGGTCGGCTGATCGCGGGCCACAGAGGAGGCGAACAGCGATGCGCCGATGTTGTCGCCCGCCGAGAGGAACAGCACGTCACCGGCCGCGCCCTCGCGCAGCTGCTCGACGGTGCCGGCGAACTTCACCGTGTTGGCGTCGATGCGGCCGTGGAAGTCGTTGATCCCGAGCAGCGTCAGCACCGTCGGGGCCGCCTCGGCGCTCAGACCCACCTTGATCGGGTCGTGGTCGCTGGAGCGGTAGACGTCGGGCGCGTAGAACTCGGTGCCGTGGGAGCGGAACCGGCTGTACTCCAGGGCGAGGGCTTCGCCGGAGTTGATGTTCCAGATGTCCGCGCCGGTGGCGCGGCCGAGAGCGGCGTCGTTGAGCAGCACATGATCGAGCGAGCCGGACAGACCGGAGAAGCTGTAGGACTGCGTGGCCACGTCGAACGCGGCCTCTGCGCCGGCGAAACCGGCCTCGTACAGCACCTGCAGCGGGTCCTCCGCGCCGTAGGAGTTGAAATCGCCCACGAGCGCGACGGCATCCACGTCGCCCTGCACGTCGGCGACCCAGTCGCGCAGCGCGGTCGCCTGGCGCACGCGGGATTCGTTCGATGCGCCCTGTCCGTCGCCGGTGTCGGCGTCGCCCGGCCACGGACCGGGGGAGCCCTTGGACTTGAAGTGGTTCACGACGAACAGGAACGGCTCGCCGCCGTCGGAGGGCTCGAACACCTGCGCGATGGGCTCACGGGCGTTGCCGAACGCCTGGTCCGCGCCGCTCTGGTCGCCCAGCGCCATCGCAGCGCCCACGGGTGAGACGGCCGCGGGCTGGTAGATGATCGCGTTGGTGATGACATCCTGCTGCGACAGGTCGGGCAGGTCCTCGGAGGACGCGATGTACGCCCACTTCTCCTGCTCCGACGCGGCGTTGAGCGCGTCCACGAGGGTCGCAGTGGCTTCGTCGGCCTCTTCGCCGAGGGCGGCGGAGTTCTCGATCTCCATGAGGCCCACGACGTCGGCATCGAGCTGCTCGATCGCCGCGACGATCTTGTCCTGCTGGCGCTGCAGGTCCTGTGCGTCCC
The DNA here is from genome assembly GCF_024623595.1 of Microbacterium sp. zg.Y1084. Lineage (NCBI taxonomy): Bacteria > Bacillati > Actinomycetota > Actinomycetes > Micrococcales > Microbacteriaceae > Microbacterium > Microbacterium sp. zg.Y1084. Next base: position 131,826 of record NZ_JANJGV010000002.1, read on the forward strand.
ACGCGCCGCGCTGATCGCAGCCCTGGCGCACCGTCACGCCGTCGCCGAAGCGGTCGGTGTAGGCGACGCACGAGGGGGTGTCGGTGCCGAGGGTGGTGAAGTAGTTGAGCACGTTGAACGACGCGATCGACAGGTCGCCCCCCACGTCTTCCGGCGCCGCGGTGCGAGGGCTGGTGAAGAGGATCCCGTCGGCCCCGGAGCCGTCGGCCGTCAGCGGCACGATGGGGTTGAGCTTCCAGGAGCCGTTGCGGAAGTCGACGATGACCGGCTCGCTGAACTCCACGCCTCCGCCCACGACGATCGGCTCGCCGAGCGAGACGTAGGCGGGGGTCAGTGCGCTGTTGGCGGCGCTCAGGAAGTTGATGCTCGTGCCGTCGTCGAGTGTGACGGCGCGCGCGGCGTTGTCGGCGGCGATGGCGGCGGCCTCGGGGCTGCCGGGGCGGGCGACGTCGGTCGGCTGGCGCAGCGGGGCGTCGCCGGCGGCGAGCCCCACCTCTCCGTACTGGTTGGTCGAGTACGTGTTGGTGACCGTGAACGGTCCCTGCGGGGCGACCAGCATCGACTCGAGCGCCTCGCGCTGGGCGGGGTCGGCGGGCCAGCCGACGGTGGCGGGCACGGGCGGGGCGGCAGGAGCCACCACGGCCGCGTCACCGGGGGAGACGCTCAGCTGGGTGAGGCCCTGGTACTCGCCGACGACGCCGGTGACGTCGACGGTGTCGCCGAGGGCGACCTCCGACACGGCCTCGGGTGCGCGGACGAAGACGGCGTCGGATGCCCTGTGGGAGGCGAGGTCGAGGGCACCGCCGGTTCCCGGGGTCTGGATGACGTAGCCGCCGAAACCGCCGGTCGGGTAGTGCGCGGTGACCACGCCCGTCGTCGTGACGGTGCGGCCGACGAGCGGGGACTCCGCCTGCGCTCCCTGGATGTCTGCGATCGCGACGACGGTGGGCTCCGGCTCCGGCTCCGGCTCGGGCTCCGGGTCGCCGCCGCCGGTGCCGAGTCCCTGCGGGGTCGGCGCACCTGCGGCGAAGTCCGCGGCGTTGTCCGCGGTGTGGGTGGCCGCTTCGTCGCGGCTCACGCTCTGCGCGTTCGTGGTTCCCGGTGCGGCTGCGCTGCCGGCGAAGTGCGTGGCGCCGCCCCAGCCGACGAAGTCGACGACCTGGGGGAGATCGACCAGGCTGTTCGCGCCGGAGAGCGGGGTGAGGGAGGACACCAGGGCGACCTTGCCCTGGCTGCCGCTGAGGGGGATGGATCCGTTGACGTCGGCTTCGAACGCCGGCTGGGTCGTGTCGGTTCCGGTGGCCTGGCCGATCAGCAGCCGGCCGCCGGCGGGAAGCACCTGTCCGGTGAGGGCCGTGACCTGCCAGGTGCCGCCGGTGGCCGAGGCGTACTGCACGCTGTAGCCGGAGAGGTCCACCGCCGCACCGGAACGGTTGGCGAGCTCGATGAAGTCCCGCTGGTACGCGCCACCGGAGTTGCCGCCGCCGCCGTACACCTCCGCGATGACGACGGGGGCGTCGACGCTCACGGCAGCGTGCGCGGCAGGCGCGAAGGCGATGCCTGCGGCGACGGTCGCGGCCACGGTGAGGGCGGCCAGCGGCCGCCGCAGCGCCCGGCGCGCGGAATCGGGAAGAGGGCGTTGCGTCACGATCGATCTCCTGTGATGGGTCGGGCGCGTGGGGGAATCGCGCAGACCTGGGCCACGCTACTGAGCGAAGGGCTCATTCCCGGTGTCAGATCGGCGACATCCGGGTTAACTTGTTCTCATCTGACGGCGCCTGGCGTGTCGCCACCGCGAGCCCCTACCATCGCGCGCCCAGGCGACGTGAGCCCGCGCCCGCGCCTCTGCTCGCGGCGCGCCCGCGAGTCACCACCCACCCCGGTAGACTCGACGCGACATGTCACCCCGTGCCCTCACGCCGCTCGCGCCCGCTGCCACGCCGCCCGCGCAGATCCGCAACTTCTGCATCATCGCCCACATCGACCACGGCAAGTCCACGCTGGCCGACCGCATGCTGCAGATCACCGGCGTGGTGTCGGACCGCGACATGCGCGCCCAGTACCTCGACCGCATGGACATCGAGCGCGAGCGCGGCATCACGATCAAGTCGCAGGCCGTGCGCATGCCCTGGGCTGCGGGCGGCGACACGTTCGCGCTGAACATGATCGACACCCCGGGGCACGTCGACTTCACCTACGAGGTCAGCCGGTCCCTCGCCGCCTGCGAGGGGGCGATCCTGCTCGTGGATGCCGCACAGGGCATCGAGGCGCAGACCCTGGCGAACCTGTACCTGGCCCTCGAGAACGATCTGCACATCATCCCGGTGCTGAACAAGATCGACCTGCCTGCCGCCGACCCCGACAAGTTCGCGGCCGAGCTCGCAGGCCTCATCGGCGGCAACCCCGAAGACGTGCTGCGCGTCAGCGGCAAGACCGGTGTGGGCGTCGAGGAGCTTCTCGACCGCATCGTCCGCGACATCCCCGCGCCCGTCGGCGACCCCGACGCGCCGGCCCGGGCGATGATCTTCGACTCGGTCTACGACTCCTACCGCGGCGTCGTGACGTACGTGCGCATGATCGACGGCAAGCTGGAGCCGCGTGAGCGCATCCAGATGATGTCGACGAGGGCGACGCACGAGCTGCTCGAGATCGGCGTCTCCAACCCCGAGCCGGTGCCGACCAAGGGCCTGGGTGTGGGCGAGGTGGGCTACCTGATCACGGGTGTGAAGGACGTGCGCCAGTCGAAGGTCGGCGACACGATCACCACCCACCGCAAGCCCGCCACCGAGGCGCTGCCGGGCTACACCGATCCGAAGCCGATGGTGTTCTCCGGCATCTACCCGATCGACGGCAGCGACTACGCCGAGCTGCGGGAAGCACTGGACAAGCTGAAGCTGTCCGACGCCTCCCTGCAGTACGAGCCCGAGACGTCGGTCGCCCTGGGCTTCGGCTTCCGCTGCGGGTTCCTCGGGCTGCTGCACCTCGAGATCATCACCGAGCGCCTCTCGCGCGAGTTCGGGCTCGACCTCATCACCACCGCCCCGTCGGTGACCTACGAGGTGCTGACCGACACCGGTGAGACCATCACGGTCACCAACCCCAGCGAGTACCCCGACGGGCGGGTCGCCGAAGTGTCCGAGCCCGTCGTCAAGGTCGGCATCCTGCTGCCCAAGGATTACGTCGGAACGGTCATGGAGCTCTGCCAGGGGCGCCGCGGCACGCTGCTGGGCATGGACTACCTCAGCGAGGACCGTGTCGAGCTGCGGTACAACATGCCGCTCGGCGAGATCGTGTTCGACTTCTTCGACCATCTGAAGAGCCGCACGCAGGGCTATGCCAGCCTGGACTACGAGCCGGCAGGGTCGCAGACCGCCGATCTCGTCAAGGTCGACATTCTGCTGCAGGGCGAGAAGGTGGATGCCTTCAGCTCGATCGTTCACCGTGAGAAGGCCTACGCCTACGGCACACTGATGACCGAGCGGCTGCGCAAGCTGATCCCGCGTCAGCAGTTCGAGGTGCCCATCCAGGCGGCCATCGGCGCGCGCATCATCGCACGAGAGAACATCCGCGCCATCCGCAAGGACGTGCTCGCCAAGTGCTACGGCGGCGACATCACCCGAAAGCGCAAGCTGCTCGAGAAGCAGAAGGAGGGCAAGAAGCGCATGAAGATGGTCGGACGCGTCGAGGTGCCCCAGGAGGCGTTCATCGCCGCGCTGTCGGGCGACGTCGACGGCAAGAAGTAGCCTGGCCGCCGTCGGGCACACACGCACGAAGTAGGCTGGAGACATGCGCCGCGGGACCTTCAGGGATGAGACGGTCGACTACGCCGCCGTCGGGGCGACGCAGGCGTCCGACCTGTTGCAGTACCCGCCGGAGCGCAGCATCCCCGCCCATGAGTCGTGGCGCATCGGCAGCGGCGAAGCGCGATTCCGCTCCGCCGGCGACGCGCTGCTGTCGTGGGGCGCGCAGCGTGGCGCCGGCCTGCAGCTGACCGATGTGCGGCCCGCGTCCGGGCCGGGCTACGCGGGTGTCGCGTTCGACGCCGAGGGAACCCCTGTCGCGCCGAGCCGGCGTGAGGCCGAGCAGCGCTACGACGCCGACGGCACCCCCTACGTGGGCGCGGGGACGACGGTGCGCGTGCACGGCCGCATCCGCGGGCATCGGGCCGACGCCGAGCTGCGCGTGATCTTCTGCGTCGAGGAGGCCCGCCGCGTCGGGTTCGCCCTGGGCACCGTCGGAGGCTCCGTCGTCAGCGGCGAGGAATCGTTCATGGTCGAGTGGCGCGAGAACGACGAGGTCTGGTTCACCGTGCGCGCCTTCGATGCCCCGACCGCCGCGCTGTACCGTCTGATGCCGCCGCTCGTGCGCCGCCGCCGCCGCGAGCTGTTCCTCGGCTACCTGCGCGCGATCTCGCCGTTGTACACCACCGGATCCTGATGCCCTCCGTTCTGCCCGTGGGTGAGCCCGCGCCGGCCGACGGCGCTCTGCCCGCCGACCTCCAGACGGATGCCGGGACCGACTTCGGCGTCTACCTGCACGTCCCGTTCTGTCGTGTGCGCTGCGGCTACTGCGACTTCAACACCTACACAGCGGGTGAGCTGCGCGGGGCGAGACAGGATCAGTACGCCGACACGCTGCTGCACGAGATCTCCCTGTCGCGCGGTGTGCTCGCGGCCGCGGGTCCGCTGCGCCCCGCGCAGACGGTGTTCTTCGGCGGTGGGACGCCCACGCTGCTGCCGTCGGGCGACCTGGCGCGCATGCTCGACGGCGTGCGCGACACGTTCGGCATCGCCGACGGGGCAGAGGTCACCGTCGAGGCGAATCCCGACACCGTGACCCCCGCCGGTGTGGCAGAGCTCGCGCGGGCGGGCGTCACCCGGCTGTCCATCGGCATGCAGTCGGCCGTCGCGCACGTGCTGGCGGCGCTGGACCGCACGCACGACCCCGACAACGTGGCCACCGCCGTCGCCGCAGCGCGCGAGGCGGGACTCGATGTCAGCGTCGACCTCATCTACGGCGCGCCGGGGGAGACCCTCGCCGATTGGGAGCGATCGCTGGAGACCGCGGTCGGCCTCGCTCCCGACCACATCTCGGCCTACGCCCTCATCGTCGAGGAGGGGACGAAGCTGCATCGTCAGATCCGTCGCGGCGAGGTGCCCGCGCCCGACGACGACCTGCAGGCCGACATGTACGAGCTCGCCGACGAGACGCTCGCCGCTGCCGGCTTCGAGTGGTACGAGGTGTCCAACTGGGCGCGGGACGAGTCCCACCGCTCGCGGCACAACCTCGCCTACTGGCGCGGCACCGACTGGTGGGGCTACGGTCCGGGCGCGCACAGTCATGTCGCCGGTCTGCGCTGGTGGAACGTGAAGCACCCCGCCGCCTACGCGCAGCGCCTCGCCGCCGGAGAGTCGCCCGCCGCCGGGCGGGAACGCCCCGACGCGGCATCCCGCCGGCTGGAGGACGTGCTGCTGCGCTCGCGCATCCGTGAGGGCCTCGCGCTGGCCGAGGTCACCCCCGCCGGCCGCGGCGCGGTCGCCGGGCTCATCGCGGACGGCCTCGTCGACGGGGCCGCGGCCGTGCACGGAACCCTCGTACTCACCCGCCGCGGTCGGCTGCTGGCCGACGCGGTCGTGCGCGCCCTCACCGCCTGACGCGAGCAACGACCTCACCGCGGTAGAATTGGCACTCGCGAGAGAAGAGTGCCAACGGGGAGGGAGTGACATGGTCAGCGAACGCGGATTGCAGGTGCTGCGGGCGATCGTCCAGGACTATGTGGACACCAACGAACCCGTCGGCAGCAAGGCGATCGTCGACCGGCACGCTTTCGGCGTCTCCGCGGCGACGATCCGCAACGACATGGCCCAGCTGGAGGATGAGGAGCTCATCGTCGCGCCGCACACCTCGTCGGGGCGTGTGCCGACCGACAAGGGGTACCGCGTCTTCGTCGACCACCTCGCCCAGCTGCGCCCCCTCACTCCCGCCCAGCGCACCGCGATCGGATCCTTCCTCGACGGCGCCGGCGATCTGGACGACCTCCTCGCGCGCACGGTGCGCGCCCTCACGCGGCTCACCGGGCAGGTCGCGATCGTGCAGTACCCGTCGTTCGCGCGGGCGCACGTCTCCCATCTCGAGCTGGTCGACCTCGGCGGCGGCCGGGTCATCGTGATCGTCGTCACCGACATCGGGCGTGTGTCGCAGCGCATCGCGTCGGTTCCCACCGATCTGGGGGAGGACGGCATGACGCGGGTGCGCGCGCGTCTGGCGGAGCTCCTCACCGGAAGCAGCGTGCGCGACGGCGCGCAGGCGGTGGCCGACCTGCTGGCCGCGCCCGCCCAGCCCGACGCGTTCGACCGCGCCGTGCGCGCGATCGCGGGCGTGGTGGCCGAAGAGCTCGAGGAGTTCCGGCAGGATCGCCTGGTGCTCGCGGGCAGCGCCACACTCGCCCGTCGCGAGCAGGACTTCCGCGGCAGCATCTACCCGCTCCTCGAGGCGATCGAGGAGCAGGTCACGCTGCTGAAGCTCATGTCCGAGATGGTCGCCGACGACCAGGGGCTCGCCGCGAGCATCGGGCGCGAGAACGAGCCGTTCGGGCTGGCGGAGGCATCCGTCATCACCGGCGAGTACGACGTGACCGGCTCGCGCGCGAGACTGGGACTGCTGGGCCCCACCCGCATGGACTACTCCTCGAACCTGGCGGCCGTCCGCGCCGTCGCCCACTATCTGAACCGGCTGCTCGAAGAAGACGAGAGCAACCGCTGACGGTTCCGACGCCGCGTCCGCGCGGCACGAAAGGCGAATGTGGCTGACCACTACGACGTACTCGGCGTGTCGCGTGACGCGACTCCCGACGAGATCAAGAAGGCGTATCGTCGCCTGGCGCGCGAGCTGCACCCCGACGTCAACCCGGGTGCCGACGCCTCGGAGCGCTTCAAGCTGGTCACCCATGCGTATGACGTGCTGAGCGACCCCGACCAGCGTGCCCGCTACGACATGGGCGGCGACAACGCGTTCGCCGGCGCCGGCGGCGGGTTCAGCAACTTCGGCGACATCTTCGAGACGTTCTTCGGCGCCGCGGGCGGCGGCGGTGGTCGGGGCGGACGGCCCCGCTCACGCCGCGAGCGCGGCCAGGACGCGCTGGTGCGCGTCACGCTGCAGCTCGGCGACGTCATCTTCGGCGTGCACCGCGACATCGAGGTCGACACGGCCGTCCTGTGCGAGACCTGCTCGGGCTCGTGCTGCCAGCCCGGAACCCAGCCCGCCACGTGCGACATCTGTCACGGCACCGGCCATGTGCAGCGCACCGTGCGGAGCCTTCTCGGCAACGTCGTCACCTCGCAGCCGTGCAACGTGTGCCAGGGGTACGGCACCACCATCCCCTTCCCCTGCACGACCTGCCAGGGCCAGGGGCGGGTGCGCGCCCGCCGCACGGTGTCGCTCGACATCCCTGCCGGCGTCGAGACCGGCCTGCGACTGCAGCTGCCCGGCTCCGGTGAGGTCGGACCGGCCGGCGGCCCCAACGGCGACCTGTACATCGAGGTCACGGTGGCTGCGCACGAGGCGTTCAGCCGCGACGGCGACGATCTGCTCGCGACCCTCGAGGTGTCGATGCCGGATGCCATCCTCGGCACCAGCACCACGATCGAGTCCCTCGACGGGCCGGTCGAACTGGAGGTCCGTCCCGGCGTGCAGTCCGGCGACGTGCTGACCATCAAGGGCCGCGGCATCACGCCGCTACGGGGCTCGCAGCGGGGCGACCTCAGGGTCGGCGTGCAGGTGGTCACCCCCACCCGGCTCGACGCCAAGGAACGCGCGCTCATCGAGGACTTCGCCAAGCGCACCAAGGCTCCCGCACCGCGGCTGGCCGAGTTCCACCAGGGTCTGTTCTCGAAGCTCCGCGACCGCTTCCGGGGCTGACATGGCGCTGCACTTCGTCGACGCGGCGGCCGGCGCCGCCGGACCCGGCGACCGCATCACGCTGACAGGCGCCGAGGCCCACCACGCCGCAGCGGTGCGCCGCGTGCGCGTAGGGGAGATCGTCACGCTCGGCGACGGCCGAGGCGCCTGGCTCACGGGTGCCTGCGCATCGGTGTCGCCGCGTGAGGTGGTCATCGAGGTGACCGAGCGCACCGAGGTACCCGCTCCCGCGATGAGGGTGGGTCTCGTGCAGGCGCTCGCGAAGGGCGACCGGGACGAGCTCGCCGTGCAGGCCGCCACCGAGCTCGGGGTCGACGAGGTGATGCCGTGGCAGGCCACGCGCAGCGTGTCGCGCTGGGATGCCGGCAAGGCCGAGAAGGGACGTGCGCGCTGGGGGACGATCGCCCGGGAGGCTGCGAAGCAGGCGCACCGCGCGTGGCTGCCGGAGGTCACCGAGCTCGTCACCACCCGGCAGCTGGCCTCTCGCGCGGCGACCGCGCGGATGCTGGTGCTGGAGCCGACGGCATCCGTCGCACTGACCGCATGGCGCCCTGCTGCCGACGACGCCGAGGTGCTGCTGGTCGTGGGCCCGGAGGGCGGCATCGCCCCCGAGGAGCTGCGGGTCCTCGCCGACGCCGGTGCGACCCTGGTGCGACTGGGCGACACGGTGCTGCGCACGTCGACCGCCGGACCGGCGGCGCTGGCCCTCGTCAACGCCACCATCGGCCGCTGGTGACGTCGCCCACGCGCCCGGCCGCAACCGGAGCGGGGATGCCGCGGCTCGGTAGACTGGAGACCATGACCGAACCGAGCGTGTTCACACGCATCCTCAACGGCGAGATCCCCTCCGAGATCGTGGCGGAGACCGAGAACGCGTTCGCGATCCGCGACATCGCGCCGCAGGCGCCCGTGCACCTGCTGGTCATCCCCAAGACGGAGGAGTACCGCAACGTCGCGGAACTCGCCGCCGGTGACCCCGCCCTGCTGGCCGAGCTCGTCGGGCTGGCATCGAGCCTGGCCGCCGAGCACGGTGACGGCGACTTCCGCCTGGTCTTCAACACCGGTCCCAGCGCCGGGCAGACGGTCTTCCACGTGCACGCCCATGTGCTCGCCGGCGACCTTTCGGAAGCGGGTCTCGGTGGCTGACGATTCCGAGGCGCGCGAGGGCACGACGGTCGACCGCATCTGGGCGGACGGCGTGGCCATGGTGCAGCTGCTGGGCCCGCAGGACCGCCTTCTTCGCGTGGTCGAGCGGGAGCATCCCGGCGTCGACGTGCACGTGCGCGGCAACGAGATCACCCTGTCCGGCGAGGCCGACGCGGTCGCGGCGGCCCGCGCCCTCGTGGACGAGCTCATCTCGATGACCCGTGCGGGGCAAGGGCTCGACCCGGTCGACGTGACGGCGTCCAGCCGCATGATGCGCGACGAGGGCCTGCGTCCCTCCGAGGTGCTCGGCGAGGCGATCCTGACCTCCCGTGGCAAGATCATCCGCCCGAAGACCGCCGGCCAGAAGGCCTACGTCGACGCGATCGACGAGAACACGATCGTCTTCGGCATCGGCCCCGCCGGCACCGGCAAGACCTATCTCGCGATGGCCAAGGCCGTGCAGGCGCTGCAGCGCAAAGAGGTCACCCGCATCATCCTGACCCGCCCCGCCGTCGAGGCGGGGGAGCGGCTGGGGTTCCTCCCCGGTTCGCTGACCGACAAGATCGACCCCTATCTGCGGCCGCTCTACGACGCCCTCAACGAGATGCTCGACCCCGAACTCGTGCCCAAGCTCATGGCGAGCGGCACCATCGAGGTCGCGCCGCTGGCCTACATGCGCGGTCGCACCCTCAACGACTCCTTCGTGGTGCTCGATGAGGCGCAGAACACCACCCCGGAACAGATGAAGATGTTCCTCACCCGCTTGGGCTTCGGCACGCGCATGGTGGTCACCGGCGACATCACGCAGGTCGACCTGCCGCAGGGCTCGTCGGGGCTGCGTCTGGTGACCCGGGTGCTGAAGGACATCGACGACATCCACTTCGCGCGCCTCACCAGCGACGACGTGGTGCGCCACACCCTGGTGGGGCGCATCGTCGACGCCTACAGCGAGTACGACGAGCAGCGCCTGGCCCACCGCCGTGAACGCGACGAGGCGTCCGAACTCGCCAACCGGGCCGAGCGACGCGGCAAGCCGCGCCCCGCCGGACCCCGCGACCACCTGCCCAAACGAGGACGTTCATGACGATCGAGATCAACAACGAGTCGGGCGTCCCCGTCGACGAGACCGTGCTCCTGCGGCTCATGGAGCACAACCTGGCGGAGCTGCACGTCAGCCCCGACGCCGACGTGGCGATCCTGCTCGTGGATGAGGGCGCCATGGAGGCGCTGCACGTGCAGTGGATGGACGAGCCCGGCCCCACCGACGTGCTGAGCTTCCCGATGGACGAGCTCCGGCCCGGCACCGAGGACATGCCCACCCCCGCGGGCCTGCTGGGCGACATCGTGCTGTGCCCGCAGGTGGCCGAGGCTCAGGCGCTCGTCGCACAGCATTCCACCCTCGATGAGCTGATCATGCTCACGACGCACGGTCTGCTGCACCTGCTGGGCTTCGACCACGCCGAGCCGGAGGAGGAGCGGGAGATGTTCGGGCTGCAGAAGCAGCTCATCCTCGACTTCGCCGCCGCTGAGCGTCGTCGACCCCGCCCGTGACCGAGGTCCTGCTGCTGGTCGGTGCGGCGCTGCTGGTGGCACTCGGGGGTCTCATGGCCGCCCTCGACGCGGCGCTGTCGGTGACCTCGCGCCAGGGCCTGGCGGAGCTGGCCGTGACCGCCCGCTCCCGCACGGCGCTGCGCCGCATCGCCGACGATCCCGACGCGCACAACAACGCGGTGGTGTTCATCCGCATCCTCGCCGAGACCACCGCCGCCGTGCTGGTGACGGCGGCCTTCATGCTCGCGTTCGACAACATCTGGTGGGCGCTGCTGGCGGCGGCGCTGCTGATGACGGTGGTGTCGTTCGTGCTCGTCGGTGCGAGCCCGCGCGCCGTCGGTCGTCAACACGCCGAAGGGCTGCTGCGCAGCGCCGCCCCCCTGGTGCGCGGCGCCCGCATCGTGCTGGGTCCGCTCGCCCACCTGCTGGTGATCCTCGGGAACCGGTTCACCCCCGGCCTCAACCGCAACGCGTCGTTCGCCTCCGAGGAGCAGCTGCTCAGCATGGTCGACGAGGCCGCGTCGCAGGACCTCATCGAAGAGGACGACCGCGACCTCATCCACTCGGTCTTCGACTTCACCGACACGTTCGTGCGCGCCGTCATGGTGCCCCGCACCGACATGGTGTCGGTGGAGGCCGGCACGCCGACGCACGAAGCCATGAAACTGTTCCTGGACCGCGGGGTCTCCCGGCTTCCCGTCGTCGACGACGAGGCCGATGACGTGGTGGGCGTGCTCTACCTGAAGGACCTCGTGCAGTTCGCGTTCCGGGACGAGAGCGCGTGGCGCAACGCCCCGGTCAACCGCATCGCACGCAAGGCGGTCTTCGTGCCGGAGTCGATGAAGGCCGAGACGCTTCTGCAGCAGATGAAGCGGGATGCCGTGCACGTCTGCCTCGTCGTCGACGAGTACGGGGGGGTCTCGGGACTGGTGACCCTGGAGGACCTGATCGAGGAGCTGGTCGGGGAGATCGCGGACGAGTACGACGCGCGTGCCGCCGAGGTCGTCGATCTCGGCGACGGGCGTTTCCGGGTCAGCGCCCGCCTGGGCCTCGACGAGGTGGGCGAGCTGTTCGGCATGGAGCTCGAGGATGACGAGGTGGACTCGATCGGCGGGCTCCTCGGCAAGGCGCTCGGACGCATCCCGATGCCCGGCGTCACCGCCGAAACCCACGGTCTCGTCCTCACCGGCGGCGCCTCCCGCGGCCGGGGCAGGGGACTGGCGACGGTCTTCGTGGAGCGCGCCGCCTCACCCGACGACGCCGAGGACACCGCCGATCGGGCGCCGCGCACGGGCGAGATCACGCGCCCCGCGCGCACCGGCGAGGTGCGGGTGTCGCGCCGAGGCGACACCGACGACCGCCGCGCGTAGCGATCAGCGGGACCCGTAGCGCATCGCGGGTGGCCCCCCTACTGTTGCGTGGACCGGGCGAGCCGGACACCGTGACATCGGAGGTCATCACATGTGCACAGGAGCCAACTACACGACCAAGGACCACTACTTCGGGCGCAATCTGGATCTGGAGTTCTCGTACCACGAGACCGTGACGATCACGCCCCGCAACTTCCCCTTCGAGTTCCGCAAGGTGCCGACGCTCGCGACGCACCACGCGATCATCGGCATGGCGACCATCGCCGACGGCTACCCGCTGTATTACGACGCGACGAATGAGAAGGGCCTCAGCATGGCGGGGCTCAACTTCCCCGGAAACGCCGACTACAAGCAGGAAGACCCGGCGAAGACGAACGTCGCGTCGTTCGAGTTCATCCCCTGGGTGCTGGGGCAGTTCGAGAGCGTCACCGAGGTGCGGGCCGCGCTCGCGGACCTGGTCGTGACCGATGCCGCGTTCAGCGCGGAGTTCCCGCCGTCACCCCTGCACTGGATCATCAGTGACAGGGACGGCTCGATCACCGTCGAGAGCGTCAAGGAGGGGCTGAAGGTGCACGACAACCCCTACGGGATCATGACCAACAATCCCACCTTCGACATCCAGTCCTTCAACCTCAACAACTTCATGCATCTGACGAAGAACCCCCCGGAGAACACCTTCGCTCCCGAGCTCGACTTCGACGTCTACAGCCGGGGGATGGGGGCGATCGGCCTGCCCGGCGACCTGTCGTCGGCATCCCGCTTCGTGAAGGCGGTCTTCACGAAGATGAACTCGCAGTCCGGCGATTCCGAATCGGAATCGATCAGCCAGTTCTTCCAGATCCTCGGCTCCGTCGCGCAGCAGCGTGGCCTGGTGGAGGTGGAGCCGGGCAAGTTCGAGATCACGATCTACTCGTCGTGCTGCAACACCGACAAGGGCATCTACTACTACACGACCTACGAGAACAGCCAGGTCACGGGCGTCGACATGCACAAGGAGGATCTCGACGCAACTACACTGGTGGATTACCCCTTGATCAAGGGGCAGCAGATCCATATGCAGAATTGAGAGCTTCACATCGACGAGAACGTCCAGCGCTCCGGCTTCGTCACCTTCGTGGGACGCCCCAATGTGGGCAAGTCGACGCTCACCAACGCCCTTGTCGGCGAGAAGGTCGCGATCACCAGTGACAAGCCGCAGACGACGCGGCGCGCGATCCGCGGCATCCTGAACCGCCCCGGCGGCCAGCTCGTGATCGTGGACACCCCCGGCATCCATCGTCCGCGCACCCTGCTCGGCGAGCGTCTCAACGACCTCGTCGAGCAGGTGCTCGGCGACGTCGACGTGATCGCGTTCTGCGTGCCCGCCACCGAGAAGGTGGGTCCGGGCGACCGCCGCATCGCCGAGTCGCTGTCGAAGTATCCGCGGGCCAAGAAGGTCGCCATCGTCACGAAGACCGATGCCGGCAGCCGCCAGCAGATCACCGAGCGGCTGATCGAGGTCGACGCGCTGCGCGAGGACTGGCACGCCGTCATCCCGCTCTCCGCCGTCACCGACGACCAGCTCGACGTGCTCTCCGACGAGCTGCTCTCGCTCATGCCGACCGGCCCCGCGCTCTACGAGGAGGGCGTCGTCACCGACGAGTCGCTCGAGGACCGCATCGCCGAGATCATCCGCGAGGCGGCGTTGGAGGGTGTGCGCGACGAGCTGCCGCACTCCATCGCCGTCACCGTCGACGACATCGCCCCGCGCGAGGACAGCGACCTCACCGACATCTTCGCGAGCATCGTGGTCGAGCGGGACAGCCAGAAGGCGATCATCATCGGGCACCGCGGTTCGCGGCTGAGCGATGTCGGAGCCCGCGCTCGCGCCCAGATCGAACCGCTGATCGGCACACGGGTGTTCCTCAAGCTGCACGTGCGCGTCGCCAAGGAGTGGCAGCGCGACCCGAAGCAGCTCGGCCGCCTCGGGTTCTGATGGCCCGCCGCTGGGAGGCGCCGCGCTGGGGCGGACCGGAGGGCTGGGAGCTCGCCGACGTCGAGGTCCCCGCACCCCTCCACGGCGAAGTCACGATCAAGATGGCGGCGGCGGGGATGAACCCGGCCGATGTGAAGCACGTGGCCGTCGAGCGCCCCGGCCTGTCCCTGCCCGTCCCGATCGGGTACGAGGTCTCCGGCGTGCTGACGGCGATCGGACCGGGCACGCAGATCGCCTCGGGCACCGCCGCGGTGGGCGACGAGGTGCTGGCCTTCCGCGTCACGGGCGGATACGGGACCGAACTCACGGTCCCCGCCGACAAGGTGTTCGCCAAGCCCGCGTCGCTGACGCACCCGGAGGCGGCGAACCTGCTGCTGGCGGGGACGACGGCATCCGAGCTGCTGCACGTGACGGGCGCATCGCCGGGGGAGACCGTGCTGCTGCACGGCGGGTCCGGCGCCGTGGGCGTGGCGGTGCTGCAACTGGCGCGGCGGCTCGGCGTGCGCGTGATCGCGACGGCGTCACCGGGGTCGTTCGAACGGGTGCGTCGCTACGGCGGGGTGCCGGTGGCGTACGGCGAAGGCCTGCTGGATCGGGTGCGGGATGCTGCGAACCACGCCCCCGTGGTCGCCGCGCTCGACGCAGCGGGGACCGACGAGGCCCTGCAGGTCTCCCTCGAGGTCGTCGCCGATCCGTCCCGCGTCGTGACGATCGCCGCGACCGACGCGGCGGAGCGCCTCGGCATCCGTCGCATCGGCGGCGGGATGCCGGCGAGCGCCGCCTACCGTGACGGCGTACGGGCCGAGCTCATCGCCCTGGCCGGGGCGGGGGAGCTCGAGGTGCCGATCGCGGGCGTCTTCCCCCTCGAGCGACTGCACGACGCGCTGCAGGTTCTGCTGTCCGGGCACCCCGGCGGCAAGCTGGCCCTCGTCCCCTGACGGAGGGCCCGGTGCCGCTGGTCCTGGTGCAGGGCTGGGAGGTCAGTCGAGCGGCTGCAACGCGGAGCGGATGAGGAGTTTGTCGGGGCCGAAATCGGCGTCCGCGGCATCCTGCCACGTGCCGTCGTCCCACAGCACCTCCACCACCAGGCGTCCGTTCTCGGGATACGACCCGAGGTACGCCTCACCGAGGACCTCCGCAACGCGCTCCTGCATGTCGCTGAGCTCCGCCTCGCTCGCCGTGCCTGGGCGACCGCCGGTCGGGTCGTCCGCCGCCATCGGGTCGTAGAGCGCGAGCATGATCGGCGGCTGCGTCACCGTCAGCTCCGCGCCGTCGAACGTGCCCTGCACCGCGTACGTGCCCCACCGGGTCTCGCCCTGCGAATCCCAGCCCTCCACGCCCTCCCAGCTCCAGCTCTTCAGAGGCATGCCGTTGCATTGCGGTGGCCACGACTCCATGACGCCCCCGAGGCACAGCTCGGCACTCCCGGCGATGTCCATGACCGTGCCCTGGCCGATCACCTCGCCCTCCGGAGCCCCCGGCCACAGTGACCCGAGCGCGTGCCCGACCGGCGCATCCGGTGAAGCCGCCGAGGGCGAAGGGGTGGCGCAGCCCGAGGCCGACATCACCGCGAAGACGACGATGGCGGGTCCGAAGATGAGACGTCGTGGGGTCATGCCCGTGGAGTGTCGCCGCCGGCGCGATCGTCTCAGAGTTCTCCCGCTCGTCGGCACGGGTGTACATTGGGCCCATGCGCTTCGGCCGGCTTCTCCTTCTTAGTCGCCGCGACGAGACCTCGTTCTAGGGCCTCCCTCGTCGCGGAGCTTGTCGTCGGCCCGCATCATTCGACGAGAGTAGTAGCGACAGCATCATGGACAACACCCAGAAGCCCTCCGGCATGCCGGTGCACAAGTACCGTCCGTACCACGAGCAGTTGCGCGTGGACCTGCCCGACCGCACCTGGCCCGACAAGCGCATCACGACGGCGCCCCGCTGGTGCGCCGTCGATCTGCGTGATGGCAACCAGGCACTCATCGACCCGATGAGCCCCGAACGCAAGCGCATCATGTTCGAGCTGCTCGTGGGCATGGGGTACAAGGAGATCGAGGTCGGGTTCCCCTCGGCCAGCCAGACCGACTTCGACTTCGTGCGTCAGCTGATCGAAGAGGATCTGATCCCGGACGACGTCACCATCCAGGTGCTGACCCAGGCGCGCGAGCACCTGATCGCGCGCACCTACGAGGCGATCGCCGGGGCGAAGCAGGCCATCGTGCACCTGTACAACTCCACGAGCGTGCTGCAGCGCGAGGTCGTCTTCCGCAGTGACAAGCAGGGCATCATCGACATCGCGCTCGAGGGGGCGCGGCTGTGCCGCGAGTTCGAGAAGCGCATTCCCGAGACGGCGGTGTTCTACGAGTACTCGCCCGAGAGCTACACCGGCACCGAGCTCGAGTTCGCCGTTGACATCTGCAACCAGGTGATCGAGGTGTTCGAGCCGACGCCCGAGCGCAAGGTGATCATCAACCTTCCCGCGACGGTCGAGATGGCGACGCCGAACGTCTACGCCGACTCGATCGAGTGGATGAGCCGCCGGCTGGCGCACCGCGAGAACGTGATCCTGTCGCTGCACCCGCACAACGACCGGGGCACGGCCATCGCCGCAGCCGAGCTCGGCTACATGGCGGGCGCCGACCGCATCGAGGGATGCCTGTTCGGCAACGGCGAGCGCACCGGCAATGTCGATCTCGTCGCGCTGGGGATCAACATGCTCACCCAGGGCATCGATCCGCAGATCGACTTCAGCGACATCGACCAGGTCAAGCGCACGGCCGAGTACTGCAACCAGCTGCCCGTTCCGGAGCGCAGCCCGTGGGCCGGCGACCTGGTGTTCACCGCGTTCAGCGGATCGCACCAGGACGCCATCAAGAAGGGCTTCGAGGCGATGGAAGCCCGCGCTGCGGCATCCGGTGTCTCGGTCGACGAGATCGAGTGGGCCGTTCCGTACCTGCCCATCGATCCGAAGGACCTCGGCCGCTCGTACGAGGCGGTCATCCGCGTCAACTCGCAGTCGGGCAAGGGCGGCGTCGCGTATCTGCTGCGCTCGGACCATTCCCTCGACCTGCCGCGCAAGCTGCAGATCGAGTTCTCGGGGGTCGTGCAGGCGAAGACGGATGCCGAGGGCGGCGAGGTGACCAGCGATCAGATCTGGGACATCTTCACCGACGAGTATCTGCCCGCTGCGGCCGACGACGCCAAGTGGGGCCGGTTCGAGCTGCTCGCCACCCGCACGCAGAGCGACATGTCCGGCGACGTGACACTCGACGTGACGCTGCGCGACGGGGATGCCGCGGAAGACCTCACCGGCACCGGCAACGGACCGATTGCGGCGTTCCTGTCGGTGCTGGGCGGGCGAGGCTTCGACATCTCGCTGTACGACTACGTCGAGCACACGCTCAGCGCCGGCGGCGACGCTCAGGCGGCTGCCTACGTCGAACTGCAGGTCGACGGCGAGCGGCTCTGGGGCGTCGGCATCGACGGCGACATCTCGACCGCGAGCCTCAAGGCGATCGTGTCGTGCGTGAACCGCGCGATCCGCACCCGCACCCGCTCCGCGGAGCTCGCCGCCGTCTGACCCGCAACCCGCCGGGCCCCCGAAGGCGGCACCGCGCGCTGAAACGACAACTGGCGGCCGAGACCGTGGGTATCACCCGCCGTCTCGGCCGTCAGTATTCGTCTCACCGATGGGGGCGGGGGCGGGGGCGGGGCCGGCGCAGCCACGGGCGGCGGGGCGGCTCTGGGGAGACGACCGGGATGGCGCTCGTCTCCACGGCGACCTTGCGGCGATGCAGCCGCCGCTGCTCGGGCAGCGAGATGTCGAAGATCACGGCGAGCAGCCGGATGACCGCGGTGACCACGACGCTCACCACCGCCGCCACCGTCAGCGTCACCCCGAGCGCCTCCAGACCCGCGAGGGCGAAGCAGCCGACGGCCGCCGCCACGGCGTAGAGGGACCCGACGTGCATGATCGCCACGGGCAGCCCCATGATCACGTCGCGCAGGATGCCGCCGCCCACCGCCGAGCAGACCCCGATGAACACCGCGGGCACCATCGGGAGCCCCAGAGCCAGCGCCTTGCTCGTGCCGAAGGCGCCGAACAGCCCGATCACGACGGCATCCAGAGCGATGATCACGTTGTTGAGCCGCTGGAAGATGCCGGACAGCAGCATGCCCACGAGGGCCGCCCCCATCGCCGTGAGCAGATACCAGTTGCTCTGCAGCGTCACCGGCGTGGTGTTCAGCAGCAGGTCGCGGATGAGGCCGCCGCCCATGCCCATCACGATGCCGATGATCGCCACGCCCAGCAGATCGAGACGTCGACCGGTGAATCCGGCGGCGAACAGCGCCCCCTGCACGCCGCCGAGCCCCACGGCGAGCAGATCGGCCCAGAGGGGGATGACGAAGGTGGGTTCGGGCACCGCTACATTCTCCCGGTCGTCGCGCCGCCGCGCGATACGGCGCGCAGGCGACCGATAATGGGAGGGTGCCCACCTATCGCGACGAGGTCGTGGTTCTGCGCACCCACAAGCTGGGTGAAGCCGACCGCATCGTGACGATGCTCAGTCGTCGCCACGGCAAGCTGCGCGCCGTCGCGAAGGGGGTGCGGCGCACCTCGTCGCGCTTCGGGGCGCGCCTGGAGCCGTTCATGGTCGCCGACGTGCAGCTGTACCAGGGCCGCTCCCTCGACATCGTGCAGCAGGCGGAGTCGCTCGGATCGTACGGCGCCGAGATCGCCGCCGACTATGATCGCTACACCGCCGCGAGCGCGATGGTCGAGACCGCCGACCGGCTGAACGAGGCCGAGACGACGCCGCAGCAGTACCTGCTGCTGGTCGGCGGCCTGCGTGCGCTCTCGCGCGCCGAGCACTCGTCGCGCGCCGTGCTCGACTCCTACCTGCTGCGTGTGATGGCCCTCTCGGGCTGGGCGCCGAGCCTGCACGCCTGCGCGCGGTGCGGTGCCGAGGGCCCCCACGAGCGGTTCGTCGCCCAGCTGGGCGGCATGGTCTGCGCCGCCTGCGCCCCGGCGGGGTCGGCCCGCGTGCACCCGGAGACCGGAGCGCAGCTGCGCGCTCTGCTGTCGGGGGAGTGGGACGTGGTGGATGCCGCAGCCCCCGGCAGCGCCAGCGCCGCCTCGGGCCTTGTGGCCGCCTACGCGCAGTGGCACCTCGAGCGCGGCATCCGCTCCCTCTCACACGTCTCGTCCGACCACACTCCGAGACCGTCCACCCCGAGAGCGGGAGCCCACCGGTGACGCCGAAGCCCTATACCCACCGCGACGCGGTGCCGTACCGCCCCCTCGATTGGACGCAGCAGTACCCGCCGGCGTTCCCTCCCGGCGCGGTGCCGAATCATGTCGCGATCGTCATGGACGGCAACGGCCGCTGGGCGAACCGTCGCGGTCTCACCCGCATCGAGGGGCACAAAGCCGGCGAGGAGGTGCTGCTCGACGTCGTCGCCGGCGCCATCCAGGCCGGGGTGAAGCACCTCTCGGTCTACGCGTTCTCCACCGAGAACTGGGCGCGCTCGCCCGAGGAGGTGCGCTTTCTCATGGGCTACAACCGCGACGTGCTGCACCGCCGCCGCGACCAGCTGAACGAGTGGGGCGTGCGGGTGCGCTGGGCCGGGCGCAAGCCGCGGCTCTGGAGCTCGGTGATCAAGGAACTGCAGTACGCCGAGCAGCTCACCGCCGGCAACGACGTGCTCACCCTCACCATGTGCGTGAACTACGGCGGCCGCGTGGAGATCGTGGATGCCGTGCGCGCGATCGCCGACGACGTCGCTGCGAAGCGCATCAAACCGTCGGCGGTCAGTGAGAAGCTGATCCGCTCGCACCTGTACGTGCCCGAGATGCCCGACGTCGACCTGTTCCTGCGCTCGAGCGGCGAGCAGCGCACGTCCAACTTCCTGCTCTGGCAGGCCGCGTATGCGGAAATGGTGTTCCTCGACACGCTGTGGCCGGATTTCTCACGAGCCGACCTCTGGCGCGCGATCGGCATCTACCTCGACCGCGACCGACGGTTCGGCGGAGCCGTCGACACACCGAACGTATGAACGCACGGGAATAGGCCTCATCCGTGTCGCGTTGGCCACCGGTATGACGGATGCCATCAAGATCGACGTGTGGAGTGACATCGCCTGCCCCTGGTGCTACATCGGCAAGCGCAACCTCGAGAACGGGCTGGCGGCGGCATCCGCCGACGACGACGCGCCCGTCGTCGAGGTGACCTACCACTCGTACGAGCTCTCGCCCGACACCCCCGTGGACTTCGACGGTGACGAGATCGAGTTCCTCGCGGGGCACAAGGGAATGCCGCGCGACCAGGTCGAGGAGATGCTCCAGCGGGTGACCGGCGTCGCCGCCGAAGCCGGTCTGGAGTACCGCTTCGATCTGCTCAAGCACACCAACACGGTGAAGGCGCACGAGCTGCTGCACTTCGCCAAGGCCCACGGCCGCCAGCACGAGATGGCCGAGCGCCTGATGTCCGCGTACTTCACCGAAGGCCGCCACGTGGGTCGCATCGACGACCTCGTGCAGCTGGCCGCCGACGCCGGTCTCGACGTGGAGGCCGCCCGCGCCGCGCTCGAGAGCTCGCAGTATCTCGCCGACGTGCGCGCCGACCAGCAGCAGGCGCAGGCGTACGGCATCACGGGCGTGCCGTTCTTCGTCATCGACGGCAAGTACGGCGTGAGCGGCGCGCAGCCGGCAGAGGCATTCGCGCAGATCGCCCGCCAGGTGTGGGCCGAGCGCGGCGACGCCGTCCCCGCCGCCTGACGCATCCGCACAGACGAAGGGCCTCGCCGCATCATCGCGGTGAGGCCCTTCGCACGCCGGGCGGACGCGGTCGGGGTCAGCCGGCCAGCGCGCCCTCGATGGCGGCGATGACCTCAGGGGCGTCGGGCTTGGTCTGGGGGCGGAAGCGGTGCACGGTGCCGTTCGGGGCCACCAGGAACTTCTCGAAGTTCCACATCACCGGACCGCGGGCGCCCTCGACGTTGCGCGCCTTCTTCAGCGCCTTGTAGAGCGGAGCGGCGTGGCGGCCGTTGACATGGATCTTCTCCTGCACGGGGAAGGTGACACCCCATGTGGTGGAGCAGTACTCGAGGATCTCCTCCATCGAGCCGGGCTCCTGCCCCATGAACTGGTTGCTGGGGAAACCGACGACCGTCAGGCCGCGGTCGCCATAGGTGCGCTGCAGCTCCTCCAGCTGTTCGTACTGCGGCGCGAGACCGCATTTCGACGCGACGTTGACGACGAGGAAGGGGCCATCGCCGAGATCTGAGAGGGTCTTCTCCTCACCGTCGGCGGTGCGGAAGGGGATCTCGCGGATGTCCGCGCTCTGTTCGTCGGTCATGTTGTCCACGATAGGTCCGCCCGACACCTGCGGGTCGGTGATCGTCTGGGAGAATGGACAGGATGTCCTCCACCGTCGCCTCCGCCCCCGCGCTGCGCATCGGGCCCATCGAGCTCGACGCGCCGGTCGTGCTCGCCCCGATGGCAGGAATCACCAACACCGCGTTCCGTCGGCTGTGCCGTGAATACGGCGCCGGGCTCTACGTCAGCGAGATGATCACCACGCGGGCCCTCGTCGAGCGCAACCCGGTGACCATGCGCCTCATCCAGCACCACGAGTCCGAGACGCCGCGCTCCATCCAGCTGTACGGCGTGGACCCCGCGACCACCGAGGCTGCCGTGCGGATGCTGGTCGAGGAGGACCGCGCCGACCACATCGACCTCAACTTCGGCTGCCCTGTGCCCAAGGTCACCCGCAAGGGCGGCGGAGCGGCGCTGCCCTGGAAGCTCGGGCTGTTCCGCGACATCGTCACGCGTGCGGCACGCGCCGCCGGCGACATCCCGCTGACCGTGAAGATGCGCAAGGGCATCGATCGCGATCACCTGACGTTCCTCGATGCGGGCCGCATCGCCGAGGATGCCGGGGTGGCCGCGGTCGCCCTGCACGCGCGCACGGCCGCGGAGTTCTACTCCGGCCACGCCGATTGGGACGCGATCGCGCAGCTCAAGCAGGCCGTCACGAGTGTGCCGGTGCTCGGCAACGGAGACATCTGGTCTGCCGACGATGCCGTGCGCATGATGGCCGAGACCGGCTGCGACGGCGTCGTGGTCGGCCGCGGCTGCCTCGGGCGTCCGTGGCTGTTCGGTGACCTCGCCCGTGCCTTCGCCCCGCACGCCGCCCCGGCGCCGGCGGTCGACGCGACGCTCGGCTTCGTGGCCGACGCGTTCCGGCGGCACGCGCAGCTTCTCGTGGAGTTCTACGAAAGTGAAGACCGCGGCTGCCGCGACATCCGCAAGCACGCCGCGTGGTACTTCAAGGGCTACCCGGTCGGCGGCGACACGCGCGCGCGACTGGCGACGGTGGGGAGCCTGGCGGAGATCGACGAGGTCCTCGCCACGCTCGACCGCACCGCGGCCTATCCCGGTTCCGCTGCGGAGGGCCAGCGCGGCCGCGCCGGCACCCCCAAGCGACCGGCCCTTCCCGACGGCTGGCTGGCGTCGCGTGACCTCGCGGCGGAGGCCGGCGCGATGCTGGCAGAAGCGGAGATCGACAACAGTGGCGGGTGAACTGGCCAGCGGCGTCGGCGTCTCGACCGGGCGCCCCGACGGATACGACGACGACGACGCGGCGCGGTTCCACCCTGAGCGCCATCGTTCGCAGCGTGACAGCTTCGCGCGCGACCGTGCTCGCGTGCTGCACTCGGCGGCGCTGCGACGTCTGGCATCCAAGACGCAGGTGCTGAGCCCGGCCAGCCCCTACGACTTCGCCCGCAACCGCCTCACGCACTCGCTCGAGGTCGCGCAGGTCGGCCGGGAGCTGGCGATCGCGCTGCAGCTCTCTCCGGACGTCGTCGACACCGCGTGCCTCAGCCACGACATCGGTCACCCGCCGTTCGGGCACAACGGCGAGCGGGCGCTCAACGACTGGGCGGCCGACATCGGCGGGTTCGAGGGCAACGCGCAGACGCTGCGCATCCTGTCCCGACTCGAGCCGAAGGTGGTCGACGACGACGGGACGAGCTTCGGGCTGAACCTCACCCGGGCGAGCCTCGACGCCACGTGCAAGTACCCGTGGACTGCGGAGCACCCCGTGCCCGATCCCGGCGGACGGTTGAAGTTCGGCGTCTATCCCGAGGACGAGGCGGTCTTCCGCTGGATGCGCCAGGACGCGCCCGGCCGCGTGCGGTGCATCGAGGCGGAGGTCATGGACCTCTCCGACGACATCGCCTACTCGGTGCACGACTTCGAGGACGCGATCGTCAACGGCTACCTCGACCCCCGTCGGCTGTCGGATCCCCGCGAGCACGAGGCGATCCTCAGCGCCATCCAGACCTGGGTGGGCTATGACTTCGCACGCGACGAGCTCGACGACGCCCTGTTCCGGCTGATGAGGATGCCGGAGTGGATCACGACCTTCGACGGCTCGCGCGCCGCGCTGGCTCGGCTGAAGAACCTCACGTCCGACCTCATCGGACGGTTCGCCCGCGCCGCCACCTCCGCGACCCGCGAGCATTTCGACACGCCGGTGCTCACCCGCTACCGCGGCCGTGTCATTGTGCCGCGGGTGATCGAGGCCGAGATGGCGGTGCTCAAGGGGATCATCGGCGCCTTCGTCGTCTCCATCGAGGGACGCAAGGGGCTCTACAAGGAGCAGCGCCGCCTGCTCAAGCGCCTCGCGACCGCGCTGTGGGAGCGTCCGGACCACCTCGACCTGCTGCACGCGGGGGACTTCGAGCGGGCAGACACCGATGCCGCGCGCCGCCGCGTGGTCGTCGACCAGGTCGCCACCCTCACCGACCGCTTCGCGATCGCCTGGTACTCGCGGCTGGTGGAGCCGGTCGACCTGGCGAGCCTCGGAGTGTGGGCGCCGGGGAGCCGCGTGGTCGCCTCCGACGCGTATGCACTGCCCGAGCCGCTCGAGGGGCTCTGATGGCACGGATCCGCCAGGCCGACGTCGATGAGGTGAAGGCCCGTACCAACATCGCCGACGTGATCGGCGAGCGGGTCGCCCTCAAGCCTGCCGGCGTCGGATCACTCAAGGGCCTGTGCCCCTTCCACGACGAGCGCAGCCCCAGCTTCAACGTGCGCGCGCAGGCCGGCTTCTACCACTGCTTCGGCTGCGGCGAGTCGGGCGACGTCTATACGTTCCTGCGCCAAATGGACCACGTCTCGTTCAGCGAAGCGGTCGAGCGCCTCGCCGGCCGGCTCGGCTACCCGCTGCACTACGAAGACGGCGCGGCAGCGCCCGAGACCTCGGGCCGGTCGCGCCTCTACGCCGCCAACAGCGCCGCGGCCGAGTGGTTCCGCTCGCAGCTGTCCATCCCCGAGGCCGAGGCCGCCCGCAGCTTTCTGGGCGGCCGCGGCTTCGACGCGGCCGCGGCAGCCCATTTCGGTGTCGGCTACGCGCCCAAGGGGTGGTCGCACCTGCGTGACGCTCTCAAGGCGAAGGGGTTCAGCGACGAGGAGCAGGTCGCGGCGGGACTGCTGTCGCAGGGGCAGCGCGGCGTCTACGACCGGTTCCGCGGTCGACTGGTGTGGCCCATCCGCGACGTCACCGGGCAGGTGATCGGGTTCGGCGCCCGCAAGCTCTACGACGACGATCAAGGGCCGAAATACCTCAACACCCCCGAGACGGTCATCTACAAGAAGTCGCAGGTGCTCTACGGCCTCGACCTCGCCAAGCGCGACATCTCACGCCAGCACCGCGTGGTCGTGGTCGAGGGCTACACCGACGTCATGGCGTGCCATCTCGCCGGGGTGACCACCGCGATCGCGACCTGCGGCACCGCGTTCGGCTCCGACCACATCACGGTGCTGCGCCGGGTGATGGGCGACAGCGACGTGTCGGGCGAGGTCGTGTTCACGTTCGACCCGGATGCCGCCGGGCAGAAGGCGGCGCTGCGCGCCTTCTCGGAGGAGAAGCGCTTCTCCGCCCAGACCTACGTCGCGGTCGCCCCCGGCGGTCTGGACCCGTGCGACCTGCGGGTGCAACGCGGCGACGGGGCGGTGCGTGCGCTGCTCGAGGCCAAGGCGCCGATGTTCGAGTTCGTCATCGAGCAGCGTCTGGCGGGTTACGACCTGGCCACCGTCGAAGGACGTGTCGGCGCGCTGCGCGCGGCCGCGCCGATCGTCGCCGACATCCGCGACCCCGCCCTGCGCCCGGGCTACACACGCGTGCTGGCGCGCAAGCTGGGCCTGGACCTCTCCGAGGTGGCCCCCGCGGTGGAGCGTGCGGCGCGCAGCGGCGCGCAGCGGCATCCGGAGACGCCGGCGGCACCTGTTGCCGCTCCGTCCGCCGACGGCGAGGCGCCGATGCCGCGCGTGACCCTCGCCGGGCTTCCTCGCACCGCCGACGTCGCCCTCGAGCGCGACGCGATCATGGGGGTGTTGCAGTACGGGCATGCGGTGGATGCCGCGGTGCTCGACCCCGCGTTGGCGCTGCCGTTCCACCATCCCGCGCTGGAGGCCGTGCGCCGCGCCGTTGCCGAGCATCCGGACCGCACCCGTATCGGGTGGGCGGCTGCCGCGGTGGAGTCGGTGCGGGAGCCGTACCGCACTCTCGCGGCCGAGCTGCTCACAGCGGATTTCCCCGCGCGCACGGAGGCGGACGCGCTGGCGTCCACCGCCGACCTCGCCCGCAGACTGCGACTGCGCGCGGTGGAGCGGGAGAAGACCCAGCTGCTGGGGCACATCCAGCGGGTGGCTCCCGACTCCGACGGCGGCCGGGCGGTGCGACTGCGGTTGCGGGAGCTCGATGCCG
Organism: Microbacterium sp. zg.Y1084; assembly: GCF_024623595.1. Lineage (NCBI taxonomy): Bacteria > Bacillati > Actinomycetota > Actinomycetes > Micrococcales > Microbacteriaceae > Microbacterium > Microbacterium sp. zg.Y1084. The sequence continues at coordinate 157,553 of NZ_JANJGV010000002.1, forward strand.
AGCGTGCGCGCCTCGTCGCCGAGTAGCCCCGCCGTCGCGGAACAGGGCAGGATGAACACATGACATCGGCCGCCGACGACGACATCTCCATCCGGTGCGACGACCTGTCGATCGCCCATGGCGGCTCCGGGCAGCGCGTGGTCGACGGCGTCACCTTCACGCTGCCGCGGGCGGGCACCCTCGCGGTCATGGGTCCCACGGGAGCCGGCAAGTCGAGTCTCGCCGCGGTGCTCGCCGGCCGCGGCGACAGCACGCTGACGATCGTCGGCGGCAGTGCCGTCGTCGAGGGGGTGCGGGCGGGGAAGCGGGGGCGCAGCCGCCGCGTGCACACCTACGTCACCGGCTATCTTCCGCAGCGCGCAGGCGCCGATCTCCCCGCCCGACTGACCGTCGCCGACGTCGTGGGGGAGCCGGTGATCAGCCGTGACCGGCGGGTGAACGCCCGCGCCCTCGCGGTGCGCGTCGCGGCGCTCCTGGACGAGCTGCACCTGCCCCTCGGTGCTGCCGACAAGTACCCGTACGAGCTGAGTGCCGGCATGCGTCAGCGTGTGGCGCTGGCCCGCGCCCTCATGCTGCGCCCGCGTCTGCTCGTGGCCGACGAGCCGTACGCGAACCTGGACGTCGAGGTGCGGGTCGCGGCGCGCGACGCGGTGCTGCGCCGCCGGCACGAGTACGGCATGGCAACGGTGATCGTGACCAACGAGGCCGCAGCCGCCGATGAACTCGACGCGGATGTGCTCGTTCTGCGCGGCGGTCACACGGTGGCATCCGGCCACGGCACCCGGGGTCTGCTGTGGACGCCGGGCGACGACGACACGCGCAATCTCGTCGCGTCGTGAGGTCACGAGCACCCTTTCGGGTTTGCTAGGATTGACGAGTTGCCCGCCGCAAGGCGGACATGATCCTCGGTAGCTCAATTGGCAGAGCAATCGGCTGTTAACCGATAGGTTCTTGGTTCGAGTCCAAGCCGGGGAGCCATCAGGCTCCGAAACTCCCTTGATTCATCAAGGGAGTTTCTTCTTGCGACGGGCGTGACGTGGCGAACATCCACCCGGCCACGCTGTCGTGCCGCTCGGTGACGCGCGCGCTCCCTTCCGGTGGACGGCGTGTCCTGCGATGATCGGCACTCCCGCGCCATTCGGCGCGGTGCATGCGGAGAGCAGGAGACACGACAATGTCTGTCAGCGACAACGGCCCGAAGCCGAACGCCTTCGACATCGAATCGGCGACCCGACAGAACGAGAACTACCGCACGGTGGCGTGGACCGGGAAGCACCTGCAGGTGACCCTGATGTCCATCCCCGTCGGTGAGTCGATCGGGCTCGAGGCCCACCCTGACACCGATCAGTTCCTCCGTCTCGATGCCGGCAGTGGCAGAGTCGTGATGGGGCCCGCGAAGGACCAGCTCGATTTCGAGCACGACGTGGCGGACGGGTGGTCCATCCAGGTGCCTGCCGGAACGTGGCACGACGTGATCAACACCGGCGATGAGCCGTTGCGCCTCTACACGGTGTACGCGCCGTCGCACCACGCGGCCGGCATCGTGCAGGCGACCCACGCGGATGCCGAGCGCGACGAGGCGGCGGGGACCGACGAGCCGCCGTCGTGGACGGTGCAGCCCCCGTCGAGTGCCGAGGACGAGCACGCCTAGCCTGCTGCGCGACCGGTGCCGCAAAAGGTGAAGGCCAGGGGTGGAAGCCCTGGCCTTCGGTTGAGGGCCGCGCAGATGACGCGGGATCCTCACCTCCTAGCTTAGGCCACCGGTCGCGCGGGTTCGACCACCGCTCTGCCGATGAGACGGCATCTGACGGCCGAGACAGCGGTAAACGACCACCGTCTCAGCGCCCAGATGCTGTTTCACGGGCTCGGCGCGACGGAGCCGCGTCAGAGGGTGCGGAGCTTCTCCAGCAGCGGCTGGGCGACCTCGGTGACGAAGCGGTCCTGCTGCTCATCGCCCACCTGCACGATCGCTACGTCGGTGAACCCGGCGTCGAGATACGGGCGCACGCTCTCGGCGAGCTCGTCCAGGTCGGGGCCGGCAGCGATGGACTCCGCCACGTCCTCGGGACGAACGAACTGGGATGCCGCGGCGAACCCGGCCGGCGTCGGCAGATCCGCGTTCACCGCCCAGCCGCCGGCGAACCAGCGGAACTGCTCATGCGCCCGCGCGACGGCCGCGTCGCGGTCAGGATCCCAGCTGATCGGAATCTGACCGATCTTGCGCGACGACGCCGGATGCGCGGCATCCCACCCTTCGATCAGCTCCGGCTCCGGGTCCACCGCGATGAGATGGTCGGCCAGTCCGGCGAACCGCTCGATCGAGGACTCGCCCGACACCGCGACGCCGATCGGCACCCCGCCATCCGGGCAGTCCCAGATGCGCGCCGAGTCGACGCGGAAGTACTGCCCGTCGTAGGTGACCAGATCCCCGGTGTGCAGCGCCCGGATGATCTCGATGGCCTCGACGAGCATGTCCTGGCGCATCTGCACCGCCGGCCAGCCTTCGCCGACGACGTGCTCGTTGAGGTTCTCGCCCGACCCGAGCCCCAGCGTGAACCGCCCCTCGGACAGCAGCTGAAGGGTTGCCGCCTTCTGCGCCACGACGGCGGGGTGGTACCGCATGGTCGGGCACGTGACGTATGTCATCAGCTCCACGTCATGCGTGGCGTAGGCGACGGCCCCGAGCACGCTCCAGGCGTAGGGGGAGTGCCCCTGCTCCGTCAGCCACGGCGAGTAGTGGTCGCTGGACACGACGAAGTCGAAGCCGGCCGCCTCGGCCTTGACCGCGTAGTCGACCAGCTGCCGCGGCCCGCTCTGCTCCGTCATCAGGGTGTATCCGAAGCGCGTCATGGCGCCCTCCTCGCGTAGGTGTGCCAGCACGCTACCGAGCGACGCCGCCCGACGAACGGGGGTTGCGACGCGACGTCTGATGGTGCAGTCAGCGCTGCTCGGCGGCGGCTCGCGCGGGCTGCTCCGGACGGGAGGTCAGGGGCGGTGTATCGGGCTCCCATCGCAGCAGGTCACCCGGCTGGCAGTCGAGCACCTCGCACAGTGCCTCGAGCGTCGTGAAGCGCACGGCCTTAGCGCGCCCGTTCTTCAGAACGGCGAGGTTCGCCGGAGTGATGCCGACCCGCTCTGCGAGCACCGCCACCGGCATCTTGCGCCGCGCGAGCATGACGTCGATGTCCACCACGATGGGCATCAGATCACCTCGCTGAGCTCGGAGCGCAGCCGACGCGCCTCGGTCTCACGCTCCACGGCCTGGATCAGCAGCATCCGCAGCACGAAGACCACCAGGGCCATACCCGCCGCCACCAGGGCGGCTCCGCAGATGAGACCGACGACGCCGGGCGCCACGCTTCCCGGTGCCAGCAGCACCGCGAGGGAGAAGATCAGGAGCGCGCCCACGAGAATGGCCACGATCATGGCGTCGACGTAGCGGAAGGCGCGCCGGGAGAACACCGACCCCCGCCGCACCATCGTCAGCAGCCGCCAGATGCACACGGCGCAGATCTGCAGCGTCGCGATGCCGAGCACGACGATCACCACCGCCGCGATCCGCGCGGCCTCGGGCGCCCCGGCGAGATCGCGCCAGAGCAGCGGCACCATGACGACCTGCACGAACAGCGATCCGGCAAGCGCGAGCATCAGCACCACTCGAAGTGCTCCGATCACGAACGCACCCATGATCCACCTCCGCGTAACGATGGAAATCTATCGAGTAACGATAGCTCCGCGCCGTCCGGAAGGGTAGGGGTCAGGCGTCGAGGTTGTCGACGCCCGGCATCCAGCTGACGCCGGGGCGACCCCACCCGCGCTTGCGGGCGATCTTCTGCACGGTCTTCCAGTCGCCGTCGTCGAGGCGGTCGACATAGAGGATGCCGTCGAGGTGGTCGAACTCGTGCTGCATGATCCGGGCGCGCCAGCCGTCCACCTGGATGCGCACAGGCTCACCCTCGAGGTCGGTTCCGGTGACGAGCACCTCATCGGAGCGACGGAGCGGGAACCGCTCGCCGGGGACGGACAGACACCCTTCCGACTCGGCGTCCGGGTCGGGGGAGCCGGGCTCGAGGGGGCGCATCCAGAGCTCAGGGTTGATGATGACGCCGCGCCAGGGGCGGCCCTCGTCGTCCTCGTAGTTGTAGGTGTAGATGCGCAGCGCCACGCCGACCTGTGGTGCGGCGAGTCCGACGCCGGGCGCGGCATCCATCGTCTCGAACATGTCGGCGACGAGGCGCCGCACGTCATCGGTGATCTCCTCGACGGGAGAGGCGGGGGAGTGCAGGACGGGATCGCCCATGATGCGAATCGGTAGAACAGCCACGCCTTGAGCCTACCGAGCCGACCATGGCGCTATCGTCGAGGGGTGATGTGGGAGGTGGGTATCGGGGACGTCGGCGATCAGCTCGTCGGCGCGTTCCAGAACCCGGGTCTGTTGTTGGGAATCCCGCTGGCGTTGGCCGGCGCGGTCTTCATGTCGTTCGGTGCCCAGTACCAGCACCGCGGCGTGGCGAAGGTCGAGCGGCTGAGCGGCACCGACGGGTCGACGGGCCTGACGGGCGGGCAGCTGCGTCAGCTGCTCGCGAGGCCGTCGTGGGTGGTCGGCACGCTGATGCTCGGGCTGGCGATCGTCTGCCAGCTCGGCGCTCTCGCGTTCGCCCCGCTCATCGTCGTGCAGCCCCTCGGCGCGGTGGCGCTGGTCATCACGACCCTGCTCAACGCGCACTACACCGGTCACGCACCGACGAGGCGCTCGCTGCTCGCGATCATCGCGTGCGTCGGCGGCATCTTCTGGTTCGTCATCGTGGCGGCGCTGTTCGCGGTGGAGCAGACCGTGACCAACCGCCAGCTGATCACCGTGCTCGTGATCCTCGCGGTCGTCGCGGCCGCGCTCGTCGCGTCGTGGCTGCTGGTGCGCCGCCGCCACGGCATCCGGGCCCTCTTCTACATCCTCGCCGCTGGCATCGTCTACGGCTTCGTGGCGACACTCGCGAAGATCGTCATCAAGCGCATCCAGTCCGGCGACTTCGAGTGGCTCACGGTGCTGTGCATCGCCGCCCTGCTCGCCGGCACCGCTCTGGGCGCCTACTTCGTGCAGACCGCCTACTCGTCGGGCCCGCCCGACCTGGTCATCGCCGGCCTCACCGTGGTCGACCCGATGGTCGCCGTGCTGATCGGCCTGCTGGTGCTGGGTGAAGGCGCCGCGGTGCCGGTCTGGGGCTTCGTCATGTTCGCCATGGCCGGTGCCATCGCGATCTGGGGTGTCATGACGCTGGCTCGCTACCATCCCCAGGTGATCTCCGAGAGCCAGGAGCTGCCGTTCCTGCGCGGCAGCTCGAAGGATGCCGACAGCGGCGCCGACGAGGATCCGCGGGCCTGACCGAGCGCCCGATATGCTCGTGGGGCGAGGGGCGGTGGCCAAGCTGGTCAAGGCAGCGGGCTCATAACCCGACGATCGTGGGTTCAAGTCCCACCCGCCCTACAAGAATCCTGCGGTGCCCTCAGGCATTGCACACCGGAGCGCTGAACATCGAGCCGGCCGGCGCGCCGAAGCGGTCAGGAGTTACACACTTGTGATTTCGCTCGCCCGTCCGCGATAATGGCGACACAAGCGAATAGCCCGCCGTGCTCCACATCAGGTCGTAGGGGAAGACGTACCTGACGAAGGAGAGATCATGGCGACACCACAAGCGCGCGGAGTGATCTATGTTCACTCGGCGCCGCGTGCGTTGTGCCCGCACCTGGAGTGGGCGGTCGGTCGGGTTCTCGGCCGCGCCGTGAGCTTCGAGTGGGCGGAGCAGCCCGTGCTCTCGGGCACGCGCCGCGCCGAGTTCTACTGGGAAGCCCCCGCCGGCACCGGAGCGGCGCTGGCGACGGCGATCCGCGGCTGGGAGCATCTTCGGTTCGAGGTCAGCGAGGATCCCACACCCCGCAGCGACGGCGGCCGGTGGTTGCACACGCCCGGCCTCGGCATCCACTTCGCCCAGACCGATACCGCCGGCAACATCGTGATCGGCGAGGACCGCGTGCGCTACGCGATGGAGGTCGCCGGCGGCGATCCGGTCGAACTGCAGCGAGAGCTGCTGGTGGCGCTCGGGTCGGCGTGGGATGAGGAGCTGGAGCCGTTCCGGCATGCGAGCGACGACGCGCCCGTCGTCTGGCTGCACAAGGTGGGCTGACCGGCCCGCCTGACGAACTCAGACGGTACGAGGCGCCGGTACCGCATCTCGGTGAGATTCCCCGGGGAGCGGGACATCGTCCGCACCGCCTGACACACAAGACGCCCCCGGATGCCGCACTGTCGCGGATCCGGGGGCGTCGTATGTGATGCGCGGTCAGACCGAACGGAACGCCGCGACCGCGTTGTGTCCGCCGAAGCCGAACGAGTTGCTGATCGCCAGCTGGTCGCCGTCGCCGAGGGGCGTCGGCTGGCCGGAGAGCCGGAACGGCACGGCCGGGTCCTGCTCGGTGAGGTTGATCGTCGGCGGTGCCACGCCGTCGCGTAGCGCGAGCACCGTGAAGATCGCCTCGAGGGCTCCGGTGCCGCCCAGCAGGTGGCCGGTCGACGCCTTGGTGGCCGAGACGGGGATCTCGCCCACGCGGTCGCCGAACACCTTTCGCAGCGCCTGGTACTCGTTGGGGTCGCCCACCGGCGTCGAGGTGGCATGCGCGTTGATGTGCGTGACCTCATCGGGGGAAGCATCCGCCTGGGCGAGTGCCATCGTCACGGCGCGCGCCGCGCCGACGCCCTCCGGGTCGTTGGCGGTGATGTGGTACGAGTCGGCCGTCACTCCGCCGCCGGCCACGACGGCGTAGATCTTCGCGCCGCGCGCCTTGGCATGCTCCTCGGTCTCGAGGATCAGCACGCCCGCGCCCTCGCCCATGACGAAGCCGTCGCGGTCGATGCTCGCCGGGCGCGACGCCGTCGCGGGGTCGTCGTTGCGACGCGACAGCGCCTGCATCGACGCGAACGACGCGATCGTGATCGGGTGGATCGCCGACTCAGTGCCGCCGGCGATCACCACATCGGCGTACCCGGCACGGATGTGCTCGACGGCGTTCACGATCGACTCGGTGCTCGAGGCGCAGGCGCTGGCGACGGTGCGCGCGTAGGCGCGGGCGCCGAAGTGCAGGGACAGGTTGCCCGCCGCGGCGTTGGGCATGAGCATGGGAACGGTCATCGGGAGGACCCGACGCGGCCCCTTCTCGCGCAGCGTGTCCCATGCGTCGAGCAGCGTCCACACCCCGCCGATGCCGGTCGCGAAATCAACGCCGAGGCGCTCGGGGTCGACCTCGGGCTCGCCGGCATCCGCCCAGGCCTCCATCGCCGCGACCATGGCGAACTGCGATGCCGGGTCGAGTCGCTTGGCGACGGGACGAGCGAGCACGGTGTCGGGCCGCACGGCGGCCTGCGCGGCGAACGTCACCGGCAACTGGTACTTCTCGACCCAGTCGTACTCGAGCGTGCGCGCGCCGGAGGCGCCGGCCAGCAGGGCCGACCAGCTTTCTGGCGCGGTGCCGCCGATCGGCGACGAGGCGCCGATTCCGGTGACGACGATGCGGGGAGCGCTCATGCGGGTGGTTCCTCCACGCCGGCGGGGTGGGGGACGAGCCCCCACCGTTGCCGACTCAGGCCTGGTTGGACGTGATGTAGGTGACGGCGTCGCCGACGGTCTTGAGGTTCTTGACCTCTTCGTCGGGGATGGTGACGCCGAACTTCTCCTCGGCGTTGACGACGATCGTCATCATCGAGATGGAGTCGATGTCGAGGTCGTCGGTGAACGACTTCTCCATGGCGACCTCGTCGGCGGAGATGCCTGTCTCGTCGGTGATCAGTTCGGCAAGTCCGGCAAGGACCTCGTCGTTCGTGTAAGCCATGGGATGCTCCTGTTCTGGGGGTTTCTTCGAGGTGCTGCGGCCCGGCGGGCCGCTGTTCAGTTTAGGGTGGCGGTCGTCGCGCTCAGGGCAGCACGACCACCTGCGCGCCGAACACCAGGCCGGCGCCGAAGCCGATCTGCAGCGCGAGTCCGCCCGACAGCTCGGGATGCTCCTCGAGCAGCCGGTGGGTGGCGAGGGGGATGGATGCCGCGGAGGTGTTGCCCGTCGTCTCGATGTCGCGACCGATCACGACCGACTCCGGCAGCTTCAGCTGCTTGGCGAACTCGTCGATGATCCGCATGTTCGCCTGGTGCGGCACGAACGCGGCGAGATCGTCAGCGGTGACGCCGGCCTCTTCCAGGGCCTGGCGTGCCACCTTCACCATCTCCCAGACGGCCCAGCGGAACACCGTGGGCCCCTCCTGGCGGAGCGTCGGCCACGGCGCTTTGCCGTCGCGGAAGTCCACGAGCGTGTGGTTCATCCCGACCGCATCGGCCTTGGAGCCGTCGGACCCCCAGACGGTGGGGCCGATGCCGGGGGTCTCGCTGGGCCCGATGACCACGGCGCCCGCGCCGTCGCCGAGCAGGAACGAGATCGAGCGGTCGGTGGGGTCGACGATGTCGCTGAGCTTCTCGGCGCCGACGACGACGGCGTAGTGGGCGGCTCCCGCGCGGATGAGGGCGTCGGCCTGCGCGACGGCGTAGGCGAACCCGGCGCAGGCGGCGTTGACGTCGTATGCCGCGGCGGGGTTGGCGCCGATGCGGTCGGCGACGATGGCCGACACCGAGGGGGTCTGCTTCGGGTTGGAGACGGTCGCCACGATCACGGCGTCGATCGCAGCCGGGTCGACGCCGGAACGCGCCACGGCCTCGGCGGCGGCGTCGGCAGCCAGGTCGACGGCGGTCGTCCCGGCCACGGCGCGCGTGCGGGTGACGATGCCGGTCCGCTGGCGGATCCACTCGTCGCTCGAGTCGATGGGGCCGATGAGGTCGTCGTTGGGCACCGCGATCTCGCCGCGGGCCGCGCCGTAGGCGTAGATGCGGGTGTGGGCGGGCCCGGAGGCCTGGCGGAGGGTCACGCTCATGTTCATGCTCCCAGCATGGCCGCCGCGGCGGCCAGGTCGTCGGGGGTCTTCACGGCCACCGTCGGCACGCCGCGCAGCGCCCGCTTGGCCAGTCCCGTCAGCGTACCGGCGGGGGAGAGTTCGATGATGCCGGTCACGCCGTGCTCGGCGAAGGATGCCATGCAGAGGTCCCACCGGACAGGCGAGGCGACCTGGGCCACCAGCAGATCGAGCGCTTCGCGGCCGCCGCTGACCGTGGAGCCGTCGTGGTTGGTCCACAGTGTCACCGCCGGGTCGGCGGGCTGCACGTCGGCCGCAGCGGTGCGCAGCGTCTCGACGGCGGGAAGCATGTATCGGGTGTGGAACGCGCCGGCCACCTGCAGCGGGATGACCCGGGTGCCGGCCACGGGGGTGGCGGCGAGTTCAGCCAGCGCGGCCGAAGCGCCCGCGGCGACGATCTGGCCGCCGCCGTTGTAGTTCGCGGGCGCGAGGTCGAGTTCCGACAGACGCGCCACGACGGCATCCTGGTCGCCGCCGATGACCGCGCTCATGCCGGACTGCTCTGCCGCAGCGGCATCGGCCATCGCCCGCCCGCGGATGCCGACCAGCCGCATACCCTCGTGCTCGGTGAGCACGCCGGCCGCCACCAGGGCAGAGATCTCGCCGACCGAGTGCCCGGCGACGCCGGCAGGGCGCGCCGGCGCGTGCGCGACGAGCGCGTCCCAGGACAGCAGGCTCGCAGCGACGATGAGCGGCTGGGCCACGGCGGTGTCGCGGATGCGATCGGCATCCCATTCGGTGCCGGCGGCGAGCAGGTCGACGCCCGCCGCGTCGGACGCGGCCTGCAGGCGCTCGCGCGCGCCGTCGACGTCCAGCCAGGGGGAGAGGAACCCGGGGGTCTGCGAGCCCTGACCGGGGAAGACGGCGATGATCACTTGACCATCCTGCCAACAACTCCCCGGCGGGTTCTGGCGAACGCCTCACAAGAATGAAAGAAACCCTTGTGCGCGGCGTACAACATCACGCGTGCTGGCGGCGGTGCGGTGCGGGCCGACGGCGGGCCGCGTCCGTGCCGATCGAACCCAGGATGAGCGCGGTCTGCAGGATGAGCGCCTCGCGGGGGCCGGTGGCATCCCAGCCGATGACATCGGAGACGCGCTTGAGCCGGTATCGCACGGTGTTCGGATGCACGAACAGCTCGCGTGCGGTCGCTTCGAGCGACCTGCCGTTGTCGAGATAGCTCCACAGCGTCGCCACCAGGTCGGTGCTGTGAGCCTGCAGCGGGCGGTAGATGCGCTCGACGAGCGTCTGCTTGGCTACCGAGTCGCCGGCGAGGGCGCGCTCGGGAAGCAGATCGTCGGCTTCGACAGGCCGCGGAGCGTTGCGCCACGCGCGCGCCACGGCGAACCCGGCGAGGGCAGCGCGGGCGCTCTGGCTCGCTTCGACCAGCGCGGGCACGGCCGGGCCGAGCACGAGATAGCCAGGGCCGAAGCACGGCTCCAGGCGCTGCGCGATCTCGGGGAAGGGCATCTCCGGCTCGGAGGACTCCTCCTTGCCGGGCGGCTGCGAGCGACCGAGCACCAGCACGAGGCGGGAGCCCTGCACGCCGATCAGCACGTCGACGTCGAGCTTGCGCGCCATGCGCCGCACCTGGTCGACGTCGAACTGCGGGGGCGTGGTGCCCACGAGCACCGCGACCTCGCCGTGGCCGTGCCACCCGAGGGCGGCGATGCGACTCGGCAGTTCCTCGTCGGTCTCACCGGTGAGGATCGAGTCCACCACCAGTGCCTCGAGCCGCGCATCCCACAGGCCGCGCGCCTCGGCGGCACGGGCGTAGACGTCGGCCGCGGCGAAGGCGACCTCGCGCGAGTAGAGCAGGATCGCCTCGCGCAGATCCTCGTCGCGACCGGCCACACGCTCCTCGGTCACGGCGACCGTCACGCGGATCAGCTGCAACGTCTGGGTCAGGCTGACACTGCGCAGCAGTTCACGCGGCGCCGCGGCGAAGATGTCCGCCGCGATCCAGGGTGTGGACGTCGGGTCGTCGTACCACTGGATGAACGACGTGATGCCGGCCTGCGCCACCAGCCCCACCGCCGACCGTCGCGCCGGCGGCATCTCCGCGTACCAGGGGAGCGTGTCCTCCAGTCGCTTGATGGTCGCCGTCGCGAGGTCGCCCGAGATGCGCCGCAGCCAAGCGAGCGTCTCGGCCTTCTCCGATGCGGTGGGGGCGGCGGACATGCGCTCGATCAGCTTTCCCCGCCCGCGTTGCCGCTCGTGCCCGCGGTGACGTCGTACAGGCGGTACTTCTCGATCGCCTGAGCGGACAGACCGCGGTCCACGACGCCCTCATCGGCCAGCGCCTGCAGCGTGCGCACCACGATCGACGGCCCGTCGATCTTGAAGAAGCGACGCGCTGCGGGGCGGGTGTCCGAGAACCCGAAGCCGTCGGCGCCGAGCGTCGCGAAACGCTGCGGCACCCAGGGGCGGATCTGGTCCTGCACGGCGTGCATGAAGTCGCTGACCGCGACGACCGGACCCTGCGCGTCGCGCAGCTTCTCGGTGATGTACGCGGTGCGCGGCTCCTCGGTCGGGTGCAGGAAGTTGTGCTCGTCGGCGGCCAGGCCGTCGCGGCGCAGCTCGGTCCACGAGGTCACCGACCACACATCGGCGATCACACCCCAGTCGTCCTTCAGCAGGCGCTGCGCCTCCTGAGCCCACGGCACACCGACACCCGAGGCGAGCAGCTGTGCGCGCGGCCCGTCGCCCTCGCCGACCGAGATGCGGTGGATGCCGCGGACGATGCCGTCCACGTCCACGCCCTCGGGCTCGGCCGGCTGCACCAGCGGCTCGTTGTACACCGTGAGGTAGTACATGACGTTGGGGTCGGGGTGCGACCCGCCGTACATGCGCTCGAGACCGGAGCGCACGATGTGCGCGATCTCGTAGCCGAACGCGGGGTCGTACGAGACGGTGGCGGGGTTGGTGGCCGCCAGCATGTGCGAGTGTCCGTCCGCGTGCTGCAGGCCCTCACCGGTGAGCGTGGTGCGGCCGGCGGTCGCGCCGATGATGAATCCGCGCGCCATCTGGTCGCCGGCGGCCCACTGGGCGTCGCCCGTGCGCTGGAAGCCGAACATCGAGTAGAAGACGTACACCGGGATCAGCGGCTCGCCGTGCGTGGCGTACGACGTGCCCACGTTGGTGAACGCCGCCACCGCGCCGGCCTCGTTGATGCCGACGTGCAGGATCTGGCCCTGCGGGCTCTCCTTGTAGGCCAGCAGCAGCTCGCGGTCGACGGAGGTGTAGTTCTGCCCGTGCGGGTTGTAGATCTTCGCCGTCGGGAAGTACGCGTCGATGCCGAACGTGCGCGCCTCGTCCGGGATGATCGGGACGATGCGGTGGCCGAAGTCCTTCGCGCGCAGCAGGTCCTTGAGCAGGCGGACGAACGCCATCGTCGTGGCGATCTCCTGCGTGCCCGACCCCTTCTTCGGCAGCGCGTAGGCGCTGTCGTCGGGGAGGCTGATCGGCACGTGGGTGCTGCGGCGCTCGGGCAGGAAGCCGCCCAGGTTGCGGCGGCGCTCCACCATGTAGCGGATCGTGTCGTCCTCCATGCCGGGGTGGTAGTACGGCGGCAGGTAGGGGTTCTCCTCGAGTTGCGCGTCCGAGATCGGGATGCGCATGGAGTCGCGGAAGTGCTTGAGGTCTTCGAGGGTCATCTTCTTCATCTGGTGGGTCGCATTGCGTCCCTCGAAGTGGTGACCCAGACCGTAGCCCTTGATGGTCTTCGCCAGGATGACCGTCGGCTGGCCCTTGTGCGCCAGCGCCGTCTTGTAGGCGGCGTAGACCTTCTGGTAGTCCAGCCCGCCGCGACGGAGCTTGCCCCAGATGTCGTCGTCGGACCAGTCCTCGACCATCTTGGCCGTGCGCTCGTCGCGACCGAAGAAGTGGTCGCGGATGAACTTGCCGTCCTCGGCGCGGTAGGTCTGGAAGTCACCGTCGGGCGTGGTGTTCATCAGACGCACCAGGGCGCCCTCGTCGTCCTGCGACAGCAGCTCATCCCAGCCGCGGCCCCAGACGACCTTGATGACGTTCCAGCCGGCGCCGCGGAAGAAGCTCTCGAGCTCCTGGATGATCTTGCCGTTGCCGCGGACCGGGCCGTCCAGGCGCTGCAGGTTGCAGTTGACGACGAAGGTGAGGTTGTCGAGGCCCTCGTTGGCTGCGACCTGCAGCTGTCCGCGGCTCTCGACCTCGTCCATCTCGCCGTCGCCGAGGAACGCCCACACGTGGGAGTCGGAGGCGTCCTTGATCCCTCGGTTCGTCAGGTACTTGTTCGTCATCGCCTGGTAGATCGCGTTGATCGGCCCGAGGCCCATCGACACGGTCGGGAACTGCCAGTAGTCCGGCATGAGGCGAGGGTGCGGGTAGGACGGGATGCCGTTGGGCGCCTTGGACGCCTCCTGGCGGAACCCGTCGAGCTGGTCGGCGCTGAGGCGTCCCTCGAGGAACGAGCGTGCGTAGATGCCGGGGGAGGCGTGGCCCTGGATGAAGACCTGGTCGCCGCCGGACGGGTCGTCGAGCCCGCGGAAGAAGTGGTTGAACCCGACTTCGTACAGCGATGCGGACGAGGCGTAGGTGGAGATGTGTCCGCCGACACCGATCCCCGGGCGCTGGGCGCGGTGCACCGTGATGGCGGCGTTCCAGCGGATCCAGCGGCGGTAGCGGCGTTCGAGCTCCTCGTCGCCGGGGAACTCGGGCTCGTTCTCAGGCGCGATGGTGTTGATGTAGTCCGTGGTCGGCACCTGCGGCACGTTCAGCTGCAGCTCGTGCGACTTCTGCAGCAGGCTGAGCATGATCTCGCGGCCGCGGCCGGAACCCTTGGCATCGACGAGCTGAGAGAGCGACTCCTGCCACTCGGAGGTCTCCTCCGGGTCGCTGTCGAGGGCCTCCTGCGAGTACGGATCCTGATCGTTGACAGTCACGGAAGACCTTTCTCTATGGCAGATCGTGCCAGGTACACGCGGCGCAGGGAGCGGGGGCTTTGTTCGCACCACACAACGCGCCATCGTTCAGCCTACCCACTCAGGCGGCGCGCGGCGCGGGGTGGGCCGGGGGAAATGCGGGTGCGACGCGCGTCGTGGCCGGTACCAGGATCGAACTGGTGACCTTCTCCGTGTAAAGGAGCTGCGCTACCGCTGCGCCAACCGGCCACCCGCCATCCTAAGCCTCGGTGGCGGGCGCGCACGGGAGGTAGGTTGGAGACGTGAACGCCAGCCCCGCCGACCAGCGCCGACTCCTCGACATCGCCGACCTCGACGCACGCATCGGTCAGGCCGAGCGCACCCGCGCCCAGCCCCCGCAGGCCGCCCGCGTCAAGGAGCTGCTCGCGCAGCGACAGACCTACAACCAGCAGCTCGCTCAGCTGCTCGGAGCGCGCGACGACGCCCGCACCGAGCTGGCGCGCATCGAGGCGGACGTCGCGGTCGTGCAGGCCCGCAGCGACCGCGACGCGCAGCGCCTCACGACCAGCGCGAACGCCAAGGAGGCGCAGGGCCTCGAGCACGAGATCGCGTCGCTCGGCAAGCGCCGCAGTGCGCTGGAGGATGCCGAGCTCGAGGTGATGGAGAAGCTCGAGCGTGCCGACGCCGAGGTCGCCGCCCAGGAAGCCCTCATCGCCGAGACCAACGCCGAGGGGTCCCGGCTCTCCGACGAGGCGAAGGCCGTGGTCGCCGAGGCGACCGCACGTCTCGATGAAGCCGCCCGCGATCGCGCCGCCATCGTGGGGGAGCTGCCCGCCGAACTCGTCGCGATGTACGACCGCATCGCCGCCCGTTCCGCGGTCGGCGCCGCCCTGCTGCGGCGCGGCACCTGCGAGGGATGCCGGATGGTGCTTTCCGGCACCGACCGCCAGGCCATCCGCGACACCCCTGCCGACACCGTCGTGACCTGCCCCGAATGCGGCTGCATCCTGGTGCGCACGGAGGAGTCCGGCCTGTGACCGGCACGGCGGGTGTCCGCAGCTGACCCCGCGCCGGCGTGGATCGTCGTCGGCCGCACCGCCGACGGAATGGCCGCCGCGTTCGTCGATGATGCCGGCACGGAAGTGCGCCGGGAGCCGATCGGCGACCTGCCGGCGTGGGTGGCTGCCAGGGAGGAGGCGCACGCACCGCGATGGGTGTGGGGCGACACCCCCACCTGGTACGACGGTCTGCTCGCCGGCGGCATCCGGGTCGCCCGCTGTCGCGACCTGAGGCTCTGTCACGCCATCCTGCGGGACAGCGTGCTCGTGGCGGACCCATCCGATCTGCGCGCCGCCGAAGGATGGGACGCCGCTGCCGCGATCCCGAGCGATGCGGCGCCGACGCTGTTCGAGCTCGATGCGGCATCCGCGCCGGGCCTGCCGGAGGGGCTCGACGACGCGATCGCGGAGCTGCAGCGCCAGCATGCCGCCGTCGCTTCCGCGCGCGATCCGGGACGGCTGCGGCTGCTGCTGGCGGCGGAGTCCGCCGGGGCCCTGGTGGCGGCCGAGCTGCGGGCGGCGGGACTCCCGTGGGACGTTGACGCGCACGACGAGCTGCTGACCGCCGTGCTCGGCCCCCGTCCCGCCGGCGGGGGAGTGCCGCGAGCGCTGCAGGCTGCCGCCGATCGGGTGCGCGCCGCGCTGGGCGACCCCCAGCTGAGCCTGGACTCGCAGCCGAAGCTGTTGCGTGCGCTGCACCGCGCAGGCATCGACGCGTCGTCGACGAGCAAGTGGGAGCTCACCCGCTACGAGCATCCGGCGATCGAGCCGCTGCTGGAGTACAAGAGGCTCGCACGCCTCCTCAGTGCCAACGGCTGGGCATGGCTCGACGCCTGGGTGCACGATGGCCGGTTCCGCCCGGTCTACGTGCCGGGCGGCGTGGTGACGGGTCGGTGGGCGTCGTCGGGCGGTGGCGCGCTGCAGCTGCCGCGCCAGCTGCGAGCGGCGGTGCGTGCCGACCCGGGCTGGGTGCTCGTGGTCGCCGACGTGGCCCAGCTGGAGCCGAGGGTGCTGGCGGCCATGGCGGGCGACACAGTCCTGGCGGATGCCGCGCGCGGGCGCGACCTGTACGCCGGCGTGGTGCAACGCGGCGCCGTGCAGACGCGGGCCGAGGCGAAGGTCGCGATGCTCGGTGCCATGTACGGGGCCACGACGGGCGACAGTGGGCGGCTCGTTCCGGCATTGCGGCGCACCTTCCCGCGGGCGATGGCGCTCGTCGACGACGCCGCTCGCACCGGCGAGGACGGCGGCGTCGTCGCCACCCGGCTGGGCCGCACCTCGCCGCCGCCCCCGGCGCAGTGGCACGCCGTGCAGGCCGCGGCGGGCGGACCGGAGGCGACCGCGGCCGACGAGTCGCGCGCGCGCCGCTGGGCGGGGGACCGCGGCAGGTTCACCCGCAATTTCGTGGTGCAGGGGACGGCGGCGGAGTGGGCGCTGTGCTGGCTCGCCGACCTGCGCAACCGACTCGCGGCCCTCCCGCCGGTGCCTGCGAGCGACGCGGCTCCGCGCTCAGGCCCCGCCTTCGCACGCCGGTCCCATCTGGCGCTGTTCCTCCATGACGAGGTGATCGTGCACGCGCCGGCGGCGCAGGCGGATGCCGCAGCCCACGCGGTCGCCGAGGCCGCGGCATCCGCCGGGCGCCTGCTTTTCGGAGAGTTCCCGATCGACTTCCCGCTCGACGTGCGGATCTCGGAGTCTGCGCTGAAGGACTGACTCAGCCGCACGTCGGCGCGGTCGAGGTGATCACGGGCGCGTGCACCATCGGTGTGTGGAGGATGCGCGGTGCGGACACCGCCCCGGGCGGGCCCACGAAACGGAACTCGAGGGACCCCGACGCACCCGGTGCGAGCCGCAGCTGCGCTGCTGCCGTGGGGAAGCCCGCTTCGACGGCTTCGACGGACGGCTCTGCGGCGCCGTCCCGCCGGACACCGGCCGGCGACCAGCCTTCGGGTGCGGCGACCGAGACGATGGTGCCGATCTCTCCCGGTGGCACGCCCCAGTGCCCGCCGCCGGTGACACTCGGCGGCAACACGGCGGCCTCGGCGGGTGCACGGCTGTCGAGTGTGAGAGTGACCGTCAGCTCGGGGCGACCGTCGGTGCGGCAGAGGCCGTCGACGTCGATCTCGGTGCCGAGGAAGACATCCATCTTTCCGCCGGTCGTGTCGTTGAAGTACACCGCGAACGCGAGCGCTTCGGCGGCGCGGTGCCGTGCCGCGGAACCGCCGAGGGCGGTTCCGTCGAGCGTCGCCTGCGCGACGGGGTCGGCACTCCACAGCGACACCCGCCCGGTGGCCACCGGGTCCGCCAGTGCGCGCATCCACGCGAGCGGTTCCATCCCACGTTCGGTCAGTGCCGTGAACAGGGAGTCGGTGACGCTCTGCAGGAACACGGTCTGCTCGCGGGCGTCGAGGGTCGTGTACGGCTCCACCAGCACGCGGTCGACGAGGTTCTCGGCGGTCAGTTCGGTGCCGTCGGCGAGTGTGACGGGACCGGTCTGCGCGAGCAGCGCGCGCACCACCAGCGGGTCCAGCGACAGCACGGCATCCGGCGTCGTTCCCGTGCGCCCGTGCCACCAGGCGGACGCCAGCGCCCCGGTCACGGCGAAGTCGGCGGTCATCGACGTGTTCTGCACGAAGCGCGCGAGGCCGTCGCCGTACAGCGCGGTGGTGTCGGCGGGCACCGGCATGATCGGTTCGGTGAGAAGTGGGAACTCGCTCGAGTCGGCCTGGTCACGCAGCGAGAGCACCCCCTGATCGGCGTCGAGCAGGGCGAAGGACCCGGTGATGCCGCCGCCGGCGCGAAGCTCCGCGTTGTTCTGGATCATCACCAGCAGGGTGTGGGGACCCTCCGCCCCGAGCACGCCGGGCAGAACGCCGATCACCGCCGCTGCGCTCTGCAGTGCCGGCTCCACCTCGTCCAGGAGCACCCGCAGCGCACGCACTCCGGAGGCGATGGGCGGCAGCAGACCGGCGGGAGCCAGGGCATGGACGCTCGTGCGGGCGTCGGAGGCGGCCTCTGCTGCGGTCCTGAGCGGCGTCTGCATCTCGGCGAGCGCCGCGACGTCGACGACCGCGTCATCGTCGGGGGCGTCAGCGAGATCCGCGGCTGCGTCCGTGAGCTCGACGCCGGCCGCAGCGAGAGCGCGACCGTGTCCAGCGAGCACGGCGACGGCGCTGAGGTCGTCGCCGAACCAGGGCAGGGCCTCGGCGACGGCCCAGGCCGGATCGCTCGTCGCCTGAGCGGCGCGGTCGGCGGAGGCGGACAGTGACCGCACGGCGTCCGTCGCGGCGCCGAGGTCGCCCTCGGCGATCGCGGGAGGGAGTTCCCGAGCCACCGCTGCGGCATCGGACAGCCCGAGCCCCGCCTGTGCGATGCGGACGACGACCCAGGCGAGCGCCGCGACCACCAGGCAGAGCATCACGACACTGGCCAGCACCGCCCCGCGCACCGGATCGGTCCGGTGCGCTGAAGGCGGGCGGGTCACGAGCGCGTCGAGCGGCGGCGGAGCAGCAGCAGGCCTGCACCGCCGGCGACGAGCGCACCGGCCCCCAGCCCCAGCGGCAGGGCTGCGGCGGCGGAGCCGCCCGTGATGGCCAGGCCACCCGAAACGGCCGCGACCGCGCCGGAGGGCGCCGTGAGGCACGCCGGCGTCGCCTGCGGGTAGGAGATCGGCACGGAGACGCTCGGGTTGACGTGGAGCACCGCAGTGACCTCGCCACGCGTCCACGCGAAGTTGCCGTCCGTGCGCACCCACTCGCCGTCGGCCAGCTCGTAGCCGGGCCATCCGACGCCCGCCCCACTGGGGCCGACCGCGGCACCGGGCCAGAGCACCCGTCCCTCCAGGCGGCCGTCGACCAGGTCGCCCAGCGGAATCGGCGCCGTCGACTGCACGCCGTTCGTCAGCACGAGTGTCGCGGCCGTCTCGTCGATCTGTTCGTCGGGATCGGTCAAGACGAGCGAGTAGTCGATCCACGGCGCACCGCTCAGGCACTCGCCGACGGCGAACGACCCCGCCAGACTCGGCTGGATCAGCAGATCCGGCGTGTACGGGTCAGGGCTCACGGGCAGATCGCTGCCGCCTGCCCCGTCTCCCGGTGGAGGGGTCGATGCCGCTGACGCGGCGGTCGGAACCCCGATGAGCACGAGCGCGGCCAGCGCGATCGCCGAAACGGACGTACGAAAGTACATCATGCCTCCCCAAAGGCTGATGACGAGCACCCCCAAGCGCTCGTTCCCCAATGCGGCGAGACTACCCCACGCTCGAGGGGTCGGCAATGCGTCCCTGCGGCGCGTCGGCGTGCACCGCCGCACCGACGGTAGGGTTGAGGGGCGAATGGGTCGGCCGGACGGTCGCGTCGCGGGAAACCGCGCCGAGGAACGTCCGGGCTCCACAGGGCAGGACGGTGGGTAACACCCACCCGGAGCGATCCGCGAGACAGTGCCACAGAGAGCAGACCGCCGGGACTCAGGTCCCGGTAAGGGTGAAAGGGTGGTGTAAGAGACCACCGGGGTCGTGGTGACACGACCCGCAAGGTAAACCTCGTCCGGAGCAAGGCCAGACAGGGGATGACGACGCGGCCCGCCGAGTCCCCGGGTAGGCCGCTGGAGCGGCACGGCAACGTGTCGCCGAGAGAGATGACCGTCGACGGGGCTTCGGCCCCCGAACAGAACCCGGCGTACAGGCCGGCCCATTCGCGCTCTCGCCGTGCTGCCGCCCGCCGTCAGGCTGTCGTGGCGTCGGCGAGCGGCCCGGCCGCGCCGCCGGTGGCATCCACACCGGCGCTGGCGAGCGCCAGGGCGGCGGCGCCGATGATGCCGGCGTTGTTGCGGTGCACGGCCGGCACGATCGGGGTGCGCAGGTCCAGCAGCGGCAGGAACTTGTCCGCGTGCTTCGAGACGCCCCCGCCGACGACGAACAGGTCGGGGCTGAAGAGGAACTCCACGTGGCTGTAGTACCACTGCAGCCGCTCCGCCCACGGGCCCCAATCGAGGTTCTCCCGCTCCATCGCGGAGTAGGCCGCGTACACCTCGGCATCCTCCATCGCTCCGGCGCGGTTCAGATGACCGAGCTCGGAGTTGGGGATCACGACGCCGTCGTAGATCATCGCCGAGCCGATGCCGGTGCCCAGCGTGGTGAGGATGGTCAGACCCTCCTGGCCCCGGGCGGCACCGAAGCGCAGCTCGGCGACGCCCGCCACGTCGGCGTCGTTGGCGAAGTGGATCTCGCGTCCGAGTCCCTGCTCGAAGAAGGCTTCCGCCTCGAAACCCACCCAGGTGTCGGCGACATTGGCGGCCGAGAGCGTGCGGCCGTGCTTGACGATCGCGGGGAAGGCCACGCCGAGCGGCACGGCGGCGTCGGTCACGCCCAGCGTGTCGAGCACCTCGCGCACCGCATCGAGCACGTCGGCCGGCTCGGCGCCGGCGGGCGTGCGCACCTTCACGCGGTCGGTGAGCAGGGTGCCGTCGGTCAGGTCGACGAGTGCCCCCTTGATGCCGGTGCCGCCGATGTCCACCCCGACGGCGCGGGTCGTGTCAGTCGCCATGCCCTCAGCCTATCCAGGCTGTCAGGGGCTCTCAGTAGGATCGGGCGTGCACACCGACGACGGGAGCATGATGAGCGGCGACGAGAAGTACTGGTACAACCTCACCACCGGCAAGGTCGAGCGCGGGTTCGAGTCCCCGGCCGTCGATCGTGCGGGTCCTTTCGACACCGAGGAAGAGGCCGCGCGCGCCCCTCAGCGTCTGGCGGAGCGGTCCCGGGCATGGGCCGAGGAAGAGGCACGCGACGATGCCTGGGGATCGGGTTCGTCGCGCACCGGAGCACCCGCCGACGACCAGTAGGCTGGCCGAAGGCGACACCCGCCGGAGGGGAAGCGATGGACAAGCAGCGTGACTTCGTACTGCGCACGATCGAGGAGCGCGGCGTCAAGTTCGTCCGCCTGTGGTTCACCGATGTGATCGGCACCCTCAAATCGGTGGCGATCGCACCGGCCGAGGTCGAGGGCGCGTTCAACGAGGGCCTCGGGTTCGACGGATCGGCCATCGAGGGGCTCACCCGCTCCTACGAGTCCGATCTGCTCGCCCACCCCGACCCGTCGACCTTCCAGGTGCTGCCGTGGCGCGGCGAGATCGACCCGACGGCGCGCATGTTCTGCGACATCACGACGCCTGACGGGCAGCCGGCGGTCGCCGACCCGCGTCACGTGCTCAAGCGCACTCTGGCGAAGGCGGCGGATGCCGGTTTCACCTTCTACACGCATCCCGAGATCGAGTTCTACCTGCTGAAGTCGTCGTCGTACGGGCCGGATGGTCCCGAGCCGGTGGACTCCGCCGGCTACTTCGACAACGTTCCCGGCGGGACCGCCCACGACTTCCGCCGGCGCTCGGTGCGCATGCTGGAGGACCTCGGCATCTCCGTCGAGTACAGCCACCACGAGGGTGGCCCGGGGCAGAACGAGATCGACCTGCGCTACGCCGACGCGCTGGCCACCGCCGACAACATCATGACGTTCCGCACGGTCGTCAAAGAGGTCGCGATCGAGCAGGGCGTCTACGCGACCTTCATGCCCAAGCCCCTCTCGGGCAAGCCCGGCAGCGGCATGCACACGCACATGTCGCTGTTCGAAGGCGACACCAACGCGTTCTACGAAGAGGGCGCGCAGTATCAGCTGTCCAAGACCGGCCGTCAGTTCATCGCCGGGCTGCTCAAGCACGCCGCCGAGATCTCGGCCGTGACGAACCAGTTCGTCAACTCGTACAAGCGGCTGTGGGGCGGCGACGAGGCTCCCAGCTTCATCTGCTGGGGACACAACAACCGCTCCGCGCTCGTGCGCGTGCCGATGTACAAGCCGCACAAGGGCCAGTCCACGCGTGTCGAGTACCGCGGACTCGACTCGGCAGCCAACCCGTACCTCGCGTATGCGCTCATGCTCGCCGCCGGGCTCAAGGGCATCGAAGAGGGCTACGAGCTGCCGCCCGAGGCCGAAGACAACGTGTGGTCTCTCAGCGACGCCGAGCGACGCGCGCTGGGCTACCCGCCGCTGCCGGCCAGCCTCGACCGCGCGCTCGAGCGCATGGAGGATTCCGAGCTCGTGGCAGAGACCCTCGGTGAGCAGGTCTTCAACTACGTGCTGCTGAACAAGCGGCGCGAGTGGCAGGAGTACCGCACACAGGTCACTCCCTACGAGCTGAAGAGCAACCTGGAGATGCTCTAGGCAGCCGCGTATGTCCACGAGCGAACGGTCGTCGGCCCTCACCGCTCTGGCGCGTCTGGGATTCACCGGCCTCGCCGAGGCAGACCGGCTCGCCGCCGAACTCGTGGAAACGCTCGGCATCCCGCGGGAGACGCTCATCGCGGATGCCGCGGTGGCCGCCGACCCCAACGGTGCGCTGGAGGCGTTCGCCCGCATCGCACGGCGTGACCCGGAGCCGGTGCGCGCGCTGTTCTCGCCCGGCGGCGCGGGCCGCTCGGCGTGGGCCCTGCTGGGGGCGTCCCGGGGTTTCGGGGAGTTCTACCTGCGGCATCCTCAGGAGCTGGCGCACCTGCCGTCCGAACCCGGGACTCTGCCCACCGCCGCCGAGCTGACGCAGAGCCTGCTGCAGTCGGTGGGCGCGGCCGACGGCTTCGCCGCGGGCGGCGACGACGCGGATTGGGTGGCGCTGCGGGTGCGCTATCGGCGGATGCTGGCGCGCATCGCCGTGTTCGATCTGCGCAGTCCATCACCCGACGACGCGCTCGCACCGGTCGCGGCCGCGCTGGCCGATGCCGCGGGAGCGGCACTCGAAGCATCCCTCAGCGTCGCGCGCGCCCGGGTGAGCGGCCCGACCGGCCCCGGCCTGTTCTCCCGGGAACACGTCGCGGGCACCCGGCTGGCGATCATCGGCATGGGCAAAGCCGGGGCGCGGGAACTCAACTACGTCAGCGACGTCGATGTCATCTTCGTCGGTGGGGGAGCCCCGGACGTCCTCGAGGAGCTGGGGGAGAACCGCATCATCGACATCGCGACACGCCTCGCGGTGCTCACCATGCGCGGCATCTCCAGCGTCGAGATCGAGCCGCCGTTGTGGGAGGTCGACGCGAACCTGCGCCCCGAGGGCAAGCAGGGTGCCCTGGTGCGCAGTCTCGACTCCCATCTGGCCTACTACGATCGCTGGGCCAAGAGCTGGGAGTTCCAGGCGCTCCTCAAAGCGCGTCCTCTCGCCGGCGATGCCGAGCTCGGCGATCGCTACGTCGCGGCTGTGCAGCCGAAGGTGTGGACCAGCGCCGCGCGCGAGAACTTCGTCGACAGCGTGCAGCGCATGCGCGAACGCGTCACCGAGCACATCCCCGGGGACGAGGTGGCCTACCAGCTCAAACTCGGCCCCGGGGGCATCCGCGACATCGAGTTCACCGTGCAGCTCCTGCAACTGGTGCACGGCCTCGCGGACGAGGCCGTGCGTCAGCGCGGCACCCTGGACGCCCTCGATGCTCTGGTGGCGGAGGGTTACATCGCCCGGGCGGATGCCGCGGTGTTCGCGCGCGACTACCGGGTGCTGCGGGTGCTGGAGCACCGCCTGCAGCTCAGAGGTCTCAGCCGCACGCATCTCATGCCCCGCACCCCCGAAGGGCTTCGGGAGCTGGCGCGGGCGTCCCGGCTCGCCGACAGCGGCGACGCCGTGTGGCGGCTGTGGGAGTCGGTGAAGCGCGAGGTGCGCGAGATCCACGTGCGCCTGTTCTACAAGCCGCTGCTGTCGGCCGTGGCGGCGCTGCCGCCCGAGGAGCAGACGCTCTCGCCCGCGCAGGCGCACGATCGTCTCGCGGCGATCGGGTTCCAAGACCCCGCGGGCGCGCTGCGTCACATCGGCGCGCTGACCAGCGGCATCAGTCGCAAAGCGGCGATCCAGCGGCACCTCATGCCCATCATGCTGCGGTGGTTCGCCGACGGTGTCGATCCCGACTACGGCCTGCTGGCCTTCCGCCGCATCAGCGAGCGCCTGGGCGACACCCCGTGGTTCCTGCGCATGTTGCGCGACTCTTCGGGAGCGGCCGAGCGGCTCACGCATGTGCTCTCCGGCTCGCGCTATGTGGGCGAGCTCATGGAGTGGATCCCGGAGTCCGTCGCCTGGCTCGACTCGGGGGAGCAGCTGCGCCCGCGCGCCGGAGTCGTGCTCGAGGAGGAGGCACGGGCCATCCAGTCCCGGCACCGCACCATCGACGACGCGATGCGCGCCGTGCGGGCGCTGCGGCGCCGGGAGCTGCTGCGGCTGGCGATGGCATCCATGCTCGAGGACCTCACGATCGAGGACATCGCGCACGCGCTCACGACGGTGACCGAGGTCACGATCCAGGCGACGCTGCGGGCGGTGCGACGCGAGGTCGTGCCCGCCGAGGACGACGCGCTGGACTTCTCGGTGATCGCGATGGGTCGTTTCGGGGGTGCGGAGCTCGGCTTCGGCTCCGACGCCGATGTGCTGTACGTGTATCGCCCGAACGGCGTGGATCCGCAGCGCGCCCACGCGCTGGCGCTGCAGCTCGTCGCGGGGCTGCGCACCTACTCGGAGGACAGCCGCGTGCCGCTGGACCTCGACGCGGATCTGCGTCCCGAGGGCCGCAACGGCCCCCTGGTGCGCTCGCTCGAGGCCTATGCGGAGTACTACCGCCGATGGTCCGTGGCGTGGGAGGCGCAGGCGCTGCTGCGCGCACGGGGCGTGGCCGGCAGCGTCAAGCTCATCCGCGCGTTCACGGAGATGGCCGACGCGGTGCGGTACCCGGCCACCGCCGACCCGCAGGGTGTCCGCGAGATCAAGCGCATCAAGGCGCGAGTAGAGAACGAACGACTGCCCCAGGGCACCGACCGCTCGCGGCACTTGAAGCTGGGCCCGGGGTCGCTCAGTGACGTGGAGTGGCTGGTGCAACTGTTGCAGCTGCAGCACGGCCACCGCATCGAGGGATTGCGCACCACCTCGACGATGGACGCTTTGCGCGCGGCGGTCGAGGCCGGGCTGGTGGGGGAGACGGCGGCCCAGCGGCTCGCCGAGGCGTGGCGCCTGGCGAGTCGGCTGCGGTCGGCGAACACGCTGCTGTCGGGCCAGACCAGCGACATCCTCCCCACCGATCGTCGCCGGCTCGACGGCATCGGCCGCCTGCTGGAGTATCCGCCGCGCTCGGCCACGCAGGTCGAGGAGGACTACCTCGGCGCCACGCGGCGCGCGCGCCGCGTGTTCGAGAAGCTCTTCTACGGCTGATCGGAGCCCTTGCTCCCCTCGCTACCCAGCGTTACTATCTCGTGGTACTCAATAACGCTAGGTAGACGGAGGAGTCGATGGGCAGGCAGGCGACGGAGATGCTCAAGGGCGTGCTGGAGGGCACGGTGCTGGCCGTCCTCGCCCGCCGGCCCGCCTACGGCTACGAGATCACCGCATGGCTGCGTGAGCAGGGCTTCGCCGACATCGCCGAGGGCACCGTGTACGCCCTCCTGGTGCGCGTCGAGCAGCGAGGGCTCGTCGATGTGGAGAAGGTGCCGTCGGAGAAGGGACCGCCTCGCAAGGTGTACTCGCTCAATCTGCGGGGGAGAACGCAGCTGGACGAGTTCTGGAGCACGTGGAGTTTTCTCGCCGAGCGCATCGAACGGCTGCGCAGCACGCTGATCGAAGGAGAGTGATGGCCATGTCCGTCAGATGGATCGATGCCCTGACCGGGTCGCTGGAGCAGAAGAAGAAGTACAAGGAGATCGTCGCCCGTCTCGATGGGCTGCCGGACCCGTACGCGGGCACGGCGCGAGCCTTCACGCGGTACTTCGTGTACTACGGCGCCATCCCCGATGGCGCGACGCTGGTGGACCTGTTCGCCGGCTTCGCGGATCTCTGGGAGCGTGCCGCCGCCGACGCCACGCCGCTGGGCGATGTCATCGGCGACGACCCCGTGGCGTTCGCGGAGGAGTTCGTGCGCGCCTACCGGTCGAAGGAGTGGATCGACAAGGAACGTGCCCGTCTCGTGCAGGCGATCGACGCCGCCCTCAGTGATGAGGAGCGGATGTCATGACCATCTCCGCGGTTGCCGCCCCCGCCATCGCGGTGCGCGGCATCCGCAAATCCTTCGGCGCCGTGCAGGTGCTGCGCGGCGTCGACCTGGACGTGCCGCGGGGGAGTGTGCTGGCGCTCCTCGGATCCAACGGCGCAGGAAAGACGACGCTGGTGCGGATCCTCTCCACGCTCGTGAAGCCCGATGCCGGCACCGCCGCGGTGAACGGCGCGGATGTGTCGAAGCGCCGGCCGCAGTTCGCCAGGCGATCAGCCTGACCGGCCAGTTCGCCGCCGTCGACGAGGTGCTCACCGGTCGTGAGAACCTCGCGTTGATCGCGCGGCTGCGGCGGCAGAGCAATCCCGGAGGCATCGCGGATGCCCTCCTCGCTCGCTTCTCGCTCAGCGAGGCAGGGAGCCGCCGTGCGGGGACCTACTCCGGCGGCATGCGCCGGCGGCTGGACATCGCGATGAGTCTGATCGGGGACCCGCCGGTGATCTTCCTCGACGAGCCGACGACCGGCCTCGACCCGCAGGCACGCCGGGAGGTATGGGATGCCGTCAGGCAGCTGGCGCGGGGCGGCACCACCGTGCTGCTGACGACCCAGCAGCTCGAGGAGGCCGAGCAGCTCGCCGACCGCATCGCGATCCTCCACCGGGGCACGATCGTGCAGCAGGGCACGCTCGAGCAGCTGCGGCGGTTGCTGCCCACGGCGAAGGTCGAGTACGTGCAGAAGCAGCCGACCCTCGAAGAGGTGTTCCTCGCCCTCGTCGGAGAGGCGGGAGCGGGACCCGCCGACGAGGCGGCATGCCAAGAGGAGGAGATGCCATGACCGGCCATGTGCTGAGCGACACCGGAATCCTGACGGGGCGGTCGCTGCGACACGTGCTGCGCAGCCCCGACACCATCATCACCACCGCGGTCACCTCGATCGCGCTCATGCTGCTGTTCGTCTTCGTGCTCGGCGGCGCCATCGACGTGGGATCGGGCACGTCGTACGTCTCGTACACGCTGCCCGGGATTCTGCTGATCACCATCGCGTCGGGGATCGCGTACACGGCCTACCGACTATTCGTCGATCTGCAGGACGGCGTGTACGAGCGGTTCCGGTCGATGCCCATCGCGCGCTCGAGTCCGCTGTGGGCTCACGTGCTCACGTCTCTGGCGGCGAACATCGTGTCGCTGGCGATCGTGGTGGGCGTCGCGCTGCTGCTGGGCTTCCGCAGCAACGCCTCACCGGGCGCCTGGCTCGCCGTCTCCGGCATCCTGGTGCTGTTCACCCTGGCTCTCACGTGGCTCGCGGTGATCGCGGGGCTGTCGGCGAAGACGATCGACGGCGCCAGCGCCTTCTCGTATCCGCTGATCTTCCTGCCGTTCATCAGCTCGGCGTTCGTGCCGACCGGCACGATGCCGGCGCCGGTGGCCTGGTTCGCCGAGCACCAGCCGGTGACGCCCATCGTCGACACGATCCGGGCGCTCCTCACCGCGCAGCCCGTGGGCGGGGACATCTGGATCGCGCTGGGGTGGTGCACCGGCATCCTGGCCGTCGCGTTCGCGGTGGCGATGGCGATCCTCCGGCGCCGCGCGCGGTGAGGCTCGGGCGGCCCTGGTGGCGGCCGCCACGTCGCGGCTCGTCGCCGTGGCGTGCGCAACGCGGCGGCCGCGGTCAGCCACGCCACGTCACCCCGTCCACCCCGCGTGCAGAACCTGCTGCGCGATGCGGTCCGTGATGCCGTTCATGCCGGCCATCCGCCGCGGTTCGCCGCTGACGCGCGACTAGGCGAGCGGGAGAGGCATGGCATCCGTCGCCGCTCGGCTGATGGGGGCGTTCACGGAGGGCCGGAGCCGGCGCGCGAGACCCAGGAACCGGGTGACCTGAGCCGAGGTGTTGGTGCGTTGCCTCGCGAACCCGACGGTTCGGCGAATGGCTCGTGGCGGCGCGGCGATATCCAGCCCGGCGCCCCATCCGGCCAGGGCTGCGACACGGGGCAGGACGGCGACGGCACCCCCGGACCGGGCGACGGACACCTGCAGCGTACAGTCGGCCAGTTCGAGGTGACGGAGCGGATCGGCGCCGAACTGGTGCCACAGCTGGACGCTCCTCTGGCGCGGGAACTGCGCGAGCGGGAGATGGAGCATCGTGCGCCCCTGCAGCAGCTCGCGGGTCATGGTGGGGATCCCCTTCGTGGGGTCGGTGATTCCCGCGCCTGCGAACAACGCGTAGAACTCCTCCTCCACGACGGGAAGGACCTCCAGCGCGGGCTGTACGGGCATCTCCACCAACGCGATGTCGTACTCGCCCGCCACGACGGCGTCGGCCGCGGCCACAGAGCTCTCCGCCGCCGCGACGCGGAGTTCGACGTGGGGGAGAGCGGCGTGGAATGCGGAGAGGTAGTCGCCGAGGATGCCGTCGCTCTGCGCCGAACTCGCGACGATCGACAGTGTGCCCCGCACGCCATCGCGCATCGAGGCGACGCTGCCGCGGATGGAGCGGGATTCGTTCAGGGTGCGCCGGGCCGGACCGATGAGAGCCTGGCCAGCGTCCGTGAGGTAGACCCCACGCGCGGTGCGCTCGAACAGCCGCACGTCCAGCTCGCGTTCGAGCTGGGCGACGCGGCTGATCGAAAGAGCTCGGGTAGGAGTGGGGCCCACTTTAGGCCCGCGCGAACGGGAGGGGAACCGGCGGCGCAGCGGCCGGTTCCCCTCCCCGGAGTGTCGGGACGTCAGCCGACTGCCCGGGCTGCGCTCACGATCAGCTGGGAGACCTTCAGCGGTGCGCCGTACATGGCGAGGTGCGGCGCTCTGCCTTCCACGATCGTGCTTCCCGCGCGCTGGGCCATCTGGCGCTGGCCGGCGGCGGGGATCACTTTGTCGTCAGTGCCCACGAAGTACCAGCTCGGGAGGCTCTCCCACGCGGCCGGGCCGTTGAAGGGCGTTTCCAGAACGCTGCCCGCGATCGGAGACTGGTCTGCAGCGAGCACCTTGGTCACGACGGAGGGTACGCCGGCAGCGATGATCTCCCTGAACCGGTCGACACGGAGATAGAAGTCCGGCCCGGCTCCGTCCTGACCGGGGTGGGGGACGATGTCGAACGCCTTCGCGTAGTCCGTGCCGACATCCAGCAGTGAGCCGCTCCCCTGAGCGAGGCTCACGATGCTCTCTCCGGCCTTCGGTGCGAATGCGTCGATGTACACGAGCCCTTCACGTTGGGAAGCCGCGAGGCGGCGCCCGTGATGACGAAACCGCCGTACGAGTGCCCGACCAGCACCACCGGTTCCGGGTGGAGTGTGGAGACGTAGGAGACCACCTGGTTGATGTCGTCCTCCATCGCGCGCATGGGGACGTTCGCGCTGACCACGGTGTACCCCTGCGCCTGGAGGATCGTCGTGACGGGGTCGAAGCTCGATGCCCCCGCCCATGCCCCATGGACCAGGACGATGGTCGGTTTCGCTGCCGTCGTCCGCGGTTTGGCGGCGGAGACCGCCGACGGAGAGGAGGTGGGCGCCGCGGATACGACGGCCGGTGCGGCGAGGGCGAGGAGAGCGGTGGCGATGATCGCGGCGAGCATCGCCAGGAGCGGCCTCCGACGACGCGGGCCGGTGCGCCGCTCATCGCGACGGATCGTTGTTCTCATGGGACTTCCTTTGCTCGGGAGGACGGAGCTATCGCCCTCGGTGGTCCTCTGCCGTGCGGGCAGAGGGAACGGAGGACTCGGGGTCAGATGGATGCCGCGGCCTGCTCGATGACGTGGCCGACGCGTCGCGGGTCGGCCGTCATCGAGAGGTGCGGGGCGTCGATCTCGACCGTCTTGCTTCCCGCGCGCGACGCCATGGCACGAAGCTGCGCGGGCGGGATGACCCGGTCAGCCGTGCCGATCACGCTCCAGCTGGGGATCGACTGCCAGGCGGGCGTGCCGCTGAAGGGGGTGCCGAGGGCTGCGAGAGCCGTGGCGCTCTGCCCCGCGGCGAGGACGGCCGCTTCGCGGGAGGGGATGCCGTCGGCGAAGATCGCGTGGAAACGATCTCGCTTGATGTAGCTGTCGTACTCGCCCTGCGTCGCGTCGGCGGCAGGGACGACGAAGTCGAAGACCGTGGTGGGGTCGGGCACGTTCAGTAAGGAACCCGGTCGTTCATTGCTCAGAGAGCTCGCACTCTCGCCGTCGACCGGGGCGTAGGCGTCGATGTAGACGAGCGCTCTGACGAGAGGGTTGCCGAGGGCGGCGCCGCTGATGACGATCCCGCCGTAGGAATGCGCCGGAAGTATCACCGCACCCGTCGTCGCCTGTGCGAGGAAATCCGAGACGGCTTTGGTGTCGTGTGCGACACCCCGCAGTGGGTTCGGGGAGAGCAGCACGGTGTGGCCTTGCCGCTGCAGTCGCTCGGTGAGCGCCGCGAAGCTGAGGCCGTCGGCCCAGGCTCCGTGGACGAGGACGATCGTGGGCTTGTGTGTTGTCGAGGTCATGCTGCGATCGTCCGGCGTGCGGGCCACGCCCGTGCGTGGAATGCATGTCCTGGATCGGGCTATGCGCAGTGCGCATGGGTGCGGCACGAGATGGCGCCGCACGCCGCCTCGCCGTGATGCGGTCTCGACGGGCGCGCCTGTCGCTGGGCAGGCGACGGATCAGGCGCACCCGCCCGCCCTGACAACGACGGCGCCTCCCGGGCCCGACGCGAGTCGGGGGCCCGGGAGGCGCCGTCGTAAGTGGATCAGACCCCGAAGTACAGCTCGGCTTCAGGATCTGAGATTCGGAGGGTGTTCCACAGGAACGTACTCCCCTGCGAACTAAGGGAAGTGCGATGCTGAGCATGAGGTGGGTCGCTGCTGCGGCTGTCCGAGAACCTGTCCGTTTTGCCGATTCTTGGCCGCCCTACGGGTCTTCCTGGGGGTCTACGGGAGGTACCGCCTACCTGTTTGATATGAGCGCCGACCGCACTCGCCTCTGGACTCCGCAGGAGCTTGCCGACTATACGGGCATCCCCATCAGGACGCTCGCTGACTGGCGGACGGAGCGCGCGCGCAGCCGAGGTCTCGGATTGCCGTTCGTCGCACTCTCGGCGCACAACGTCCGCTACCGCGATGAGGATATCGAGGCGTTCATCGCAGGGCGGATCGTGGTTCCTATGGACAGGGCGGGCGACTGATGGCGCGGCCGAAGCGCGCGCTTGGCGAACTCGGCAAGGTGACCTACACCGTTGAGCCGAGCGGTCTCGTCATCGCGCGAGGACGCGTCTACGACGGTAACGGGCGCGAGCGTCGTCCGAGCGGCAGCGGAGCGACCGAACCCGAGGCGCTGGCCGCATTGCAGGAAGCGGCCGATGTTGCCGTCCGGCAACGACTCAAGAAAATCAGTTGGCCACGACAGTTCGGCCGGGAGACACGTGCCGGGAAAGTTCTCCCCGACCGCGGCTGGAGGACTCGGGATCGTCGAGCATCCGGCGCACGAGACGAGGATCGCCAATGCCACTGCCCCGGGCAGAGAACGCCGTGCTCGCATTTGCCGACTCCATTCATCGTTTGATCGGAGCATATCTAGGCTGTCTGATGTGATTCGCACCATCGGCTCCCATAGGGCGGTGCTCCGCATCGGTATCGTGCGTATCAGCGCCGCGGTCTTCGTGGTTGTCCTTCTGCTGCATACTTTCGCGGGACGCATCGCGGTAGGTGACGACAATCCCTTCGACTACTTCGGTTACTTCACGAATCAGACGAGCCTGCTCGCGGCTCTCGTTCTGGCTGCCACCGGCTCGCTGTCACTCCGCGATCAACCCGCGCCGCAGTGGTTGGTTATTGCACGCGGGGTCGTGACGGCGTATCTGCTCGTCGTGGCTGTCATCTACAACGGACTCGTTCCGGGCACCGGTACCGCGCCTGCGTGGGTGAGTGCTGTCCTCCACGTGGTCTTCCCGGTGTTCGTGTTACTGGACTGGGGTCTCATCGGCGACCGCGCCCCGTTGCAGTGGCGCACATTGTGGATCATCCTGCCCTACCCGGTCGCATGGCTGGGAGTCGTCCTTATCCGTGGAGCGACCGACGGATGGGTTCCCTACGGGTTTCTCCTCCCCGAGCGCGGTGTGATGTCGCTAATCGGATACAGCACGGCACTCCTACTCACCCTCCTCGCCGCAGGTGCCGTCGTCTGGGTCAGCTCCAGATCGCGGGGGATTGTCCTCCGTCGAAGTTTGTCTGACTCCGTGGCCGCAGAAAGCCATCCCGAGCGGTAGTTGCGCGGGACGTTGCGAACGCTGCTGGCGGAACGATCCTCGGTCGTCGTGTCACACTTCGGTTTGTGCGGGGCATTGCTTCTGTGGCAGTCGGAGCGCTCACGGTGCCGCGAATACGCAGGGTATTAGTCGCCGTGTGCGAGGTTCTCGTGATGACCGCTTCATGCGAGCAACGTACGGTCTCGGAACAGACGCCAGCAAGGAAACCCGGGTCACGGCACCCTCTAGGCGACCGGAGGTCAAGGGAGTGAGCGCGCGAACGGCCAGTCATCGGGATGGGCGTATGGAACCGCAACGACCTGACGTCATCTTCGTATGTGATCCTGCCGGGGGTGCCCGTCCGCAGGTCGACCCATCGCACCCCGTAACGATCCAGGAGATCGAGATACTCACGGGTGAGGCCAAGCAAGTCCCTCGCCGACGATCTAAACCATGAACTGGCTCCGGGGTTCACGATCGGGTCGTAGCAGTCCGCGACCACGGTTGTTGGATCCGGGTACGCCGCATTGGCGCGATCGTTCGATGAACGGACCCATACGGCGTTCTCACTGGACAGCAGCGAGTCCTGGACCAGGGCGTTCACGAGAGCGAACACGCCCGGGAATCGGTCGCGGCGACTAGGAACGATGCTCTGATACCGAACGAACGCGCCCACCCTCCGAATCTAGACGCCGAACTCCCACCAGACGACGCACAAACGTAGGGGGTCTCCACCCCAGGAGGCGCCTTCCACATCTCAGGAGGGGGCCGTGTCCCAACCGAAGCATCCGGGACGGGAAGGGTTCGCCGCGTCCAGCGCGGGACCCGAAGGTCATCACTTTCCCACCTCAATCACCCAGGGACGACCCGAGCCAACCGGATACACTCGGGCCATTCGAACCGTCCGGTTCCCTGTCAACACAAGGGAACGCGAGGGTTTCCAAGACATCCGGTGAGATTCGGAAATCGCCCGAATCCTCCAAGGGGTCGCAGGTTCAAATCCTGTCATCCCGACCGGTGGGCTGTTGGCAATACTGATTGCAAAACGGCCGAGAAACGAGAAGGGCACTGGCTTCGAGCCGGTGCCCTTCTCGTTTTCTGGGTACCCGGGCTCTCGCCGAGGTGCGTGGGTAGGTGGGCTCCACCTTTTAGGCGTGAAAATGCGAACGCGCCCGGTTTTCGGGCGCGTTGGATTGTCCTAGGTGTGCGAGGTTGTTGCCGGTGTCTCGCCGGCCGGTGCTGGGTGGTGGGGTGACCGTCAGGTTCGCATAGGCGGATCCCTTTACCTTTCCCGTTGCTATGCGCTAGCTTTCAGGCACCCGTCACGCAGATTAGGCCGCTGACACGGGAGTTCATTGGGGAACGACGACCGGTTGGGGGCAGTGTGTCGGCACGTACGCGCGCGGATGGTTGGCGGGAACGTCTCACGAGAGGCACAGCGGCCGCGGCTATCGGCCTGCTTCTGCTGTTTCCTGCGCCGCCCGCGTCAGCCCTCTCCGCGACCGGACTTCCTGTCGGGCCCTATTCCACCGTGCGCGCCGGTGACCGTCCGGGGGGCACGGAGTTGGAGTTCCCGATCTCGGATCAGGCGACCGTGTTCGTGGATGTCGGCACTGGCAACCTGCGCCTGCAGACGGCGTCCCTGCAGCTGCCCGGTGTGAACAGCAGTGTGGCTATCAGCCAGGCCTACAACTCGTTCAGTAGCCAGAATGGCAGCACCGGCACGCTGGCGGCGCACCGCTGGACCCTCGGCGTGCAAGGGGTGGGCAGCCTCGCAGCCGGCGCGGATGGGGCGGTGGTGTACGTCGCCGCTGACGGCGGGATGTGGACGTTCACCGCGGGCACGGGGGGAACCTTCGCAGCCCCGGCCGGGTTGCGAGCCGACCTTGCGGCAGTGGGCTCCCAGTACCGGCTGACGTTCCGGAATTCTCGGAACGTCGTCACCTTCGACGCCGACGGCCGGCCGGTGAGCATCGCGGACCGCAACGGCAACACCACGGCCCTCACCTACGGGCCCAGCGGTCTGAGCACTGTCGTGTCCACAGCCGGGCCCACCCAGGCGCGGACCGCGACCTTCGCGTACAACGCCACCACGTACACGCTGACCGTGTCGCAGGCTTCCGGGTACTCGAGCCGTTCGGTGGTCTACACCAAGGACGCTGCGTCGAACCTGGTGAAGATCACCGACGCCAACGGGAAGCAGACCACCTTCGGGTACTCCGGGGGTAACCTCACAACCATCACCGCACCGGACGGCGGGGTGACCACGATCACCTACGAGTCCGGGTCGAGGAAGGTCCTCTCCGTCAACCGGGCAAACAGCTCCGCAGGCTCCCCGGGCGCTTCCATCACCCGCCTCGCGTACCCGTCCGCAGGCACAACTCTCGTGGCCCGCCCGAACACCAACCAGTCCACTGCTGTCGCGTCCGTTCCCCACATCCAGTACCGCATCGACGGGAATCGCCTCGTCAGCTCTGCAACAGACGAGATGGGCCGCAGCCGCGCCGCGACGTACACCGCCAACGGGGATGTCGCCTCAGCAACGTCGGGGACGGGGAACGCAGCGTCCACGACCATGGCCACCTACGGCGCCAACAACGGCGACTCACTCACGAGCGTGCAGTCACCCGCCGGCGCCACACAGGCCTTCGCGTACGGCAACACCGCCGCAGAGACAAGCTACCTGCCGACGACTTCGACCGATTCCGCCGGGAACGCCACCACGTACACGTACAACGGTGCCGGCAACCCGCTGACCACCTCCGACGCGGTCGCAGCTACCGCGGCCCTCACCTACAACACGAACGGGACCGTCGCGACCGCCGCCGCCCCCGGCAACGGGTCCAACACCACCAAGTACACGTACAACGCCAACGCGCAGCTGACGCGAGTAACACCCGTCACAGGCTCCTCCCTCGGGGTCCGGAACTTCACGTACGACGACTTCGGACGGGTGCGCACCGCCACGGACGGCAAGGGTGTCACGGTCACGTACAGCTACGACAAGCAGGACCGGCTGCTGTCCACCGCTTTCAGCGGCGGGACTGCGACGGTGACGAACACGTATGACGACAATGGCCGCCCGAAGACGCGCGTTGACGCGAACGGCACCACCACCTACACCTACGACCAGCTCGGCCGCCTCACCGCCCGCGCGAACACCTTCGCCGGCGGAACCATCACCTACGGGTATGACAAGTCATCCAACCTCGTCACCGTCACCGACAGCCGCGGCACTGTCACCAACCACTTCGACAACTCCGGCACCCCCACCGGCATCGCCTACCCGACAAGCTCGGGGACGAAGATGCTGAACTTCGCCAGCGACGACCAGGGCAGACGCACCGACTCCTGGCTGGCCGCAAACGCCGCGAACACCAGCTGGCGCGGCCACACCCACCAGGACTACGACGCCAGCGGCCGAGTCAGCCGCGCCATCGCGGAGTCGATGACCAACGATGGCACCGTCACCACGATCAGCGACATCTCCTACTGCTACAACACCGGGACTCCTGCCCCCACCTGCGCAGCGCAGACATCCGGCGACCGGGCGAAGCTGCAATGGGAACGCAACAACATCACCGGGCAGGTCACCAGCTACAGCTACGACGGGGCAGGGCGACTGACCGGCGCCTCCCAGACCGGCGGGACCAACCCCACCACCTGGACCTATACCTACGACGCCCGCGGAAACCGCCTCACCGCAGGCACCACTGGCGGCACCACGACCTCACAGGCCCTCACCTTCAACGCGGCGAACCAGGTCACCACCACCGGGTACACATTCGACGGCGCAGGCAACATGACCGCCGACACCGCAGGCACCTACGCCTACAACGGCGCCGAGCAGATGACCTCTGCCACCAACGCCAGCGGGACCTTCGGGTACAAGTACGCCGGCACCAGCCAGGTCGAGGTGCTGCAGCAGCAGACTCCCACCGCCACCTACAACCTCGTCTACGGTCGCACCAACCAGGTCGGCCAACCCGTCATCGAGCAAGCCAAGATCGGTTCGGTCACCGCGTACGTCGACAACGACCCGGTCACCGGGCAGCCGCTGATGCTGCGCACCTCCACCGGCACCGTCAGCCTGTACGTCTACGACGGCACAGGAAACCCCACCGCCATCCTCCGCGACTTCGCCGGCACCGGCTACACCTACCAGTACGACCCGTACGGGCTCCCGACCGTCACCTCCAACAGCGGCGGCACCGGGCTCTCCCAGAACCCGTTCCTGTTCCAGGGTGGCATCCAGGACCGCGCCACCGGGTGGGTGCACTTCGGAAACCGCTGGTACAACCCCACCCTCGGCCGCTGGACCCAACAAGACACCCTCGACAGCCCTCTCGACCCCAGCAACGCCAACCGATACGGCTACGCCGCCGGTGATCCCATCAACAATGTTGACCCCACTGGGCGCATTAGCCTCTCAGACGCGTCCGTCGCTGGCCTGGCGGGCGGCGTGGGTAGCGCGGCAGCCGGATGTGCCATCGGCGCTGTAGCCACATCACCAGGCGGGCCGACGGCTCTAGCTGGCTGTGGATCGGGTGCTCTAGCGGGCTTTGTTTCGGGCGCCATTGGGGGCTTCGTCGGATCACTAGTTACGCAGGCGCTCAGTTAGGTAATGACCATGCAAAAGAACGCTACGAAGGCCGCGCTGGTAATCGTCTACTCAGCTGGATTGATCCTGGGAGCGATCTTGATCGTCGGATCTCTCGCTCTCGGGTGGGCGTCAAGCTGGTCGGTGCCCGTCCTGGGTGTATTACTGCTCCTCGCGTCGACAGTCGGAATCGTCGTGACTATGCGTCGGCGTTGAGCCGCACCGGCTGGGGAGTCGCCATGGGAATCGGATTGGATCTAGGCGCCGGCGGCTGCGGCTGCGGCTGCGGGAGCTGCATGCGGAATCAGTTGCGCAAGCTGCAGAAGAACGTCCTCAACCGCCGATCTTGTGACACCCGGGACCAGCTCCGTATCGCAATCGTCACCTG
Organism: Microbacterium sp. zg.Y1084; assembly: GCF_024623595.1. Lineage (NCBI taxonomy): Bacteria > Bacillati > Actinomycetota > Actinomycetes > Micrococcales > Microbacteriaceae > Microbacterium > Microbacterium sp. zg.Y1084. The sequence goes on from NZ_JANJGV010000002.1 coordinate 194,697, forward strand.
GATCGAACGCACTTACCACCGGCGCCGTCGACAGAAGCGGCTCCACGGTTTGGACCCCATCGAGTACGAAGCAATCATGAACACCGACGTCGCCCTCGCGGCGTGACTGCAACCCGTCACCTATCCGTGCGGCAGACCCAACCGATACGCCTACGCCGGATGCGACCCCATCAACAACACCGACCCCACCGGCTACATGTCGTGCGGGTGGGCGTTTACGTTTGCGCTAGTGGGGACTGCGGGCTTGGTCGGCGCCATACTCACCGCCCCCGTGACGCTGGGCGGCTCGATTATGGTGGGGCTCGCTCTCGCGGGATATGTAGGGTCCGCTTGGGGCGTGTACGACTCATGCTACTGACGGAGGAATGATGAAAGCGCTCGCTGTGATCGCCGCAATCGCCGCGGTTGGAGGATTGGTCCTTATGCTTTCCAGCGCGAGCGCCTGGGTTGCAGGGCTGATGATGCTCGTAGGTTTTGGTGGTGTGAGCGTACTCGCAACCGCGACGGTAATCCGTCGCCGCGGAGGGCCGCGTTAGCTCGAATAGGGAGGTCGTCGCTTCCCGGAATCGGAAAGCGATATTCCTCGGCTCGCGCTGCATCCAGCGCATACAGGCGCCGGGGGTGAAGAGGATGGGCGTGAGGAACGAATCGGTGACAACTGATCGTTAGTGCTGGGAGCGCTGGCGGGAAGGATGTCATCATGCCCGGTCCGTACCCCAAGGAGTTCGGTGAGGACGTTGTCGCGGTCGAGAGGCCTCGCGAGAGTGGCGTCACCATCAAGCAGATCGCCACCGACTTCGGTATCAGCGAAGCAACGTTGCAGAACTGGCTCCGCCAGGCCGATGTCGAGGACGGCAATCGTCCCGGTCAGACTGCGGCCGATGCTGCGGAAGCGCGCGAGCTGAAGAAACGTATCCGGTTGCTCGAGCAGGAGAACGAGGTTCTCAGGCGGGCTGCGGCGTATCTGTCGCAGGCGAACCTGAAACTCGGTGGCTCTCCAAAATGACATACCCGCTCGTTGCCGAGCTCGCCGACGCGGGGATCCCCGTGACGGTGTCGTGTCGGGTCCTCAAGCTCGCCCGCCAGCCCTATTACAGGTGGCGTAACGACCCTGTGCGGGACGCTGACGTGCTCCGGGCGCACCGGATCAACGCGTTGCATGACGCGCACCACGACGACCCCACGTCCGGGTACCGATACCTGGCCGACGAGGCCCGGCGTTCCGTGCTGAGACGCCGAACCGGGTGTGGCTGACCGACATCACGGAGCACCGCACGGCCGAGGGCAAGTTGTATTGCTGCGCGATCAAGGACGTGCATTCGACCGGATCGTCGGGTACTCGATCTCCGACCGGATGACCTCGAAACTCGCCGTCGACGCGCTCCGCAACGCCGTCGCGCGACGAGGTGACGTCGCCGGGTGCATTCTGCATGCCGATAGAGGCAGTCAATTTCGCAGCAGAGCGATGGCCCGCGAGCTGCGCCGTCACGACATGGTCGGATCGATGGGCCGCGTCGGCGCCGCCGGAGACAACGCCGCGATGGAGAGCTTCTGGTCGCTTCTTCAAACGAACGTCCTCAACCAGCAGAGGTGGGCGACTCGGCAGGAACTGCGGCTCGCGATCGTCGTCTGGATCGAGCGGAAGTACCACCGCCAACGAGCTCAAGACACCCTCGGCGGGTTGACGCCCATCGAGTTCGAGGCCAAGCTAACCGAGCCGCTCACACTCGCGGCCTAAACCGCACCTGTCACCAGTTCGTTCCTCACGCCAAGCCGAGATTTGGCATGACGATCGCCGGGAGTATCGCCCGCATCTGCGCGTCCGTGAACAGGTTGCCAGTGATCGACCCGACACCGGTGAGTCCGGGCAGGTCTTTCATCCAGCCGGTGTCGATGAGTGGCGGAATGTTCTCCATCCATGCGGCGCCGGCGAGCCCCTCGTAGTCCTTCACCCACGCGGAAGGGTCGATCGCCGAGGAGATCAACTGCGATGTCGAAGCATTCATTTCGGGAAAGAAGAAGGCGTTGCTAGTAAGGCCTGTGACCTTCAGCCCGTCGGACCCGAAGGCACCGGGGTCGGACGTCTGGCCGAGGAGCCATATCAGGGAGTCGCTGAGCTTCAGCGTCTCGGTCTGCTGCATGAACGGGCTGGTCACAGACCGCATGAAGTCGTCGTCGAAGATTCGTCCCAGCGAACCCGAGGGGAGTGCCCCCTTGAACGCGGTCAGATCCTTCGGGTCCAGCGGCTCGCCGTCGTCGCCACGAATCGTGAAACGGATGCGCGTGTGCTGCGGGGTCTCTCCCGAAGTGTCGTCGGCCGGCACGTCGCCCTCGTGGGCGGACGCCTCTTCTTCGCCCTCGTCGAAGGGTTCGTCGTCGTCAGATGGGGCGATCACGGCGGCCATCCGACCAGCGAACCACACGCTGCGGGCCCGCCGCGTCTCGCCTGTGCCTCTTGCCGTCGCTGCGCGTGCGCGGAAGCGGTCATCCGCACTGTCCGAGAACCTGTCCGTTTACTCCCCGTAGCCGTCCGTAAACGTCCAGAGATAGACTGAGCCCCAGACAGCATCTGCTGTCTGGGGCTCAGTAAATTGCTGGCCTCGGAACCGGGAGTGCGGTCCCTAAGACCCCTCGGAATCAGACGCCGAAGTACAGCTCGTACTCGAACGGGTGCGGACGCGCCGCGATCGGCTTGATCTCGTTCTCGATCTTGTACTCGATCCACGTCTCGATCAGCTCGGGCGTGAAGACGTTGCCGCGCGTGAGGAAGTCGTGGTCGGCGCGCAGCGCCTCGAGCGAGTCCAGCAGCGAGTTCGGAACCTGCGGGATGTTCTTGGCCTCCTCGGGGGGAAGCTCGTACAGGTCCTTGTCGACCGGCTCGTGCGGCTCGATGCGGTTCTGGATGCCGTCGATGCCCGCCATGAGCTGAGCGGCGAACGCGAGGTACGGGTTGCCGGAGGCGTCGGGCGCACGGAACTCCACGCGCTTGGCCTTCGGGTTCGAACCCGTGATCGGGATGCGGATGGCTGCGGAGCGGTTGCCGGCCGAGTACACCAGGTTGACCGGAGCCTCATAGCCCTTCACCAGGCGCTTGTAGGAGTTCAACGTCGGGTTGGTGAACGCCAGCAGCGCCGGCGCGTGGGCCAGGATGCCGCCGATGTACCAGCGTGCGGTGTCCGAGAGCTGGGCGTAGCCCTTCTCGTCGTAGAACAGCGGCTTGCCGTCGCGCCACAGCGACTGGTGGGTGTGCATGCCCGAACCGTTGTCACCGAAGAGGGGCTTGGGCATGAAGGTCGCGACCTTGCCCCACTCGAGCGCGGTGTTCTTGACGATGTACTTGAACTTCAGGATGTCGTCTGCCGCGTGCACCATGGTGTCGAAGCGGTAGTTGATCTCCGCCTGTCCGCCGGTGCCCACCTCGTGGTGGGCGCGCTCCAGGTGCAGGCCGGCGTCGATGAGACGCAGGCTGATGTCATCGCGCAGGTCGGCCTGCTTGTCGACCGGGCTGACGGGGAAGTAGCCGCCCTTGAAGGGGGTCTTGTTGGCGAGGTTTCCGCCTTCTTCCACGCGGCCGGTGTTCCAGGCGCCTTCTTCAGAGTCGACGTGGTAGAAGCTCGAGTTCTGCTTCACCTCGTAGCGCACGTCGTCGAAGATGTAGAACTCCGCCTCGGGGGCGAAGTACGCGGTGTCGGCGATGCCGGTGGACGCGAGGTACTTCTCCGCCTTCTTGGCGACCTGACGCGGGTCCTTGGCGTAGATCTCGCCGTTGCGCGGGTTGTAGATGTCGAAGATCATCACCAGCGTCTTCGCCTCGCGGAAGGGGTCGAGGTACGCCGTCGAGACATCCGGGATCAGCTGCATGTCCGATTCGTGGATGTTCGCGAATCCGCGGATCGAGGACCCGTCGAACAACTGGCCGACGGTGAAGAACTCCTCGTCGACCGTGGAGGCGGGAATGTTGAAGTGCTGCTGGACACCCGGGAGATCCGTGAAACGGATGTCGAGGAACTTGACGTCCTCGTCCTGGATGAACTTCAGCACCTCTGATGAATCACGGAACATGCGTTCTCCAAAGGTGGGGCTGGTGTCGGGACCCGGCGGGCGGGCACTTCCGACCGTAGTCGGGGGGAGTTGCTCGGCAGTATCCCCCATGTTTCAGCCATGTTACGCGAGGCCGGATAGGCTGGAGACGTGCCAGAAACCCCCCTCGACGACACGTATCCCGGCGAGCGACTGGGTCTCCCGGCGACAGGTGCCGGCAGTCTCGCCCCGCTCGGTCGGCGTGTCGGCGCGCTGTTCATCGACTACACCAGCGCCTACATCGTCGCCATCGCGATCACCCTCGCGACGGTCGGCGACTACTCGGCTCCGCCGCTGCTGATCCTGGCGCTCTTCGCCGGCCTGCAGATCGTGTTCATTCCGACCCTGGGCGGGAGCCCGGGTCACCGACTGCTCGGCATGCGGGTCAACCTCGCCACCGGCGGCTGGCCGGGGCTGTGGCGTCCCGTGCTGCGCACGCTGCTGCTGGTGCTGGTGATCCCGGCAGCGATCTGGGATGCCGACGGCCGCGGCCTGCACGACAAGGCAGCCGGCACGGTGCTCGTCCGCGCCTGAGGCCGGGCAGCGGCGTCAGCGGGGACGCGGAGCGCGGACCTTCGTGGGGTCGATGCCCTTCGGGATCGGCAGCGAGGTCACGGACTTCGACACCGAGTCGACGCGCTTGATGACGGCCGCCATCGTCGAGCGGTCGATCTTGTTCGGAAGTGCCTTGATGGTGGATGCCAGCTTCGAGATCGGCACATCGCCCTCGCCGTGACCGATGTAGAGCACGGTCACCGGCACGCCGGACGCGACACGCTGCACCTTGGCGCGCTCGTCGGCGACGAGGCGCGTCAGACGGCCGCGCGCACCCTCGGCAACGATGACGACGCCGCCGCGACCGATGACGCGATACACGGCATCCTGCGACTTCGGGTTCACGCCCACGGGCATCTCGTTCGCCTGCCACTTGCGTCCCAGCCCCGTGGAGAGGATGTGTCCGGCCGCGCCGGGCATGCCGTCGATCTTCTGGTACATCGCACGTGTCGACAGGCGTGTCATCGTGATCATCGCGGCGAGGACGCCGGCCATGAGACCGCTGACGCCCCAGAGGATGATGCTCCACACCGCCGTGGGCGGGATGAGGAACCCGACGAGCACGCCCAGGGCGATGCCCAGCACGATGATGCCGATGAGGAGCCACCCGAGCCACGGGTAGACGTTCTTGGTGAAGACGAACAGCGACTTGATCTGAGAGATCAGACCAGGGCGCTTCTCTGGTGCGGGAGTGCGTGCGGCCATGCCCACCAGCCTACCTTTCGGCGCCTCGTCTCCTGCACCGCCGACGGGAAGCGCTGGTTATCCCCGGATGCCGCATTCACCACGCATCCGTGTCCTCACCCGTGCGCACAATCGGGGGCATGAATCCCCCTGATCGCCTGCGCTCCGCCGGCTCTCTCCTCGGTGGCGGCACCGTCGTGCGGGTCGCCGCAGACGGTGCGCCCTGGCCCGGGGTGATCGTGCGGGAGGATGACGGCCGCAGCACGCTGCATGTGGATGCCGCGCTGCTCGCCGGCAGCGAGGTGTGGCGCGCCCCGACGGGAGGGCACCTGTTGGCGCCCACCGATGTCGTGCGCACGGCGACGGGCCACGAGGCGGTGTTCGATCTGTGCCGCGGACGACTCGACGTGCTGCTGCACCAGCGCGACCGCGTGCGGGCGCCGTTGACGGCGGGGGAGGCGGTGACGGTGGCGGTCAGTCTGCTGCGTGGCACGGAGGAGGCGGGCGCCGAAGCGCCCGGGAAATGGTGGATCGCCGAGGACGGGCGACCGGTTCTCGCGCTGACCGGCGATGAGAACGCGGCGACCGAGACGCGCAACCTCCTGAGTGAGTTGGCGGCGTCCTCGGCCGACCCGGTGCTGAGCACGGCGCTGCTTGCTGCGCACGACGCCATCGGTGGCAACGCGTCCGCGATCATGCAGGCGGAGGATCTGCTGTTCGCCGCCGCGGAGCCGGCCGCGCTCATCACGAGCGTGCCCGCCCCGGCGGCAGCCCGCTCGGTGGCTGCGGCGGTCGACCACGCGGCGGCACCGTCGCGATCGGCGCTGCGGGCCGCCGTCGCGCGCCACGTCGACGCCGATGTCGCCGACCGCGTGCTGCGCGCGCGCGACGACGTGCGGGTGTGGTGGACGCGGCGCCGCAGCGAGCCCCGGGTTCGGCGCCCCCGGCAGCGCCGGAGACGGGATGCGCCGGGGGCGGGTTCCGCGGCGGCGGCGGGGGTGGGTGCGGAGCCGCCTGCGTCGGCGCGCGCCGCCGCACGGCCTCGACGACGCCCTGCGCTCATCGGGGTCGCCGTCGCGGCGGCTGTGCTGACCGCGGGCATGATGTGGCCGGAGCAATCCGCGCCGCCCGCTGCGCCCACCGGGCAGGCGATCGACGCACGGCCGTCGCCGTCCCCCACCCCGGGGTCACCGGGCACCGCCACCGGACCGCCGCCGGCGCTCGAGTCACCCGGCGCGCAGCCGGATGCGGATGCCGCGGCGCAGGCTGCCAGCGGGAGCGTGGATGCCGCCGGTGCTGAGGATGCGCGGGCGGCAGAAGACCCCGAGCAGCGGGGGCGGACGCTGCTCGACGCAGTGTCGCACTGCGGTGACGAAGCCTGCCTGAACCGGCTGCGCGAGACGCCGGGGCGGCCGGTGGTCGACGGGATCCTGGCGGAGCGTCCCGAGGAGCGTCGGATCACGCTGGTGGACGACTATGGTGGCGTCGCGGTGCTGCGGGTCTCACCCTCGGTGCCGGGGGCGCAGCCGGATCGCCTGCTCGTCATCGTCGAGGTGGAGCGGAAATGGCTGATCCGCGACGCCTACGACGTCGCGGATCAGCCATGAACGGGTTCAGATGCCGAGCGATCCCTCGAAGTTTGCCGCCTCGAGGCGCGCCTTCATCGCGCTCAGGAAGCGCGCTGCGTCGGCACCGTCGATGACACGGTGGTCATACGACAGGGCGAGGTAGACGTAGGAGCGCACCGAGATGGCATCCTTCCCGTCGACCTGAACGATGCCGGGCCGCTTGACGACGGTTCCGGTGCCGAGGATGGCCGTCTGCGGCAGGAACACCACAGGCGTGTCGAAGAGCGCGCCGCGCGAGCCGGTGTTGGTCAGCGTGAAGGTGCCGCCGGCGAGCTCGTCGGGCTTCAGCTTGTTGTTGCGCGTCCGGGCAGCCAGGTCGGCGATCTCGTGTGCGATCTCTGCGAGGTTCTTGTCGCCCGCGTCGCGCAGCACCGGGGTCAGCAGCCCGCGCTCGGTGTCGACCGCGATCGAGAGGTTCTCGGTCGCCGGGTAGACGATCTTGTCGCCGTCCACGGTCGAGTTGATGACGGGGTACGTCTTGAGCGCCTCAGCGGCGGCCAGTGCGAAGAAGGGAAGGAACGACAGCTTGTCGCCCGTCTTCTCCAGGAACGTGCCCTTCACCTGGTCGCGGAAAGCCGAGAGCTTGGTCACGTCGACCTCGACCACCGTGGTCAGCTGCGCCGTCTGCTGCATCGAGGCGACCGCGCGCTCGGCGAGGACCTTGCGCAGACGCGACATCGGCTGGGTGGTGCCGCGCAGCTCGGAGACCTCGACGGCGGGGGCAGCGGCAGCCGGAGCCGCCTCGGCGGGTGCCGGCGCCTTGGCGGCAGCGAGCACGTCCTCCTTGCGGATGCGTCCGCCGACGCCGGTGCCCTTGACCTTGGTGAGGTCGACACCCTGCTGCTGAGCCAGGCGGCGCACGAGCGGGGTGACGTAGGTCAGCGTGTCGTCGTCCGCGGCGACGGAGAGCGGGGCCGCGGCGGGTGCCGCCTCCTGCTTCTGCGGCGCGGGAGCCTCGGCGGGCGCCGGTGCGGCGGCGGGAGCGGACTGCGCCGGGGCGCTCTTCTCCTCGGCGGGGGCCGGAGCCTCGGCGGGCGCGGACTCGGCGGCCGGAGCCGGAGCCTCTGCTGCGGGGGCGGGCGCGCCGGAGCCGATGCGGGCAAGCGCAGCGCCGACCTCGACGGTCTCGTCCTCCTGCACGAGGATCTCGACGAGCTTGCCGGCGAACGGCGCGGGGATCTCGGTGTCGACCTTGTCGGTCGAGATCTCGAGGAGCGGCTCATCGACCGCGACGTCGTCGCCGATCTGCTTGAGCCAGCGGGTCACGGTACCCTCGGTGACGCTTTCGCCCAGTTCCGGCAGGACCACGTCCTTGGCGTCTCCCGAGTCGGAGGCGGCGGGCTGTGCGGGCTGCTCGGCCGGAGCCGATTCTGCAGGGGCCTCGGCGGCGGGCTGCTCAGCGGCAGGCTGCTCGGCCGGTGCGGGGGTCTCCGCGGCGGGGGCTTCGTCAGCGGGGGCGGCGGCTCCGGAGCCGTCGCCGATCTTCGCCAGCACGGCGCCGACCTCGACCGTCTCGTCCTCCTGGACGAGGATCTCTTCGATCACACCGCTGATGGGCGACGGGATCTCGGTGTCGACCTTGTCGGTGGAGATCTCCAGCAGACCTTCGTCTGCCTCGACCGTGTCCCCGACCTGCTTGAGCCAGCGGGTGACCGTTCCCTCGGTGACGCTCTCGCCGAGCGCGGGGAGGACCACGGAAGTGCTCATGAGCTTTGTCTCCTTCTGATGGCGATTCTGAACCAGCTTAGTTGTCCGGGCACGCGACGGGGTGTCAGCGTGCGTGCAGCGGCTTGCCCGACAAAGCCAGGAAGGCTTCGCCGAGCGCTTCGCTCTGCGTGGGATGCGCGTGGATGAAAGGCGCGATGTCCTCGGGATGGGCCTCCCAGCCCACCGCGAGTTGCCCCTCGGTGATGAGTTCGCCGACGCGTTCTCCTGCGAGGTGCACGCCCAGCACCGGCCCGTCGGCGAGCCGCACGACCTTCACGACGCCGGCCGTGCCGATGATCTCGCTGCGGGCGTTGCCTGCGAGGTTGTATTCGTAGGCCACGACGGCGTCGCCGTGCGCCGCCCGCGCCGCCGCCTCGGTGAGTCCGACGGATGCCACCTCAGGGCTGCTGTAGGTGACCCGGGGGATCAGCGAGTCGGGGATGCTCGGCACGGTGCGACCGGCGATCCGCTCGGCGACGGCGATGCCCTGCTGGAAGCCGCGATGGGCCAGTTGCAGGCCCGGGACGATGTCGCCCACGGCCCACACGCCCGGCGCGGTCGTGCGCAGGTCGTCGTCGACGACGACGAATCCGCGATCCAGGCCCACGCCGGCCTCCTCGAAGCCGAGGCCGTCGGTGGCGGGACCGCGGCCCACGGCCACCAGCAGGTAGTCGGCGACCAGCTCCGTGCCGTCTTCGAGACGGACGGTGATCGCATCGTCGGTCTGTGAAGCGCCGGCGAACCGCACCCCCAGCCGGGAGGTGATGCCACGCTTGCGGAAGGCGCGCTCGAGCGCCTTGCTGAGAGCGACATCCTCGGTGGGGACCAGGTGGTCGAGCGCCTCGACCACCGTCACCTCGGAGCCGAACGAGCGCCAGACGCTGGCGAATTCCACTCCGATGACGCCGCCGCCGAGCACGATCACGCGCTCGGGAACCTCGGCGAGTTCGAGTGCCTGCTCGCTGGTGAGGATGCGGCCGCCGATGTCCAGGCCGGGCAGGGTGCGGCTGTACGACCCCGTCGCGAGCACCACGTCGGCGCCCCGGTAGAGATCCTCGCCGACCTGCACCGCACGATCCGCCGTCAGCCGCCCGGCACCGGGGACGACCGTGATGCCGCGTGCGGAGATGAGTCCCTGCAGCCCGGAGTGCTTCTTCGCCACGATCGCCTTGCGGTAGGCGCGCACGGCATCGATATCCACACCGCCGAACGTCGCCCGCACGCCGACATCGCCGGCGTGCCGCGCACTGTCGGCGACCTCGCCGGCGTGCAGCAGCGCCTTGGTCGGGATGCATCCGCGATGCAGGCACGTGCCGCCCAGCTTGTCCTTCTCGATGAGCACGACACTCTTGCCGAGCTCTGCCGCGCGCAGCGCCGCGGCGTAGCCGCCGCTGCCGCCGCCGAGGATGACGATGTCGGCCGCGTGCTCGGCCATCAGCGGCCTCCCGCCGCGATGAACTCCAGGAGGCTGCGCACCATCGTGCCGGTGGGGCCCTTGTCGGTCGCACCGAACCCGGAGCCCTTGTTCCAGCCCGCACCGGCGATGTCCAGGTGCACCCACGGGATGCGCTCCGCCTCAGGCTCATCCGAGACCCGTCCGACGAAGTGCTGCAGGAACAGTCCGGCGAACAGCGAACCGCCGGCGGGGTCGCCGATCTTGGCGTTCTGCAGGTCGGCGATGGGGGAGTCGAGTTCCTCCCGCATGTGCGGCGGCAGCGGCAGCGGCCACGCGGCCTCTCCGGCGCGCTCCGCGGCGGAGAGGAAGGCCTGCACGGCGGCATCCTCACCCATGACACCGGTGTGGCGCGTGCCGAGGGCCACGGTGATCGCCCCCGTGAGGGTGGCGATGTCGACGAGGACGTCCGGCTTCGCGCGGCTGGCCGCGACGAGTCCGTCGGCGAGAACCAGCCGGCCCTCCGCGTCGGTGTTGAGCACCTCCACGGTGGTGCCGTCCAGCATCCGCAGGACGTCGCCGGGGCGCGTCGCCCGGCCGGAGGGCATGTTGTCCGACAGGCACAGCCAGCCCGAGACACGCACCGGCAGCTGCATGGCCGCAGCCGCGCGCACGACCGCGAGAGCTACGGCCGCGCCGCACATGTCGTACTTCATGCCCACCATGCTCGCGGCGGGCTTCAGTGACAGTCCGCCGGTGTCGAACGTGATGCCCTTGCCGACGACGGCGATGTGGCGCTCGGCGTTCGCGGGGGCGTAGTCGACCTGCACGAACCGCGGAGGGCGGTCCGAGCCCTGTCCGACGCCCAGGATGCCGCCGAAGCCCTGCTCCCGGAGCTGCTCTTCATCGAGCACGGTCACGGTGACGGGGAGGTCGGCGACGGCATCGATGGAGCGGTCGGCGAAGTCGGCGGGGGAGAGCCACTCGGCGGGGATGTTGACGAGGTCCTTCACCAGCGCGACCGCCTCGCCCAGCGCGGCGACGGCGGCGACGTCGGCCTCGGCGGGCGCGGTGGGGGTGTGCAGCACCACGCGCTTCGCGCGTTGCGATGCGGGTTCGTCGCTCTTGTAGCCGGCGAAACGGTACCCGCCGAGCACCGCGCCTTCTGCGGCGGCACGCCACGGGTCACCGGTTGCGAGCGGAGCCGCCACGGCGAGGGTGTCGAAGCCGGTGGCGGTGCGCACGGCGGCACCGACGGCGTCGCGGATGGCTGCGGCATCCGGCTCTTTCCCCGTGCCGACCACGATGAGCGGCACCGCAGCGATCTGTGGAAGGAAGAGGCGCTGCTGTGCGCCGGGGGCGCCGGTGAAGCCGAACGCGGTGAGGGCGTCGGCAAGGCCGGGCCACGTCTGCAGGGCGTCGCCGGCGGCGTCCAGCGGGGGAAGGGCGAGGACGAGGGCGTCGGCCTCGGCCTCTGTCAAGGGGCGGGTACTGTGCGCGAGCTCGGGGAACGGCATCCTCCCATCCTAGGTTCGTCGTGTTCGCTGTCAGCGGGAGGCGCGGCGGCCGGGCCCGGTCGCACGCCTCGTAAAGTTGATGCATGCCCTATCCCGGACCTCTCTATGAGCGTGTCGCTTCGGCGCCGCCGGTGCCCGCGGGGCTGCCGATGGTCATCGCGCTCACCGGCTTCACCGATGCCGGCGGCGCCGTCGCCGGCGTGATCGAGCACATGCGCGCCGACCTCGACCCGGCACCGGTCATCTCGTTCTCCAACGACGCTCTGCTGGACTACCGCGCGCGCCGCCCGATCGTGTCCTTCCAGGGCGATCACCTCACCGACTACCGCGCGCCGCGGCTGGAGCTCTCGCTTGCCCACGACGCCGTCGGGCAGCCGTTCGTGCTGCTGGCCGGATACGAGCCCGACTTCGGCTGGGAGGCGTTCACCGAGACCGTGCTGGGTCTGGCCGAAGGGCTGGAGGTGTCCACCGTCACCTGGGTGCACGCCATCCCGATGCCCGTGCCGCACACCCGCCCGTTGGGTACCACCGTCAGCGGCACCCGGAGCGAGCTGACCGAAGCGCACTCGGTATGGAAGCCGCACACCCAGGTGCCGGCGACGATCGGCCATCTCCTCGAGTACCGCTTCGCCGAGTCCGGCAGTCAGGTGGCGGGCTTCGTTCTGCTGGTGCCGCATTACCTCGCCGACACCGAGTACCCCGCCGCTGCGCTGACCGCCCTCGACAGCCTCACCGTCGCGACCGGGCTCGTGTTCGACGGCGACGAGCTGCGGGAGGAGAACCGGGAGTTCGTCGAGAAGGTCACCGAGCAGGTCTCGGCGAGCGAAGAGCTCAGCCGCATGCTGCACGGGCTGGAAGAGCGGTACGACTCCTACATGGCCGGCTCCACGCTCGCGCAGCCGATCATCCACACCGGCGACCTTCCCAGCGCGGACGAGCTCGCCGCCGAACTCGAGCGCTTCCTCGCCACGCGGCCGCGCAGCGACGGCGACGACAAGAGCGCCGGCGGCGGCTTCGGCTCCTGACCGGGTCCGGTCCGAGCGGGAATGCGCGGCGGCGCGGCGGCGTTCGACTCTTGTGCGCGCCGTCGGGGTGCGTCAGGAACGTATGAGACAATGAAGGACCTGACCCGTTGTCGACCGATCGTGGCTCCCTCCGCGGAGACCCGGCGGACTTGACAAGGGTCTTACTAGTGTCCGAGAACCAACCGATGTTCATTCCTCGGTGAAAGGCGAAACGTGACGTCAGGCACGAAGACCACAACGCGCACCGGCGCAACCGCGGCGTCCGCGAACGCCGAGGCTGAGACCGACCAGACGACGACGTCCGCGGCCGCCGACACGCCTGCGAAGAAGGCCCCCGCGGCCAAGAAGGCGCCTGCGGCCAAGAAGGCGCCCGCGGCGAAGGCACCCGCCAAGAAGACCGCCGCGAAGGCGCCCGCCAAGAAGGCCACCGCCTCGAAGGCGAAGAGCGCGGGCGACGAGGTCGACGAGGAAGAGCTCGACGAGGTCGAGGTCGACGTCGAACTGGATGCCGATGCATCGGACGACGACGCCGCGGCCACGCCCTCGCGCACCAAGGCCAAGGTCGGCGACGACACGGCGAGCGATGACGACGACGACGATGACGACGAGAAGAAGAAGCCGGCGTTCACCGAGCCTCTTCCGACCGGCGCGATCGTCATCTCCTCGAGCGATGAGGACGACGTCCCCGTCTACTCGACGCAGATTACCGGCGCCACGGCCGATCCCGTCAAGGACTACCTGAAGCAGATCGGCAAGGTGCCGCTGCTGAACGCGGCCGAAGAGGTCGAGCTGGCGATGCGCATCGAGGCGGGACTGTTCGCCGAAGAGAAGCTGTCGCACATGTCGGCATCCGAGAAGTCGTCGCAGCTGGGCCTGGACCTGCAGTGGGTCGCCCGCGACGGCCAGCGTGCCAAGAGCCACCTGCTCGGCGCGAACCTGCGCCTGGTCGTCTCGCTGGCCAAGCGTTACACCGGTCGCGGCATGCAGTTCCTGGACCTCATCCAGGAGGGCAACCTGGGTCTGATCCGTGCGGTCGAGAAGTTCGACTACACCAAGGGCTTCAAGTTCTCCACGTACGCCACCTGGTGGATCCGTCAGGCGATCACCCGCGCCATGGCCGACCAGGCCCGCACCATCCGCATCCCGGTGCACATGGTCGAGGTCATCAACAAGCTCGCCCGCGTGCAGCGGCAGATGCTGCAGGACCTGGGCCGTGAGCCCACGCCCGAGGAGCTCAGCCGCGAACTGGACATGACGCCCGAGAAGGTCGTCGAGGTGCAGAAGTACGGTCGTGAGCCCATCTCGCTCCACACGCCTCTCGGTGAGGACGGCGACAGCGAGTTCGGTGACCTCATCGAGGACACCGAGGCGGTCGTGCCCGCAGACGCGGTCGGCTTCACCATGCTGCAGCGTCAGCTGGAGTCGCTGCTGGACTCGCTGTCGGAGCGCGAGGCGGGCGTCATCCGCATGCGCTTCGGACTCGGCGACGGCCAGCCGAAGACGCTCGACCAGATCGGTGACACCTTCGGCGTCACGCGTGAGCGCATCCGTCAGATCGAGTCGAAGACGATGGCGAAGCTGCGGCATCCGTCGCGTTCGCAGTCGCTGCGGGACTACCTCGAGTGATGGGCGACGTTCCGATGTCGGCTGTGCCCAACGACGGCAAGGCCCTCACCGTCACGGTGGAAGGCCGCACCTTCGAACGCATCCCGATCCGCACGCGCGTCGTGATGCCCGGAGACGACCTCGACACGTTCGTGCGGGAGTACGCCGCCGACGTGGTGCGCCCAGGCGATCTGCTGTTCGTCACGGAGAAGATCGTCGCGATCACGCAGGGCCGGTCGTATCCCATCGATTCGGTGAAGCCGCGCAAGCTCGCGACGTTCCTGTCGAAGTACGTCACCAAGACCTCGTACGGCATCGGTCTGGGCATGCCCGAGACGATGGAGATGGCGCTGCGCGAGTGCGGCACGCCGCGCATCCTGTTCGCCGCGGCTGTCGCCGCGGTGACCAAGGCGTTCGGCCGCAAGGGCGACTTCTACCGCATCGCCGGCGACAAGGCCCGCGCGATCGACGGACCGACGAGCGGCACGATCCCGCCGTACAACAAGGCGGTCGTGCTGGGTCCCGAGCGCCCACGCGAGGTCGCCGCACACCTGAAGCAGATGCTCGGCGGCACGGCCGACGTCGCGGTGGTCGACATCAACGACATCGGCGGCAACATCCTCGGGTCCACGCTGGACAAGGCCGCTGAGGCGCGTCTCGTGCGGATCCTGCGCGACAACCCGCTGGGGCAGGGGCATCAGTCCACCCCGCTGGGGATCGTCCGCAACGCCTGACCACGCCGAACGAAGAAGGCGGTCGCGAGAATCCTCTCGCGACCGCCTTCTTCGTGTCGCGGGTTAAAAGCCCATCGCGGCGCGGTAGCGCGGCAGGTGACCGTGGCGGATGCCGGTGGCGGTCGGCTTGTTCTCGAACACGCCCGCGCCCCAGTTGCCCTCCACGAGCAGTGGAGCATCCGGTCCGACGACGATGTCCCACCCGACGTACCGCACCTCGGGGATCACGAGTGCGACCTCGGTGATGAGTGCCCGCACCTCGTCCATCAGTGGCAGCTGGAAATCGGCGATGCGGTAACCGGTCTCGGGATGCGTCTCGTAGAGGTGGCCGTGGATGTCGTACCCCTTGCCGAGGGCATGGCCGTTCTCGTCGAGCACCGTGTAGAAGCCCCCGAAACCGCCCTGGTCGCTGACCTCGCCGCGCCCGAACTTCTGCGCCATGTTGATGATCTCGACCGTTCCGTCATCCTTGACGAACGTGGTGACGCGCGTGGTGTTCACCGTGCCGGGGCAGGTCGCGGCGATGTCGGGGTGCTGCTCGATCTTCTCCTCGATCAGCACCTCGCCGGCGGCGAGTCGCTCGGCGTGGAATGCCTCCCAATCGGTCACCTCGGACGCGTAGAAGCGGCGGACCCCCAGACCCGACTTGCTCACGGGCACCTTGGCGATGAGCACGGGATGCCGCTCGGCGAACGCCTGGAGCTCGGTGGCGTTGCCGGGAACGAGTTCCAGCCACTCCCGGCCGAGGAAGCGGTCGAACCGCTTGTTGAAGTCCACCTTGTGGTGGAAGTGGTGCACGTACGCGGGGTCGTCGTAGCGGTTGGACAGTTCCAGAGCGAGGGGGCTGGTGACCCAGGTCCCGCGCTCGGCCTTCGTGAGGATCGCGAAGTCGAACTCCAGGTAGTCGTTGAACCCGACCCGGTGTCGTGCCGCCGACCAGAGCATGTCCGCGAGCACCACGGGGTAGCTGCGTCCGTGCACCTTCGCCGTGAAGCGAGCCCGATCGGTCACCGAGGAGACGTCGATGCGGCGGGCGCGCTGCAGCAGAACGCGGAGACGGTGTTGGAGCGCGAGGCCACCAGAGGCCATGGATTGTCCTCCCTGGACGAAGAAAGCGGTGCCCCGCCAGTCTAGGCGGGGCACCGCAGGCGGCCGTGTCGGCCGATGGTCAGAGGGCGTCGGCCAGACGGGCCGTCTCGTCGTGCCAGCTGGTCGCCACAGCGCGCAGCTTCTCTTCGTACTTGCGACCGTGGTGGGCGCAGAACAGCAGTTCACTGCCGTTGACCTCGGCGGCGATGTACGCCTGCGCTCCGCAGGAGTCGCACCGGTCCGCCGCGGTCAGGCGGTAGTCGAGGACGGCGGTCTGGTCGGTCGGGGTCGATGTGATGCTCATCTCGGTGCCTCCTCGGGATGTCTCGCTACTGGTTGCAGACTCATCTCATACAACCACGCGGATGCCGGGATCATGCCGAGATCCGGGCACATTTCGCTGTGCGCGTACGATGCGGGTCGTCATTGGGCGCCTTCGTCATCCGACGCGTGTGTGTCGGCGAGGGCGCTGTCAGGGGCGGCGGATAGGCTTGAGGATTGTGACCGCCGAGTACTCCGCCCATCATCTCCAGGTGCTGGAGGGCCTCGAGGCCGTCCGTAAGCGCCCCGGCATGTACATCGGCTCGACCGACTCCCGTGGCCTCATGCACTGCCTCTGGGAGATCATCGACAACTCCGTCGACGAGGCCCTCGGAGGCCACGGCGACCGCATCGAGATCATCCTGTACGCCGACGGCAGCGTCGAGGTGCGTGACCGGGCGCGTGGCATCCCCGTCGACATCGAGCCGCGCACGGGGCTGTCGGGTGTCGAGGTCGTGCTCACCAAGCTGCACGCCGGCGGCAAGTTCGGCGGCGGCTCGTACGCGGCTTCGGGCGGCCTCCACGGTGTCGGTGCCTCGGTGGTCAACGCGCTGTCGGAGCGCCTCGACGTCGAGGTGGATCGCGGCGGCAAGACGTGGGCGATGTCGTTCCACCGGGGCGAGCCCGGGGTGTTCTCCGGCCCGACTCCCGACGCCGACTTCTCGCCGTTTCAGAAGGCCAGCGAACTGCGCGTGGCCGGCAAGGCGCCGAAGGGTGTCACCGGCACGCGCATCCGGTACTGGGCGGACCGGCAGATCTTCACGAAGGATGCCGCCTTCAACCTGGACGAGCTCGTGCAGCGTGCCCGTCAGACGGCATTCCTCGTCCCGGGCCTCGAGATCGTCATCCGTGACGAGCGCGCCGTGCCCGCGGGGGAGGAGCCGGTCGAGACCAGCTACCGCTTCGACGGGGGCATCTCCGAGTTCGCGGAGTTCCTGGCACCCGACGCGGCCGTCACCGACGTGTGGCGTCTGACCGGCACCGGCACGTTCACCGAGACGGTGCCCGTGCTGCAGCCGACCGGCGCGATGATCCCGACCGACGTCGAGCGGGAGTGCGTCGTGGACATCGCTCTGCGGTGGGGCACGGGCTACGACACGGTGACGCGCTCGTTCGTGAACATCATCGCCACCCCCAAGGGCGGCACGCACCAGCAGGGCTTCGAGCAGGGCCTGATGAAGGTGCTGCGCGCGCAGGTCGAGCAGAACTCCCGCCGTCTCAAGGTCGGCAACGACAAGCTGGAGAAGGACGACATCCTCGCCGGGCTGACCACTGTGCTCACGGTGCGGCTCGCCGAACCGCAGTTCGAGGGTCAGACCAAGGAGATCCTGGGCACGCCCGCGGTGCGCCAGATCGTCGCGAACGTCGTGACCCGCGAGCTGACCGCCCGGTTCGCGTCGAGCAAGCGCGATGACAAGGCACAGACCGCGCTGGTGCTCGACAAGGTCGTCTCGGAGATGAAGGCGCGCATCTCGGCGCGCACCCACAAGGAGACCCAGCGGCGCAAGAACGCGCTGGAATCCTCGTCGCTCCCGGCCAAGCTCGCCGACTGCCGCACGAACGACGTGGAGCAGTCGGAGCTGTTCATCGTCGAGGGCGATTCGGCCCTCGGCACGGCCAAGCATGCGCGCAACAGCGAGTACCAGGCGCTGCTGCCGATCCGCGGCAAGATCCTCAACGTGCAGAAGGCGTCAGTGAGCGACATGCTCTCCAACGCCGAGTGCGCGGCGATCATCCAGGTGATCGGCGCCGGCTCCGGTCGCTCGTTCGACCTCGCCTCGGCGCGCTACGGCAAGATCATCCTGATGAGCGACGCCGACGTCGACGGCGCTCACATCCGTACGCTGCTGCTCACCCTGTTTTTCCGATACATGCGTCCGCTGATCGAGGAGGGCCGCGTCTACGCCGCCGTGCCGCCGCTGCACCGCGTCATCGTGATGAACCCCGGGTCGAAGCCGAACGAGACCATCTACACGTACAGCGAGGCCGAGCTGCACGCGCTGCTGGCCAAGCTCACCAAGTCTGGCAAGCGCTGGCAGGAGCCGATCCAGCGGTACAAGGGCCTCGGCGAGATGGATGCCGATCAGCTCGCGACCACCACGATGGACCGGGCCGGACGCACGCTGCGTCGCGTGCGCGTGCAGGACGCCGACGCGGCGAACAACGTCTTCCAACTGCTGATGGGCAGCGACGTCGCCCCGCGCCGCGAGTTCATCGTCGACTCCAGCGACCGACTCGCCCGCGAGCGCATCGACGCCTGACCCGTTCTGCCCGCCGCCCTCCGCTCGTTGAGCGAGCGCAGCGAGACGAAACGCCCATGCCCGCCCACCGGTCGTTGAGCGAGCGCAGCGAGACGAAACGCCCGTGTCCGACCATCGGTCGTTGAGCGAGCGCAGCGAGACGAAACGCGCCGTGTCCGACCACCGGTCGTTGAGCGAGCGCAGCGAGCCGAAACGCGCCGTGTCCGCCCTCCGGTCGTTGAGCGAGCGCAGCGAGACGAAACGCCCGTGTCCGACCTCCGGTCGTTGAGCGAGCGCAGCGAGACGAAACGCCCGTGTCCGACCTCCGGTCGTTGAGCGAGCGCAGCGAGCCGAAACGCGCCGCGCCCAGCCGGCATCCGTCAATAGGGTGTGTCCATGCCCCTCAGCCCTGCCCGCATCCTCACTATCCGCCAGGGAGGCGTTCAGCCGACCGGGTCGTGGCTCTACATCTGGGTCGATACCCGCACGGGAGAGGTGGCCTACGTCGGCGCTACCGGCTTCGATCCCGAGTTGCGCGCGCATCTGCACCTGGAGAGCGACGATCCGCAGCTCGGACGCGTCCGGGCGACGGTGCCGGAGTACGCGCATCGGGATTTCGATGTCCTCGCCTGGGTGATCCCTGAGGGCGTCGACCGCCGGGCGGCGAAGGAGAACCTGATCTCGCGCCTGTCCGGGGGAGCTGAGGCGGCGGAAGAACCCGGAGATGTCACCGACTCGATCGTCCAGTCGCTGGAGGACTGCCGCAGGCGGCTGAACCGGTGACGTGTCGCGGCCACTCCACCCCCGGTCGTTGAGCGAGCGCAGCGAGACGAAGCGGCTGGACGCACCCACCGGTCGTTGAGCGAGCGCAGCGAGACGAAACGCGGTCACCCTTTTCCCTCACGCCGCTCCCGCGCGCTCCAGCCGCGCACGGCATCAAGTCCGCCCGCCGCGAAGGCGAGGCGCTTCGCATGGCTCCACCCTTGGAGCCTCTTCTCCCATTGGAAGGCGTCTTCGATCCGGGCGAACTCGGCATGCCAACGGAGGGTGACCGGAAGCCTGCGCCGCGTGTAGGCGGCGCCCTCGCCCGCCGCATGCTGCGCGAGGCGGCGCTCGAGGTCGATCGTGCTTCCGACGTAGAGCGTGCCGTCCGCGCATTCGAGCATGTACACGTGGGGCATGTCGTGACGGTACGCGGTTGCGGTGGGCTGCGAGACGCGGATTCCACAGGGTTCGGGGCGTCGTTTCGTCTCGCTGCGCTCGCTCAACGCACCGCGGGAGGGGTAGTGCACGTGTCGACGTTTCGTCTCGCTGCGCTCGGTCAACGGGCCGAGGGGAGGGTGGGCACGGGCGTTTCGTCTCGCTGCGCCCGCTCAACGGGCCGCGGGAGGGTAGTGCACGGGCGTTTGGTCTCGCTGCGCTCGCTCAACGCACCGCGGGGTCTCGCAACGAACCGGGAGAAGTTAGGCGACGACGGTGCCCACTGCGCCCACGACGTCGGCCAACGGCTGACCTGACGCGTCTCGCTTGGCGCCGGGGTCGGGAAGCGCGCGGACGGCGCCGTCGGGTCCGACCGCGCGCGGCTCGACACCGACCCATGCGAGCGAGAGAGTGTCCTCGCCCTTCAAGAAGCGCTGCGCGCGCACACCGCCGGTCGCGCGACCCTTCGCGGGGTACTCGCTGAAGGCGGTCACTTTGCCGCTGCCGGCATCCGTGCCGGTGAGGGTCTGCGACGTGTCGGCGATCGTGATGACGACGGCCTCGTCTTCGCTGCCCGCGGCGACGGCCCCGAAGTAGACCACCTGCTGCTTGTCAGCGAGACGGATGCCGGCCATGCCGCCGGCCGTCCGCCCCTGCGGACGCACGGCGGCCGCGTCGAAGCGCAACAGTTGCGCGTCGGTTGTGACGAACACCAGGGTCGCGTCGTCGGGCGCGGGTGCGGCTCCGACGACGCGGTCGCCGGGTTTCAGCGCAATGATCTCGACGTCGTGCTTCGTGCCGATCTCGCTTGGAGACACGCGCTTGACGATGCCCTGCGCGGTGCCGAGCGCCACCGGAGGCTGATCGGTCAGCGGAACCAGTGCGACGACGTGCTCGCCGCCGGCAAGGCCCAGATACTGGTCGGCGCGCGTGCCGGCCGCCGGCTGCACGGAGTTGCCCGGGACCGAAGGCAGGTCGACGGGGGAGAAGCGCACGAGACGACCGGTGCTGGTGACGGCCCCGAGATCGCCGCGCGTGGTGGTGTCCACGCTCGAACGGATCGCATCGTGCTTGCTGCGTCGTGCCGGAGGAACGATGCCTCGGTTGGGGGCGTCCTCGGTGAGGTCGGCGCGCACCATGCGGCCGGTGGCCGTGAGGAACACCCGACACGGCGAATCCGCGATCTGCAGGTCGGCCGGGGCGGCCGCGCGCGAGCGCGCCGACACGGGCGGACCGCCGTTGAGCAGCAGCGTGCGACGCGGCGTGCCGTACGTCTCGGCCGCGGCGTCGAGTTCGCGGGCGACCTGCGCGCGCAGCAGCACGTCGCTGGCCAGCAGCTCCTCGAGGTGGGCGATCTCGGTCTTCAGCTGGTCGCGCTCGGCTTCGAGCTCGACGCGGGAGAACTTCGTCAGGCGGCGCAGTCGCAGCTCGAGGATGTACTCGGCCTGCGCCTGCGAGAGGTCGAACACATCCATGAGGCGGGTGCGAGCCTGGTCGCTGTCGTCGGACGCGCGGATGACCTGGATGACCTCGTCGATGTCGAGGATCGCGATCAGCAGTCCCTCCACGAGGTGGAGGCGCTCCTGGCGCCGGGCCAGACGGTAGCGGCTGCGGCGGGTGACGACGCGGATGCGGTGCTGCAGGTACACCTGCAGCAGCTCGCGCAGGCCGAGGGTCTGTGGCTGACCGTCGACGAGGGCGACGTTGTTGATGCCGAAGGAATCCTCCAGCGGCGTGAGTCGGTAGAGCTGGGCCAGCACCGCCTGCGGGTCGAAGCCGGTCTTGATGCCGATGACCAGCCGCAGGCCGTGATTGCGGTCGGTGAAGTCGGCGACGTCGGCGATGCCGGTGAGCTTCTTGGCGGTGACGGCGTCCTTGATCTTCTCGATCACGCGCTCCGGACCGACCATGTATGGCAGCTCGGTGACGACGAGGCCGGTGCGGCGGGGACCGAGCGATTCGATCGACACCTTGGCCCGCGTGCGGAACGTGCCGCGGCCGGTGGCGTAGGCATCCTTCACCCCGTCGAGCCCGACGATGACGCCGCCGCCGGGCAGGTCCGGCCCCGGCACGAACTCCATGAGCTCCTCGAGCGTGGCATCGGGGTTGTCCAGCAGATGCACGGCGGCGCCCACCACCTCGATGAGGTTATGGGGGGCCATGTTCGTGGCCATGCCGACGGCGATGCCGGTGGTGCCGTTGACGAGCAGGTTGGGGAACGCCGCAGCGAGCACCTCGGGCTGCTGGAACTGGCCGTCGTAGTTGGGGATGAAGTCGACGACGTCCTCGTCGAGGCTCTCGGTGAGGGCGAGGGCGGCCGGCGCGAGGCGGGCTTCGGTGTATCGGGCGGCGGCCGGTCCGTCGTCGAGGGAGCCAAAGTTGCCGTGGCCGTCGACGAGCGGAACGCGCAGCGCGAAGGGCTGTGCGAGGCGGACGAGGGCGTCGTAGATCGCGGTGTCGCCGTGCGGGTGCAGCTTTCCCATGACTTCGCCGACGACGCGGGCGCTCTTGACGTGGCCGCGGTCGGGGCGCAGGCCCATCTCGGCCATCTGGTAGAGGATGCGTCGCTGCACGGGCTTCAGGCCGTCGCGGGCGTCGGGCAGGGCGCGGGAGTAGATCACCGAGTAGGCGTACTCCAGGAACGAGCCCTGCATCTCGGTGGAGACGTCCACATCCTCGATGCGTTCGACGAGGGCGGCGGCGGGGGCGGGGTCTTTGCGCGATGCAGCCATGTACGGAGATGCGTCCTCGGGTGACGGGCGGGAGAAGTGGCCGCGCATCCCGTGTGGGAGACTGGCCGCGATGCCTCTCAGCCTACCCGCGGACCCGCCGAGCGCCCGAAGCCTCACCGGTGTCGTGCCCCACATGCTGGCCTCGCTGGACGGCGCAGACGACTGGCTGCCGCCGGCGTCGAGCGCGATCGTGTTCGTCATCGACGGCCTCGGCCGGGCCAACCTCGCCGCCCGCGCAGGTCACGCCCGGTACCTTGCCGGCGCGATGGCCAAGCGCGACATCGCGCACACCGTGTTCCCGAGTACGACGGCCGCGGCGCTGACGAGCCTGCTGACCGGTCGGAGTCCCGGCACCCAC
This sequence comes from Microbacterium sp. zg.Y1084, assembly GCF_024623595.1. Lineage (NCBI taxonomy): Bacteria > Bacillati > Actinomycetota > Actinomycetes > Micrococcales > Microbacteriaceae > Microbacterium > Microbacterium sp. zg.Y1084. Next base: position 217,565 of record NZ_JANJGV010000002.1, read on the forward strand.
GGCATCGTCGGGTATCGGCTGCGCATCCCCGGCACCGACGAGGCGCCGAATCAGCTGAAGGGGTGGGAGACCCACGGCCTCGACCCGCTCACCTGGCAGCGGTCCGAGCCGCTCCTCGAGCGGGAGCACCGCGCCGGCCGGCCGTGCTTCGTGGTGACGCGCTCCGAGTACGCCGCGACCGGATTCACCGAGGCCATTCTCCGCGGCGGCCGCTTCGTGGGCGCCGACGATCTCGACGAACGTGTCGAACGCGCGGCAGAGCTTGCCGCCGATCACCCCGGCGCGCTGGTCTACCTCTACGCGCCCGAGCTCGACTCGCTCGGACACCGTCACGGCTGGGAGTCGGACGAGTGGTCCGCGGGGCTCGAACGGGTGGATGCCGCGGCCCGGCTGCTGACGCGGCGGGCGGCATCGGGGACCGGCGTGCTCGTCACCGCGGACCACGGCATGGTCGACGTCCCCCGGCACCGTCACCTGCTGCTGCAGGAGGGCGACGGACTGGTCGACGATGTGCGCGTCATCGCCGGCGAGCCGCGGATGCTGCACCTGTACGCGGAACCCGGCCGGGCCGACGCCGTGCTGGCGGCCTGGCAGGCGGCCGAGAGCGGACGCTCCTGGGTGATGGGGCGCGATGACGCCGTGCAGGCGGGCCTGTTCGGACCGACAGACTCCGAGGTGCTCCCGCGCATCGGCGACGTCCTCGTGGCGGCGCGCGCAGGCGTGGCGTACTACGACGACCGGGTGGCGGACAAAGGATCGCAGCGCATGGTCGGGCAGCACGGCTCGCTCACCGCGGAGGAGCGGATCGTGCCGCTCATCCGGTTGGGCGCGTACGCCGCCTAGGACTCTTCGGTGCGGGCGCCGAAGACGATCTCGTCCCACGACGGCATCGACGGCCGTCCGCCGCGGCGGCGTGTCCCCTCGGATGCCGGGCCGGAAGCGGGGTGCTCGTCCACGGTTTCCTGTGCGGGCGCCTGGCGGGACGGCTCGGCGTTGTCGAAGAGGGCGATGGGCGACGGCGAGGTCGACGACGGCTCGGGCTGCGTCGCGCCGGGGAGCGGCTCGCGCTGACCGCGACGGCGGCGCAGCGCCTCGAGCAGGTCGGCTGTCTCGGATGACGTCGTTACCGGCGCGTCGGGCGCGCGCTTGATCGCCGCGGACTGCACAGCCGGGGCCGTCGGGGTGCGCACGTCCGGCACCTCGAACTCTGCCTCGGGCTCGGCAGGGCGTCGCGGACCGAACGCGCCGCTGTCGAAGCGGGAGTCGTCCTTGCCCATCGGGTGGTCCAGTGCACGCAGCCTCGGGATGAGCCCCTCCGGCAGCGCGCCCTGGCGTGACAGCTGCGTCGCATCGCTGTTCTGCGGGGCGAGCGTGCTGCGTCGGGGGTCGAAGGTCCAGCGGGCGTCGTGGTCGACGTCGTTCGCGGTGAACTCGAGCTTGACGATCCAGCCCGTCTGCTCGCGCCAGCTCGTCCAACGCTCGCCCGCGGCACCGGCCTCGGCGAGCTTCGCGCGCACTGCGGCTCCAAAGGTCGGCTGCGCGTCGGGCTCGAGCTCACTGCCCACGAGCACCGGGACCGCCAGTGCCTGGCCGACGATGTGCTCGCGCTCGGCGAGCACCGGGCCTTCGTAGCGCTGCACGTCCTCGAGCCGTGCGCCCAGCAGTTCCGCCACCTCGGCGGCGGACATGCCCGAGCGGATGTGCGACTGGATCTCGCGCGGGCTGGCCTTGGGCGCGCGGCGTTCACCGTCGCGGTCTCGGCGAGCCTTGCGCAGTTCCGCGCGCAGCACGTCGTCGACGGGAAGGGCGAAACGCTCGCCCGTCTCGGTTGCGAGGACGAGCGTGCCGTCTTCGGTGCCGATCACCTTGAGCTGTTCCATGCGAAACACCCCTCCGAATCTGCCGTGGTGCCGCCCATGCTGTCACAGCACGACCCCCACACCCGGGAATACCCAGGGCGCGCCGCGAGTTTCACGCATCGCGATGGGAGCAGACCTGCGGATGTCCTGGGGGCATTTGCGAAAAGGGATCCCGTGATGCAAACTGTCGCCGCCCGATGGGCGATCACGCCCGCATGAACTGGAAGTAGAGACGCTCGAGAATGGCCACCGATTACGACGCACCGCGCAAGACCGAGGATGACAGCGAGTCGATTGAAGCGCTCAAGGAGCGTGTTCCCGACAAGCTCTCCGGCGCTGTCGACGTCGAGGACTCCGACAACCCGTCGGGGTTCGAGCTGCCGGGCGCCGATCTGTCCGACCTGGAGCTCGACGTCGTCGTGCTCCCGCCGCAGGAGGATGAGTTCACCTGTGCGAACTGCTTCCTGGTGAAGCACCGGTCGCAGATCGATCACGAGACGGCCGCAGGCGCCGTCTGCGTGGAGTGCTCGGCGTAACGACGCCGCTCAGACGCCCGGCCGCGCAGCGCGGATGATCGCGCTGAGGCGGTCGGGCGTTCTGCTTGACAGGACCCAGCAGGGGACGGGATCGCGAGGATCGTCGACGGGCACGCGCACGAGGCCGTCTATTCCGGGCCGCACGAGCATCCACGAACGCGGATCCAGTTCCGGCCCCCGCGCGCGGCGTGCGTCTTCGCCGACGAAGACGTCGGGATCGCCGAGGAACTGCAGCTCGATCTTCGCCTTGCCGGCGTACAGCCAGCCGTCGCGCACCTCGATCACGGGGGACAGCGCGAGCATGAGCGCGACAACCGCCACCGCCAGGATGCCGCCGACGATCAGGCCGACGGTCGGGTTGAAGGCGGTGAGCACCAGCGCCGCCATCGGCCCCACCACCGCGGCGCTGACCAGCGCCCAGAGTGAGGGGGTGAGCCGCTCGCGGTATGCGTATGCCGGGCGTGTGCCGGCCGCTGTCTTCTGCATTAGCCTCGTGGGGTGACCGATTCCGTGGACGTCCCCATTGTTGCATCCGTGGTGCCGGCGTTCGCGCACCCGGGTGACGCGGGCGCCGACCTGGTCGCCGCCGAGGCGGTGCGTCTCGAGCCCGGAGCCCGTGCCCTCGTCGGCACCGGTGTGCGCATCGCGCTGCCCGACGGCTACGCGGCGTTCGTCGTGCCGCGCAGCGGCCTGGCGGCCAAGCACGGCATCACGATCGTCAATGCGCCCGGAACCGTCGACGCGGGCTACCGCGGCGAGATCAAGGTCGCGCTGCTGAACACGGATGCCGGCGAGGCGTACGACGTCGCCGTGGGCGACCGCATCGCGCAGCTCATCGTCATGCCGGTGCCGCCGGTGCGGTTCATCCCCGTCGCGGAGCTGCCCGACAGCGTCCGCGGGGACGGCGGCTTCGGCTCCACGGGCTACCACAAGACAGGAACCCACGCATGACCGATCAGTCGCCGCAGGAGCAGCCGCCGCGCAAGGCGGGACCGGAGGACCGGGCGCAGATGGGGCCGTTCGACGAGTCCGAGGCCAATCCCGTCCGCCCTTACATCGACCTGGGCGGTATCAAGGTGCTGCCTCGCGAGGGCCTGAACCTCCGGCTCGAGGTCGAGGAGCAGACCAAGCGCATCGTCGCGGTCGGACTCGACTACGCCGACTCCACGTTGCAGGTGCAGCCCTTCGCGGCACCGCGCTCGAGCGGTCTGTGGGACGAGACCCGCGAGCAGATCCGTCAGCAGGTGCGTCAGCAGGGTGGCCGGGTCGAGGAGCGCGAGGGTCCCCTCGGGCCGGAACTGCTCGCCGAGGTGCCGGTGGTCGCCGGGGCCGACGGCGCGACGGGCATGCGCCTGGCGCGTTTCGTCGGGGTCGACGGGCCGCGTTGGTTCCTGCGCGGCGTGATCGGCGGCGCCGCGACCTCGGACACCGAGGCGGCAGCGCGGGTGGAGGACCTCTTCCGCTCTCTCGTCGTCGTGCGCGGCGGAACACCGATGCCCCCGCGCGACCTGATTCCGCTGAAGATGCCGGCGACGCCGGGCAGCGCGTGACGACCCCGGCCGACGATCCGCGCGACGACGCGCTCGAGCCTCCGGAGCCGCGCGCGAGCGACGTCCTCGGGCAGGCGCTCAGCGGGGCTGCGCGTCGCGCGGGGCTGGACCCGACCGATGACCGACCCACGGGCCACGTCGTATGGCGCGCCATGGGCGGCTGGCGTGGCGTGCTGGAATCGGTGCTGCCCGGTCTGGTCTTCGTCGTCGCCTACACCCTCACCATCGACCGGGCCACGGGCGAAGCGAATCTGCCGCTGAGTCTGGGCCTCTCCGTCGGCCTCGCCCTGGTGTTCACGGTGGTGCGGCTGGTGCAGCGCACCCCGCCATCAGCAGCCATCGGCGGGCTCATCGCGACCGCGGTCGCCGCCGGCCTTGCCCTGCTGACCGGCCGCGGCGAGGACAACTTCATCCCGGGCTTCATCACCAACGCCGCGTACGGCACCGCCCTGCTCGTCTCCGCGCTCATCGGCTGGTCGCTCATCGGCCTCGCCGCCGGGTACCTGATGGGGGAGGGCGCCGCCTGGCGGCGGGATCCCCGCAAACGGCGCGTGTTCTTCTGGCTCGCGATCGCGTGGGCGATGCTCTTCTACGCGCGGCTCGCCGTGCAGTTCCCGCTCTACCTCGCCGGCGATGTCGCCACCCTCGGCACGCTCAAGCTCGTCATGGGGCTGCCGCTGTTCGCGCCACTCGTGGCGGTGACGTGGCTCGCCGCGCGCGCTCTCTACCGCCGCCCACCGGAGTGATACATTTATCTTGATATCAAGATAAATTCGCACCCCGGCAGAGTTAGGTGGGCCTCACTAGCCCGGCCCTCCGCCCCGGGGGAAGATGGAGCACGGGCGTGATCACGCCCCCTCCCGCGGCCGACGAAGGAGACACGCGTGTCCAGTGTTGACAGCTTCGGTGCCAAGAGCACCCTGACAGTCGGCAGCACCGACTATGAGATCTTCCGCATCGAGACGGTGCCGGGGTACGAAAAGCTCCCGTTCAGCCTCAAGGTGCTGCTCGAGAACCTGCTGCGCACCGAGGACGGCGCGAACGTCACCAAGGAGCAGATCCAGGCTCTCGGCTCCTGGGACCCCGACGCCCAGCCCGACACCGAGATCCAGTTCACGCCGGCCCGTGTGGTCATGCAGGACTTCACCGGTGTGCCCTGCATCGTCGACCTCGCGACCATGCGTGAGGCCGTCACGGCGCTCGGCGGCGACCCGAACAAGATCAACCCGCTGTCGCCTGCTGAGATGGTCATCGACCACTCCGTCATCGCCGACCTGTTCGGCACCCCGAACGCGCTCGAGCGCAACGTCGAGATCGAGTACGAGCGCAACGGCGAGCGCTACCAGTTCCTGCGCTGGGGACAGACCGCGTTCAACGACTTCAAGGTCGTCCCGCCGGGAACCGGCATCGTGCACCAGGTCAACATCGAGCACCTCGCCAAGGTCGTCTACGACCGCGAGGTCGACGGCGTGCTGCGCGCTTACCCCGACACCTGTGTGGGCACCGACTCGCACACCACGATGGTCAACGGCCTGGGCGTGCTCGGCTGGGGCGTCGGCGGCATCGAGGCCGAGGCCGCGATGCTCGGCCAGCCCGTGTCGATGCTGATCCCGCGGGTGGTCGGCTTCAAGCTCACCGGGGAGATCCCCGCCGGCGTGACCGCCACCGACGTGGTGCTCACGATCACCGACATGCTGCGCAAGCACGGGGTGGTCGGCAAGTTCGTGGAGTTCTACGGCGCCGGCGTCGCATCGGTTCCGCTGGCCAACCGCGCCACCATCGGCAACATGAGCCCCGAGTTCGGCTCGACCGCCGCGATCTTCCCGATCGACGACGTCACGCTGGACTACCTGCGCCTGACAGGCCGCCCGGAGGAGACCGTGGCACTGGTCGAGGCGTACGCCAAGGAGCAGTCGCTGTGGCACGACGCCGACCGCGAGCCGAGCTTCAGCGAGTACATGGAGCTCGACCTGTCCACCGTGGTCCCCTCCATCGCCGGGCCCAAGCGCCCGCAGGACCGCATCCTGCTGTCCGAGGCGAAGAACCAGTTCCAGAAGGACATCCTCAACTACACCGACACGACCGTCGAGGACGCCGTCGAGGTCGAGGGCACGTTCCCGGCCTCCGACCCCGGCACCGCGCCCGGCGTCGAGCACGAGACCGTGTCCGTCGGCGGTGTCTCGCACCAGCACGAGGACCAGCACGCCGAGTCCGCCCTGCTCTTCAGCGGCTCCACCCACCCGGCATCCAACCCGGTCAAGGTGACGCCCCCGGAGGGTTCGCCGTACCTGCTGGACAACGGTGCGGTGACGCTCGCGGCCATCACGTCGTGCACCAACACGTCGAACCCGTCCGTCATGATCGCGGCCGGCCTTCTCGCCCGCAAGGCGCGTGAGAAGGGTCTCAAGCAGAAGCCCTGGGTCAAGACCACGCTCGGCCCGGGCTCGAAGGTCGTGACGGACTACTACGAGAAGTCGGGTCTGGACAAGGACCTCGAGGGCCTCGGCTTCTACACCGTCGGCTACGGCTGCACGATCTGCATCGGCAACTCGGGCCCGCTCATCGACGAGGTCTCGCAGGCGGTCAACGACAACGACCTCGCGGTGACCGCGGTGCTCTCGGGCAACCGCAACTTCGAGGGCCGCATCAGCCCCGACGTGAAGATGAACTACCTCGCCTCGCCGCCCCTGGTGGTCGCGTACGCGCTGGCCGGCTCGATGAACTTCGACTTCGAGACCGACCCGCTCGGTAAGGACAGCGACGGCAACGACGTGTTCCTCAAGGACATCTGGCCCGCCACCGACGAGGTGCAGGAGATCATCGACTCCTCGATCTCGCGCGAGCAGTTCATCAAGCAGTACGCGACCGTCTTCGACGGCGACGAGCGCTGGCAGACCCTGCCCACGCCGACCGGCCCCATCTTCGAGTGGGACGAGGAGTCGACCTACGTGCGCAAGGCGCCCTACTTCGACGGCATGTCGATGGAGCTGACGCCGGTCGCGGACATCACCGGAGCCCGCGTCATGGCGGCGCTGGGAGACTCGGTCACGACCGACCACATCAGCCCTGCGGGCAACATCAAGGTGGGCACGCCCGCGGCGCAGTACCTCGCCGATCACGGCGTGGCGCAGAAGGACTTCAACTCCTACGGCTCGCGCCGCGGGAACCACGAGGTCATGATCCGCGGCACGTTCGCGAACATCCGCCTGAAGAACGAGCTGGTCGCCGCCGTCAACGACGGCAAGGTGGTCGAGGGCGGGTACACCCGCGACTTCACCCAGCCCGGTGGTCCGCAGTCCTACATCTTCGACGCGTGCATGAACTACCAGGCGCAGCAGACCCCGCTCGTCGTCTTCGGCGGCAAGGAGTACGGCTCGGGATCGTCGCGGGACTGGGCGGCCAAGGGCACGAGCCTGCTGGGCGTCAAGGCCGTCATCACCGAGAGCTTCGAGCGCATCCACCGCTCGAACCTGATCGGCATGGGCGTCGTGCCGCTGCAGTTCCCGGCCGGCGAGAGCTGGAAGTCGCTGGGGCTGGACGGGACCGAGATCATCTCGATCACCGGCCTGGAGAAGCTCAACGAGGGCGTCACGCCCAAGACGGTGCGCGTCGTCGCCGAGCCGAGCGAGTTCTCGCCCGAGGGCAAGCAGACGATCGAGTTCGACGCGATCGTGCGCATCGACACCCCCGGTGAGGCGGACTACTACCGCAACGGCGGCATCCTGCAGTACGTGCTGCGCAGCCTGGTCTGACTGACCGGGAACAGGCCCGGAGCCCCACGGCTCCGGGCCTGTTCCCATCCCTCTCCCGGCAGGCGCGGGTAGAGTGGGCACCCCGTCCGAAGACAGGAAGAGGACCGATGTCGTTGCTTGATTCGGTGGACGGCCCGCGCGATCTGGACCGCCTCACCCCCGCCGAACTCGACGAGCTGGCCGGGGAGATCCGCCAGTTCCTCATCGACAACGTCTCACGCACCGGCGGTCATCTGGGTCCCAACCTCGGGGTGGTCGAGCTCACCCTCGCCATCCACCGCGTGTTCCGCTCGCCGGACGACCCGATCATCTTCGACACCGGCCACCAGTCCTACGTGCACAAGCTGCTCACGGGGCGCAAGGACTTCTCGATGCTGCGCTCCCGTGGCGGCCTGGCCGGCTACCCGCAGCGCAGCGAGAGCCCGCACGATGTCGTGGAGTCCTCCCACGCATCCAGCTCTTTGAGCTGGGCCGACGGCATCTCCCGGGCGCTGACCCGCACCGGCCGGCACGACCGGCACGTGGTCGCGGTCGTCGGCGACGGCGCCCTCACCGGTGGCATGACGTGGGAGGCGCTCAACAACATCACCGACGACAACGACCGCAACCTGGTCATCATCGTCAACGACAACGGGCGCTCCTACGCCCCGACGATCGGCGGCATGGCGCGTTACCTCAACCGCGTGCGCACCGCCGAGACCTACCGCACGCTGCACCGCGGCTCGGCATCGCTGTCCCGCCGCCTCGGTCCCGCCGCCCGCGCGTTCTATCGCGGCGTCCGCGGTGGAACCCATGGCTTCCTGTCGCGCTTCGTCAACAACGTCGCGCTGTACTCCAATCTCGACATCAAGTACCTCGGTCCCGTCGACGGGCACGACATGGAGTCGCTGCTGGAGACGCTGGAGCTGGCGAAGTCGTACGGCGCACCGGTGATCGTGCACGCCATCACGGAGAAGGGCCGCGGCTACGCCCCTGCGCGCAGCGACGAGGCGGACCAGTTCCACGCGGTCGGCCGCATCGACCCGATCACCGGCGAGGCGATCGGCGGCGCCGGATCCGGCTCCTGGACCGACGTGTTCTCCGAGGAGCTCGTGGCCGCAGGGGAGCGGCGCGAGGACATCATCGCGATGACCGCTGCGATGCTGCGCCCCACCGGGCTGCTGCCCTTCGCGCAACGGTTCCCGGATCGGGTCTACGACGTGGGCATCGCCGAGCAGCACGCGGTGGCCTCGGCCGCCGGTCTCGCGTACGGCGGCCTGCATCCGGTGGTCGCCCTCTACGCCACCTTCATGAACCGCGCCTTCGACCAGGTGCTGATGGATGTCGCCCTGCACAAGGCGGGGGTGACGTTCGTGCTCGACCGTGCCGGCGTGACGGGGCCGGACGGCCCGAGCCATCACGGCGTCTGGGACCTGGCGATGCTGCAGCTGGTGCCGCACATCCGCATAGCCGTGCCGCGCGACGCCGAGCGGCTGCGCGAGGAGTTCCGCGAGGCCATCGCCGTCGAGGACGCACCGACCGTCGTGCGCTTCCCCAAGGGATCCGTCGGGGCGGATCTCCCCGCCATCGAGCGCCTCGAGGACGGCGTGGACGTGCTCGCCCGCGACGGCGCCGAGGACGTGCTGCTGGTGGGCATCGGGCCCATGGCGCACTTGGCGATGGACGTCGCCGTGCGGCTGCGCGCGCAGGGCATCGGCGCCACGGTCATCGACCCGCGCTGGGTCGTGCCCGTGCAGCCCTCGGTCGTGAGCCTCGCCGCCGCCCACCGTCTTGTGATCACGCTCGAAGACGGCATCCGTGTCGGCGGCATCGGCACGCGCGTGCGGCAGGTGCTGCGTGAGGCGGGCGTGGACACCGCCGTGGATGAGCTCGGCCTGCCGGACGAGTTCATCGACCACGCCAGCAGGGAGCAGATCCTCGCCGACGCCGGACTGAGCGCGGCGAAGATCGCGCAGGACGTCGTGTCGCAGGTGCTCGGCATCCGGGTGCCGGTGGCGCGCCCGCACGCCGAGTCGGGTACCGCCTGGTCGGCGGAGGCCGCCGCGGCGCACGACCGAGTGCCCCCGGGGGCCGACGACCGCGGCTGAGCGGTCCGCCGCATGACTCCGCGCGCTCCGGCGGGCCAGGTCCGCGAGGCGTGAAAGCATGGAGGGATGAGCACCGCCAACCTCTCCCGCGACGAGACCGCTGCCCGTTCCGCGGCGGTGACCGTGCATGACATCCGGGTCGAGCTCGACCTCACGGGCGCCGTAGATGCCGACCGCACGGGCTTCCCGACCGTCAGCGAGCTGACGTTCGAGGCCCGCACCGACGAGACATGGGTCGACTTCCTCGGGGAAGCCGTCGAGCGGGCCGAGGTCAACGGCGTGTCCGTGCCGGTGGACTGGGACGGTGCGCGCATCCGCCTCACCGGGCTGGCACCGCAGAACCGGGTGCGCATCGTCGCGCGCGGAGCGTATAGCCGGTCGGGGGAGGGGCTGCACCGGTTCGTCGACCCCGTCGACGGTGAGACCTATCTCTACACGCAGTACGAGCCCGCCGACTCGCGACGCGTGATGGCGTGCTTCGAACAGCCCGACATGAAGGCGCGGTACACCTTCGTCGTCACTGCGCCCGCGGGATGGCACGTCCTCTCGAACCAACCTGCTGTCGAGTCATCGACGGATGCCGGCGCGCAGCGCGTGCGCTTCGCCCCGACCCCGCCGCTGTCGTCGTACATCACCGCCGTGGCGGCCGGTCCGTACCAACGGGTCGATGGCGCGTGGCAGCGTGACGCCCAGACGATCGACCTCGGTGTGCTCTGCCGTCGGTCGCTGGCCGCGCACCTCGACACGGACGAGATCATCGAGGTGACCCGGCAGGGACTGGACTTCTTCACCGACGCGTTCGCCTTCCCCTACCCGTGGGGCAAGTACGACCAGATCTTCGTGCCCGAGTACAACCTCGGCGCCATGGAGAACCCCGGGCTCGTCACCTTCACCGAGGCGTATGTGTTCCGCGGCGCCGCCACCGTCGCGCAGCGCGAGGGCAGGGCGAACACGATCCTGCACGAGATGGCGCACATGTGGTTCGGCGACCTCGTGACGATGCAGTGGTGGGACGACCTGTGGCTGAAGGAGTCGTTCGCCGATTACATGGGCGCCCACGCGGCCGTCGCCGTCACCCGCTTCACCGACGCGTGGGTCACGTTCGCCGCGCGGCGCAAGGCCTGGGCCTACCAGCAGGACCAGCTGCCGACCACCCACCCGATCGTGGCGGATATCCCCGACCTCGAAGCGGCCAAGCTCAACTTCGACGGCATCACCTACGCCAAGGGCGCGGCGGTGCTCAAGCAGCTCGTCGCGTTCGTGGGCGAGGAAGCCTTCTTCGAGGGTGCGCGGCGCTACTTCGCCGCGCACGCCTTCGGAAACACCACGCTCGACGATCTGCTCACCGAACTCGAGGCCGCGTCCGGCCGCGACCTGCGCGCGTGGTCGCGGGCGTGGTTGCAGACCACCGGACTGCCCACGGTGCGCGTGGACCGGCATCCGTTGGCCGTCGTGCAGGACATGGACCGGCCGCATCGGATGCGGGTGGGATTCTATGCCTTCGAGGGCGAACGGCTCACCCGCGTGGAGGCCGCCGAGGTGGACGTCGTGGGGGAGCACACCCCCATCGCCGCATCGGAGGTCTCGGAAGCCGACCTCATCGTGCCGAACGACGACGATCGCTCCTACGCGAAGGTGCGGCTGGACGCGCGGTCGGTGGATGCCGTCGAACGCGGCCTCGCCACCATCGAGGATGCGGTCACGCGGGGAGTGATCTGGGCGGCGCTGTGGAACGCGACGCGCGACGGGGAGCTCGCCGCCGAGCGGTTCCTCCGGATCGCCGTCCGGCACGCCGCGGGGGAGACGAACGCGGCGCTCATGGCCGACGTGCACGCGCGCGCCCTGTTCACGCTGACGCATTACGTCCCTGCCGACCGGCGGGACGCCGCGGCATCCGCATGGCTTCAGGCGTGCTGGGACGCGATGCTCGCCGCCGAGCCCGGTTCTGATGCGCAGCTGTCGTGGGCGCGCGCGCTCGGCGCGGCGGCGGAGTTCAGCGACGCCCGCGCCGACGACCTGCGTGCGCTGCTGGCCGGGACGACGCCGCCGCCGGCGGGGCTCCGGCTGGATCCGGACCTGCGCTGGTCCTGGTGGCTGGCGCTGTCGGCCACGGGCCACGCGCAGGAGCCGGACATCGTCGCCGAGTACGCCCGCGATGCCACGGCCACGGGCGCCACGGCACGGATCGCCGCGCTGGCCGCGCGTCCCTCCTCGCACGTGCGCGTGGCGGCGTGGCACGCCGCATGGGACGACGCCTCGCTCACGAACGATCACCTGAGCGCGACGATCCGCGGCGCCAGGGCGGGCGGGCGGAACGACCTCCTCGAGTCCGTCGCGGACGGCTACTTCGACCGCATCCTGGAGGTCTGGTCCACGCGGAGCATCGAGATCGCCGCGCGCCTCGTGCGGGGTCTGTTCCCCGACGGCGAGACGACGGATGCCGTGGACGCCTGGCTCGCCGCGCACCGCGACGCTCCCGGCGCGCTCCGCCGCATCGTGGTCGAGCAGCGCGATCACCTCGCCCGCGACCTCCGCGTCCGTTCCGTGCAGGCCGACCTGGTCTGACCGGCCGCGCACGGCCCCGCCGACGCGGCCGCGCGCCCCCTTGCGTGCCGCGCGTGCACAACCTCGGAAGAGCGTGCGGTTCCGCCTGGCGACCGCAGCTGTCGCGGGTGTTCCCGCGCCGATCCCCGTCGTTGTGCACGCGCACCCGCGGAGCCGCCGCCGCTGTGCACGCGGCGGCGCGACGAGCCCGTCGCCCTGCAGGGAGCACAGGGACAGGGGCGCACACGCGAAGACGGCCCCGAGCCGAAGCCCGGGGCCGTCCTGCGGGCAGCCGCGTCAGCGGTGCGCGATGCCTCGGATCGGCGGGTGGTGGAACGTGTCGCCGAACACGCGCTCCGACGCGCCCTCGCGGTCGAGGTACGGCGAGGCGCCGCCGTCGATGAACGGCCAGCCGGCGCCGAGGATGAGGCACAGGTCGATGTCCTCGACCTCCGGTACCACTTCGTCGTCCAGCATGATGCGGATCTCCTGCGCCAGACCGTCCTGCACGCGGCGGAGGATCTCGTCGGGGGATGCCGGCGAGGAGCCGACGGCGCCCTTGAGCACCTTCTCAGCCTGCTTCGTCCAGCCGGAGACGCGCCCGCCCTTGTCCTTCTCCACCACGGCTTCCAGCTGCGCGAGAGCGTGGAAGTTCTCGTTGGCGTAGAACCGGTCGGGGAAGGCGGCGACCATGGTGTCCTGCACGTGGGCCGCGACTTTCCAGCCGACCAGATCGATCAGCTGGAACGGTGTCATCGGCAGGCCGAGCGGGGCGAAGGCCTTCTCCACCGTCATCAGGGGAGTGCCCTCGTAGACGGCGCGGGCCGCCTCGCCCATCACCTTGGCGAGCAGGCGGTTCACGACGAACCCGGGGGCGTCGGCGGTGAGCACAGCGTTCTTGCCCAGTCCCTTGGCGACGACGAACGCCGTCGACAGTGCGGCGTCGGCGGTGTGCGGGGTCTTCACGATCTCGATGAGCGGCATGACCGCCACCGGGTTGAAGAAGTGGAACCCGACCAGGCGCTCGGGGTGGGCGAGGGTCGCGCCGATCTCCTCCACCGACAGCGAGGAGGTGTTGGTGGCGAGGATGGCGTCCTCGGCGATGATCTTCTCGATCTCGCCGAACACCTGCTGCTTGACACCGAGCTCCTCGAACACCGCCTCGATGACGAAGTCGCAGTCGGCGAACTCGGTCTTGTCGGTCGTGCCGCGCACGAGCGCGCGCAGCCGGTTCGCCGCGTCGGCGTCGAGTCGACCCTTCGCCTCGAGCTTGCCGATCTCCTCGTGGATGTACGCCACACCCTTGTCCACGCGCGCCTGGTCGAGGTCGGTGATGAGCACCGGCACCTGCAGGCGACGCACGAACAGCAGGGCGAACTGGCTCGCCATGAGCCCGGCACCGATGATGCCGACCTTCGTGACCTTCTTGGCCAGCTGCTTGTCGGGCGCGCCCACGGGGCGCTTGGCACGCTTCTGCACGAGATCGAACGCGTACATGGATGCCGCGAACTGGTCGCCGGTGATGAGCTCGGCCAGTGCCTCGTCCTCGCGGGCGAAGCCCTCGGCCTTGGTGCCGCTCTTCGCCTTGTCCAGCAGGTCCAGTGCGACGTACGGCGAGCGCGGGACGGTGCCGATCTTCGACTCGAGCATGCCCCGGGCCATCTTGATCGCGATGGGCCACTTGGTGAGGCGCTCCATCTTGCCCGGCTCGTTCTTGCGGGTGACCTTCACCGAGCCGGCGAGCACGCCGTCTGCCCACTGCAGCGAGTTCTCGAGGTAGTTCGCCGCCGGGAAGATGGCGTCCATGATGCCGAGGTCGAACGCCTGCTGCGGCTTGAGCATGCGGTTCTGCTTGAGCGGGTTGGAGATGACGACCTCGAGGGCGTTCTCGATGCCGATCAGGTTCGGCAGCAGGTAGGCGCCGCCCCAGCCGGGGATGATCCCGAGGAAGACCTCGGGAAGCGCGATCGCCGCGGCCGACGCGTCGACGGTGCGGTAGGTGGAGTTCAGCGCGATCTCGAGCCCGCCGCCGAGCGCCAGTCCGTTCACGAAGGCGAACGAGGGGACGCCGAGGTCGCCCAGGGCGCCGATCACCTTGTGGCCGAACTGCGCGACCAGGCGCGCGTCGTCCTTGGAGCCGAGACGGGAGATGTCGGACAGGTCGGCGCCGGCGGCGAGGATGTACTGCTTGCCGGTGATGCCCACCGCCTGGATCTCTCCGGCGGCCGCGCGCGCCGTGAGACCGGCGAGGGTCTCACCGAGCTCCGCGAGGGTGGCCGGGCCCAGGGTGTTGGGCCGGTTGTGGTCGCGCCCGTTGTCGAGCGTGATCAGGGCGAGCACCCTGCCGCTGGGCAGCGTGATGTCGCGCACGGGCGAGTGCGTGACGACCTCGCCGTCGGTCGCTGCGGGGGAGAGGATCGGGGAGAAGTCGATCGATTCGTAATCGGTCATCGCGGGTCCTACTTCTTCTTCTTGCCGTCGTAGTGGGGGTTCTCCCAGATGACCGAGCCGCCCTGGCCGAGGCCGACGCACATCGCGGTCAGTCCGTAGCGCACGTCGGGGCGCTCGGCGAACTGGGCGGCGAGCTGGATCATGAGGCGCACGCCGGATGCCGCGAGCGGGTGACCGACGGCGATGGCGCCGCCCCAGGGGTTGACGCGCGGGTCGTCGTCGGCGATGCCGAAATGGTCCAGCAGCGAGATCACCTGGATCGCGAACGCTTCGTTGAGCTCGAACAGCCCGATGTCGGAGATGTCGAGGCCTGCCTTGCGCAGCGCCTTCTCCGTGGAGGGGATGGGGCCGATGCCCATGATCTCCGGCTGCACGCCGGCGAAGGCGAACGAGACCAGGCGCATCTTGGGCGCCAGTCCCAGCTCCTTCACCGCACGGCCGCCGGCGAGCAGCGACATCGTCGCCCCGTCGGTCAGCGGCGACGAGGTGCCGGCGGTGACCCGCCCGTGCGGACGGAAGGGCGTCTTCAGGTTCGCCAGGTCCTCCATGGTCGTCTGCGGACGGCGGCCTTCGTCGGCCGTGGCCAGGCCCCAGGCGCCGTCGGCACCCTTGATCGCGACGGGCACCAGGTCGGGCTGGATCTTGCCGGCGTCGTAGGCGGCCTGCAGCTTGTGCTGGCTCAGCATGCCGTAGCGGTCGGAGCGCTCCTTGGTGAGGTGCGGGAACCGGTCGAAGATGCGCTCTGCCGTGACGCCCATGTTGAGGGCGCCCGGGTCGACCATCTTCTCCGCCACGAAGCGCGGGTTGGGGTCGGCGTTGGTGCCGATGGGGTGGTGGCCCATGTGCTCTACGCCGCCGGCGAGGGCCACGTCGTACATGCCGTAGCCGATGGAGCCGGCCATGGTGGTGACGCTCGTCATGGCGCCCGCGCACATGCGGTCGATCGCGAAGCCGGGGACCGTCTGCGGCAGCCCGGCCAGGATCGCCACCGATCGTCCGAGGGTCAGCCCCTGGTCGCCGGTCTGGCTCGTCGCGGCGATGGCGACGTCGTCGATGCGGTCCGCGGGAACATTCGGGTTTCGTTCCATCAGCCCGATGGTCGCCTTGACGGCGAGGTCATCGGAGCGGGTGTTCCAGTACATGCCTTTTTCGCCGGCGCGCCCGAACGGGGTCCGCATGCCATCGACGAAGAAGACGTCCGAAATCTCGGCCACTCTGCCTCCAAAAATAGGGATTTCCGCCAGCCTAGGAAGACCCGGGAACCGGCAGGAATCGGTTGGGCTGAACCTACGAAGCGTTTTCCGGCTCGCCCGACGCTGCTTGCACGGAACGCACAAATGCGTCGGTGATCACCTGTGCAGTCCGTTCAATCTGCCAGCGACGGGCACCCAGGTCGGCGAGGGCCTGACCGATGGATGCCACGTCGATTTCCGCGGGCGGCGACCACGCCACGCGGCGCAGCGTGTCGGGTGTGAGGAGGTTCTCCATCGGCATCCCGAGGTCTGCTGCGACCTGCTCCACGGCGGGGCGTGCGGCCTTCAGGCGCGCGTCGGCGGCCGGGTTGCGGTCGGCCCACGCGCGCGGCGGCGGCATGCTGTCCCCGGTGACGCGCTCCGGCGGCAGGGCGGTGTCCGCGCGGCCCGCCTCGATCGCCGCCCACCAGCGGTCCAGCTGCGAGCGGCTGGCGCGGCCGGTGAAGTCCTTCAGCTTGGACAGTTCCTGCTTGCTCGCGGGATCGGCGAGGACGGCGGCAACCAGGGAGCGGTCGGGGACGAGCCGGCCGGGAGACACGTCCTGCTCCCGGGCATATTCCTCCCGCGCGGTCCACAGGGCCCGGGCGACGGCGAGCGAACGGCGTCCGCGCACGGTGTGCAAGCCGCTCAGCCGGCGCCACGGGTCCTCGCGGGGAGGCTTCGGCGCGCGGTCGAGCACCGCCTGGAACTCTTCCGCGGCCAGCGCCGTCTTGCCCTGCTCGTCGAGCTCGGCCGCCAGCGCGTCGCGCACGTCGACGAGCAGCAGCACGTCGAGCGCGGCATACTCCAGCCAGGCCTGCGGGAGTGGGCGGGTCGACCAGTCGGCCGCGGAATGCGCCTTGTCGAGGGTGATGCCCAGGGTGTCCTCGACCACGGCACCCAGGCCCACGCGCTCGTGGCCGAGGAGGCGCGCCGCCAGTTCGGTGTCGAAGATCGACGGCGGCTCGAGGCCGATCTCACGCAGCGACGGCAGGTCCTGGCTGGCGGCGTGCAGCACCCACTCCTCGCCGCCGATCGCACGCTGCAGCTGGGTCATGTCGCCGATCGCGGGCGGGTCGAAAAGGAACACCCCGGCATCCCGCCGGAACACCTGAACGAGGTAGGCGCGCTGCGAGTAGCGGAAACCGCTGGCCCGCTCGACGTCGACGGCCACCGGCCCGTGACCCGCGGTCAGCGCCGCACAGGCGGCGGCCAGCCCTTCGGCGTCCTCGATGACCCGATACTCAGCCACGGGCGCTCCGGCGCGGTCCGAACACAGCGATTTCCTCCGACCCTGGCGGCAGTCCCGCCAACATGCACGTCAATTCTGCCCACGCCTGCACGTGGTGCGCGACGTCGCCGGCCGGCGACCAGGAGGCGCGCAACTCGATCTGTGCGCCGTCGCCCTGGTCCGCCAGGGTGCCGAACCCCTTCGAGAGGGTCTTGGTGGCGGTGCCGGATGCCGCGTCGTAGCGGGCGCCGCGGGCGTCCAGCGCGTCGACGAGCCAGGACCACGCCACGTCGGCCAGCAGCGGATCGGTTCCGATCTCGGTCTCCAGCGGGGCCTGCGCGAAGCAGACGATGCGCCACGCCCCGCCCCAGGCGGCGACGCCGGCGTCGTCGTGCAGCAGGATGAACCGGCCGGTGCCGTAGGGAGAGTCCACGCCGTGCTCCTGCGGACGCACGTCGCCGGCGAGGGCGATGGCGTCGGGGGCGAGGCCGCCGGGCGCGGGAATCTCCCGCACGACGAAGTCGGAACGGAACGTCAGCGAACGCACCCGGTCCACCGCTTCGGCGAACGTGAGGGGCCCCTCCGGAGGGCGCGGATCATCCACGTCGACAGACTAGAGTGAGCGCACCATGATGGCTTCCAGGCGCGCCGTCCCGCCCGGCGCCTCTCTCACCGCCCCCGCCGTGGTCGGAGGCGTTCTCGTCTTCCTCGCCACCGCGCTCAGCGGCGTCCTCGCGACGATGGGCGTTCTGGCGGTTCGCATGGCGCGCCGCGTCGTGACCCCCGCCGGTCGCGTCCCCGACACGACCATCGTCGACGTCGACGCCGCGGCGCAGACGATCACCCTCACGCGCACCGCCGACACCGAGCTGCCGGGCCGGTATGGGCTGTTCACCAGCGGCACGGCGCCCTACCTCAAGCTGGGGTCGGTGCTCGGCGAAGACGCGGGCACCGTCACCCGCAAGCTGCTCACGCACGTGCCGGCGGAGTCGCGATTGGCGCCGCAGGCTGCCTTCTCGGGTTGGTACTACGACGATCCGGCGCAGCTGCAGCTGCCGTTCACCGACGAACTCATCGGCGGTCCGATCGGGCCGTGCCCGGCCTGGCTCTTCCCCGCCGCCGGCCCCGGTGACACCTGGGTCGTCCAGGTGCACGGCCGTGGCACGACCCGCGCGGAATGCCTGCGCGCCGTGCCCGTCTTCCACGCCGCCGGCATCACGTCGCTGATCGTGGCGTACCGCAACGACGGCGAGGGCCCGCGCAGCCGCACCGGCACCTACACGCTGGGCGCCACCGAATGGCGTGACATCGATGCCGCGCTCGGCTTCGCCCGCCGTCACGGCGCGCCTCGCGTGGTGCTGATGGGGTGGTCGATGGGCGGCGCGATCGCCCTGCAGGTCGAGCTGAACTCTCCCCACGGCGACCTCATCGCGGGCGTCGTGCTCGAATCGCCGGTCGTGGACTGGCGGATCGTGCTGGACTATCAGGCCAAGAAACTCAAAGTGCCCGGCCCCGTCACCCAGCTGGCCCTCGGTGCGCTCGGCACCGAGTGGGCGGGTGCGGTCACGCGTGCAGGCGGGCCGATCCCGTTCGACAAGCTCGACGTCGTCGCACGGGCGGGCGAGCTGCGGCATCCCATCCTCATCCTCCACAGTGACGACGACGGCTTCGTCCCCTCCGACGCATCGCACGATCTGCTCGTGGCCCGGCCCGACCTCGTGGAGTTCGAGGTGTTCGAGGTCGCGCGGCACGCGAAGCTGTGGAACTACGACCAGCAGCGCTGGAACGACCGCATCACCCGGTGGCTGCGCGCGCATGGTCTGACCGCCGCGGAGCCTGCAGCGCACAGCTGATCCGGTCTCCCGCTGTCCACCCCGCGACTAGGATCGACACCCATGACCACCACCGGCACGGGCATCGTGCATCTGAGTGAACGCCAGCCCCAGGTCACCGGTGATCAGATGGTCGCCTCCCTCGTCCCGCCGCCGCAGTTCGCCGACGCCACCTTCGACACCTACCGCGCCGATGAGGCCTACCCCTCGCAGCAGGAGGCGAAGGAGACCCTCACCGCGTTCGCCGGCGGTGGCGGGCCCGCAGCCCGCGGCGGGTTCTTCCGCCGGGCGAAGAAGACCCCGGAGCTCAAGCCCGGCGTCTACCTCGACGGCGGCTTCGGCGTCGGCAAGACGCACCTGCTGGCCGCGATCTACCACGCCGTGCCCGCCCGCCGGAAGTACTTCGGCTCGTTCATCGAGTACACCGCACTGGTCGGCGCCCTGGGCTACCAGAAGACCGTCGAGCTCTTCCGCGGCTCCGAACTGCTGTGCATCGACGAGTTCGAACTCGACGACCCCGGCGACACGATGGTGATGACGCGGCTGCTGGGGGAGCTGGTGGCATCCGGCACGCGCCTCGCTGCGACGTCGAACACCCCGCCGAATGCGCTCGGGGAGGGACGGTTCGCCGCTCAGGACTTCCTGCGCGAGATCCACGCGATGTCCGAGAGCTTCCAGACGATGCGCATCGACGGCACCGACTACCGTCAGCGCGCGGTCGACGGGCACGCCGTCGTGCTCGACGACGCCGGCTATGCGCAGGCGATGACGGATGCCGCGGCCGCCGGGACCGTGTCCGACGACGATTTCTCCGCTGTCGTGGCGCACCTCGCGAGCGTGCACCCCTCCCGCTACATCCGGCTGATCGAGGGCGTCGACACGGTCGGCCTCCGCGATGTGGTGCAGCTCGAGGACCAGTCCGCGGCGCTGCGGTTCGTCGCCTTCGTCGACCGCGCGTACGACGCGCAGATCCCCATCCGCGCCACGGGTGTCGCCCTCGACGGCGTGTTCGGCGAGGACATGCTCGCCGGCGGCTACCGCAAGAAGTACCTCCGCGCGATCTCGCGGCTGGTCGCTCTCACTCACTCCTGAGGGTTCCGGGAGCGCGTTCGCGGCTTCCCGAAACGTGATGTTTACCGGGGATGCCCGGGCGTAACGGCCCCGAAACACGACCTGCACGGTGTCAGAAACGGCGCATGAGGAGACTGGGCGAACACGCCGCGGCGAACCCGTACCCAGCCGAGACGTGTCCCTGTCACTGATCAATGTGAGGTAACACCTATGGACGCACCCGGCAACATCGCCTGGGGGATCATGGCCACCGCGCTCGTGCTTTTCATGACGCCCGGTGTCGCCTTCTTCTACGGCGGTCTGGTCAAGGCCAAGAGTGTCGTCAGCATGATGATGATGAGCTTCGGCGCACTCGGACTCATCAGCGTGCTGTGGATCCTGTACGGCTACAACATGAGCGCGGTCGGCAGCCCGTGGGAGTTCGCGGGCAACCCGTTCAGCGACTTCGCCCTCAGCGGCCTCGCTTCCGGTGACGACGCCAACACCTCGCTGATCGGTGTGGCATTCGGCTCCACGTTCGCGATCATCACGGTCGCGCTCATCTCCGGCGCCATCGCCGACCGCGCCAAGTTCGGCTCCTGGATGCTGTTCGCGGGCCTCTGGGCGACGATCGTCTACTTCCCGGTCGCCGCGTGGGTCTGGGGCGGTGGCTGGATCTTCAACCTCGGCTCGAGCATGGGCTTCGGCACCGAGGTGA
Source organism: Microbacterium sp. zg.Y1084 (assembly GCF_024623595.1). Lineage (NCBI taxonomy): Bacteria > Bacillati > Actinomycetota > Actinomycetes > Micrococcales > Microbacteriaceae > Microbacterium > Microbacterium sp. zg.Y1084. Next base: position 238,407 of record NZ_JANJGV010000002.1, read on the forward strand.
TCGACTACGCCGGTGGCACCGCGGTGCACATCAACGCCGGTGCGGCGGCTCTGGCCCTCGCCCTGGTGCTGGGCAAGCGCATCGGCTTCCAGAAGGGCATCCACAAGCCGCACAACGTGCCGCTGGTGATGCTCGGTGCTGCGATCCTGTGGTTCGGCTGGTTCGGGTTCAACGCCGGCGCTGAGTGGCTCTCGGAGGACATGGCCGGGGTCGGCCTCATCGGCATCAACACCATCGGCGCGACCGCCGCCGCTGTGCTCGGCTGGGTCGTCATCGAGAAGCTGAAAGACGGCAAGGCCACGTCGATCGGTGCCGCGTCCGGCGCCGTCGCGGGTCTCGTCGCCATCACCCCCGCCTGCGCCAACCTGACGCCGGGCTGGGCCCTGCTCCTCGGTGTCGTCTCCGGTGCCGTCTGCGCCCTGGCCGTCGAGCTGAAGTGGAAGCTCGGCTTCGACGACTCCCTCGACGTGGTCGGCATCCACCTCGTCGGTGGCCTCATCGGCACCATCTACCTCGGCTTCTTCGCCACCGAGACCGGCCTGTTCGTCGGCGGCAACGCCGAGCAGCTGATCATCCAGGTGATCGCCGCGGTGGGCGTGCTGGTCTACTCCTTCGTCGTCGCCGGCATCCTCGGCTTCGCGATCCAGAAGACCCTCGGCTTCCGCATCAAGAACGAGGACGAGATCGCCGGTGTCGACACCGTCGTGCACGGCGAGGAGGGCTACGCGCTCGTCGACTGACGGGTTGAAGCCACCCACGATCGGGGGCGTCGCGGCTACGGCCGCGGCGCCCCATCCGCATGTCCGCATCGCGGCGGGGGAACCGGCCGCTGAGGCCGTGCCGCGCATAGGGTGAGTCCGTGGGTACCCCCGGTCTGATTCGGCGGCTGATGAGCCGCCTGCGTGCGTCTGTGCGCCCCGCGGCACCGTCCCGGCCCGGTGTCGGCTCGTCGCCCGGACAGGCCGGCGCGACGGCGACCCTCGAGGTGACGCCGCCCCGGGCCGGCGCCCTGCGCATCGCCTACGCTCCCGAGACCGACGACGAGCCGGATGCGGGAGAGGTCGTCTGGACCTGGGTGCCGTACGCCGAGCGCGACGGACGCGGCAAGGACCGCCCGGTGCTGGTGATCGCGCGCGAGAGTGCCGATCGGGTGTACGCGGTCAAACTGACCAGCAGGCCGCGCGATGCTGACCGCGACTACATCCCGATCGGCGCGGGGGAGTGGGATTCGAAGGGCCGACCGTCGTGGGCCGACGTCGACCAGATCTACAGCGTGCACGCCGCCGGCATGCGACGCGAGGGCGCTGCCGTCGACCGGGGCGCGTTCGACCGCGTCGCGGCGGAGCTGGGTCGGCGGTACGGGTGGAAGACCGCGGCCTGATCGTGGCTGTGCGCGGTGCGACCCCGGGGCCCCGGCGGGCGGGAACAAGAAAGGCCCCCGGGTTCACCGGGGGCCTTTCTGATGGTGGGCGATACCAGACTCGAACTGATGACCTCTTCCGTGTGAAGGAAGCGCGCTACCAACTGCGCCAATCGCCCGTCGCCCCGAGGGGCCTCAACGAGCATACCGGATGCCGAAGGCGCCTCCGCACCATCGGGGCGAGACACGCGCGGGGCGCGCCTGGTTTTGCACTCGGCTCGGAGTCGGCTAAAGTCATTCAAGTGCCGGAGCGATCCGGTGCGAAATGCGGATGTAGCGCAGTTGGTAGCGCACAACCTTGCCAAGGTTGGGGTCGCGAGTTCGAGTCTCGTCATCCGCTCGAGTGTAGGGATCCTCTCCGGAGGATCCTTGGCACGTGGGGTCAAACCACACGGTGGCGTGGCCGAGCGGCTAGGCACCGGCCTGCAAAGCCGTTTACACGGGTTCGAATCCCGTCGCCACCTCCACTCACAACTCAACAGCCCTGACGGGCGCGATTGGCGCAGCGGTAGCGCGCTTCCCTGACACGGAAGAGGTCACTGGTTCGATCCCAGTATCGCGCACCACTGAAAGCCCCCGGGAGACCGGGGGCTTTTTCCTTTCCTCCGCGCGCCGGCGCCCCGTGCCTCGCCGCCGGCAGCGGGCCCGTGGCGGCGGCCGGCCGGCGGGTGTAGCGTCCCGCGCACGCAGCGGCACCCGGACGGCGGCGCCGCGGGGAGGATGCCGCATGATCGCTGCCCCGTACGAGCGGGTCCGGTTCCTGGGCTACGCCATCCCCACCTCGCCGGCCGACATCGTCACGGTCGGCTATTCCGGCGGTCCCGGTGCGATGGCCGGGTCGTACCGCGGGTTGCACGATCCGGATGCCGACATCCGGGGACGCTGCCGAGTGCTCACGACCGCGGTGGATCTCGCGCGCGCACAGCTGCACGACCTCGGCGACCCGAGCGTGCTCAATGTCTTCGTCGCACCGGAGTCGTTCTGGCATGGGCCCGCCGGGCCCTACCTGACCGCGCCCGGCGACCCCGACCCGGTGCAGACGATCGCGGCGCTGCTGCGCGAACAGTTCGACCCGGCCGACTACCCGCACTTCCTGATGGTCATGGGGTCGGCGCTCACCGCGGAGGTCGCCGACATCGACGCCGTGCTCTCCTCGCCCGAGGCCCGGACGCGCAACGACCTCGTCCGCCGCCTGGCAGAAGCCTGGCGGGCCACCTCGGGGTCGATGAGGGAGGCGTACTTCGGCGCGATGGTCGGGCTGATCCGCAGCGCGCATGCCGCGCCACTCGTGCAGGTGCGCAATCGAGCGCTCGTCCTCGGCACGACACCGCTCGACGGGGTGCTCGAACCGTGGCATGCGACCGTCGCCTCCGTTGAGAAGTACTTCGACTCGAACGAGGACTTCGTGCTGTGGGACGTCGCCGACAGAGCCGTCGTGACCGAGGCGCTCGCCTCGTACCCCGCGCTGGACCTGTCGGGCGGCGACCTGAAGCGCGCGCCCTTCGATCCGTACGCCGTCTTCGCGCTGCCGGCCGCGGGCGATCCGCTGCACACCGCGGTGGAGGTGTGTCTGGACCACACCGACCGCCGACTGCGTCGCAGCGACGCGCGCAGCCCGTGGCCCGGTGCCCGCGGGCGGATCGACCTGCACCTGGTGCCCTCGTGCGGCGCGCAGCTGCATGCGTCGGCGGTCGCCGCCGGCGCCGGCGGGTGGGCGTTCAACTGCGACGGCCAATACCCGCTCGGCGACCTCGGTGTCTCGGACCTGCGCAGGCAGGGCGTCGTCGGCGGAGTGCCCTGCGTCTACGCCGATCATCTCGACGAAGCCGCCCCCGGGCATGCCGCTCACACCCAGCTCGCCCGCGTGCGCACCGCACCGCAAGGCGGCGACCCGCACGCACCGGGGGCACAGGATGCGACGTTCACGGCGCCGGACGAGGTGACCCTCGACACCGTCCCGGTGCCCGCCATCGACGGCATCGCGGAGATGTTCGCCGGTGGTCCCGGTGCGCTGCACCTGTACGGGCTGGGTGAACCGCTGCCGCTGCGCCGCTGAGTCATGGCCGCTGTCTTCGAGCGCGCGATGGCCCAGCCACCCCCGCGTGTCGGCACGGCTAGGCTCACCGCATGGCACATCTCGTCCTCACCGTCGTCGGCGATGACCGCGCCGGACTCGTCCGCACCCTCGCCGACACCGTCGCCGCCCACGGCGGCAACTGGGAGCGCAGCGAACTGGCCGAGCTCGCCGGCGCCTTCGCCGGCATCGTGCTGGTGTCGGTTCCCGACGACCGGGTCGACGCCCTGCAGGCGGACCTCGAGGGTCTCGCGGGACTGCTGCGGGTCACGACGCACGCCGGCGGCGAGCCGTCCGCGGCCGCCACCGGTCATGTGGGCTTCACCGTGCTGGGCAACGACCGGCCGGGGATCGTCCGTGACGTCACGGCGACACTGGCCGGCCTCGGCGCGAGCATCGACTCCTTCGCGAGCCGCACCCGTGAGGCGCCGATGGCCGGCGGCACACTGTTCGAGGCGACGGTCGACGTGCGGGTGCCGGCGGGGGTGGATGCCGCGGCCATCACGACCGCGCTCGAGAAGCTGGCGGGCGAGATCCAGGTCGACATCGCGCTCGGGTGACCGTCTTGCCGCGCTCTTTGGCTAGCATCTGAGAACCGGACCGACGGAGGCATCCATGTTCATCGTGTACTCGATCCTGTTCCTGCTCGGCTTCTACCTGTTCGGGCTGGCGTTCCTGCTCGACTCCGGGTTGAGCCCGCTGGTCTTCGTCGGCGGAGTGCTGGCGGTCTCCGCAGCGCTGGCGCTCGTCGTGCACGGTCCGGGCGGCGGCACGGGCGAACGCGCTCACCACTGACGGCGGTGGCGATGCGGCCGACTCAGCGGGCGAGCGGCAGGACGGCGAGCGCGACGATCAGCGGAGCGGCGACGAGGCCGAGCAGCACGTAGCGCCGCCACGGCACGTCGACACCGACCGCGCGCAGGCGATCGCGCCACAGCAGTGTCGCCAGCGACGCCCAGGGGGTGATCAGTGGCCCCGCGTTCACCCCGATGAGCAGCGCGGCCAACCGCACGGGCGAGTCGGCGACCGGCTCGAGCGCGAGGTACGCCGGCAGGTTGTCGATCGCGTTGGAGACCACCAGTCCCGCGCCGGCCAGTCGCCACAGCGACACCAGGTCATCGCCCGAGCCCGCTACGGCGGCGATCAGGGCTCCCGCGCCCGCCGCCTGCAGCGCACCGACGGCGAGGAAGAGCCCCGAGGCGAACACCACCAGGTGCCACGGCACGAGCCCCAGCCGCAGCCGGCCGGGTCGCCGCCAGGCGTACAGACACGTCATCGCCGCCGCCGCGGCCAGGGCGGGCCGCCACGGCGGCACCCCCGACACGAGCAGCGGAAGCAGCACGAGCACCACGACCGATGCCGCGCGCAGCAGCACGCGGTCGGCGACCCGCGGCGCCGGGGCGGGGACGTAGCGACCCCGCAGATGCCGCCGGTGGATCGCGAGCAGCAGCGCGACGCTCACCGCGACCGCCACGACCGCGGAGGGCCCCAGCAGTGCGAGGAACCCCCATGGGGTGCCGTCATCGAGCCGGTGGGCGGCGAGCAGGTTCGTCAGGTTCGACACCGGCAGGAACAGCGACCCGGTGTTGGCCAGCCACACGGTGGTGAAGGCGAAAGGCAGAGGATTCAGGCCGTTGGCTCGGGCGACGACGACGACGACCGGCGTCAGCAGCACCGCTGTGGTGTCCAGCGACAGGAAAGCGGTGACGACGACGGCCAGCGCCACCACGGCGAGCCACAGCACGACGGTGCGGCCACGCGCCAGCCGTGCCAGCCACGCCGCGACGACGTCGAAGACGCCCGCTGCGGCGGCGAGCTCCGCCACGACGGTGACCGCGACGACGAACAGCAGGATCGGCCAGACGCGATCGGCGATCGCCAGGGCGTCCGCCGCGGGCAGCACTCCGCCGAGCACGGCACCGCCGCCCGCCAGCAGGAGGACGGCTCCGATCACGGCGAGCTTCACGGCATCCATCATGGTCGCCCGCGCACCCCACTAGAATCGTCCGCATGGAACTGCGCCGGATTGCCGCTGCGACCGTCGTCGCGGCCACCGGCACGCGAACGCTTCAGGCCTGAGCGGGCAGGGCGCCGAGCGCCCGAAGCTGAGCAGCCATTGTTCCGAGCCACCTTCTGGAGAAGTTCCTGTGACTGACGTCGTGATCCCCTCAGACGTGACCTACCCCGCCGACGGGTTCGCCCTGTTTCCCGACCGCAGCGTGATCGCGCTGCGCGTGAACGGCGAGCTGAAAGACCTCGCCACGACCGTCGAAGAGACCGACGACGTCGACCCGGTGACGATCGACAGCCCCGACGGTCTGTCGATCCTGCGGCACTCCACCGCCCACGTGCTCGCGCAGGCGGTGCAGCGCATCCGCCCGCAGGCGAACCTCGGCATCGGCCCGCCCATCGAGAACGGCTTCTACTACGACTTCGGCGTGGAGGAGCCCTTCACCCCCGAGGACATCAAGGCCATCAAGAAGGAGATGGAGCGCATCGTCCGTGAGGGCCAGCGCTTCGTCCGCCGCGTCGTCACCGACGAGGAGGCACGCGCGGAGCTGGTCGACGAGCCGTTCAAGCTCGAGCTGATCGACCTCAAGGGCGGCTCGAAGGATGCCGCAGAGGGCGCCTCCGTCGAGGTCGGCGCCGGCGAGCTCACCATCTACGACAACGTGAGCCGCGACGGCGAGACCGTGTGGAAGGACCTCTGCCGCGGCCCCCACGTTCCCGGGACCCGCATGATCGGCAACGGCTGGGACCTCACCCGCATCGCCGGCGCCTACTGGCGCGGCAGCGAGAAGAACCCGCAGCTGCAGCGCATCTACGGCACCGCCTGGCCGACGAAGGACGAGCTGCGGGCATACCAGCAGCGTCTCGAGGAGGCGGCCAAGCGCGACCACCGCAAGCTCGGTAAAGAGCTGGACCTGTTCTCGTTCCCCGACGAGATCGGCTCCGGCCTGTCGGTGTGGCACCCCAAGGGCGGCGTCGTCCGTGGCGAGATGGAGCAGCACGCCCGTCGCCGTCACCTCGAGGGCGGCTACACCTACGTCTACACGCCGCACATCACGAAGGAAGACCTCTTCCTGCAGTCCAACCACCTCGTGACCTACCGCGAGGGCATGTTCCCGCCCATCCGCATGGACGAGGAGCGCGACGCCGAGGGCAACATCGTCAAGCAGGGCCAGGACTACTACCTGAAGCCCATGAACTGCCCGATGCACATCCTCATCTACAAGGAGCGGGCACGCAGCTACCGCGATCTGCCGATGCGCCTCGCCGAGAACGGCACGGTCTACCGCAACGAGCTCTCCGGGGCGCTCCACGGCCTCACCCGCGTGCGCGGCTTCACCCAGGACGACTCGCACCTGTTCGTCACGCCGGACCAGCTCGAGGCGGAGACCACGCGGGTGCTGGAGTTCGTGCTCTCGATGCTGCGCGACTTCGGTCTCGAGGACTTCGAGCTCGAGCTGTCGATGCGCGACGACGAGAAGGAGAAGTGGATCGGCTCCGAGGAGTTCTGGGAGTACTCCACCAATGCCCTGCGCAATGTCGCCCATTCCAGCGGACTGAAGGTCACCGAGGTCCCCGGCGAGGCCGCGTTCTACGGGCCGAAGATCGACCTGAAGACCCGTGATGCCATCGGGCGCACCTGGCAGCTGTCGACCGTGCAGGTCGACGTCAACCTGCCGGAGCGCTTCGACCTGGAGTACACCGGTCCCGACGGCGAGAAGCACCGTCCGATCATGATCCACCGGGCGCTGTTCGGCTCGATCGAGCGTTTCTTCGCCATCCTGCTCGAGCACTACGCGGGGGCTTTCCCGGTGTGGCTGGCGCCCGTGCAGGTCGTCGCGATCCCGGTGGCGGAGCAGTACGGCGCCTACCTCGACGGCATCGTCGACCGGCTGCGCATGCAGGGCGTGCGCGCCGAGGTCGATCACTCCGACGACCGCATGCAGAAGAAGATCCGCACGCACACGACGCAGAAGGTGCCGCTGCAGCTGATCGCGGGGGAGCAGGACCGCTCCGCCGGCACCGTGTCGTTCCGCTTCCGCGACGGCACCCAGACCAACGGGGTGCCCGTCGACGACGCCATCGCCCTGGTGATGCGCGCGATCGCCGAGAAGAAGCTCGTCGACACGGCGGAGGACCTCGCGTGAGCGCGCAGGAACTCGTCGACGCCGCGACCCTCGCGGGCGTTCCCGACGGGTTCCAGCGGCTGTGGACGCCCCACCGTATGGCGTACATCAACGCCGGACCGGAGGCGATGCGGGCGGCCTGCCCGTTCTGCGCCGCTCCGGAGAAGTCGGATGCCGACGGGCTGATCGTCCACCGCGGACGCACCGCCTACGTCGTGCTGAACCTCTTCCCCTACAACTCCGGACATCTCCTCGTCTGCCCCTACCGGCACGTCGCGACGTACGACCAGGCGACATCGGAGGAGGTCGCCGAGATCGCCGCGCTGACCCAGACGGCGATGCGGGTGCTGCGCCAGGTGTCGCGGTGCGACGGCTTCAACATCGGCATGAATCAGGGCGCGGTGGCGGGGGCGGGCGTCGACGAGCACCTGCACCAGCACATCGTGCCGCGGTGGGCGACGGATGCGAACTTCTTCCCGATCATCGCGAAGACCAAGGCGCTGCCCCAGTTGCTCGGCGAGGTGCGCGAGGCGGTTTCCACAGCGTGGCCTCAGGAGTGACGGCACCCCGCTAGCCTGGCGGGATGCCTTCGAGAAGATTCGCCTTCCTCCCGTCGCCGCGCGCGCTGACCGCTGCAGCCGCCGCGGGGGTGCTCGCCCTGTCGCTCACCGCTTGCACGACCGCGCCGTCCACCGAGGGCGCCCAGCGCATCGATGCGCCCGCCACGGCCGAGGCGCCGACGCCGGAACCTTCCGAGGGTGCAGAGGATGTCGCGGCGGACGAGGGCATGGCGGCGGCCTTCGCGGAGCGCGACAGGTTCCTCGCCGACCAGCAGCAGCCGCTCGACGGCTCGCCGCTGGTGGCGAAGACGCCCGCCCAGATCGAGCTCGTCACCGCGCAGCGTGAATACGTCGAGTCGCAGGGCGCGACCTGGGACGCGAACGCCGAGAGCATCACCCTCGCCCTGCCGCTCGACGCGTGCGAGACGTCGATCCTCAACGGGCACGCCATCGACGTGGAGACGTTCCGCGCCCACGTGAACTCCTCGCCGCTCATCGACGCGGTCTCCGGAGGCGACCCGCAGGCCATCGAAGGCGCGGTCAGCATGATGGTGTTCGGCACGCGGTTCATCTGCCCCGACGACGCCGCGCAGTGGGAGTCGGCCTGGAGCGAGACGGACGGCGTCTACTGACGCCGGCACCGCCTCGCAGACCGGTCAGCGCACCTGGCGTACGTCGAACTGCATGAGCGGGTGCGCGTAGTACTCCTGCGATTCCACCAGCGCCAGTTCTCGCCGGCCGGACTCGAACGTCGTGCGCAGCAGGTCGTAGACGCTCGACGTCGTCCGTGCGAGGGCCTCGGCCGCGCTGCCGGAGCGACGGTAGTGAGCGGTGAAAAGCGCCGCCGTCACGTCACCCGAGCCGTTGGCCTTCATCGGCAGCAGCGGCGTCTGCACGATCCAGGCGCCGCTGTCGTCGACGGCGAGCATCTCGATGGTGCCCTCGGCGCGGTCGGGACGCTCCACGCTCGTCACGAGCACCGTCTGCGGACCCATTGCACGAGCGAGATCGGCCGCGTCCAGCGTCTGGTCGATCGTCGCGGGCTGCGTGTCGGTGAGGTAGCCGAGCTCGAACTGGTTGGGCGTGATGATGTCGGCGACCGGCACCACGCGCTCGCGCAGCAGCACGGGGATCGTGGGTGCGACGAAGCAGCCGGACTTCGCGTTGCCCATCACCGGGTCGCACGCGTAGACGGCATCCGGATTGGCTTCCTTCACCCGGCGCACGGTGTCGATGATCACGTCGCCGATGCCCTCGCCGCCCTGGTAGCCCGACAGCACGACGTCGATCTCGGGGAACGCGCCGCGCTCCTCGATGCCGGCGATCACCGCGCGCACGTCGTCCGGCGAGATCATCGGGCCGCGCCACGAGCCGTAGCCGGTGTGGTTGGAGAAGTTCACGGTGTAGACCGGCAGCACCTCCACGCCGATGCGCTGCAGCGGGAACACCGCGGCGGAGTTGCCGACGTGCCCGTAGGCGACGGCGGACTGGATCGACAGGATGTTCACGACAGGGGACCTTCTCTCATCGGGATGCCGTCATGCGGACGGCGGCGGCGACGTCGGCGGCCAGGCGCTCCGCCTCGGCGTCGGACAGGGTGTGGACGGTGAGGCGCAGGCGCTCGGACGCCCCGCCGTCGGCCAGGGCGAACTCGTCGCCGGGCCGGGCCAGCCAGCCGCGGCGCATCAGCTGATCGGTCACCGCGCGGGCGGGCACACCGAGGTGCACCCACAGACTGAGTCCGTCCCCGGCGCGGCAGGTGAGGCCGTGGGCGCTCAGCCGTGCGGCGAACGCACGGTTGCGGGCCAGGTAGTGCGCGCCGGCGCGCTGCACCGCTGCCATCACGGCAGGATCGGTGACCTGCGCGACGGTGAGGCGCTGCAGCAGGTGACTGACCCAGGTCGTGCCGGGGCTGAGGCGCATCGCCAGGCGACCGGCGGTCTCGGCGTCGGTCGCCGCGACCGCGAGGCACATGTCGGGGCCCAGGAACTTCGACACCGAGCGCACCAGTGCCCAGCGGCGGTGCGACGCGCCCACGATCGAGTGATAGGGCCGATCGGTCAGCAGCGAGAGGTGGTCGTCCATCACGACGAGCACATGGGGGTGGTCGCCCAGGACGGCCCGCAGGTCGGCGGCGCGCCGGGCGGTGAGACTCACGCCGGTCGGGTTCTGCGCACGCGGGGTGCAGATCACCGCCCGCACGCCGTCCGCCAGGGCGCGGGCGAGTCCGTCGACGGTCATCCCCTCGTCGTCGACGGCCACGGGGACGGGGCGGTAGCCGCCCAGACGCACGGTGCGGATGCTGGACAGGAAGCAGGGGTCCTCGAGGGCGACGGCGTCATCGCGCACCAGCGCCCCGGCGAGCAGTCGCTCCATCGCGTCGACCGCGCCACCGGTGACGGTGATGCGCATCGCCGCCGGGTCTGCGACGTCCGGGGTCATCCAGCCGCGCGCCCAGCGCTCCAGATCGGGGTCGATGACGGGTTCGCCGTACAGCACAGGGCGGCCGGCGAGCGCGGCGAGCGCGCCGGTGAGATCGGGGATCAGCGCCGGGTCGGGGTTCCCGTCGCCGACGTCGCGCAGCACGCTGTCCTGCGCGAACCCCTCGATGGGCATCGGTGCGGGGGAGGCCACCCTCGTGCCGCCGCGGCCGTGCGACGCGACGAGCCCCGCCTGGCCGAGCAGGCGGTAGGCGGCGACGACGGTGTTGCGGTTGACCCCGAGGCGGTCGGCCAGTGTGCGCACCGGCGGGAGCGCGTCACCGGGAGCGAGATGCGCGCTGTCGACGAGGGCGCGCACGCTGTCGGCGATCTCCGCCGCGGTCGTCCCCGTGATCCCGTCGGTCACCGTCGCGTTCTCCATCTGCTCGAATCTACAGCTCAGGACATGCTAGCGTCTGGCCTATGCCAAACATTGAGCGCGCCGCGCAGGCGCCGGAGAACCCGCTGCAGGCCGCGACGACCGGATCGGCCCGCGTGAAGCGGGGACTGGCCGAGATGCTCAAGGGCGGGGTGATCATGGACGTCGTCACCGCCGAGCAGGCGCGCATCGCCGAGGACGCCGGCGCGGTGGCGGTGATGGCGCTGGAACGGGTTCCCGCCGACATCCGGGCGCAGGGCGGCGTCGCCCGGATGAGCGATCCCCAGCTCATCGACGACATCATCGCCGCCGTGTCGATCCCCGTCATGGCGAAGGCGCGCATCGGCCACTTCGTCGAGGCGCAGGTGCTGCAGCAGCTCGGCGTGGACTACATCGACGAATCCGAGGTGCTCTCGCCCGCCGACTACGTCCACCACATCGACAAGTGGCCGTTCACCGTCCCCTTCGTCTGCGGTGCGACGAACCTCGGCGAGGCACTGCGCCGCATGACCGAAGGCGCCGCGATGATCCGCTCGAAGGGCGAGGCGGGCACCGGCGACGTGTCCGAGGCGACGCGCCACATCCGCACCATCTCCGCCGAGATCGCTCGGTTGCGCTCCATGAGCAGGGACGAGCTGTACGTGGCGGCGAAGGAGCTGCAGGCGCCCTACGAGCTGGTGGCCGACGTCGCCGAGCAGGGGCGACTGCCCGTGGTGCTCTTCGTCGCGGGCGGGGTGGCGACGCCCGCGGACGCCGCGATGATGATGCAGCTCGGTGCCGACGGGGTCTTCGTGGGATCGGGCATCTTCAAGAGCGGCGACCCGGCGGCGCGCGCTGCGGCGATCGTGAAGGCCGTCACGTTCTTCGACGACCCGCGGGTCGTCACGGACGCCTCCCGCGGCCTCGGGGAGGCCATGGTCGGCATCAACGTCGCCGACCTCGCCGCTCCCCACCGCCTCGCGGACCGCGGCTGGTAGTCATGGCGGCACGGCGTGCCGGAGTCCTCGCCCTGCAGGGCGACGTGCGCGAGCACCTGCGCGTGCTGAGCCGGCTGGGCGCCGACGCGGTACCGGTCCGCACGCCCGCGGATGTGGCATCCGTCGACGCCCTCGTCATCCCCGGCGGCGAGTCGAGCGTCATCGACAAGCTGTCTCGCACGTTCGGGCTGCACGGCCCGCTCCGCGCGCGCATCGCGGCGGGGCTGGCGGTGTACGGCACGTGCGCGGGCCTCATCCTGCTCGCCGACCGGATCATCGATGGGGCGCCAGGACAGCAGACCTTCGGCGGCATCGACGCGACGGTGCAGCGCAACGCGTTCGGGTCCCAGGCCGAGTCTTTCGAGGCCGACCTCGACGTGCAGGCGCTCGGCGCCCCGCCGGTGCACGCGGCGTTCATCCGCGCTCCGAGAGTGATCTCGGTCGGGCCGGGTGTCGAGGTGCTGGCCGCGCTGGGCGACGGCGGCATCGTCGCGGTGCGTCAGCAACGGCTCCTTGGCACCGCGTTCCATCCCGAGGTGACAGGGGACGATCGCTTCCACGCGCTGCTGCTGCAACTGGCGGACGAGCGCTGACCGACCTCCGGCGTCAGGCGGATGCCACCGTCGGCGACAGCCGCGCGATCGCATCCGCCGTGCGGTCGATATCGGCGGACGAGGTCGCCCAGTTCGACATCGAGCAGCGCAGCACGGCGCGCCCGCGCCACTGGGCGCCGGTGAGCGCGGCGGTTCCATCGGCGAGGATCGCGGCCCCCAGTTGCCGCGTCGCGTCATCATCGTCGAGGCGGAACATCACCTGGGTGTAGACGACGTCGTTGACGACGCTGATCCCGGGGATGGCCCGCAGACGCGCCTCGAGCTGCCGCGCGTTGCGGTGGAGCCGCTCGACCAGCTCGACCACACCGTCTCTGCCGAGAGAACGCAGCGCAGCCCATGCCGGCACGCCGCGGCCGCGGCGCGAGAGCTCCGGGGTGATGTCCCACGGATCGAGGCTCGTATGGATGAGGTAGTCGCCGGCGGCATGGAAGAGGGCGACCGAGTCGGCGGGATCGCGCATGATCGCCATGCCGCAGTCGTAGGGGACGTTCAGCGTCTTGTGTGCGTCGGTGGCCCAGGAGTCGGCCTGACCGACGCCCGCGGTGAGATGGCGCAGCATGGGGGTCGCTGCAGCCCAGAGACCGAACGCACCGTCCACGTGCACCCATGCGCCGTGGCGTCGAGCGAGAGGGATGAGCTGGTCGAACCGATCGAAGGCGCCCGAATGCACCTCGCCGGCCTGCAGGCACAGGATCGCCGGCGCGCCCGCGCCGGCCGCAAGCTCCTGCGACAGCGCTTCCGGCAGCATCCGCCCCTGATCGTCGGAGGCGACGACGGTGATCTCGTCGCTGCCGACCCCGGCGAAGCGCAGCGCGCGGTCGACCGCACCGTGACGGTCGGCGCCGGCGAGGAAGCGCAGCGGCGGTGCACCGCGCAGCCCGCGCTGCACGAGATCCCATCCCGCGCGTCGCAGCATGGCGTGCCGCGCGGCGGCGAGACAGGCGAAGTTCGCCATCTGGGCGCCGGTGACGAAGCCGACCGATGCCGTCGCCGCCAGGCCGAGCAGCTCGCACACCCACGCGCCGGCGATGCGCTCGAGCGCGACGACGGTGGGGGTCATCGTGCTCGAACCCGAGTTCTGATCCCACGCCGACACCAGCCAGTCGGCGGCCAGCGCAGCCGGCACAGTGCCGCCGATGACGAAGCCGAAGAAGCGCCCGCCGGGGATCGACACGAGACCGGGCTCCGCGCGGTCGACCAGCTCCGCGATCACCGCGCCGGCATCGCTCGGCCCGTCCGGCAGCGAGCGGCCGAAGGCGGAGAGCATCTCATCGAGGTCAGCACGCGGCCAGACCGGGCGTTCGTCCAGGTCGTCGAAGAACCCCAACGCCGCGCGGTAGGCCGCGCCGAGGGCCCGTTCCCTCTCGTCCATGCCGCCAGTGTCCTCCGACGTGGCGCTCGGCACCACCGGGTGCGTCGCGCGCGAGCGGTACCTGTCCCTTTAGACTGTTCCGCATGTCCGGCCACTCCAAGTGGGCGACGACCAAGCACAAGAAGGCCGTCATCGACGCGCGTCGTGCCAAGTCGTTCGCCAAGCTCATCAAGAACATCGAAGTCGCCGCCAAGATCGGCGGCGCCGACCTCTCCGGCAACCCCACGCTCTACGACGCGGTGCAGAAGGCGAAGAAGACTTCGGTCCCCAACGACAACATCGACCGCGCCATCAAGCGCGGAGCGGGCATCGGGGGAGAGGCCGTCGAGTACACCTCGATCATGTACGAGGGCTACGGCCCCAACGGCGTGGCGCTCATGATCGAGTGTCTGACCGACAACAAGAACCGCGCAGCGGCCGAGGTGCGCACCGCGCTCACCCGCAACGGCGGCACGCTGGCCGACCCCGGCAGCGTGGCGTACAACTTCACACGCAAGGGTGTCATCGTCGTGTCGTCGGAGAACACCACCGAAGACGACGTGATGCTCGCCGTGCTCGACGCCGGCGCCGAGGAGATCCTGCCCCACGGACAGGGGTTCGAAGTCATCACCGAGGCGTCCGACCTCGTCAAGGTGCGCACGGCGCTGCAGGATGCCGGGATCGACTACGAGTCGGCCGACGTGGAGTTCGTGCCGAACCTGAAGGTCGAGATCGACGTCGACACCGCGCGCAAGATCTTCCGGCTCATCGACGCCCTCGAAGACAGCGACGACGTGCAGAACGTCTTCAGCAACTTCGACCTCACCCCCGAGGTGCAGGCCGAGCTGGAGAACGACTCCGAGGACTGACCGCACCCCGCACGGCCGCGGCCCGGAGCGCCTGGGCCGGGCGCCGCGCGCCGCGGGTTAGCGTGGGGGAATGGCATCCACCGGCATCCTCCGCGTGCTCGGCGTCGACCCCGGTCTGACCCGGTGCGGCGTGGGCGTGGTCGACGTGGCCCGTAACCGATCGGCGTCGCTCGTGCACGTCGGTGTGGTGCGCACCGAGGCGACGTTGCCCATCGAGCAGCGGCTCGCGGCCATCGCCGCGGGGCTGCGCGCGGTGCTCGACGCACATCGGCCCGACGTGGTCGCCGTGGAGCGGGTGTTCGCCCAGAACAACCGCAGCACCGTGATGGGGACCGCGCAGGCGAGCGGCATCGCGCTGCTGCTGGCAGGGGAGCGCGGGCTGCCTGCGGCGACCCACACCCCGTCGGAGGTCAAGGCCGCGGTGACAGGCTACGGCGCGGCCGACAAGCTGCAGGTGCAGACGATGGTCGCCCGTGTGCTGCGCCTGGACGAGCTGCCGCAGCCGGCGGACGCCGCCGACGCCCTGGCGCTCGCCCTCTGCCACGGCTGGCGCGGAGGGTCGACCGCGACCGTCGCGGCCGCCGGAACGCTCACGCCGGCGCAGCGGGCATGGGCGGATGCCGAGCGAGTGCGGCGCTGACGCCGGCGGCGCGTGTCGATAGAACAAATGTCCGAGCGCGCCCGTAGGCTCGGAGCATGATCTCCTCTGCGCGCGGCCGCGTGCTGCACCTCGACCCCGACAGTGTGATCGTCGACGTCAACGGCGTCGGCTTCTCGATCGCGGTGACGCCGCAGCTGTCGCGCACCTTCCACGTGGGCGACGAGATCGTGCTGCACACGCACCTCATCGTGCGCGAAGACGCCCTGTCGCTCTACGGGTTCGCCGAGCGCGACGAACTCGCCGTGTTCCTCCAGCTCATCAGCGTCTCCGGGGTGGGTCCGAAGTCGGCGCTGGGTGTGCTCACCTCGCTCAGCGTCGCGCAGATCGCGCAGGCCGTCGCCGCCGAGGACGACGCGCCGTTCCGTCGGGTGTCGGGCATCGGCCCCAAGACCGCCAAGCTCATCGTGGTGCAGCTCGCCGGCAAGCTGCAGGCGCTCGGGCTCGGGTCGGCCGCGGCGCCCGCACCCCGCGCCGACGCCGCGGTGATCGCGCAGGTCGTGGCCGCGCTCGTCGGTCTCGGCTGGAGCGAGAGGATCGCCACCGAGGCCGTGGGCGGCGTGGCCGAGGCGGCATCCGATCGCGATCGCGGCGATGTGCCCGCCCTGCTGCGACTGACGCTCGCCCAGCTCGGGCCGGCACGCAAGGAGCCCGCCGGTGGATGACACGGAGGTCCGAGACCCCGCCGAGCCGCAGGACGAGATCGAACTGGCCGTCGAGGGTGCCCTGCGCCCCACGTCGCTGGCCGAGTTCGTCGGCCAGCACAAGGTGCGCGGCCAGCTGCAGCTGCTGCTCGAGGCCGCACGCATCCAGCAGCGGCCGGCCGACCACATCCTGCTGTCCGGCCCCCCGGGCCTCGGCAAGACGACGCTCGCAATGATCGTCGCGCACGAGAGCGACCGGCCGCTGCGCCTGTCATCGGGTCCCGCGATCCAGCACGCCGGCGACCTCGCGGCGCTGCTGTCGAGTCTCACCCCGGGCGAGGTGCTCTTCATCGACGAGATCCACCGCATGGCCCGCTCGGCCGAGGAGATGCTCTACCTCGCGATGGAGGACTTCCGCATCGACATCATGGTCGGCAAGGGCGCGGGTGCCACGAGCATCCCGCTCGAGCTCGCCCCCTTCACCCTGGTCGGCGCGACGACCCGGTCGGGCATGCTGCCCAACCCGCTGCGCGACCGCTTCGGCTTCACCGCCCACCTGGAGTACTACGAGCCCGACGAGCTCGAGCAGGTGATCGAGCGCTCCGCCCTCGTGCTCGGTCTCGGTCTGCCCGCACACGCCCGGTCGGAGATCGCACGGCGCTCGAGGGGCACCCCGCGTATCGCCAACCGGCTTCTGCGCCGGGTGCGCGACTACGTCATCGTCCACGGCCAGCCCGGCCGCGCCGGCGGTGACGGCACGCGTCCCGCCGCCACGCAGGCCGACGTCAACGCCGCGCTGGAGTTGTATGACGTCGACCCCATCGGGCTGGACCGCCTGGACCGCGCCGTGCTCGATGCGCTCGTGCGCCGATTCCGCGGCGGACCCGTGGGCCTCGGCACCCTCGCGGTGACGGTGGGGGAGGAAGCGGAGACGATCGAGTCGGTGGTCGAGCCGTACCTCGTGCGCATCGGATTCATGGGGCGCACGCCGCGAGGACGCATCGCCACGCCTGAGGCCTGCGCGCACCTGCGCGTCCCGCACGGTGACGGGGCGTTGCGCATCGATGACCTATAATCACTGAAGGCTTACGCCGCCATCTCCTGTGCTGGGTCGTTCCGCGTCGGCACGCCCGAACCGAAAGGTGATCTCACCTCCATGGAATTCGCTGCCTTCTTCGCCGAGTACGGCCTCATCCTCATGCTCGGTCTGCTCCTGGTGTTCATGTTCTGGAGCTCGCGTCGCCGCATGCAGCGCCAGAAGGCCGAGCAGGAGACCAAGGCCCGCCAGACCGTCCCCGGCGCCGAGGTGCTGCTGCAGGGCGGCCTTTACGGCACCATCGTCGAGTACGACCCCGAGAACCTCGACCAGCCCGCGATCGTCGAGATCGCGCCGGGCGTGGAGATCAAGGTGCACAGCCAGGCCATCCTGCGCGTGGTCGACCCCGCCGAAGGCGCGGTCACCGAGGACGAGTTCATCGAGTCCGAGGCCGACGAGGCGGAGTATGTCGCCGACGTCGCAGACGGCGAGATCATCTCCATCGATGACGACCGCGAGCGCGCGTCGGGCACCGATTCCGACCCGGGCGCCAAGCCCCAGGCCTGATCCGCGTCGCCGCTGACGCGGTGCCCGAGAAAGCTGACCACACGTGGCCACTCCCACTCCCGTCCGTCATGCCTGGCGCGCCCTGACCGGTCTGCTGGTCATCACCGCCGTGCTGTTCGGCATCAACGCCCTCGGCGTGTACGTCTTCGGTAAGAGCTCCTGGGTTCCCGAGCTCGCGCTCGACCTCCAGGGCGGTACGCAGATCATCCTCGAGGCCCAGACCGAGGACGGTGCCAACCCGAGCACCGAGCAGATGGATCAGGCGGTCACGATCATCCGCCAGCGCGTCGACGCCTCGGGTGTCGGCGAGGCCGACGTCACCACCGAGGGCGGCCGCAACGTCGTCGTGCAGATCCCCGGCGAGGCCGACGAGGCCACCCGCGAGCGCATCGAGGCCTCGGCGCAGCTGCAGCTGCGCGCCGTGCTGGCCACAGGCGCCCCCGCGAACACGTTCGTCGGCGAGGACGGCAACGCCACGCCGTACCCCGAGCCCGACCCGTCGCTGCAGGCCACTCCGTCAACCGAGCCCACCAGTGGCAGTGACCTGGCGTGGATCACCCCGGCGCTCGAGGCGGCGTACCTGGCGTACGACTGCGCGAACCCCGAGAACGACCCGGCGTCCGCACCCGCCGACCAGCCCTTGATCACCTGCGACCCGTCGGGAAGCGTCAAGTACATCCTCGGACCGGTGGAGCTCGACGGCTCGTCGATCGCCGACGCCAGCCACGGCATCGTGCAGCAGAACGGCCAGTGGGCCGTCAACCTCGTCTTCGACGATCAGGGCACCCGCGAGTTCGGTGAGATCAGCCAGCGGCTGTACGGCCAGAGCCCGCCGTTGAACCAGTTCGCGTTCATCCTCGACGGCTACGTCCTGTCGGCCCCCTCGATGAACGCGGTGATCCTCGACGGCAAGCCGCAGATCACCGGCAGCTTCACGCAGGAGACGGCCCAGGTCCTTGCCGACCAGCTCAAGTACGGCGCGCTGCCGCTGAGCTTCGAGGTGCAGAGCTCGAGCACGATCTCCGCGACCCTCGGCTCCCAGCAGCTGCAGATCGGACTGATCGCCGGCCTCATCGGCCTGCTGCTGGTGGCGCTCTACTCGGTCGCCGTCTACCGCGCGCTCGGGTTCATCATCATCGCGTCGCTGCTGGTGATGGGCGTGCTCACCTACATCGCGCTGTGCATCCTCGCGTGGCGCATGGGCTTCCGCCTGTCGCTCGCCGGTGTCGCGGGCGTCATCGTGTCGATCGGCTTCACCGCCGACTCGTTCATCGTCTACTTCGAACGCATCCGCGATGAACTGCGAGACGGGAAGACCATCACCGGCGCCGTCGAGGACGGCTGGGCGCGAGCCAAGCGCACGATCTACATCTCCAAGTCGATCAACGTGCTCGCCGCCGTCGTGCTGTACATCCTCGCCGACGCCACCGTGAAGGGCTTCGCGTTCACGCTGGGACTCACGACCGTCATCGACGTGGTGATCTTCATCCTGTTCACGCACCCGACGCTGCAGCTGCTGGCACGCACGCGGTTCTTCGGCTCGGGGCACCCGCTTTCGGGTCTGGATCCGGCTGCCCTCGGCGCCGTCTACCGGGGCCGCGCGCAGTTCCGCGCGCCGATCGTGCCTGCCAAGAGCGGCGCCGGCAAGCGCGCAGCGCGGGCCAAGGGTGAAGCCGAACGACGGCAGACCATCGCCGAACGCAAACAAGCCGAGCTGGCTGCGTCGCGTCACGGCGGCGATACCGGCCGCACCAAGGAGGGGGACAGCTGATGGGCGCCATGAGCAACTTCGGCAACGACCTCTACACCGGCAAGCTCTCGCTGCCGTTCATCCCGAAGCGGCGGCTGTGGTTCATCATCGCCGCGGCGCTGGTGATCGGCGCGGCCCTCGTGCCGCTGTTCCGCCCCGTGCAGTTCTCGATCGAGTTCACCGGCGGCTCGCAGTTCACCGTGTCGAACGTGGCCGAGACCGACCAGGCACTCGCAACGGAGGCCGTGCAGTCGGTCGTGCCCGGTGCGACGACGAAGGTCACCACCGTCGGCGGCGAAGCGATCCGTGTGCAGACCGACCAGATGTCGGATGCCGAGACCCGCGCCGTCACCGCGGCTCTGGCCGATGTGTACGGCGTCGACCAGGCCGAGGTCACCTCGTCGTTCATCGGACCGAGCTGGGGTGCGGACGTCACCCGGCAGTCCCTCTGGGGCCTGGCGATCTTCCTCGCCCTGACCTTCCTGATCCTCGCGCTGTACTTCCGCACCTGGAAGATGTCGGTCGCCGCGATCATCGGACTCGTCGACGTGCTCATCATCACGGTCGGTATCTACGCGCTGTTCGGATTCGAGATCTCGCCGGCTGCGGTGATCGGATTCCTCACGATCCTCTCGTACGCCCTATACGACACGACGGTGGTGTTCGACAAGATCAGGGAGAACACCACGGAAGACGGGGAGAACTCCGGGCGGCTGTTCGGCGAGTCGGTGAACCTCGCCGTCAACCAGACGCTGGTGCGCTCGATCAACACGACGATCGTCGCCATCCTCCCGACGGGCGCGATCCTCTTCATCGGAGCGCTGTGGCTCGGTGCGCAGACCCTCACCGACATCTCGCTGTCGATCTTCGTCGGCACGATCGTCGCGGCATACTCCACCGTGTTCGTCGCCGCTCCGCTCTACTCGCTGATGCGCGAGAACGAGCCGGCGATCAAGGCCCGCGATGAGCGGGTGCGCGCCTCCCGAGAACTCGCCCTGACCGGGGCCTGAATCGGCGGCGCGCCCCGTCGCGGGCGTAGAATCTATAGGTCCGAGAGGCGGAGGTGATGAGATGAGCGAAACGGTACCCGCCGCCCAGACCTCGTCGCTGCGCCGCCTCGTTCCGCGCATCTTCTCCCGCGCTGCCCGGCGCGAGGATCTCGACCATCTGCTGCGGACGGTGCGCACCCACCACCCCAAGGGCGACCTCGCGATCATCGAGCGGGCGTACGCCACGGCCGACCGCGCCCACGCCGGGCAGAAGCGCCGCAGCGGCGAGCCGTACATCACGCATCCGCTGGCCGTGGCGCAGATCCTCGCCGACCTGGGCCTCGGTCCGCGCGCGATCGCCGCGGCGCTGCTGCACGACACGGTCGAGGACACCGACTATCGCCTCGACCAGCTGAGCGCCGACTTCGGCGACGAGGTCGCGATGCTCGTCGACGGCGTCACGAAGCTCGACAAGGTCAAGTACGGCGACGCTGCGCAGGCGGAGACCGTCCGCAAGATGATCGTCGCGATGTCCCGCGACATCCGCGTGCTGCTGATCAAACTCGCCGACCGCCTGCACAACGCGCGCACCTGGGGCTTCGTGCCCCCTGAGAAGGCCGCCAAGAAGGCCACCGAGACCCTCGAGATCTACGCGCCGCTGGCTCATCGTCTCGGCATCCAGGCCGTGAAGTCCGAGCTCGAGGACCTCTCCTTCGCTGTGCTGCACCCGAAGCTCTACGCCGAGATCGACAGCCTCGTCAAGCAGCGCACCCCGCAGCGGGAGCAGTACGTGCAGTCGGTGATCGACGCCGTCGAGTCCGATCTGCGCGAGCTGCGCATCCGCGGGCGCGTCATGGGCCGCCCGAAGCAGCTGTACTCCGTCTACCAGAAGATGGTCGTGCGCGGCCGCGAGTTCGACGACATCTACGACCTCATCGGCATCCGGGTGCTCGTGAACACGGTGCGCGACTGCTACGCGGTGCTGGGCGCCCTCCACGCGCGCTGGACTCCGCTGCCCGGCCGGTTCAAGGACTACATCGCGACCCCGAAGTTCAACCTCTACCAGTCGCTGCACACGACCGTCATCGGTCCGGGCGGGCGAACGGTGGAGATCCAGATCCGCACCAACGAGATGCACCAGCAGGCCGAGTACGGCGTCGCGGCGCACTGGAAGTACAAGGAGCGGATGGCCGGGGGCAAGCCGGACTCCAAGTCGCTGGATGCCGATATGGCCTGGCTCGCCCACATCTCCGACTGGCAGGCCGAGACCGCCGACCCGGGGGAGTTCCTCGAGTCGCTGCGCTTCGAGATCGGCGCCAAGGAGGTCTACGTCTTCACGCCCAAGGGGCGCGTCATCGGCCTTCCCGCCGGGGCGACACCGGTGGACTTCGCTTACGCGGTGCACACCGAGGTCGGCCACCGCACCATGGGGGCGAAGGTCAACGGCCGGCTCGTGCCCCTGGAGTCGGAGCTCAAGAGCGGTGACGTCGTCGAGGTGTTCACCTCGAAGAATCCGGATGCCGGCCCCAGCCAGGACTGGCTGAGCTTCGTCAAGAGCACGCGTGCCCGCAGCAAGATCCGCGGCTGGTTCACCAAGGAGCGCCGCGAGGAGGCCATCGAGCAGGGCAAGGAGGCCATCGCCCGCGCGATGCGCCGTCAGAACCTGCCGCTGCAGCGCCTCATGAGTCAGGACTCCTTCTCGGAGGTCGCCCACCAGCTGCGCTACGAGGACGTCTCCGCGCTGTACGCCGCCGTCGGCGAGGGGCACGTCTCGACGCAGTCGGTGATCGAGAAGGTCTCGGCCATCGTCAGCGCCGTCGACACCGCCACCGGGCCGATCACCCTTCCGCAGGTGGGCCGGTCGCGCCAGCCGCGCAACGGCGATTCCGGCATCCTGGTGCGGGGAGCTCCCGACATCCTGGTGAAACTCGCCAAGTGCTGCACCCCGGTGCCCGGTGACGAGATCGTCGGCTTCGTCACGCGGGGCAGCGGCGTGTCCGTGCACAGGTCGGACTGCACCAACGTGCAGTCGCTGATGAAGGACCGGGAACGCCTCATCGACGTCGAGTGGGCGCCGACCAGCAAGAGCGTCTTCCTGGTCCACATCCAGGTGGAGGCGCTCGACCGCTCCGGACTGCTCAGCGACGTCACGCGCGTGCTCAGCGAGCACCACGTGAACATCCTCTCCGCGAGCGTGTCGACCACCAACGACCGCCTGGCGATCAGCCGATTCGTCTTCGAGATGGGCGACACCGTGCACCTGGACCGCGTGCTCAACGCAGTACGGCGCATCGACGCGGTGTACGACGTCTACCGCGTCACCTCCTGATCCGGTGCGGCCACCTCGAGGCCGGTGAGGAACGTGGCCGCCGCGCGCTTGTCGTGCACGGGCCCCGCCCCTGCCAGCCACGCCAGCGCCGCCGCCCGCAGCGCGGGGGAGGCCGCCGCCCACCCCGCCGCGGCTGCGCGATCGGCCGGGTCCCGCGATCGCGCGAGGTCGGCGAGGGTGCGCGACGGGGTGGTGACGGCGACGCCGCAGATGATCACGACGTCGTCGGGCGCCAGGCGCACGTCGCTGTAGCGCACGCGGGCGTTCATGACCGACGCCAGGCGGCGCGGCGACCGTCGCTGCACGACGTGGCGCGGGGGCGGCCGATCGACAGCGCCGTGCACCCAGGCGGCGGACAGATGGGTGGCGGCGAAGGCTGCAGGCACGAGCGGGGCGAGCGACCCTGCGCGCAGGTCGCAGGTCTCGACGGCGTCGGCCGGCATGAAGCCCTCACCGATTTCGACCACATGACCGTCCAGCCGCGCGGCGGCGAGTTCGGCCGCTGAGAGCGGGCCGCCGGGGAAGTAGAGGAACGGGGACGTCACGTCGCCATGCTCGCGGATCCGTCGGTCCCGGGGAACGACGAAGGCCCCGACTGTGGACAGTCGGGGCCTTCGTGCGGGCGGAGGAGAAGCCGGTCAGCCTCCGAGGGCCGACAGCCACGCCTTGCGCGCGGCAAGCGCCTCGCTCGCCTCGGCCTCAGCGCGCTTGTCGCCGGCCGCTCTGGCGGCATCCAGCTCTGCCTGCAGCTTGTCGATCGCGTCGTTGAGCTGGCGCGTCATGTCGTTGGCGCGCGCCTTGGTCTCGGGGTTGTTGCGCTTCCAGTCGGTCTGCTCCCGCGTGTGCAGCGCCTGCTCGATGCGACGCAGGTCGTCGTCGAGGGCACGCTCGGCTTCGCGCGGGAAGATGCGCCCGATCTCGTCCCAGCGACGCTGGATGGCCGTGAGCAGCTGACGCGCCTTGGCGATGTCCTTCTCGTCGTTGACGGCGGCCGCCTCGACCAGCAGGGCGCGACGGGCGTCGATCTTCTCCTTGGAGGCTTCGGTGTCGGCCTGCTCGCGCTCTGCGCGGGCACCGTACAGCGCGTCGCCGGCGGCCTTGAACCGCGCCCACAGCGCGTCGTCGACCTTCTTGCCGGCGCGGCCCGAGGTCTTCCACTCGTCGAGCAGATCCCGGTAGGCGGCGATGCCGTCCTCACCGCGGGGAGCGAGGGCCTCCGCGCGCTCCACGAGCCGCGTCTTGCGGTCACGCGCGGTCTTGTGCGTCTCGTCCAGGCTGGCGTAGAACTCGCGCCGGTGCTTGTCGACCGTGGCACGCGCGTCGCGGAATCGCTTCCACAGCTGCTGCGCCGTGGACTTCGGCAGGCGCGGCCCGTTCTGCTGGTGTGCCTGCCACTGGTCGAACAGCGACGTCATGTCGGCGGTGGCCTGCTTCCACTGCACCGACTTCGGGTCGCGTGCGGCCATCGCCTCGGCCCGCTCGACCAGGGAGGTGCGGTGGGCGACGGCCTGCTCGACGGCTTCGCGAGCCGCTGCGCTCTCGGTGGCGGAGGCGGCGACGAGCTCGGCGTCGAGGGCCTCGACGCGCGCGTTGAGGGAGGCGAGGTCGCCGACGGCCATCGCGTCGGTGAGCTTCTCGCGCACGAGGGCTGCGGCTGCGCGCAGGTCGGATGCGCTGGCTCCACCGCGGCGGTGACGCACCTCGAGCAGGGTGACCTCGCTGGCGAGGTCGCCGAACTTCCGCTCGAAGTAGGCCAGAGCCTCAGCGGGAGTGCCGTCGGGGTACTGGCCGACCACGCGCCAGCCGTCGCCCTCGCGCACCGAAACGGTGCCGTCGTCGTCGACACGGCCCCACGACTCGGTCGGCGCGGAGGCCGGGATGATCGGCTTCACGGCGGCGCGGGGTGCACGCGGCATCGGTGCGCGGGGGCCGGGAGCAGGGGCGGGGGCGGGGGCGGGGGCGGCGCTCGGAGCGGGGGACGCCTCGGCTGCCGGCGCGACGTCGGCGGCGGCGGTCGTCGCGGGCTCGGCCTCGGTTGCGGCTTCCGCAGCGGCGGGCTCAGCGTCGGCGGCGGCGGGCTCGGCGTCGGCCTCGGCCTCGGCGTCCGCAGGTGCGGGCTCGGCGTCCGCAGCGGGCTCGGCGTCCGCAGATGCGGGCTCGGCGTCCGCAGATGCGGCCTCGGCGTCCGCAGATGCGGCCTCGGCGTCCGCAGCGGGCTCGGCGTCCGCAGCTGCGGGCTCAGCGTCCGCAGCGGGCTCAGCGTCGGCAGCGGCGGGCTCGGCGTCCGCAGCGGGTGCAGCCGTCGAGGGTTCGACGTCGTCCGCGGCGGTGGGTTCGCCGTCCGTCGCGGGCGCATCGCTTGCGGCGGGCTCGACGGCGGCGGCATCCTGCTCGGTCGTCGACTCGCTCGTGGCGGGCTCGACCGCCTCGGCCGGGGCGCCCGAAGCGGTGGGCTGTGCGTCCTGTTCCACGACGGCCGCGCCCTCGGGCGCGTCGGTGTCAGGCTTGTCAGGGGTGGGCTCTGCTGCGGCGTTCACGGAATAGTCCTCGTCGCGGCTTGCGCCGCCTTCGCTGGTGGTCGGCTCACAGCCTAGTACGGCAGGTGGCCCGGGTCAGGGGGTGGTGGTCGGCTCGGGTGTGGGTGCGGGTGTCTCTGGGCCCGGGGTGGGGGCCGGTGACGTGGGCGTGGGGGTGGGCTCCGGTTCGGGTGCGCCGGGGCCGGAGGTGAAGTACACCACCTGGCCGCCGATGGCCGCGAGGATGAGTGCGCCGCCGGCGATCGCGGCGATCAGGTTGTCGCGGGTGCGGCGCTGCGCGCGGGAGCGGTAGTACTCCTGACGTGCGTTGTAGACCCGCGCACGCTCGCGCGCGACGCGGTCATCGCGACCCTTCGCCCCAGCTGCCACGGAACCTCCTGCCGATCCCGGGTGTCCGGGCTGATCCGAGCCTACGGGGCGTCGGAAGCCCGCCGCAAAACGCCGCGCGGCGCAGGGGAGCAGCCTACGGCCGGAACGAGGCGGCCGTTGCGCGGCCGGTGACGGCCGATGGGCGTGCACAATGCCGCCGATCCGGGCCTCCAGCGTCCCCGAACCCCCGGCGGGGCAGTGTGCGCCGGGCCGAGGCGACGTTGTGCACGGGGGCACCGCGGCTCCGGCGTCCCCCGCCGCGATTAGCCTGGGACAGTGACCTCCTCCGCCGCGCTCTTCCAGGGCCAGACGCCGCTTCCCGTGCGCATGCGGCCGGTCTCCTTGGACGAAGTGGCCGGTCAGCGTCACCTGCTGCGTCCCGGATCGCCTCTGGTGGCCCTGGCATCCACCGAGACGCGCGGCGCCGCCGCGACCTCGGTGATCCTGTGGGGGCCGCCCGGCACCGGCAAGACCACCCTCGCGCAGGCGGTCGCCCGCTCCTCGGGGCGGCGGTTCGTCGAGCTGTCCGCTGTGACGGCAGGCGTGAAGGACGTGCGGGAGGTGATGCAGGAGGCGCTCAACCAGCGCGACATGTACGGCCAGTCGACGATCCTGTTCCTCGACGAGATCCACCGCTTCACCAAGGCACAGCAGGACGCGCTGCTGCCGGGCGTCGAGAACGGCTGGGTCGTGCTCATCGCGGCGACCACCGAGAACCCGTCGTTCTCCGTGATCTCACCCCTGCTGTCCCGCTCGCTGCTGCTGACGCTTCAGCCGCTCACCGATGAAGACCTCGGGATGCTGGTCGACCGCGCCGTGACCGATGCGCGGGGGCTCGCCGACGCCGTGCGCCTCGACGACGACGCCCGCGCCGCGATCATCCGTCTCGCCTCGGGCGACGCCCGCCGTGCGCTGACCGCACTCGAGGCTGCAGCCTCCATGGCCGACACCGACGGCGATGAGACGCCGGTGATCACGGCCGACCTCGTGGCGCAGGCCGTCGACCGTGCGCTGCTGCGCTACGACCGTCAGGGCGACGAGCACTACGACGTCATCAGCGCGTTCATCAAGTCGATCCGCGGGTCCGACGTGGATGCCGCGATGCACTACCTCGCCCGCATGATCGAGGCGGGGGAGGACCCGCGTTTCATCGCCCGCCGGCTCGTGATCTCCGCGGCCGAGGACATCGGCCTCGCCGATCCCCAAGCGTTGACGATCGCCGTCGCGGCGGCCGACGCCGTGGCCTTCATCGGGATGCCGGAGGGACGCATCCCGCTCGCGGAGGCGACGGCGTACCTGGCCACCACGGCGAAGTCGAACGCCGCCTACAACGCGATCAACGCTGCTATCGCCGACGTCCGCGCCGGAGGATTCGGTCGCGTGCCGATGCACCTGCGGGACGCTCACTATCCGGGTGCCAAGCGCCTCGGGCACGGCAAGGGGTACGTCTATCCGCACGACCTCGACGTGGGGGTCGCGACGCAGCAGTACCTGCCCGACGAGCTGCGTGGGCGCCGCTACTACGAGCCGACCGCGCGCGGTCACGAACGCGACATCGCCGCGCGCGTGGAGAAGATCCGCAAGATCCTCGGCGAGTGACCCGCTGCGGAATCCGTGCCCGCGGCATCCGTGTCGCGCGGCGTCCGTGCCTGCGGCGTCCGTGCCGCGGCATCCGTGCCTGCGGCGTCCGTGCCTGCGGTCGCCCGACCCGCACCACGGCCCGCTCGAGTGTCGCTTCCGGCGGGCGCGGGGCATCCGAACCCTGCGCGCGTGACACCGGAGCCGCACCCCGAGCCGCTCCGGTGTCTCGTTCGGTGGGTGGCACCCGCGGGGACTGTGCGGAAGCGACACTCGAGCGGCGCGAGGCCGCCTGGCCGCGGAGCCGCGCTGTGGCCGCGCCGCTCCGCTCCGGTGTCACGTTCGGTGGGTGCCGGCCGCGGGGACTGTGCGGAAGCGACACTCGAGCAGCGCCGGGCAGCGCGAGCAGCGCGGGCAGCGCGGGATGCCGCGGGGCGAGGGTGGGTCCAGGACTCAGGCGGCGGGCAGAGGGGATCTGTTAGGCTTGATCGGCTCGAAACCCAGTTTTCGGGCATCCCCTCTTCTCTTCACCACCTTCCGGCATGCCCCGGCGTGCAGTCCGGACAGGGCGAGGAGAGGCGATACGTCCGTGAGCCGCGAAAGTCGCGGCCACGTCATCGGAAGGAATACTTCGTGGCAACGAAGTCCCAGGACCGCCGCAAGGTCCGTCTGTCGCGCGCCCTCGGCGTCGCACTGACCCCGAAGGCCGCCCGCTACCTCGAGAAGCGTCCCTACGCTCCCGGCGAGCACGGCCGCACCAAGCGCAAGCAGGACAGTGACTACGCCGTCCGTCTGCGTGAGAAGCAGCGTCTGCGCGAGCAGTACGGCATCCGCGAGAAGCAGATGCGCAACACGTTCAACGAGGCCCGCCGCAAGGACGGCCTGACGGGTGAGAACCTCGTCGAGCTGCTCGAGATGCGTCTGGATGCCCTCGTCGTGCGTGCCGGCTTCGCCCGCACCACCGCACAGGCCCGCCAGCTCGTCGTGCACCGCCACATCCTGGTCGACGGCCAGCCTGTGGACCGCCCGTCGTTCCGCGTGAAGCCGGGTCAGCTCATCCACGTCAAGCCCAAGAGCGAGGGCCTGGAGCCCTTCCAGGTCGCAGCCGCCGGCGGTCACGCCGAGGTGCTGCCCCCGGTTCCGGGCTACCTGGAGGTCGAGCTCGACAAGCTGCAGGCACGCCTCGTGCGTCGCCCGAAGCGTGCCGAGGTGCCCGTCACCTGTGACGTGCAGCTCGTTGTGGAGTACTACGCCGCGCGCTGACCCCCGGTCAGGCCGCGAAGGTCGCCAGTGGAGGGCGTCGGGGCAACCCGGCGCCCTTCGGTGTTTGCACCTAACATTGAACCGCGCCGCTTCTGCGGCGCATCAGATCGAGGATGTGGTGATGTGAAGAAGTTCGTGTGGTTCGTCATGGGGATCGCCGGTGGCTTCATCCTTGCCCACCTGGTCGACAAGGACCCGCGCGGCCACGAAGTGCTCGCCGACCTCGACGCCCGCATCACGGAGTTCACCGATCGCATGGGCGACGCCTATCGCGAGCAGGAAGCGCGCCTGTCCGAGGTCGTCGCTGCTGTGACTCCCTCCGACGACTGATCCGCCCCACCCGTCCGGCCCGTCACACGGTGCTGGACCATGCCTTCGAGGACACCCGAATGAAGACCGCTGAGATCGCCCAGCGCTACCTCGACTACTTCGAGAAGAACGACCACGTCATCGTGCCGTCGGCCTCGCTGGTCAGCCCCGACCCGTCGGTGATGTTCACCATCGCCGGCATGGTTCCGTTCATCCCGTATCTCAACGGCACCGTGCCGGCGCCGTACAAGCGCGCGGCCGACGTGCAGAAGTGCATCCGCACCAACGACATCGAAGAGGTGGGCAAGACCGCCCGCCACGGCACGTTCTTCCAGATGCTGGGCAACTGGTCGTTCGGCGACTACTTCAAGGAAGGCGCGATCGGCTACGCCTGGGAGCTGCTGACGAAGCCCGAGACCGATGGTGGCATGGGCTTCGCCGAGCGCGACCTGTGGGTCACCGTCTACGAGGACGACGACGAGGCCGCGATGCTGTGGCAGAAAGTCGCCGGCCTTCCGGCCGAGCGCATCCAGCGCCTCGGCCGCGAAGACAACTACTGGACCACCGGTCAGCCCGGCCCGGCCGGCCCCTGCTCGGAGATCTACTTCGACCGCGGGCCCGCGTACGGCCGCGACGGCGGCCCCGTCGTGGACGACAGCCGCTTCACCGAGATCTGGAACCTCGTGTTCATGCAGGACGCGATCACGAACGTCCGCTCGAAGGTGGATTTCGACATCGTCGGGAGCCTCCCCAACAAGAACATCGACACCGGCATGGGGCTGGAGCGCGTCGCGTTCATCAAGCAGGGCGTCGAGAACATGTACGAGACCGACCAGGTGCGTCCCGTGCTCGACCGCGCCGTCGAACTGAGCGGCCGCCGCTACGGCGCCGTGCACGAGGACGACGTGCGCTTCCGCATCGTCGCCGATCACGTGCGCTCCTCGCTCATGCTCCTCTCCGACGGCGTGACGCCGTCCAACGAGGGCCGCGGCTACATCCTGCGCCGCCTCATGCGCCGCTCCATCCGCTCGATGCGCCTGCTCGGGGTGGACGCCCCGACCTTCCCTGAGCTGTTCGCGGCGTCCCGCGACGCGATGAAGGCGGCTTACCCCGAGGTCGAGACGGACTACAGCCGCATCTCGGCCTACGCCGTCGCCGAGGAGGAGACGTTCCTGCGCACCCTCGCGTCGGGTTCGACGATCCTCGACATGGCCGTCGAGCAGACGAAGGATGCCGGGAAGAACAGCATCGCGGGCTCCGAGGCGTTCCTCCTGCACGACACCTACGGCTTCCCGATCGACCTCACGCTCGAGATCGCCCAGGAGGCGGGACTCGACGTCGACCGCGCCGGGTTCGACGCGCTCATGCAGGAGCAGCGCACCCGTGCGAAGGCCGACGCCAAGTCGCGCAAGCGCGCGCTCGCGGACAACAGCGTGTACAGCGCGTTCCGGGCCGCGGGCGAGACGGTGTTCACCGGCTACTCCGACCTCGAGACCGAGTCTCGGGTGCTCGGCGTCATCGTGGACGGCGTGTCGACCGATCGGGCGACCGTCGGCCAGACCGCCGAGGTGATCCTGGGCGAGACCACCCTCTACGCCGAGTCCGGCGGGCAGGTCGCCGACAAGGGCATCATCGTCGGCCCGGGCTACGAGCTCGACGTGCTCGATGTGCAGCGCCCGGTGGCCGGACTCATCAGCCACACCGTCAAGGTGCGCACCGGCGAGGTCGGGGTCGGGCAGCCGGCGACGACGGTCGTGGATGCCGCGAACCGTCGCGCCGCCCGCCAGGCGCACTCCGCCACCCACCTCGTGCACGCCGCCCTGCGCGACACCCTGGGAAAGACCGCCACGCAGGCGGGTTCGCTGAACCGCGCCGGCTATCTGCGGTTCGACTTCACCTGGGGCCAGGCGCTCTCCGCTGAGACCCGCAGCGAGATCGAGGAGATCGCGAACAACGCGGTGCGGGACAACCTCGAGGTGACGACGCGCGTGCTGCCGCTGGACGAGGCCAAGGCGCTCGGCGCTCAGGCCCTGTTCGGCGAGAAGTACGGCGACGTCGTGCGCATGGTCGACATCGGCGGCCCCTGGTCTCGCGAGCTCTGCGGCGGTACCCACGTGTCTTCCAGCGCCGAGGTCGGCCTGGTCAACCTCGTGGGCGAGTCGTCTGTGGGTGCGTCGAACCGCCGCGTCGAGGCCCTCGTGGGCATGGACGCCTTCCGCGAGCTCGCCGCCGAACGCGCCATCGTGTCGCAGCTGACCTCCACGCTGAAGACGCCGCGCGATCAGCTGACGACCCGTATCACGGAGCTCGCTGCGAACCTCAAGGCTGCGGAGAAGAAGATCGCGCAGTTCGAGGCGCGCGCGCTCGGGGAGCGGCTGCCGCAGCTGGTCGACTCGGCCCGGCGCATCGGCCGCTTCCAGGTCGTGGCGCAGTCTCTGGGCACCGCCGGTTCCGCCGACGATGTGCGCTCGCTCGCCCTGCAGGTGCGCGACCGGCTCGGGGCGGATGCCGCGGCGGTCGTGGCGCTGGGTGCCGACGTCGGCGGTCGTGCCGTCGTCATCGTCGCGGCCAACGACACCGCCCGCACCGCAGGTGCGAAGGCCGGCGTGCTCGCCAAATCGGCTGCTGCCGCCCTCGGCGGCGGTGGCGGCGGACGCGACGACGTCGCCCAGGGCGGCGGGACGGATGCCGCGGCGATGCCGGCCGCGTTCGACGCGATCACCTCGGCCTTGGAGTCGCAGGCCGCGTGAGCGGGTTCCGACGGGGCGTCCGCATCGGCGTCGACGTGGGCAAGGCGCGCGTCGGCGTCGCCTCGTGCGATCCCGATGGCATGCTGGCCACGCCGGTCGAGACGGTGCCGCGCAACGAGCAGGCGGTGGCGCGGGTGCGCGAGATCGCGGCGGAGTACAACGCGATGGAGCTGCTCGTGGGCCTGCCGTTGAACATGCGCGGCGAGGACACCGCCTCGACGGCGGACGCGCGTGCGTTCGCCGCAGCCCTCGCCGAAGCCGGCGACCCCCCGGTACGGCTGGTGGACGAGCGGCTCAGCACGGTCTCGGCGCATGCTGCTTTGAGACAAAGCGGGCGCTCACAGCGAGATTCTCGTAGCATTGTCGATCAGGTCGCCGCCGTGGTTCTGCTGCAGCATGCACTCGATGTCGAGAAGAGCACCGGTCGGCCGCCTGGAAACCCGTCGCCCCCGGCCCAGGAGCCCGCCTGATGCCCGCACCCTCGTCACCGTTCGACGATCCGTTCGCCGACCTGTTCGGCAAGCTCCCCGACCCCCGTGGGCGCGCCGGCGTCGCGCGTGCACCGGAGGGAACCGCCCCGGGAGGGGCCACCGCAGCCCACATCGAAGACGAGGGCGAGGACACCGCCACGGCAGGCGAGAGCGCTCCCGAGGCGACATCACCGTCGCCATCGTCGGCGCCCGAGACCGAGCCCGCGCCCCCCGGTCGCCCGCTGTCGCGGCGAGAAGCGCGTCGGGCAGCCGCGGCAGCCGCGCGATCGCAGGCGTCCGCTCCGCCGGATGAGACTCCGCACCCGCGCCCCGCCTCGGCATCCGTCGCGTCCGAGTCGTCTCCCTCGGCAACCGAGTCGTCGCCCTCGGCAGCCGTCGGGTCGGTGTCGTCCCGAGTGGCATCCGAATCGGCGCCCGCGGCGTCCGAGTCGGCTCCGGCAGGGTCTGAGCCTGCCGCGAGCGGCCCTGCACCCCGCGACGGCGAGGCCGCACGCCCGGCAGCGCCCGTTCCGGCGGCTCGCCCCGCCGCCACCGCGACGCTCGATGCGCTGTTCACCGGAGAGGTCTCGACCGATCAGGTCGGCGCACCACCGCCCCCGCCGGACCGCCGCAGGCGCCGGGTCGGCGCCTGGGTCGCCCTGGCCGTGGTGCTCGCCCTCGTCGGCGGCATCGGTGTCGGCGTCGCCTGGGTGTGGAACACGTACGAACAGCCCATCCGCGCCTTCATGGGCTGGGAGGAGCCGAAGGACTACGAAGAGGGCGAGGCCACCGGCGAAGCCCTCGTGACGATCCTCTCCGGCGACACGGGCGGCCCGATCTCGCAGGCGCTGTTCGACGCCGGCGTCACGAAGACCCCCGACGCGTTCTACGACTACCTCATCGACACCCGCCAGAACCCGCCCTTCCAGCCGGGCGTGTACCTGCTGCAGCAGAAGATGACCTCCGCCGCCGCCCTCGACGCGCTGCTCGACCCGGCCAAGAAGCAGTCCAACACCGCGCAGCTGCGCGAAGGACTGACCGTCGAGCAGTCCCTGCCGCTGCTGGCCGAGGGTCTGGCTCTGCCCGTCGAGGAGTTCGAGGCGGCGGTGGCCAACCCCGCCGACTACGGCGTCGCCGCCGACACCCTCGAAGGGTGGCTGTTCCCGGCGACCTACACGTTCGACCCCGGCGTCACCGCGACCGATGTCGTCCGCACCCTGGTGGACCGCACCGTGCAGTCGCTCGACGCCGCCGGGGTGCCGGGTGAGCGTCGCGAGGAGATCCTCACCATCGCGTCGATCATCCAGCGCGAGGCGCGGTTCGAGGACGACTTCTACAAGGTGTCCCGCGTCATCCAGAACCGCCTGGCGCCGGACAACAACGAGACCAACGGTCTGCTGCAGATGGACTCCACCGCCCAATACGGCTATCAGGAGATGCACGACGGCACCGTCAGCTCGTCCCGCGAGGCCCTCGAAGACGACAACCCGTGGAACACCTACCGTCATCCGGGACTGCCCGTCGGACCCATCGCCAACCCCGGCGATCTCGCGATCGACGCGGCGATGCACCCCGCGGAGGGCCCGTGGATGTACTTCGTCACCGTGAACCTCGACACCGGCGAGACGATCTTCACCAACACCGGCGCCGAACACGAGCAGGCGGTCAAGCAGTGGCAGCAGTGGTGCGCTGACAACCCCGACTCGGGCTGCTGACGGTGGGGGAGGGCACCGCCCTGGAGGTCTGGGGCGATCCGGTCGCGCACAGCAGATCGCCGCAGCTGCACGCCGCGGCGTATCGCGTGCTGGGGCTGCCGTGGTCGTACGGGCGGCGCCGCGTCGACGAAGCGGGCTTCGCGGCGGCCCTCGCCGACGCGCGGTCGGCCGGCCTGCGCGGGCTGTCGCTGACGATGCCCCTGAAGGGCGCCGCCTACGCTGCCGCCGCGACCCACGATGACCGTGCCGCGGCGACAGGGGCGGTCAACACGCTGCTGCTCACCGGCGACAAACCCCGCGGCGTGAACACCGACGTGGGCGGCATCGTGCGCGCCTTGCGCGAGGCCGGAATCGACACGCCCGGACGGGCGCGCATCGTGGGGGCGGGCGCGACAGCCACCTCCGCCCTCGTCGCCCTCGCGGAGCTCGGCGCCGAGCACGTCGCCGTCGCCGCCCGGCGGCCGGCTGCGGTCGAACCGCTGAAGACCCTCGGCGATCGACTGGGCATCGCCGTGCAGGCCGAGCCGCTGTCCGACGAGCCGTATGCCACGGCGCCGGTGACGGTCGCCACGCTCCCGGGCGACGCGACGGTGGCGGCTTCCACCGTCGACGCCCTCGCCGGTGCGGGCGGCCTGCTCATGGACGTCGTCTACGGCCACTGGCCGACCGCGCTCTCGCAGGCGTGGGAGCGCGCGGGACACCCCGCGGTCTCCGGAGAGGGGATGCTGCTGCACCAGGCGCTGCTGCAGGTGCGCGTCTTCGTCGGCGGCGACGCCGACGCGGCGCTCCCCGACGAGACCGAGGTGCTGGCCGCGATGCGGCGGGCGCTCGTGGGAGGATAGGCGAATGCTCCGCGTGCTCACAGCCGGCGAATCGCACGGCCCAGAACTCGTCGCCATCATGGAGGGCCTGCCCGCAGGCGTCCCCGTCTCGCGCGACGCGATCCAAGCCGATCTGGCCCGACGCAAGCTCGGCTACGGTCGCGGCTCCCGCATGAAGTTCGA
This sequence comes from Microbacterium sp. zg.Y1084, assembly GCF_024623595.1. Taxonomy (NCBI): domain Bacteria; kingdom Bacillati; phylum Actinomycetota; class Actinomycetes; order Micrococcales; family Microbacteriaceae; genus Microbacterium; species Microbacterium sp. zg.Y1084. The sequence continues at coordinate 273,235 of NZ_JANJGV010000002.1, forward strand.
GCAGGACGAGTTGGCCATCTCGGCCGGCGTCCGCCACGGCACGAGCCTCGGCAGCCCGATCGCGTTGCGTATCGGCAACACCGAGTGGCCCAAGTGGGTCGAGGTGATGAGCCCGGAGCCGGTCGAGATCACGGACAAGTCCCGCGGCCGCAGCGCGCCCCTCACCCGGCCCCGCCCCGGCCACGCCGATCTCGTCGGCATGCAGAAGTACGACTTCGACGAGGCCCGCCCGATCCTCGAGCGCGCCAGCGCCCGGGAAACCGCCGCGCGGGTGGCATTGGGAGCGGTCGCACGCTCGTTCCTCGGCGAACTCGGCATCCGGCTGGTCAGTCACACGCTGTCGATCGGTCCCGTGCGGGTTCCGGACGGCTCTCCGCTGCCCGGCCCCGACGACGTCGACCTGCTCGACGCCGACCCGCTGCGCTGCTTCGACCCGGCCACGAGTGCTGCGATGGTCGCCGAGGTCGACGACGCGCGCAAGGACGGCGACACCCTCGGCGGCATCGTGGAGGTGCTCGCCTACGGTGTGCCGCCCGGGCTCGGCTCGCACGTGCAGTGGGACCGCCGGCTGGACGCGAAGCTGGCCCAGGCGCTCATGAGCATCCAGGCCATCAAGGGGGTCGAGGTCGGCGACGGCTTCGAGACCACGCGTCGTCGCGGCTCCGCCGCGCACGACGAGCTGTTCGCGACCGACGCCGGCATCACGCGCGCCAGCGACCGCGCCGGCGGCACCGAGGGCGGCATGTCCACGGGCACGGTGCTGCGGGTTCGGGCGGGCATGAAGCCCATCGCCACCGTGCCGCACGCGCTGCGCACCGTCGACGTCACCACCGGTGACACCGCCTCGGCCCACCACCAGCGCTCGGACGTGTGCGCGGTGCCTGCGGCAGGCGTGGTCGCCGAGGCGATGACCGCCCTCGTGCTCGCCGAGGTGGTGCTGGAGAAGTTCGGCGGCGACAGCGTGGGGGAGACCCGGCGCAACCTGCAGTCGTACCTGGCAGCCATCCCCGAGTCCCTGCGCACGACGACGGCCAGCGACTCCGCGCTGGCATGACCGCACTCGTGCTGATCGGCCCCATGGGGGCCGGCAAGACGAGTATCGGCCGCCGCGTGGCGAAGTCGCTCGGCGTGCCTTTCACAGACACCGACGCGGCGATCGTGCGCGAGCACGGCCCGATCGAGCGCATCTTCGCCGAGCACGGCGAGGCACACTTCCGCAGCCTGGAGCGCGACGCCGTGCTCGCGGCGCTCGAGAACGGAGGCGTGGTCGCCCTCGGCGGTGGTGCCGTGCTCGAGCCCGTCACCCGTGTCGCCCTGCTCGAGCACCGCGTCGTGCTGCTCACCGTCGGCGGCGACACCATCGCCTCCCGGCTGCGCGCGACCACCCGTCCGCTGCTGCAGGGGGAGGATCCCGTCGCCCGCTGGCACGCGATCTACGAGTCGCGCCGGCCGCTGTACGAGCAGACCGCCGACGTCGTCTTCGACACCTCCGCCGGCCCGCTGCGCGACGTCGTCGACGCCGTGGCGCGCTGGGCGGACACCACCGCTGCAACCGAGGAGCACGCATGACCGAAGACACCACGACCATCTCGGTGACCGGGGCGGACCCCTACGACATCGTCGTCGGTCGCGGCATCCTCTCGCGCCTGCCCGAACTCATCCCGGCCGAGACGCGGAAGCTCCTCGTCGTGCACCCGCCCACTCTGCGCGACGCAGCCGAGGCGCTGCGGCTGTCGCTCAGCGATGCGCTCGGTGCAGGACGGCAGGTGCTGCTGGCCGAGATCCCCGATGCCGAGGCGGGCAAACGCATCGAGGTCGCGGCCTTCTGCTGGCAGGTCATGGGTCAGGCCGATTTCACCCGCACCGACGTCGTCATCGGCTTCGGCGGGGGCGCCGTCACCGATGTGGCCGGCTTCGTCGCCGCCACGTGGCTGCGCGGCGTGAAGGTCGTGCTGGTCCCGACGACCGTGCTCGGCATGGTCGACGCCGCCGTCGGCGGCAAGACCGGCGTCAACACCGCCGAGGGCAAGAACCTGGTGGGCGCCTTCTGGGCGCCGCACGCCGTGCTGTGCGACCTCGAGATGCTCGACTCCCTGGGCGCGAACGAGCGCATCGCGGGCTACGCCGAGGTCGTCAAGGCTGGCTTCATCTGGGCGCCGGAGATCCTCGACCTCATCGAAGCCGATCCTGTCGCGGTCGTCGATCCGGCATCCGCGTCGTTCCGACGCACGATGGAGCTCGCGATCGACATGAAGGCACGGGTGGTCAGCGAGGACTTCCGCGAAGCGGGCCTGCGGGAGATCCTCAACTACGGCCACACCCTCGGGCATGCCATCGAGCACGCCGAGCGCTACCAGTGGCGCCATGGAGCGGCCGTGTCGGTGGGCATGATGTTCGCCGCCGAGCTGTCCCGGCTCGCGGGACGGCTGCCGGATGCCGCCGCGCAGCGGCACCGCGACATCCTCCAGACCCTCGGCCTGCCGCTGAGCTACCGGCCCGGCGCGTGGCCGCAGCTGCTGGCGACGATGCAGCGCGACAAGAAGACCCGCGGTGGCATGCTGCGCTTCATCGTGCTGGACGACATCGGCCGTCCGACCGTGCTGCAGGCGCCCGACGAGTCGCTGCTGTTCGCGGCGTACCAGGAACTCTCCGAGTGAACGGCGTCGCCGTGCGTCGTGTCCGTGAGGACGAGTGGCGCCGCGTGCGGCAGCTGCGCATCGAGGCGGTGAGCGACCCGGATGCCGGGATCGCGTTCCTCTCGACGCCCGACCAGGAGCGGGCGCACGACGACGCGTTCTGGCGGCAGCGCTGCGTGGACAGCGCCGTGGGCGACGGCGCGGCCCAGTTCATCGCCGAGAGCGACGATGAGTGGATCGGCACGGTCACGGTGCTCGTGTATCCCCTCGGCGCGCCCGACGACATGGGGCGGACGGTCTGGACCACCCGCGCGCACGTGGTCGGCGTCTACGTGCGCGCCGACCATCGCGGCTCAGGGGTCATCGACGTGCTGCTCGACGCCGCCGCGGACTGGGCCGCCTCGCGGGGACTGCCCCGACTCACCCTGGATGTGCACGCCCGCAACGCCCGCGCCCAGGCCACGTACCGGCGCAACGGATTCGTGCCGACGGGGGAGACGCTCACCTCCGCCATCGGCGAGGAGCTCGTGATGGCGCGCTCTCTGACACCGCGCGACTCGGCGGCACCTGGTGCTCCTGGCCGCCGATAGGGTTTGAGGGTGAGCACGCCCCGACGCCTCCTGCTGGTCAACGGCCCGAACCTCAACCTGCTCGGCGTCCGCGAGCCCGAGATCTACGGCACCGACACTCTGGCCGACGTCGAACGCATCGTCGCCGACGCGGCCGCCGCTCGGGGCTTCGAGGTGCGCGCCGTGCAGAGCAACCACGAGGGCGCGCTCATCGACGCCGTCCACGCGGCCCGCGAGGACTGCGCCGGCATCATCATCAACGCCGGCGGCTACACGCACACCTCGGTGGCGCTGCGCGACGCGCTGACGGGCGTGGGGCTCCCGGTCGCCGAGGTGCACATCTCCGACGTGCACACGCGCGAGCCCTTCCGGCAGCACTCGTACATCGCGGACATCGCCGCGGTGCACGTGGCTGGTGAGGGGGTCGCCGGCTACGCCCGGGCGACCGCCCTGCTGGTGGACATCGTCACCGGTCGCGCCGACGGCTGAGACGGCTGACGGCGGCATCCCGTAGAATCGAACGCCGGGCCCGCGTGCGGCGCCCGACTCCCTCACACGAAACGGACTCCCTTCTCCCATGGCATCCACCGCAGACATCAAGAACGGCGTCGTCCTCAGCATCGACGGCCAGCTTTGGAACGTCATCGAGTTCCAGCATGTCAAGCCGGGCAAGGGAGGCGCCTTCGTGCGCACCAAGCTCAAGAACGTCGTCTCCGGCAAGACGGTCGACCGCACGTACAACGCGGGCGCGAAGATCGAGATCGAGAACGTCGATCGCCGCGACTTCACCTACCTGTACAACGACGGCGACAGCTACGTGTTCATGGACGTGGCGGACTACGACCAGCTGAGCGTTCCCGCCACGGTCGTGGGAGACGCCAAGAACTTCCTGCTCGAGAACCAGCAGGTCCAGATCGCGATGAACAACGGCAACCCGCTGTACATCGAGCTTCCCGCGTCGGTGGTGCTCGAGATCACCTACACCGAGCCGGGCCTGCAGGGTGACCGCTCGTCGGCGGGCACCAAGTCCGCCACGCTCGAGACGGGCTACGAGATCCAGGTCCCGCTGTTCGTCGAGCAGGGCACGAAGGTCAAGGTCGACACCCGCACGGGCGACTACCTCGGCCGCGTCAACTGACGCCGTCGACCGATGAGTGCCCGCAGCAAGGCGCGCAAGCGCGCCCTCGACATCCTGTATCAGTCCGACGTGCGCGGTGACGACCTCGGGGTGACCCTGGCGGCCGAGGCCAAGCGGGCGGCCAGCGAGCCGTCCCGTGAGACGTCGTGGCTCTACGCCCGAGAGATCGTCGACGGCGTCATCGACAATCGCAGCGAGATCGACGAGCAGATCACCAGCGTCGCGAAGGACTGGTCGCTCGCCCGGATGCCGGCGGTCGACAGGGCGATCCTGCGCGTCGGGGTGTGGGAGATCCTGCACAACGACGAGGTCCCCACCGCCGTCGCGATCGATGAGGCCGTGGAGCTGGCCAAGGAGTTCTCCACCGACGACTCCGCGTCGTTCGTGCACGGCGTGCTCGGGCGCATCGCCCGCTCCACCTGAGCGCCCAGCCGGTGTCGCCCGCGCGACCAGAATGGGTGGGGTGAGCACTCCCGACTCCGCCGACTGGCGCGCGCTGCTGGCTGCGCCGCCGTCGGCGGTGGACCCGCGCGGTCTCGCGCTGGGCATGGAGCTGCGCCGGCGCACCCGCCGAGACGGATCGGCGTGGGGGCCGACGAGGTTCGAGACGGCGACCGCGGGTGGACTCGATCCCTCCGCCGAGTTCGCCCTGGGCCTGCGTCCGCTGGTGCGCAGCACCCGCAGCGACGCGTGGATCAAGGGATCGGTGTCGTGGGATGCGCTGCGCCGCCCGGGCACCCCCTACGACCGTGACCAGGCCCGCTGGTTCGTCGAGCTGTACAGCATCGTCCGCGATGCGCGCACGCTCGGGACCATGCCGGATGCTTCGGAGTGGCTTCTGCTGGACGACGTCGAATCCCATCTGCTGTGGCCTCACCTCGCCGCCATGGCGAACCTCGGCATCCCCTTGCGGCCGACCAAGCCCGCCCACCGCGTGCAGCAGGCGCGCGAGGCCGCGGTGACGCTGCGGGCGGTGCGCCGGGGCGCCGACCTCGCCCTCGAGGCGCAGGTCGTGATCGACGCGGCGGCAGCGGATGCCGGCATGACGCGGCCGATCGGTCACATCGGCGTGTACCGCTTCGCCCTCGACGGCGACGTCGTCGCGCTGACCTTCGGGGCCGCGACGCTGACCGATCCGCTGCCCGCGATGCTGCGGGCGCGCCGGCCCGTGGTGGTGCCGGCGGGGGATGCCGACGAGTTCGTGCGCGAGCATCTGCCCGCCCTCACCCGGCGCACCACGGTCGAGCTGGGCCCCGGGGTGCCGCGGCCCGCGATCGTCCCGCCGCACCTGGAGGTCGCCGCCCGCTTCTCGCCGGGGGACCGGGTGGAGGTGGCGATGACGTGGCGGCACCCGGGCGTGCCGCCCGCGCCCTACGACGCGGTGCCCCCCGCCGGGTGCGACGGGGCTTTCGAGGACGACGTGCGCGGCCGTGTCGCGGCGGCCTGGCAGAACGCGACGGCGCTGCCGTTCACCGCCGACGGCCGCTTCATCGGCGCCGACGCGGCGGAGTTCTCCGACGCGGTGCTGCCTGCCCTGACGGCACTCGCGGACGTGCGCACCGTCGTCACCGGTCCCCGTCGCGCCTACCGGGAGCTCACCGGCGACCCGCAGATCACCGTCACCACGGTCGAGACCGACGATCCGGACTGGTTCGACCTCGGCGTGCTCGTGACGATCGACGGCCGGCGCATCCCGCTCGCGCCGCTGCTGCGCGCGCTCACCCTGCGCCGGCACCGCATGCTGCTCAGCGACGGCGACCATTTCTCGCTCGCGCACCCCGCGCTGGACCGGCTGCGCGAACTGATCGACGAGGCCGGCGCGTTGGACGAATGGGAGACGGGGCCGCGCCTCAGCCGCTACCAGACGACGCTCTGGGCCGACTTCGAGGACCTCGCCGATCAGGCCGAGCCGGCCGTGACGTGGCGGGCGGCCGTGGCGGCGCTCCGCGGCACCTCCGCGGTGCCGGCCACGCCGCCGCCGGCGGGACTGCAGGCAGCGCTGCGTCCCTACCAGCAGACCGGCTACGACTGGCTGACGTTCCTCTGGAGGCATCGACTGGGCGGCATCCTGGCCGACGACATGGGCCTCGGCAAGACGCTGCAGACCCTCGCTCTCATCGCCCACGCCCGTGAGGCGGGGGAGCGCCGGCCGTTCCTCGTCGTCGCACCGACCTCGGTGCTGGCCACATGGCGCAGCGAATCCGAGCACTTCACCCCTCACCTCACGGTGCAGACGATCGCCGCCACGGCCCGCACCCGCGCGGAGACGATCGCGGACGTCGCCGCCGAGGCCGACGTCGTCGTCACCTCCTATGCGCTGCTGCGCCTGGACGGTGCGCAGTATGCCGCGGTGCGCTGGGCGGGGCTCATCCTCGACGAGGCGCAGTTCGTGAAGAACCCCGCCACCCGCGTGCACCGTGCCGCGCGTGACCTCGACGCCGACGTCACGTTCGCCATCACCGGCACGCCGCTGGAGAACAGCCTCACGGACCTGCACGCGCTGCTGTCGCTGACGGCGCCGGGGCTGTTCCCATCGGCGGCCCGGTTCCGCGTGGAGTACGTGCTGCCCATCGAAGGAGGCAAGACACCGGAGAACGCGGAGGGCGGACCCTCCCGCGCGGTGCGCCTGCAGCGCCTGCGCCGCCGCATCCGCCCCTTCGTGCTGCGGCGCACGAAGGACCTCGTCGCAGGCGACCTGCCCGCCCGCCAGGAGCAGGACCTGCAGGTGCGTCTCGGGGACGGGCATCGCGAGCTCTACGACACCGTGCTGCAGCGGGAGCGACAGAAGGTGCTGGGACTGCTCACCGACCTCGACCGCAACCGGTTCATCGTCTTCCGCTCCCTGACGCTGCTGCGGATGCTGAGTCTCGCACCCGCCCTCATCGACGGCCGCCACGCCCGGCTGGGCTCCGCCAAGCTCGACGCGCTCGTCGAGCATGTGAGCGAGTTGGCCACAGAAGGGCACCGTGCGCTCGTCTTCAGCCAGTTCACGTCCTTCCTGCAGCTGGCTGCCCGGCGCCTGGACGCCGCCGGCATCCCGTACGTGTGGCTCGACGGGTCCACCCGGCGCCGCGAAGAGGTCGTCGCCCGCTTCCGCGACGGCGACGCGCCGGTTTTCCTGATCAGCCTGAAAGCGGGTGGATTCGGGCTCACCCTCGTCGAGGCCGACTACGTGTTCCTGCTCGACCCGTGGTGGAACCCCGCCGCCGAGGCCCAGGCCGTGGACCGCACGCATCGCATCGGGCAGACACGCCCGGTCAACGTGTACCGACTGATCGCCGAGGACACGATCGAACACAAGGTTCGCGCGCTGCAGGAGCGCAAGGCCCGCCTGTTCCACTCCGTGCTCGACGACGGCGATCTGCTCGCCAGCGCGCTCGACGCCGACGACATCCGGAGCCTGTTCGAGGCGTGAGGTTTGACACGGCGAGGCCGCCCGTGGGCTGCGCGAGGGCGACGTAGACTCGGGATCTGTTCGATACGGGAGGAATCCATGCGCATCACGGGGCTCGGCCACGCCGGCATGTTCATCGAGACGGCTGGTGGCAGCATCCTCTGCGATCCGGTGGTGAAATCGTCCTTCTACGGGTCGTGGTTCGTCTTCCCCGACAACCGCGCCCTCGACTGGGAGCGCTTCACCGACGCCGACTTCCTCTACATCTCGCACCGCCACCGCGATCACTTCGACCCGTGGCTGCTGCAGAACCACGTCCGCAAGGACATCGAGGTGCTGCTGCCGGACTATCCGACCGACGACCTCGAGCAGGATCTGCGCAAGCTCGGCTTCGACAACATCACCTACACGCGGGCCGGCGAGGTCATCGAGCGCGGGCCGCTGCGGATGATGATCACCCCGCTGCGGGCTCCCAGCGACGGACCCATCGGCGACTCGAGCCTCTCGGTCGACGATGGCACCGCATCGATCCTCAACCAGAACGACTCGCACCCGCTGGATCTCGAGAAGCTGCTGGACTTCGGCAAGCCCGAGGCGTACTTCACGCAGTTCTCCGGCGCGATCTGGTGGCCGATGGTCTACGACCTGCCGCACGAGGCGAAGGTCAACTTCGCCCACCTCAAGCGCGAGGCCCAGCACAAGCGCGCGATGTTCTACATCGAGCGGGTGGACGCGCCGCACGTGTACCCGATGGCGGGTCCGCCGATGTTCCTGCGGGACGAGCTGTTCCGCTACAACGGGCTCGGCGAGCACGACGACTCGATCTTCACCGACCAGGCGCAGTTCCTCGCCCGGATGAAGCAGGAGGCACCCCAGTACATCGGCCACGTGTTCATCCCCGGAACGGCCGTCACGATCGAAGGCGGTGAGCAGACGGTCGAGCAGACCCTCTACACCGAGGCGGAGATCGAGCGGATGTTCTCCGACAAGTGGGGGTACCTCGAGGAGCAGCGCGCCACCCGGCAGGAGGAGATCCGCGCCGAGGAGGCCTCGCGCGCAGAGGTGATTCCTCCCGCCGAGATGCTCGCCGCGCTGAAGGAGTGGTGGGAGCCGCTGCTGCGCCGCGCCCGCACCATCCGCAACGGCGTCGGAGGCAACGTGCGGTTCCGCATCGGCGACCTCGACATGGTCGTGGACTTCCCGAAGGCGAAGGTGCGCGAGTACGCGGGGGAGGAGTGCCTGTACTGGTACACCATCCCTGCCGACCTCGTCTCGACCAACATCGCCGAGCACGAGATCGACTGGTCGAACTCGATCTTCCTGTCGATGCAGTTCGAGGTCGGCCGCAGCGGCAAGTTCAACGAGTTCCTCACCACGTTCCTCAAGTGCCTGTCGCGTGACCGCATCGAGTACGTGGAGAACTGGTACGCGGAGCAGACCGACGTGACCGAGGAGGTGCAGCTGGACGACTGGGTGATCCAGCGCCGCTGCCCCCACCTGCGCGCAGACCTGTCCAAGACCGGCAAGATCGAGGACGGCGTGCTCACGTGCAGCCTGCACGACTGGAAGTGGGACCTCGCGTCCGGTCGCTGCCTGACATCGCAGGGCCACCCCATCAGCGCGAGCCGCGCCGACGCGTCCGTCACCGTCTCCTGATCCGCGCCTCGCAACGCGAGGTGTCACGCATTCGTCCGTGTACCGAATCGCGCGGCGCGCGCAGGGTAGGATCGGGGGAATACCCAGCAACCTTTAACCCCGTCCCGTGAGGCGGAGAAGGGAGCGGCGGATGAGCACGCGAACCGTGCTGCACGAGGCCGACATCGCCCGTGCGCTGACCCGCATCGCCCATGAGATCCTCGAGTCCAACCGGGGATCCGACGACCTGGTGCTCCTCGGCATCCCGACACGAGGCGTTCCCCTCGCCCGGCGCATCGCCGCGCTGGTCGGCGACTTCGGGGAGCAGAGCGTGCCCGTCGGTGCGCTGGACGTCACGATGTACCGTGACGACCTGCATCGCAATCCGACGCGCGCGCCCCAGCCCACGCAGATCCCCGAGGGCGGCATCGACGGCAAGACCGTCGTTCTCGTGGACGACGTGCTGTTCTCGGGCCGCAGCATCCGGGCCGCCCTGGATGCACTGCAGGACATCGGACGCCCCGCCGCGGTGCGCCTGGCGATCCTCGTGGACCGGGGGCACCGTGAGCTCCCGATCCGGCCCGACTTCGTGGGCAAGAACCTGCCCAGCGCGCGGGACGAGCGCGTCAACGTGCGCCTCTCCGAGGTCGACGGCGTCGAAGAGGTGACGATCGGCTCATGAGGCACCTGCTGGACACCCGCACGCTCTCCCGCACCGACGCCCTGCAGATCCTCGATGTGGCCGAGGACATGGCCGACACGCAGCGCCGCGAGATCAAGAAGCTGCCGACCCTTCGGGGCAAGACGGTGGTGAACCTGTTCTTCGAGGACTCCACCCGCACGCGCATCTCGTTCGAAGCCGCTGCGAAGCGCCTGTCGGCCGATGTCATCAACTTCTCCGCCAAGGGGTCGTCGGTGTCGAAGGGCGAGTCGCTCCAGGACACCGCCCAGACCCTGCAGGCGATGGGGGCGGATGCCGTGGTCATCCGCCACGGCGCGTCCGGCGCGCCGCAGACGCTCGCCACGAGCGGCTGGATCACCGCCGGTGTGGTCAACGCCGGCGACGGCACCCACGAGCACCCCACGCAGGCACTGCTGGACGCCTTCACGATCCGCAAGCGCTTCTACGCCGGAGACAGTCGCGGGCGGGATCTCGCAGGACTGCGCGTCGTGATCGTCGGGGACATCCTCCACTCCCGCGTTGCACGCTCCAACGTGTGGCTTCTCTCGACGCTGGGCGCACATGTGACCCTGGTGGCACCGCCCACGCTGGTGCCGCAGGATGTGTCGGCGTGGCCGGTGCAGGTGCGCTACGACCTGGACGAGGCGCTGGGCGAGGGCGTCGATGCGCTGATGATGCTGCGGATCCAGCTCGAACGCATGGGAGCGGCCTATTTCCCGACTGAACGGGAGTATTCCCGCCGGTGGGGTCTGGACGCCGGGCGCGTGGCGCGTCTGGCGCCCGATAGCATTGTCATGCACCCCGGGCCGATGAACCGGGGTCTGGAGATCTCCGCCGACGCCGCCGATTCGCCCCGCTCGACCGTGCTCGAACAGGTGACGAACGGCGTGTCCGTGCGGATGGCCGCCCTCTACCTGCTGCTGGCGGGGGAGCGCGCAGGAGCAGGAGAGGACGGACGATGAGCGAGAGCCTCCTCATCCGCGGTGCACGCATCCACGACGGGGCGGGCGTGGACCGCACCGCCGACCTCGTCATCGCCGACGGACGCATCGCCGAGGTCGGCGCCGGACTCAGCCGGGCCGGCGCGACGGTCATCGACGCCGACGGGCTGATCGCCCTGCCGGGCCTCGTCGACCTCCACACCCACCTGCGCGAACCCGGCTACGAGGCGTCCGAGACGATCCTCACCGGCTCCCGCGCCGCCGCGGCCGGCGGCTACACGGCCGTCTTCGCGATGCCCAACACCTCACCGGTGGCAGACACCGCGGGAGTGGTGGAGCAGGAGCTCGCCCTGGGCGAGGCCGCCGGATACGTCACGGTGCAGCCCATCGGCGCCGTCACGGTCGGCCAGAAGGGCGAGCGGCTGGCCGAGCTGGGCGCGATGGCCTCGTCGCGCGCTCGTGTGCGCGTGTTCAGCGACGACGGCTTCTGCGTGTGGGATCCGCTCATCATGCGCCGGGCGCTGGAGTACGTGAAGTCGTTCGACGGCGTCATCGCCCAGCATGCGCAGGACCCGCGGCTGACCGAGGGCGCCCAGATGAACGAGGGCACCGTGTCGGCCGAGCTGGGACTGGCCGGCTGGCCCGCCGTCGCGGAGGAGTCGATCATCGCCCGCGATGTGCTGCTGGCCGAGCACGTCGGCTCCCGGCTGCACGTCTGCCACCTGTCCACGGCGGGATCGGTCGACATCATCCGCTGGGCGAAGAAGCGCGGCATCGCCGTGACCGCCGAGGTCACCCCGCACCACCTGCTGCTGGACGAGGAACTCGTGCGCGGCTACGACGCCCGCTTCAAGGTCAATCCGCCGCTGCGCCGCGCGGAGGACGTGCAGGCGGTGCGCGAAGGGCTCGCCGACGGCACCATCGACATCGTCGCGACCGACCACGCCCCGCACCCCGCCGAGGCGAAGGCGTGCGAGTGGCAGGCCGCAGCCAACGGCATGGTGGGACTCGAGAGCGCGCTGCGCGTGGTGCAGCAGGCCATGGTCGACACCGGTCTGCTCGGCTGGGACGACGTCGCGCGCGTCATGTCCACGACGCCCGCCCGCATCGGACGGCTCGCCGGCCACGGCACCGCACTTGCCGCCGGCGAGACCGCCTCGCTGACGCTGTACGACCCGGCCCCGGCGCGCGTGTTCGAGCGCAGTGACCTGCACGGCCGCAGCGTCAACTCGCCCTATCTCGGGCGCGAACTGCCCGGCGAGGTGCGCTGGACGCTGCACCGCGGCATCCCGACCGTCGCCGACGGCGTGCTGCGCGAGAACCTGGAGGTTTCGGCATGACCCGCGAAGGGGCACTGCTCATCACCGTCGGCGTGGCCCTGGTGCTGCTCGCCCTCCTCGCCTGGGGCTGGCGACGACGAACGCGACGGGATGCCGGACTCGAGCCGCCCGTCGGAGAGATCCCCGCCGGCGCCACGGTCATCGGCGTGTTCCCGGCGCTCTACGTCGCGACCACCCGCCACAATGAGCCGCTGGAGCGTCTGGCCATCCGCGGCCTGGGCTTCCGCTCGCGCGCCGATGTCACCGTCACCGACGCCGGCGTGGCGCTGGACCTCGTCGGAGCGGCACGACTGTTCATCCCGCGTGGCCGCATCGTGGCCGCATCGCAGGCGACCGTGGCCATCGACCGCGTCGTCGAGCGCGACGGCCTGGCGCGGCTGGACTGGCGCATCCCGACCGACGGCGGCGATGTCGTCGTCGACTCCTATTTCCGACCCCAGGAGACCTCTGCGCGCACGCTCGCCGACGCGCTGCGCCAGATCTCCGATTCCGCTCCCACGACAGGAGACCCCGCGTGACATCGTTCACCCGCGACCCCGCCGTCCTCGTCCTCGAAGACGGCACGCGCCACACCGGGCAGGCCTACGGCGCCCGGGGCACGACCCTCGGCGAGGTGGTGTTCGCCACCGGCATGACCGGCTACCAGGAGACCATCACCGACCCGTCCTACGCCGGCCAGATCGTGCTGCAGACCGCGCCGCACATCGGCAACACCGGCATGAACGACGAAGACCCCGAGTCCCGCCGCATCTGGGTCGCCGGCTACATCGTGCGCGACCCCTCCCGGGTCGTGTCCAACTGGCGCGCCGACACGTCGCTGGACGACGCGCTGGTGGCCGACGGCATCGTCGGGATCAGCGGCATCGACACCCGTGCCGTGACCCGCCACATCCGCTCGGCCGGCAGCATGCGCGGCGGTGTCTTCAGCGGCGACGCCGCGGCGATCGACCCGGAGGAGCAGCTGCGCATCGTGCGGGAGGCTCCCGGCATGACCGGCCGCAACCTCTCCTCCGAGGTCTCCGTCGCCGCCGCGCAGATCACCGCCGCGACGGGCGAGCGCATCGGCGCCGTCGCCGTGCTCGACCTCGGCGTCAAGCAGGCGACCGTGGCGAACCTCGCCGCGCGCGGCTTCGACGTGCACGTGCTGCCGCAGGACGTCACGATCGAGGACATCCGCGCGATCGACCCCGTCGCCGTTTTCTACTCCAACGGCCCCGGCGACCCGGCGGCATCCGACCGACACGTCGAGCTGCTGCGCGCGGTCCTCGATGAGAAGCTGCCCTTCTTCGGCATCTGCTTCGGCAACCAGCTGCTGGGCCGTGCCCTCGGGTTCGGCACCTACAAGCTGCCCTTCGGCCACCGGGGCATCAACCAGCCGGTGCTCGACAAGCAGACCGGCCGCGTGGAGATCACCGCGCACAACCACGGATTCGCCGTGGACGCGCCCATCGAGGGCGTCACCGACAGCCCCGCCGGCTATGGCCGCGTGGAGGTCAGCCACGTGGGACTCAACGACAACGTGGTGGAGGGCCTGCGGGCCCTGGACATCCCCGCCTTCTCGGTGCAGTACCACCCGGAGGCCGCCGCCGGACCCCACGACGCCAACTACCTGTTCGACCGCTTCCGCGACCTCGTGCTCGCGACCCAGGAGACCACGAAGAATGCCTAAGCGCGACGACATCAACTCCGTCCTCGTCATCGGATCCGGCCCGATCGTCATCGGTCAGGCCGCCGAGTTCGACTACTCCGGCACGCAGGCCTGCCGCGTGCTGCGTGAGGAGGGCGTGCGCGTCATCCTCGTCAACCCCAACCCGGCGACGATCATGACCGACCCGGACTTCGCCGACGCCACCTACATCGAGCCCATCACCCCCGAGGTGATCGAGACGATCATCGCCAAGGAGAAGCCCGACGCGATCCTGCCCACCCTGGGCGGCCAGACGGCGCTGAACGCCGCGATGGCCCTGGACAAGGCCGGCATCCTCGACAAATACGGCGTGGAGCTCATCGGTGCCAAGGTCGAGGCGATCGAGAAGGGCGAGGACCGCCAGATCTTCAAGCAGCTGGTGATCGACGCCGGCGCCGAAGTCGCCGCCTCCCGCATCGCCCACACGATGGACGAGGTGCTCGCGGCCGCCGACGAGCTCGGCTATCCGCTGGTGGTGCGCCCGTCGTTCACGATGGGCGGCCTCGGCTCCGGATTCGCCTACGACGAGCGCGACCTCCGTCGCATCGCCGGCGCCGGTCTGCACGACTCGCCCACGAGCGAGGTGCTGCTGGAGGAGTCGATCCTGGGCTGGAAGGAGTACGAGCTCGAGCTCATGCGCGACACGGCCGACAACACCGTCGTCGTGTGCTCCATCGAGAACGTCGACCCCGTGGGCGTGCACACCGGCGACTCGATCACCGTCGCGCCGGCGCTGACGCTCACCGACCGCGAGTACCAGAAGATGCGCGACATCGGCATCGACATCATCCGCGCGGTGGGCGTGGACACCGGCGGCTGCAACATCCAGTTCGCCGTCGACCCCGCCACCGGGCGCATCATCGTCATCGAGATGAACCCGCGCGTCTCCCGCTCGTCGGCGCTGGCCTCCAAGGCCACAGGGTTCCCCATCGCCAAGATCGCCGCGAAGCTCGCCATCGGCTACCGGCTGGACGAGATCCCCAACGACATCACCAAGGTCACGCCCGCCAGCTTCGAGCCGACCCTGGACTACGTCGTGGTGAAGGTGCCGCGCTTCAACTTCGAGAAGTTCCCCGCGGCTGATGTCACCCTCACGACCACCATGAAGTCGGTCGGCGAGGCGATGGCCATCGGCCGCAACTACGCCACGGCGCTGCAGAAGGCACTGCGCTCGCTCGAGAAGCGCGGCTCCAGCTTCCACTGGGGCGACGAAGAGCGCTCCGTCGAGGAGCTGCTGGAGGTCGCGAAGACCCCCACCGACGGACGCATCGTCGTGCTGCAGCAGGCCATGCGCAAGGGCGCGACCATCGAGCAGGCGTTCGAGGCCACCAAGATCGACCCGTGGTTCCTCGACCAGATCGTCCTCATCAACGAGGTCGCCGAGTTCGTGCGCACCGCCGGTGAGCTGGACGCCGACACGCTCCGCGCCGCCAAGGAGCACGGCTTCAGCGACGCGCAGATCGCCCAGCTGCGGGGGATCACCGAGGCCGAGGCACGCGGCATCCGCCACGCGCTGTCGATCCGCCCGGTGTACAAGACCGTCGACACCTGCGCGGGGGAGTTCCCCGCACTGACTCCGTACCACTACTCCAGCTACGACGCCGAGACCGAGATCACCCCGTCGGAGCGCACCAAGGTCGTCATCATCGGCTCCGGCCCCAACCGCATCGGTCAGGGCGTGGAGTTCGACTACTCCTGTGTGCACGCCTCGTTCGCGCTGTCGGATGCCGGCTTCGAGACGATCATGGTCAACTGCAACCCTGAGACCGTCTCGACCGACTACGACACCAGCGACCGGCTCTACTTCGAGCCGCTGACGCTCGAGGACGTCCTGGAGGTGCTGCACGCCGAGGCGCAGTCGGGCACCATCCTCGGCGTGATCTGCCAGATGGGCGGACAGACGCCGTTGAGGCTCGCGAAGGGCATCGAGGCGGCGGGCTACACCATCCTCGGCACCCAGCCCGAGGCGATCGATCTCGCCGAGGAGCGCGAGCTGTTCTCGCGCCTGCTCGACGAAGCCGGTCTCGTCGCCCCCCGCAGCGGCACCGCGATCGATGTCGACGGTGCGGTCGCGGTGGCCGAGGGCATCGGCTACCCCGTGCTGGTGCGCCCGAGCTTCGTGCTCGGCGGACGCGGCATGGAGATCGTCTACGACACCGCCAGCCTGCGCGACTACTTCGTGCGCATCGCCGACCAGGCCATCATCGGCCCCGGCATGCCGCTGCTGGTCGACCGGTTCCTCGACGACGCCGTGGAGATCGACGTCGACGCGCTCTACGACGGCAGCGACCTCTACATCGGCGGCGTCATGGAGCACCTCGAAGAGGCCGGCATCCACTCGGGCGACTCCAGCTGCACGCTGCCGCCGATGTCGCTCGGACGCGGCGAGGTCGACCGGGTGCGCGAGGCGACGCGCGCGATCGCCGAGGGCGTGGGCGTGCGGGGTCTGCTGAACGTGCAGTTCGCCGTCAGCGCGGGCGTGCTCTACGTCATCGAGGCCAACCCGCGGGCCAGCCGCACCGTGCCGTTCGTGTCCAAGGCGCTCGGCATCCCCATGGCGAAGGCTGCCGCCCGCATCATGGCGGGCACCCCCATCGCCGGGCTCATCGCCGAGGGGATGCTTCCCGAGCAGGACGGGTCCCGTGTGCCGCTGGGCGCCCCCATCGCCGTCAAGGAGGCGGTGCTGCCGTTCAAGCGCTTCCGCACCAAGGACGGCCGCATGGTCGACTCGGTCCTCGGCCCGGAGATGCGCTCGACGGGCGAAGTCATGGGCATCGACCGCGACTTCCCGACGGCGTTCGCCAAGAGCCAGGCGGCGGCCTACGGCGGCATGCCGCTGCAGGGGACCGTCTTCATCTCGGTCGCCGACGAGGACAAGCGCGGCGTGATCCTGCCCGCGCACCGCCTGCAGGAGCTCGGCTACACGATCACCGCGACCGAGGGCACCGCTGAGATCCTCGCCCGCAACGGCATCGACGTGACCGTGGTGCGCAAGTACTCCGAGACCCTCGGCGGCGATGAGCGCAACATCGTCGACCTCATCAACGCGGGCGAGATCGACATGGTCGTCAACACCCCGTCGGGCGGCATCTCCCGCGCCGACGGCTACGAGATCCGCGCCGCGGCGGTCGCCGCCGACAAGGCGCTGTTCACGACGATGGCCGTGCTCGGCGCCGCCGTCAGCGCCCTGCCCGTGCTGCGGGAGGGCTTCCGCGTGCGGAGCCTGCAGGAGTACGCCGCCGATCGCGCCGCCGCACTCGCCTCCGACCGGGGAGGACGATGACCACGTTCGGCTCCCGCCTGCGGGACGCCCTCTCCGCGAGGGGGCCCCTGTGCGTCGGGATCGACCCGCACCCTCACCTGCTCGCCGACTGGGCCCTGCCCGCGTCGGCGGCAGGGGTGCGTGAGTTCGGCCTTCGGGTGGTGGATGCCGCCGCCGGCCGCGTCGGGATCGTCAAACCCCAGGTGTCGTTCTTCGAGCAGTGGGGCTCTGCAGGATTCGCCGCGCTCGAGGATGTGCTCGCCGCCGCCCGCGCTGCCGGTCTGCTCGTCATCGCCGATGCCAAGCGCGGCGACATCGGCACCACGATGGCCGCCTACGCCGAGGCCTGGCTCACCCCGGGTTCACCGCTGGAAGCCGACGCGCTGACGGTCAGCCCGTACCTGGGGGTGGGAGCTCTCGACGGCACCCTGCGCCACGCGCTCGCGCACGGCAAAGGGGCGTTCGTGCTCGCCGCGACCAGCAATCCCGAGGCGCGTGGTCTGCAGCAGGCCGACCTCGCCGGCGCCACGGTGTCCGCGCGCGTGCTGGCGGAGGTCGCCGCGTTCAACGCGCAGGCGACGGTCGCGGGCGAGCCCGCCTCGATCGGCGTCGTCATCGGCGCCACGGTCGACCTCACCGCTTCGGGCCTGACCGCGCCGTCGCCGGCCGTGCCCGTGCTCGCTCCGGGCTTCGGCGCCCAGGGCGCGCAGCCCGAGGACCTCGCGGCGCTCCTCGGGCCCCTCACCTCGCCGGTCATCGCCAGCGAGAGCCGCAGCATCCTGTCCGCAGGACCCGCATCACTGGCCGCCCGCATCTCGGAGCGCGCGGCCCTGTACCCGGAGGTGGATCATCGCTGACGCCCAGCACCCGCCCGAGGTCGACCGCGCCGCAGCCTCCCGCCGCGCCGTGGCCGCCCGCCGCGAGCGAGCCTCGCTCAAGCGCGACGTAGCGACGCGCGTGATCTCGCCGCAGGAACTGCTGCGGCGCGCCCTGGCGGCGCCGACGTCGCCGGCCGGGGCGATGCGCGTACCGGAGTTCCTCACCGCCATCCCTGCGATCGGCGAGGGCAAACGCGACCGCATCCTGGCGCAGCTGGGCATCTCGCCCGTCAAGCGCCTGGGCGGCCTCGGCACCCGCCAGCGCGTCGCCCTGCAGCGGTTCCTCGACGAGCGCTGGCCCGAGCCGGCGCCGCGCGACGGCCGCAGTCGGCTGCTCGTGCTGGCCGGCCCCACCGCCGTCGGCAAGGGCACCGTCGCGGCCTACATCAAGGAGCATCACCCCGAGATCGTGCTGTCGGTGTCAGCGACCACGCGCGCCCCGCGGCCGGGCGAGGTCGAGGGGGAGCATTACTACTTCGTCTCCGACGCCGAGTTCGACCGCATGGTCAGCGACGGCGAGCTGCTGGAGCACGCGACGGTGCACAACCGCCACCGGTACGGCACCCCGCGCGCGCCCATCGAGGCGGCCCTCGCGGCGGGCAGCACGGTGCTTCTCGAGATCGACCTGCAGGGGGCGCGCCAGGTGCGCGCCGCGGAACCGAGCGCGACGCTGGTGTTCCTGCTGCCGCCCAGCTGGGACGAGCTGGTCGACCGGCTCGTCGGCCGCGGCACCGAGGACGCGGAGGAGCGCGCCAGGCGCCTGCGCACCGCGAAGGTGGAACTCGCTGCACAGGGGGAGTTCGACTACCGCGTCGTCAACGACGAGGTGTCCCACGCCGCCGCAGAGGTCGCCGCACTCGCGCACTGATCCACCCCCCTCCGGCATCCCTGCGGCCGCGCGACGGGGTAGACTGGATGGATGCCTCGGTCCGCCGAGCGCGCAGACTTTTCCCCGACCATGACCTCAGGAGGTCCCGCATGGCCACTCGCGACCAGGGAATCATCGATCCGCCCATCGACGCACTGCTGGAGAAGGTCGACTCGAAGTACCAGCTCGTGATCTACGCATCCAAGCGGGCGCGTCAGATCAACGACTACTACTCCGACCTTCACGAGGGCAACCTCTTCGACAACGTCGGCCCGCTCGTCGACTCGACCGTCGAGGACAAGCCCCTCACGATCGCGCTGCACGAGATCCACGAGGACAAGCTGCGCCTTCGCCACGTCGACTGAGTCAGCGACCCCTGTGACGCCGTGCGGCGGCCCGCTTTCGAGCGTGTCCGCCGCACGGCGCATACTTTTGCCCACCACCACCGCCCTCGACCTGGAGCATCGATGACCGATCTGCGCCTGTTCACCTCCGAGTCCGTCACCGAGGGTCACCCAGACAAGATCTGCGACCAGATCTCCGACAGCATCCTCGACGCGATCCTCACCGAGGACCCGAACGGCCGCGTCGCGGTGGAGACGCTCGTCACCACCGGGCTCGTGCATGTCGCGGGCGAGGTCTCCACGAGCGCCTACGTCGAGATCCCCGCCATCGTGCGCGAGGTCGTCAACCGCATCGGGTACACCTCGAGCGACGCCGGCTTCGACGGCAACTCGTGCGGCGTGAGCGTGTCGATCGGCGCGCAGTCCTCCGACATCGCCGCCGGCGTCGACAAGGCGTTCGAGCGGCGCGAGGACGGCTCCGACGACCCGCACGACCTGCAGGGTGCGGGCGACCAGGGCATCATGTTCGGCTACGCCACCGACGAGACCCCGCAGTTCATGCCCATGGCCATCTGGACCGCGCATCGCATCGCCGAGAGGCTCGCCGCGGTGCGCCGTTCCGGGGCGCTGCCGTTCCTGCGGCCCGACGGCAAGACGCAGGTCACCCTCGGGTACGACGGTCACACCCCCGTGACGGTGGAGTCCGTGGTGCTGTCCACGCAGCATCAGGCCGACATCTCGCAGAAGGCACTGCGCGCGGCCGTCCGCGCCGAGGTCATCGACCCCGTGCTGGAGGAGACCGGTCTGGCCATGCCCGACGTGCGCTACTTCATCAACCCCGCCGGGCCGTTCGTCACCGGCGGACCCAAGGGCGACGCCGGGCTCACCGGCCGCAAGATCATCATCGACACCTACGGTGGCGCGTCCCGTCACGGCGGCGGCGCCTTCAGCGGCAAGGACCCGTCGAAGGTCGACCGCTCGGCCGCCTACGCCATGCGCTGGGTCGCCAAGAACGCCGTCGCCGCCGGGCTCGCCGAGCGACTGGAGGTGCAGGTGGCGTATGCCATCGGCAAGGCCAAGCCCGTGGGCCTCTACGTGGAGACGTTCGGCACCGGGCAGGTCTCGGACGAGACGATCCGCCGCGCCATCCGCGAGGTGTTCGACCTGCGCCCGAAGGCGATCATCGACCAGCTCGACCTGCTGCGCCCCATCTACGCGCAGACCGCCGCCTACGGCCACTTCGGCCGCGAGCTGCCGGACTTCACGTGGGAGCGCACCGACCGCGTCGACGAGCTGCGCGCGGCCGCCGGGCTGTCCTGACAGACCCGGGCACCGAGATGACCACCCGACGCGTGGCGCGCGTGCTCATCGATTCGCCCCTGCCGCAGCTGGACCGGCTGTTCGACTACGAGGTCCCCGACGAACTGGTGTCCGCCGTGACGCCCGGTGTCCGCGTGCGCGTGCCGCTGCGCACGGCAGGCCGTCTCGTCGACGCGTACGTGATCGAGGTCGACGAAGCGGATGCCGCAGGGCGCCCGCTGTCGCGGGTGGATTCGGTGATCTCCACCGTGGCGGTGCTGCCGCCCGGGCTGTATGCGCTCGCCCGCCGTGCGGCCGATCGTGCGGCGGGATCCGCATCGGACATCCTGCGATTGGCGATCCCCAAGCGCATGGTGCGCGCCGAGAAGACGTGGCTCGCCGCAGGCCCGGTCACCGCACCCGTCGTCGCCGACGCGGACGTCGCCTGGTCCGCCGACGTGCTGGCGACGTTCCCCGGCCTCGCCGAGGCGCTCCTCGACGGCGAGCGCCTCGCCCTCGACGCCCCGCCGCATCCGGTGACGCTCGCATCGGGGGAGACCGTCGGAGCGTGGGCTCAGCTGCTGGCCGCGGCGGCCGTCCGCACGCTGGCCGCTGGGCGCAGTGCGGTGCTGGTCGTGCCCGACCACCGCGACCAGGGCCAGCTCGAACAGGCCCTCGCCGCTCGCGTTCCCGCCGGCGCACTCGTGCGTGACGACGCGCGGCGGTCGGGCCCCGAGCGCTACGCCTCGTACCTGCGCGTGCTCACCGACCAGCCCTGCATCGTGGTGGGCAATCGCTCGACCGTGTACGCGCCGGTGCACGCGCCCGGGCTGGTGGCGATCTGGGACGACGGCGATCCGCTGCTCGCCGAGCCGCTGAGTCCCGGCGTGCATGCCCGTGACGCCGCCCTGGTGCGCCAGGAGCTCGACGGCGCCGCCCTGCTCTTCGCCGGGCACACCCGCACCACCGACGCGGAGCGCCTCGTCGCGATCGGCTGGGTGCGGGACGTGCCCGCCCGCCGGCGCACGAGTCCGCGCGTCGTGCTCTCGGCCACACGCGAAGGAGAGGCCCAGGGCGCGCGGGTGCCGTCTTCCGCCTTCGCGGCCGCGCGGGAGGGACTGGCCGCCGGTCCCGTCCTCGTGCAGGTGTCGCGCCCCGGGTATGCGCCCGTGCTCGTCTGCGCGGACTGCCGCACACCTGCCCGCTGCCCCCACTGCCCCGGCCCCCTGCGCGCGCGTCGCCCCGGCGCCGTGCCCGAGTGCGCGGTGTGCGGCCGCAACGCCCCCGCCTGGAAGTGCGCGAACTGCGAGAGCACGCGACTGCGCATGGCGTCGGCGGGGAGCGAGCGCACCGCCGACGAGCTGGGGAGGGCTTTCCCGAACACGCGTGTCATCGTCGCCGACGGCGTGCATCCCGTGACGCACGTCGACGCCAAGCCCGCCCTCGTGATCGCCACCCGGGGAGCGGAGCCGATCGCAGCGGGCGGCTACCGCGCGGTCGTCCTGCTCGACGGCGACCGCATGCTCATGGCCGACGACCTGCGCATCGGCGAATCGTGCCTGCGGTGGTGGTCCAACGCGGCCGCGCTGGCCGCCCCCGGCGCCCCCGTGCATCTCGTGAGCGTCACGGGCGCCGTCGCGCGGGCACTGGCCACGTGGACCCAGGCCGCCTACGCCCGCACCGAACTCGCCGAACGCGCACCGCTGCACATGCCCCCCGTGGTGCGCGTGGCCACCGTCGACGGCTCCACCGAGGCGGTGCGGACGTGCCTCGACACCCTGCGTGCGGACGTCCCCACCCTCACCGACGAGGCGATCCTGGGTCCGGTGAGCACCGAAGCCGGCGCGCGCGCGGTGGTGCGCTTCGACTACGGACTGGGCCGCGCCGTCGCCGAATCCCTGCGCTCGGCGGTCGTCGCCGACGCGCTGCGCGCACGACGCTCCGCGAAGGGACGCCCGGGCCCGGCCCGTGCGACCCTGAGAGTACGCGTCGACGTCCCCGACCTGGATCTGTAAGGAGCCTCATGCGTCTCGTCTTCGCGGGTACCCCCGAACCCGCCGTCCCGTCCCTCCACGCCCTCGTCGCCGCGCCCGGCCACGACGTCGTCGGCGTCGTGACGCGCACCGATGCGCCGCTCGGCCGCAAGCGCGTGCTGACGCCGTCGCCCGTCGCGCAGGCCGCGGCCGAACGCGGCATCCCCACGATCAAAACCGATCGCCTCGATGCGGCGGCGACGGATGCCATCGGCGCCCTGCAGCCCGAACTCGGCGTGATCGTCGCCTACGGCGGGCTCGTTCGCGAACCCCTGCTGTCCCTGCCGCCCCACGGCTGGATCAATCTGCACTTCTCCCTGCTGCCGCGCTGGCGGGGCGCCGCTCCCGTGCAGCACGCGCTCATCGCGGGCGATCGCACCACGGGCGCGAGCGTGTTCCAGCTCGTGGCCGAGCTCGACGCGGGCGATGTCTACGGCGAGGTCGCCTACGACGTGCCCGCCGGTGCCACGGCCGGAGAACTGCTCACGACCCTCGCCGACATGGGCGCCGGGCTGCTCGTCGACGTCGTCGACGCCATCGCCGCCGGCACCGCGCGCGCCGTCCCGCAGGTGGGGGACCCCACGTACGCCGGCAAGCTGACCCTCGCCGACGGCGCGCTCGATTGGCATCAGCCCGCGCGCCGCGTCGTGGATCGGGTGCACGGGACGACCCCCGAGCCCGGCGCTCACACGACGGTGGACGGGCAGCGGCTGAAGGTGCTCGGAGCCGAGGTCGTCGAAACCGCCGAGGTCGCCGATCTCGCTCCCGGACGCATCGGGCTCGTCGGGCGCGATGTCGTCGTGGGGACGACGGATGGGGGAGTGCGCCTGGTGCGCGTGCAGCCTGCGGGGAAGGGCGCGATGGATGCCGCCGACTGGTGGCGCGGCGCGCGGCTGACCGATGCGGTGGCCGGATCATGAGCGGCGCGACCCTCGCGCGCCGGGTGGCGTTCGAAACCCTCCGCGGCGTGCACGAATCCGACGCGTACGCGAATCTGCTGCTGCCGCGGGAGATCCGAGCGGCGGGCCTGACGCCGGCCGACGCAGGGCTGGCGACCGAGCTCACCTACGGCACCCTCCGCCGCCAGGGGACCTACGACGCGATCATCGCCGCCGCCGCCGACCGCTCGCCCGACGACATCGACCCGCCGGTGCTCGATGCGCTGCGGCTGGGCGTGCACCAGCTGCTGTCCACACGGGTGGCCTCGCACGCCGCGGTGAATGAGTCCGTCGCGCTCGCGCGTGACGCCGCCGGCCAGGGCGCGGCCGGTTTCGTCAACGCGGTGCTGCGGCGGGTGTCGCGGGAGACCCCCGGCGACTGGATGCAGCGCATCACCGCCGCCGCCCGCTCGGACGACGAGCGGCTGGGGCTGCAGTACGCGCACCCGGTCTGGGTGATCAGGGCGCTGCGACGTGCACTGGCCGCCGAGGGGCGCGCCGACGAGCTCGACGACCTGCTCGCGGCCGACAACGCCTCGCCACAGGTCACGATGGCGGCGCTGCCGGGACTGGCGGAGATCCCCGCCGACGCGCAGCGCACCCCGTATTCGCCCTTCGGCTTCCGCTCGGGCGGCGGTGCCCCCGAGGCGCTGATCTCTCGCGCCGGTGGCCGCATCCGCGTGCAGGACGAGGGCTCGCAGCTCGCGGCGCTCGCCCTGGTCGCCGCGGCTCCGGTGCGGCAGGGGGAGCGCTGGCTCGACCTGTGCGCCGGCCCCGGCGGCAAGACGGCGATCCTCGCCGCCGAGGCGCTGGAGCGCGGCGCGCACCTCGAGGCCAACGAGCCCTCCGCCGTGCGCGCCCGCCTCGTGCGGGACTCCGTCGCGGGCATCCCCGTGGAGGTGCCCGTCAGCGAGACCGACGGACGCGAGCGTGCGGCCGCGACACCCGGGGCGTACGACCGCATCCTCGTCGATGCGCCGTGCACGGGGCTCGGAGCGCTGCGTCGCCGACCCGAAGCACGGTGGCGCAAGAGCCCGGCGGACATCCCCGAGCTCACCGACCTGCAGCTGGGGCTCGCCTCGGCCGCGGTCGGGGCACTGCGCCCCGGCGGCATCCTCGCCTACGTGACGTGCTCCCCGCATCTGGCGGAGACGGCCGCGATCACCGCGGAGCTGCGCCGTGCGTTCGGCGACGAGGTGACGGAGCTCGACGCGCGCGCCATCGTGTCGTCGGCGTCCCGCACCCCGCTGGATCTGCCCCCGCAGACCGACGGCTCCGGCCGCGCGCAGCTGTGGCCGCACCGCCACGGCACCGACGCGATGTCGATCACGCTGCTGCAGCGTCGCTGACCCCGCCGCCCGCGCCGCGCCGCCCGCCGCGCGCCGCGGGCGGTCGCCGCGCGCCGCGGGCGGGAGCCGCTCGAGTGTCACATCCGCACGGTGCGGCCCCGCCCCACCCACCATTCACGACACCCGAGCAGCCCCGGCGCAGCGCCACGGCTGCGATGCGGTGTCGATCACGCTGCTGCGGCGTCGCTGACCCCGCCGCGCGCCGCGCGAGCCGCGCTGGGTGCGGGAGCCGCTCCCGGCGGCCAGGAGCCGCTCGTGTGTCGCATCCGCGCAGTGCAGCCACGCGGGCACCCGCCATTCGCGACACACGAGCAGCCCGGGGTGCGGGCGGGACCCGCTCTTGTGTCGCGTCCGCACAGCGCGGACCCGCGGCAGCGGCCATTCGCGACACCC
This sequence comes from Microbacterium sp. zg.Y1084, assembly GCF_024623595.1. Classification (NCBI taxonomy): domain Bacteria; kingdom Bacillati; phylum Actinomycetota; class Actinomycetes; order Micrococcales; family Microbacteriaceae; genus Microbacterium; species Microbacterium sp. zg.Y1084. Next base: position 298,621 of record NZ_JANJGV010000002.1, read on the forward strand.
GAGCAGCGCTGGGCGCGACCCGCGCGGAGCGCCGGGCGCGGCCCGCGCGCAGCGACCCGCGCGGAGCAGCGGGCGCGGCGGGGGCGGGATAATGGGGGAGTGACCGCCACCGCCGACGTCCGCGTCAATCCGAGCATCCTCGCCGCCGATTTCGTGAACATGCAGGCGGAGCTCGCCCGCATCGCCACCGCCGACTTCGTGCACGTCGACGTCATGGACAACCATTTCGTCCCGAACCTCACGTTCGGCCCGCAGATGGTCGGCCGCATCCAGCAGACGAGCCCCGTGCCGCTCGACGTCCACCTGATGATCGACGACCCTGCCCGGTGGGCGCCGGAGTACGCCGAGCTCGGCGCGGCGTCGGTGACCTTCCACCTCGAGGCCGCCACCGATCCCGTCGCCCTCGCCCGCCGCCTGCGCGCCATCGGCGCGCGTGCGGGCGTCGCCGTCAAGCCGGGCACCCCGGTGGAGGGCCTGTTCGAGGTGCTCGACGAGTTCGACCAGATCCTGGTGATGACCGTGGAGCCCGGATTCGGCGGCCAGTCGTTCATGCCCGAGACCATGCCCAAGCTGCGCTCGCTCGCCGACGAGGCCCGCCGGCGCGGAAGCGCCGTGTGGCTGCAGGTCGACGGCGGCATCGGCGAATCGACCATCGCACAGGCCGCCGAAGCGGGCGCCGACACGTTCGTCGCGGGCTCCGCGGTGTTCGGCGCCGCCGACCCGCAGGCCGCGATCACGGCCCTCCGCTCCGCGGCCGCGCTCGCCCACCGGCACTGACGGGTAACCTGTCAGAGTGAAGACGTTCGACGCCCTGTTCGCCGAGCTGTCCGCCAAGGCGGAGCAGCGCCCCGAGGGATCGGGCACCGTGGCCGAGCTGGATGCCGGTGTCCACGCGATCGGGAAGAAGATCGTCGAAGAGGCCGCCGAGGTGTGGATGGCCGCGGAGTACGAGTCGCAGGATGCCGCCGCTGAGGAGATCTCGCAGCTGCTGTACCACCTGCAGGTGCTGATGCTGGCCAAGGGCCTGAGCCTGCAGGACGTCTACCGACATCTGTGAGCCCCGCTCCCGATCCGCCCTCCCCTCACCGAAAGCTCCCCATGCTGCGAATCGCCGTGCCGAACAAGGGCTCGCTGGCCGACACCGCCGCCGACATGCTCGCCGAAGCGGGCTACACCGGCCGTCGTGACCCGAAGGACCTGCACGTCATCGACCCGGTCAACGAGGTCGAGTTCTTCTATCTGCGTCCCAAGGACATCGCGACCTACGTCGGCTCCGGCGCGCTGGATGTCGGCATCACCGGCCGCGACCTGCTGCTGGATGCCCGCATGCCGGGTGCCCGCGAGATCCAGGCTCTCGGGTTCGGCGCGTCGACGTTCCGCTTTGCCGGCCCTCCCGGACGATTCACCGCCCTCGCCGACCTCGACGGGCTGCGCGTCGCCACCGCCTACCCGGGCCTCGTGGACGCATACCTCGACGAGCGCGGCGTGGCCGTGGACCTCGTCCCGCTCGACGGCGCGGTCGAATCCGCCGTGCAGCTGGGCGTCGCCGACGCCGTCGCCGATGTCGTCTCGACGGGCACGACCCTGCGCCAGGCGGGGCTCGAGATCTTCGGTCCCGTGCTGCTGCAGTCCGAGGCGGTGCTGATCGGATCTCCCCGCGAGGCGGACGGCACCGAGACCCTGCTGCGGCGCCTGCGCGGCGTCATGGTCGCGCGCCGGTACGTCATGGTCGACTACGACCTGCCGGCATCCCTCGTCGACGAGGCCGTCGCGATCGCCGGCGGCATCGAGTCCCCGACCATCTCGCCGCTGCGCGATCCGGCCTGGGTCGCAGTGCGCGTCATGGTCGAGCGTCGTCGGGTGAACCAGATCATGGATGCCCTCTATGCGATCGGCGCCCGCGCGATCCTGGTGACCGCGATCCACAACGCGAGGCTCTGATGACGCTGGCCTGCCGCGTCATCCCCTGCCTCGACGTCGCCGCCGGGCGCGTGGTGAAGGGCGTGAACTTCGAGAACCTGCGCGACATGGGCGATCCCGTCGAGCTGGCACGACTGTACTTCGCGCAGGGCGCCGACGAGATCACCTTCCTCGACGTGACCGCCACGGTCGACCAGCGCGCGACGACCTACGACGTCGTGCGCCGCACCGCCGAAGAGGTGTTCATCCCGCTCACCGTCGGCGGGGGAGTGCGCACCGTCGACGACGTCGCGCGGCTGCTGGCGGTGGGCGCCGACAAGATCGGGGTGAACTCCGCCGCCATCGCGCGCCCCGCGCTCATCGACGAGATCGCCGACCGCTTCGGCGCCCAGGTGCTCGTGCTGTCGCTCGATGTCACGCGCTCGCCCGATACCGCGTCGGGCTTCGTCGTGACCACCCACGGCGGCCGCACCCGCACCCAGCTCGATGCGCTCGACTGGGCCCGCGAGGCCATCGCGCGCGGCACAGGCGAACTGCTCGTCAATTCCATCGACGCCGACGGCACGAAGCAGGGCTTCGACCTCGAGCTGATCGGCGCCATGCGCGAGCTCTCCCGTGTGCCGGTGATCGCCTCGGGCGGCGCCGGCGACGTCACGCACTTCGCGCCGGCGGTGCACGCGGGCGCGGACGCGGTGCTCGCCGCGTCGGTGTTCCACTCCGGGCAGCTCACCGTCGGCGAGGTCAAGGACGCATTGGCCGCCGACGGCATCGTCGTGCGCACGCAGCAGGTGATGTCATGACCGACGATCTCGACGCCCGCATCGCGCGCGTGCGATTCGACGAGCAGGGGCTGGTCGCCGCGATCATCCAGCAGTGGGACACCGGTGAGGTGCTCATGCTGGCGTGGATGGATGCCGAGGCGCTGCGCCGCACGCTGACCACCGGCCGGGTGACCTTCTGGTCCCGCTCTCGTCAGGAGTACTGGCGCAAGGGCGACACCTCGGGCCACATCCAGCTCGTGCGCGGGGCGCGGCTCGATTGCGATGGCGACGCCGTGCTCGTGCAGGTCGAGCAGGTCGGCGCGGCATGCCACACCGGCACGCGCACCTGCTTCGACGCCGACGATCTGCACCCCGTGACGGAGACGCCGTGATGCGGCGCGCCCGACTGCTCGCGGTGCTCGCCACCGTGATCGGCGGCGGTGTCGCGGTCATCGCGTCCACCCAGACCTGGCTCGACGTCACCCTCGACGACGGCGCCGCCCACACCCTCGCGGTGCCCGGCGCCTCGGCGGTGCCGGTGCTCGCTCCACTGGGTTTGACGGCCCTGGCGCTGGGGCTGGCCCTCACCGTCGTCGGCCCGGTGCTGCGGTACGTCTTCGGCGTCATCGCGCTGGCCGCGGGCGGCATGCTCCTCGCGCTCGTCTGGTCCGTCGCCGTGAACCCCCCGGTGTCGGCCGTGGCCTCGACGGTGACCGAGGCGACCGGGCTCAGCGGGCTCGGCGCGGTGTCGTCCCTGGTCGCCCGCATCGACGCCACGGTGTGGCCGTGGGCCGGCCTCGCCGGATCCCTGCTCATCACCGCCGCCGGCATCATCACGCTCGCCACGGCGCACCGCTGGCGGGGCGCCGGCCGCCGCTACCGCGCCGACACGACCGTCCCCGGCCCCGCGGCATCCCGCCCCCATGACGCGATCGACTCGTGGGACGACCTGTCCCACGGCGCGGACCCGACTGCCTGACCCCGCTAGACTGATCCGAGCGGCCGCCCCGCCGCTCGCACGCGAAGGAGACCCATGAGCAACCACATCGGCGACCCCGGCCACGGACACTCCCCGGCAGCGTGGACCGCCGTCGTCATCATGCTGCTCGCCTTCGTGCTCGGCACGCTCTTCTTCTGGCTCGACATGCCCGCGCTCGTCTGGGCCTCGGCCGGACTGCTCGTCGTCGGCGCCATCGTCGGCTGGGCCATGGCCAAGGCCGGCTACGGGGCCCACGGCGACAAGTACGCCCCGAAGCAGCATTGACCATGCTCGCGGGCCTGACGGCCGGCGCGGTGGAGGATGCCGAAGAGCGCGCCCGACTGCGGCCGCTCGCCGAGGTCGAGACGCTCGCCCTCGCTCAGCCTCCCGCGCGTGACGCGCTGAGCGCTCTGGCGCCGGCGGACCGCGTCAAGATCATCGCCGAGGTCAAGCGTGCGAGCCCTTCGCGCGGCGACCTGGCGGAGATCCCCGATCCCGCCTACCAGGCCTCGCTCTACGAGGCCGGGGGAGCGAGCGCGATCTCGGTGCTGACAGAGGGGCGCCGCTTCAAGGGCAGCCTCGCCGACCTCGAGGCGGTCAAGGCCGCCGTGTCGCTGCCGGTGCTGCGCAAGGACTTCATCGCGACGCCCTACCAGGTGCTCGAAGCCAGGGCGTCGGGGGCTGACCTCGTGCTGCTGATCGTCGCGGCCCTCGACCAGCCGCTGCTCGCGCGGCTGCACGACATGGTGCTCGAACTGGGCATGACGCCGCTGGTCGAGACCCACTCCCTCGTCGAGGTGCAGCGCGCGGCCGACATCGGCGCGCGCCTGGTCGGCGTCAACGCCCGCGACCTGTCGACCTTCGAACTCGACCGCGACCTCTTCGGCCGCCTCGCCGAGCACCTCCCGGCGGATGCCGTGAAGATCGCCGAGTCCGCCGTGCTCACCCCCGCCGACGTCGCCCACTACCGTGGCGCCGGCGCCGACGTCGTCCTCATCGGGGAGGCGCTGGTCACCGGCGACCCCGTGGCGACCCTCACTGCTTTCCTGGAGGCCGGCTCATGAGTCTGCGCGACGCTGCAGGTCCCTACTTCGGCGACTTCGGCGGGCGGTACATGCCCGAGTCGCTCATCGCCGCGATCGACGAGCTGACCGCCGTCTACGAGGCGGCCAAATCCGACCCCACGTTCGAAGACGAGTTCCAGCGCCTGCTGCGCTCCTACGCCGGCCGGCCATCGCCTCTCACGGAGGTGCCGCGGTTCGCCGAGCATGCCGGCGGCGCACGGGTCTTCCTCAAGCGCGAGGACCTCAACCACACCGGATCCCACAAGATCAACAACGTCATCGGGCAGGCTCTGCTCACCAAGCGGCTCGGCAAGACGCGCGTCATCGCCGAGACCGGCGCGGGTCAGCACGGTGTGGCGACGGCGACCGCGGCCGCCCTCTTCGGGTTCGACTGCACGATCTACATGGGCGAGGTCGACACCGAGCGACAGGCGCTCAACGTCGCCCGCATGCGCCTGCTCGGCGCCGAGGTGATCCCGGTCACGACGGGCTCCCGCACGCTGAAGGATGCCATCAACGAGGCATACCGCGACTGGGTCGCGAGCGTCGAGACGACCAACTACATCTTCGGCACCGCCGCGGGCCCGCATCCGTTCCCCGCGATGGTGCGCGACTTCCAGAGGATCATCAGCGAAGAGGCCCGCGCGCAGCTGCTCGACGAGGTCGGACGCCTGCCCGATGCCGTCGTCGCCTGCGTGGGCGGCGGCTCCAACGCGATCGGCATGTTCGACGCGTTCCTCGACGACGAGGGCGTGCGCCTCTACGGTGTGGAGGCGGCCGGCGACGGCGTGGACACGCCGCGCCACGCGGCATCCATCGAACGCGGTCGTCCCGGCGTGCTGCACGGTGCGAAGACGTTCGTGCTGCAGGACGAAGACGGCCAGACCGTGGAGTCGCACTCGATCTCGGCCGGGCTCGACTATCCCGGTGTCGGACCCGCGCACGCCTGGCTGTCGTCGATCGGCCGCGCCGAGTACATCCCGGCCACCGACGCCGAGGCGATGGAAGCACTGCGCCTGCTCAGCCGCACCGAGGGGATCATCCCCGCGATCGAGTCCGCGCACGCCCTCGCGGGCGCGATGCGCCTCGGCCGTGAACTCGGCCCGGATGCCGTCATCGCCGTGAGCCTGTCGGGCCGCGGCGACAAGGACATGGACACGGCCGCCCGCTGGTTCGGGCTCTACAGCGACGAGGCCCCGGCGCCCGTCGTCACACCGCCCGAGGACGAAGCCGCCTCCGGAGAGGGGATCGAGCTGTGACCTCTCGCGTCGCCGCCGCAATCGACGCCGCCGCTGCCGCAGGGCGCACGGCGTTCGTGGGCTATCTGCCGCTGGGCTTCCCCGACCTGCAGACGAGCATCGAGGCCGCTGTCACCCTCGCCGAGAACGGCGCCGACATCCTCGAACTCGGTCCGCCCTACTCCGATCCGGTGATGGACGGCACGGTCATCCAGGAAGCGACCCAGGCGGCCCTCGCCGGCGGCTTCCGCCTGCGGGACATCTTCACCGCGGTGCGTGAGATAACCGCGCGCGTCGATGTGCCGGTGCTGGTGATGACCTACTGGAACCCGGTCATGCAGTACGGCGTCGACCGCTACGCCGACGATCTCCTCGCCGCCGGGGGAGCGGGCCTCATCACGCCCGACATCACCCCCGACGCCGCAGCCGAGTGGATCGCCGCTTCCGAGCGCACCGGCCTCGACCGCGTGTTCCTGGCTGCGCCCACCTCCACCGACGAACGCCTGGACCTCATCGTCCAGGCATCCACGGGCTTCGTCTACACCGTCTCGACGATGGGCATCACCGGGGAGCGCGCGGAACTGGACGCCGCAGCCCGCACGCTGGTGCAGCGGCTGCGCGAGCACAGCTGCCGCCGTGCATGCGTCGGCATCGGCATCTCGACGCCGGATCAGGTCGCGGGTGTGGGCGCGTACGCCGACGGCGCGATCGTCGGCACGGCCCTCGTGCGCGCGCTGCGCGACGGCGGTCTCGACGCCCTGGCGGCGACGGCGCGCGCGCTCACCTCGGGATCCGCCGCGCACGCGAACTAGACTTTCCCCCGCCGGCGTGGCGCCGGCACTCCGAACGCAAGGACACGGTTCACCATGATCACCGCCGCCGCGAGCGTCGTCGCCAGCATTCCCAGCCCCTCGGTCAGCTACTGGGAGCTCGGTCCGCTGCGCATCTACTTCTACGCGTTGTGCATCATCGCCGGCATCATCGCCGCGGTCCTGCTCACGAACCACAGGCTCACCAAGCGGGGCGCGGAGCCCTGGGTCGTCATCGACGTGTCCCTTCCCGCCGTGATCCTCGGCATCGTCGGAGCCCGCATCTTCCACGTGGCCACGCACCCCGGCTTCTACTTCGCCGAGGGTCGGCAGTGGTGGAACCCCTTCGAGCAGGATGCCATCTGGAACGTCTGGGACGGAGGCATCGCCATCTTCGGCGCGCTCATCGGCGGTGCGGTCGGCGCCTGGATCGGATGCCGCTGGACCGGTCTGCGATTCTGGAGCTTCGCCGACGCCCTGGCGCCCGGCCTGCTGCTCGCACAGGCACTGGGTCGGTTCGGCAACTGGTTCAACCAGGAGCTCTACGGCGTGCCCACCGACCTGCCGTGGGGTCTGGAGATCGATTACCCCAACGCCGCCTGGCCCGCCGGCCTCCCCGAGGGGACGCTCTTCCACCCCACGTTCCTGTACGAGGTGCTGTGGAACCTGCTGGGCGTCGTGGTGCTGCTGTGGGCAGGCCGCAAGCTCCGCCTGCAGTGGGGCCGCCTCTTCGGCCTGTACCTGGTGTGGTACTGCGCAGGACGCGTCGTCTGGGAGTCGATCCGCATCGATCCCAGCGAGATCTTCTTCGGGCTGCGCACCAACGTCTGGGCGGCGATCCTCGGCATCGTGGTGGGGCTCGCCATCATCATCGTGCAGCAGCGCCGCCACACCGGGTGGGAGCCGTCGGTCTACGTTCCCGGCCGGCAGTGGCACCCCGACGGGGCTGTACAATCGCAGAACAGCGAGGACTTCGTCGACGTGAGCGCACCCCCCGCGTCCGAAGCCCCCGAGGAGACAGCCACAAGCGCAGTTCCCGCCAAGTAACAGCCAGGGCCGACGTCGTCCCGTCTTGAGTCTCAGAGTGAGGACGGCAGGTATGCCTTCGAGCCCCCGTCACGACGCCGGATCCTTCGCGGCGTTCCCTCCCCGTCAGGGGATGTACAACCCGGCCTTCGAGAAGGACGCGTGCGGCCTGGCGATGGTCGCGACGCTGCGCGGCCACGCGGGACACGACATCGTGGAGCTGGCGCTGACGGCGCTGCGCAACCTCGAGCACCGCGGCGCCATCGGCTCCGACGCGGGCACGGGCGACGGCGCCGGCATCCTCACGCAGATGCCCGACGCCTTCCTCCGCGCCGTGGTGGACTTCGAGCTGCCTCGCGTGGGGGAGTATGCCGCCGGCATGGCCTTCCTGCCGCGTGACCCTGACGCACGACGGGCGCTGAAGCACGGCATCGAAGAGCTGGCGGCCCGCGAGGGCCTGACGGTTCTGGGCTGGCGCGAGGTGCCGACCGCCGACGACAACCTCGGCAAGCTGGCGTACGACGCCCGCCCCGCGTTCGAGCAGCTGTTCCTGTCCCGCCCCGCCATCGGTGGTGCACCGGCGTTGTCCGGCATCGACCTCGACCGCCGTTCGTACCGGCTCCGCAAGCGCGCCCAGCATGAGTTGGGCGCGTATTTCGTCTCCCTGTCCAGTCGCACCCTCGGCTACAAGGGCATGGTCACGACCCTTCAGCTCGAGCCGTTCTACCCGGACCTGCAGGACGCCCGCTTCGCATCGGAACTCGCCGTCGTGCATTCGCGCTACTCGACGAACACGTTCCCGTCGTGGCCGCTCGCGCAGCCGCTGCGCATGCTCGCCCACAACGGCGAGATCAACACCGTCAGCGGCAACCGCAACTGGATGCGGGCGCGCCAGTCGCAGCTCGAATCCGAGATGCTCGGCGACATGCGCCCGCTCATGCCCATCTGCACCGAGGGCGCGAGCGACTCCGCATCGTTCGACGAGGTGCTGGAGCTGCTGACGCTCACCGGCCGCAGCCTGCCGCACGCGATCATGATGATGGTGCCGGAGGCCTACGAGAAGCAGGCCGACATCGCACCCGACCTGCGCGCGTTCTACGACTACCACTCGATGCTGATGGAGCCGTGGGACGGCCCGGCCGCTCTCATCTTCACCGACGGCACGCTCGTCGGCGCGACCCTCGACCGCAACGGCCTACGTCCGGGCCGCTGGACCGAGACCACCGACGGCCTGGTCGTCATCGGCAGCGAAACCGGCGTGCTCGATTTCGAGCCCTCGCGCATCAAGCGCCGCGGCCGGCTCAGCCCCGGCCGCATGTTCCTCGTCGACACCGCGCAGCGCCGCATCGTGGAGGACTCGGAGATCAAGGCCGAGCTGGCCGCGTCGCAGCCGTGGGAGCTCTGGCTGCGCCAGCGCCTGCAGCTGTCTGAGCTGCCCGAGCGCGAGCACATCGTGCACCCGATCGCCTCGATCACCCGCCGCCAGCGCACGTTCGGGTACACCGAGGAGGAAGTGCGCATCCTCCTCACCCCGATGGGGCAGAACGGCGCCGAGCCGATCGGAGCGATGGGCTCGGACACGCCCATCGCGGTGCTCAGCGAGCGGCCCCGGCTGCTCTTCGACTACTTCGTGCAGCAGTTCGCCCAGGTCACCAACCCGCCGCTGGACTCCATCCGCGAAGAGGTCGTCACCAGCCTGCGCGCCGGGCTCGGACCCGAGCGCAACCTGCTGTCGTACGGCCCGGACCACGCCAGGCAGATCACGCTGGACTTCCCGGTCATCGACAACGACGAGCTGGCGAAGATCCAGAACATCGAACGCACCATGCCCGGCCGCCGCTCGGTGACCCTCAAGGGGCTCTACCACTTCGACGCCGGCCCCGACACGATGAAGGCGCGCCTGGACGAACTGTGCGCCGAAGCAGAGCAGGCCATCGAGGACGGGGCGGAGTTCCTCATCCTCTCGGATCGCGACTCGAACAAGGACCTGGTCCCGATCCCGTCGCTGCTGATGGTCTCCGCGGTGCACCACCACCTGATCCGCAAGCAGAACCGCATGAAGGTGGGCCTCGTCGTCGAAGCCGGCGACGTGCGCGAAGTGCACCACGTCGCGACCCTCATCGGCTACGGCGCCTCAGCGGTGAACCCCTACCTGGCGATGGAGACGGTCGAGTACCTCGTGCGCGCCGGGTTCATCACCGGCATCACGCCGGAGGAGGCCGTCACCAACGTCATCTACGCCCTGGGCAAGGGCGTGCTGAAGATCATGTCGAAGATGGGCATCTCCACGGTCTCCTCCTATGCCGGCGCCCAGACCTTCGAAGCGGTCGGCCTCTCGCAGGAGTTCATCGACGCCTACTTCACCGGCACCGAGAGCAAGCTCGGCGGCATCGGGATCCGGGAGGTGGCCCTCGAGAACCAGGCTCGGCACGACTTCGCCTACCCGCAGGACGGTGCCGCACGGGCCCACGAGCGGCTGTGGACCGGGGGCGAGTATCAGTGGCGTCGCGACGGCTCGCCCCACCTGTTCAACCCCGACACGATCTTCCGACTGCAGCACTCCACGCGCACCCGCCGGTACGACATCTTCCGGGAGTACACCAAGCTCGTCGACGACCAGGCGCGTGAGCTCAAGACGCTGCGCGGCATGTTCACGCTGCGCAGCGGCCTGCGGCCCCCGGTGCCGATCGACGAAGTCGAACCGGTCTCGGCGATCGTGAAGCGCTTCTCCACCGGGGCGATGAGCTACGGCTCCATCTCCAAGGAAGCCCACGAGACGCTGGCGATCGCGATGAACAGCATCGGCGCCAAGTCGAACACCGGTGAGGGCGGCGAAGACGTCGAACGCCTGCTCGACCCCCAGCGGCGCAGCGCGATCAAGCAGGTGGCCTCGGGCCGTTTCGGCGTCACGAGCATGTACCTCACCCACGCTGAGGACATCCAGATCAAGCTCGCGCAGGGTGCCAAGCCCGGCGAGGGCGGTCAGCTTCCCCCGGCGAAGGTGTACCCGTGGATCGCCCGCACCCGCGGCGGCACCCCCGGCGTCGGCCTCATCTCGCCGCCGCCGCATCACGACATCTACTCGATCGAAGATCTCAAGCAGCTGATCTTCGACCTCAAGCGCGCCAACCCGAAGGCACGGGTGCACGTCAAGCTGGTGAGCCAGTCGGGCATCGGTGCGGTCGCCGCGGGTACCGCCAAGGCCCTCGCCGACGTCATCCTCGTCTCGGGGCACGACGGGGGAACGGGCGCGAGCCCGATGAACTCCCTCAAGCACGCCGGCACGCCCTGGGAACTGGGGCTCGCCGAGACACAGCAGACGCTCATGCTCAACGACATGCGCGACCGCGTCGTGGTGCAGGCCGACGGTCAGCTCAAGACGGGCCGTGACGTCATCGTCGCCGCCCTGCTGGGCGCCGAGGAGTTCGGCTTCGCCACGACGGCGCTCGTGGTGGAAGGCTGCATCATGATGCGGGTCTGCCACCTGGACACCTGCCCGGTCGGCGTCGCCACCCAGAACCCGGTGCTGCGCGACCGCTTCACAGGCAAGGCCGAGCACGTCGTGAACTTCATGGAGTTCATCGCCCAAGAGGTGCGCGAGTACCTCGCCGAGCTCGGCTTCCGCTCGCTGGATGAGGCGGTGGGTCGTGCCGAGCTGCTCGACGTCAACGGCGCGATCGCGCACTGGAAGGCCAGCGGACTCGACCTCGCGCCCCTGCTGCGCGGACCGGCCTTCGCCGAGACCGCCCCGCGCCGCAACATCCGCGGCCAGGATCACGAGCTGGACGAGCACTTCGACGTGCAGCTCATCGAGCGGGCGCAGGACGTGATCGCCCACGGCGGGCAGATCACCATCGACCTGCCGATCCGCAACACCGAGCGGGCGGTCGGCACCATGCTCGGCAACCGCGTCACCCTCGCGCACGGTCAGAACGGCCTGCCGTCGGGATCGATCATCGTCAACCTGACCGGTTCCGCCGGGCAGTCGTTCGGGGCGTTCCTCCCCGCGGGCATCACCCTGCGGCTCGAGGGCGACTCCAACGACTACGTCGGCAAGGGCCTCTCGGGTGGACAGATCGTCGTGCGTCCCCCTCGGGATGCCGCCTTCGACGCCTCCCGCAACGTCATCGCCGGCAACGTCATCGGCTACGGCGCCACCCAGGGAACGATGTTCCTGCGCGGCGTCGTGGGGGAGCGGTTCTTCGTCCGCAACTCCGGTGCGACAGCGGTCGTGGAGGGGGTCGGCGATCACGCGCTGGAGTACATGACCGGCGGTCTCGCCGTCATCCTCGGCGCCACCGGCCGCAACCTCGGCGCCGGCATGTCGGGCGGAAACGCCTACATCTACAAGCTCGACCGCGATCTGGTGAACCGCGAGTCGCTCGCCAGCGGCGAGCTGGAGCTGCTGGAGATGGGCTCCGGCGACATCGAGATCCTCCGCGACCTGCTGCTGCAGCACGTCGCGGAGACGGATTCCGCTCTCGCGGCATCCCTGCTGGAGAACTTCGACACCGAGGCCGCGAACTTCGTGCGGGTGGTGCCGCGCGACTACGCCGCGGTGCTGCAGACCCGCCAGCAGGCGGCGGCAGAAGGACTGGACCCCGACGGCGACGTCGTCTGGAACCGCATCATGGAGGTGACGGGTGGCTGACCCGAAGGGCTTTTTGAAGGTCACCGAGCGCGAGCTGCCGCCGCGGCGCCCCGTGCCGGTGCGCATCCTCGATTGGAAAGAGGTGTACGAGCCCGGCGACTCCGCCGTGCTCCGCCGCCAGGCGGGCCGCTGCATGGACTGCGGCGTGCCGTTCTGCCACAAGGGATGCCCGCTCGGGAACCTCATTCCGGAGTGGAACGACCTCACGTGGCGCGGTCAGACGCGCAGCGCGAGCGAGCGGCTGCACGCCACCAACAACTTCCCGGAGTTCACCGGTCGACTGTGCCCCGCCCCCTGCGAGAGCTCATGCGTGCTGGGGATCAACCAGCCCGCCGTCACGATCAAGCAGGTGGAGGTGTCGATCGCCGAGGAGGCGTTCTCCCGCGGCTGGGTCCAGCCGGAGCCGCCGGAGCGGTTGACCGGCAAGACCGTGGCCGTCGTCGGCTCCGGCCCCGCCGGCCTCGCCGCGGCACAGCAGCTGACGCGCGCCGGCCACACCGTCGCCGTCTTCGAGCGCGACGATCGCATCGGTGGGCTGCTGCGCTACGGCATCCCGGACTTCAAGATGGAGAAGCGCCACCTCGAGGCGCGGCTGCGCCAGATGCAGGACGAAGGCACCCGCTTCCGCGCGGGCGTGGAGATCGGCAGGGACATCACCTGGGACCAGCTGCGTGCCCGCTACGACGCCGTCGTGGTGGCCACCGGCGCCACGGTGCCGCGGGACCTTCCCATCCCGGGACGCGACCTCGCCGGCGTGCACTTCGCGATGGAGTACCTCGTCGAATCGAACAAGGCCGTCGCCGGTGACCAGGTGCCGCACCAGATCTCCGCGCAGGGCAAGCACGTCATCGTCATCGGCGGCGGCGACACCGGCGCGGACTGCATCGGCACCGCGCACCGGCAGGGCGCGCTGAGCGTGACCAACCTCGCGATCGGCGTGCAGCCTCCCACCGCCCGTCCCGACCACCAGCCGTGGCCGATGACCCCGACGCTGTTCGAGGTGACCTCTGCCCACGAGGAGGGCGGGGAGCGGGCATATCTGGCATCCACCGTCGAGTTCCTCGGGAACGACGTGGGCGAGGTGCGCGCGCTGCGGGTGGCGGAGACCGAGTACGTCGACGGCCGCCGCGTGCCCAAGAGCGGCACCGAGCGGGAGATCCCCGCGGACCTCGTCCTCATCGCGATGGGCTTCACCGGTCCCGAGCGGGAGCACCTCGAGGAGCAGCTGCAGGCGCAGTTCACCCCGCGCGGCATCCTCGCCCGCGACGAGGACTACCAGGCGACACACCCGGGCGTCTTCGTCGCCGGGGATGCCGGGCGCGGTCAGTCGCTCATCGTCTGGGCCATCGCCGAGGGCCGCGCCGCGGCCGCAGCAGTGGACCGTCACCTCATGGGCACCACCGAGCTGCCGTCGCCCGTGCGACCCACTGACATCGCGATCGGGTTGCAGCCCGCGTAGGCTGGACCCGGCAGCACGCAGGCCACAACCCCGAAAGACCGGAGCACATCCACGATGAGACGCGCGAAGATCGTCGCCACTCTCGGCCCCGCCACGTCCACCTACGAGATGGTCCGCGCGATCATCGATGCGGGTGTCGACGTTGCGCGATTCAACCTGAGCCACGGAGACTATTCCGTCCACGAGAACAACTTCGCCAACGTACGGAAGGCCGCACAGGATGCCGGCCGCGCCGTCGCCGCGCTGGTTGACCTCCAGGGCCCGAAGATCCGCCTCGGCAAGTTCGCCGACGGACCGCACCAGCTCGCCGTCGGCGATGTCTTCAAGATCACCACCGAGGACATCGAGGGCACCAAGGAGATCGTCTCGACGACCTTCAAGGGACTCCCCGCCGACGTCAGCCCTGGCGACTTCCTGCTCATCGACGACGGCAAGGTGCGCGTCGAGGTGACCGAGGTCGAGGGTCCCGTCGTGACCACCAAGGTCATCGTCGGCGGCCCGGTGTCCAACAACAAGGGCATCAACCTGCCGGGGGTCGCCGTGAGCGTCCCCGCCCTGTCCGAGAAGGACGAGGCAGACCTCCGCTGGGGTCTGCGCGCCGGTGCCGACCTCATCGCGCTGTCCTTCGTGCGCAGCGCTCAGGACGTCGAGCGCGTGCACGAGATCATGGCGGAGGAGGGGCACCGCGTGCCCGTCATCGCCAAGATCGAGAAGCCGCAGGCCGTGGAGAACCTCGAGGAGATCATCGACGCCTTCGACGGCATCATGGTCGCCCGCGGTGATCTGGGTGTCGAGCTGCCGCTCGAGGCTGTGCCGATCGTGCAGAAGCGCGCGGTCGAGCTCTGCCGCCGCATGGCCAAGCCCGTCATCGTCGCCACGCAGATGCTCGAGTCGATGATCAACAACCCGGTGCCGACCCGCGCCGAGACCAGTGACGTCGCCAACGCGGTGCTCGACGGCGCCGACGCGGTCATGCTCTCGGGCGAGACCAGCGTCGGGGACTACCCCGTCGTCGTCGTCGAGACGATGGCCCGCATCATCGAGTCCACCGAAGAGCACGGCATGGAGCGCATCGCGCCGCTGAACACCAAGCCGCGCACGCAGGGCGGGGCCATCACCCTCGCCGCGATGGAGGTCGCGGACTTCGTCGACGCCAAGTACGTCTGCATCTTCACCGAGTCGGGCGACACCGCACGCCGCATGTCGCGGCTGCGGCCCAAGTTCCCCATGATCGGGTTCACGCCCGAGCCGGCGATCCGCCGCCGGATGGCGATCACGTGGGGCGTGCAGTCGGCCATCGTCGAGCACGTCGCGCACACCGATCTCATGTTCATCCAGGTCGACGACTACCTGCTCTCGCACAAGCTGGCCGAGGTCGGCGACCGGGTCGTCGTGATCTCCGGATCCCCTCCCGGGATCATCGGCTCGACCAACGACATCCGCATCCACAAGGTCGGCGACGCCGTTCACGGCAAGGCGCCCATCTACAAGGCCGAGCAGTAAGGCCTGAGGCGGAAAGCAGAAGAGGGATGCCGGCCGGCATCCCTCTTCTGCTTTTCTCGTACCGGTGGTGGGAGTCGAACCCACACGTCCGAAGACAACCGAGTTTGAGTCGGTCGCGTCTGCCATTCCGCCACACCGGCAGGTGCCTGAACGACGATACCGCAGTGGCGGGGGCGTACCTGGCTCTAAGATGGACAGGTGACTGAGTTGGACGAGAACGCCACCCCCATGGCCACGGCACCGCGACGCGTCGTGGTCGCCGAGGACGAATCGCTGATCCGCCTGGACATCGTGGAGATCCTCCGCGACAACGGCTTCGACGTCGTCGGCGAGGCGGGAGACGGCGAGACGGCTGTGCAGCTTGCGACCGAGCTGCGGCCCGACCTGGTGATCATGGACGTGAAGATGCCCGTGCTCGACGGCATCTCGGCCGCCGAGAAGCTCAGCAAGGCGCACATCGCGCCGGTCGTGCTGCTGACGGCGTTCAGCCAGAAGGAGCTCGTCGAGCGGGCCACCGAGGCCGGTGCGCTCGCATACGTGGTCAAGCCCTTCACCCCCAACGACCTGCTGCCGGCGATCGAGATCGCCCTGGCACGCTACGAGCAGATCATCACGCTCGAGGCCGAGGTCGCCGACATGGTCGAGCGCTTCGAGACCCGCAAGCTCGTCGACCGCGCCAAGGGCCTGCTCAACGAGAAGATGGGCCTGACCGAGCCCGAGGCCTTCCGCTGGATCCAGAAGGCGTCGATGGACCGCCGGCTGACCATGCAGGACGTCGCCAAGGCGATCATCGAGCAGCTCGCCCCCAAGAAGTAACGAGACACCGCTTTACGGCGGAGACCCCTCGCGGTGCGGGGGGTCTCCGCCGTTTTCGCGGTGTCTCAGGCGGCGGATGCCGCGGGGGGAGCGGGATGCTCGGAGTGGCCCCGGTGCGGTCGCTCAGAGGTCCTTGATCAGGTTCGTGATGCGGATGGTCGAGCAGCGTCGCCCGGCCTCGTCGCTCACCGCGATCTCGTGCACGGTCATCGCGCGACCGAGATGGATGGGGGTGCACACCGCCGTGACGATGCCGCTGGTGGCCGAGCGGGTGTGCGTGGCATTGATGTCGATGCCCACCGCCAGGCGCCCCGGACCCGCGTGCAGGTTGGCGGCCATCGAACCGAGGGATTCGCCCAGCACGACGTACGCGCCGCCGTGCAGCAGACCGACGGGCTGCGTGTTGCCCTCCACGGGCATGGTGGCGACGCACCGCTCGATCGTGAACTCGGTGAACTCGATGCCCATCTTCTCCGCCAGCGCCCCCATACCGCGCTCGGCGACCCACTCGAGTCCGTGCTGCGTCGCGGCGTGCTGATCGGTCATGTCCTGCTCTCGGTTCGGGCTGTCCCACCCGCTCGTTAGGCTGGGTGGGTGACGGATGCCGCAAAGCCTACCCTTCTGATCGTCGACGGCCATTCCCTGGCATATCGGGCGTTCTTCGCCCTCCCGGTGGACAACTTCACCACCAAGGACGGGCAGCACACCAACGGGATCTACGGTTTCCTGTCGATGTTCGTGAACCTGCTGAAGGCCGAGAAGCCGACGCACGTCGCGGTGGCCTTCGACACCTCGCGCCAGTCGTTCCGCACGCGCGAGTACGCCGAATACAAGGCGAACCGCTCGGAGTCGCCGGCCGAGTTCAAGGGCCAGATCCCCCTGCTGCAGGACTGTCTGCGGGCCATGAACATCACGGTGCTGCAGAAGGAGGACTTCGAGGCCGACGACATCCTCGCCACCCTCGCCACCGAGGGCGCCGAGGCCGGCTTCGACGTGCTGGTCTGCTCGGGTGACCGCGACACCATCCAGCTCGTCAACGACGACATCACGCTGCTGTACCCCAGCGTGCAGGGCGTGTCGCAGCTGAAGCGCTACGACCCCGCGGCGGTCGTGGAGAAGTACGGCCTGCCGCCGGAGATGTACCCCGACATCGCGGCGCTCGTCGGCGAGACGAGCGACAACCTGCCCGGCGTGCCGAAGGTGGGGGAGAAGACCGCGGTGAAGTGGCTCACCCAGTACGGCTCGCTCGACGAGCTGCTCGCGCGCGCCGACGAGATCAAGGGTGTCGTGGGCGGCAACCTGCGCGAGCACCTCGACGACGTGCGCCGCAACCGCACCCTCAACCGCCTGCTGCGCGATGTCGAGCTGCCCGTCACGCCGCAGGACCTGGTGGTGCAACCCCTCGACGCGCAGGCGGTGCGCGACATCTTCGCCCGTCTGGAGTTCCGCACGCTGCTGCCGCGCGTGTTCGAGGCCGCGGGCGTCATCGATCCCGGCGACGGCCCCGAGGCGGCGCCCGCGAAGGCCGCGCCGACGCCGGTCGAACCGGATGCCGCGGGACTCGCGGCCTGGCTCGACGATGCCGCGGGTGAGGTCGGCCTGACCGTCGCCGTCGAAGGGGGTCTGCCCGCCCGCGTGGGCCTGGCGACCGCCGATGCCGCCGTCGAGGTGGCGTGGACCGACGAGACCACAGCCGTGCTGCTGCCGTGGCTGGCCTCGACGGCGCCGAAGGTGATGTCCGACGCCAAGTCGCAGGTGAAGGCGCTGCGCCGTGCCGGCGCGGTGGTCGATGGCCTGGTCTTCGACGCGCTGGTGGCCGGCTGGCTGCTGCGCCCGAGCTTCCCCGACAAGAGCCTGGCCGATCTGGTCGACCGATACCTGGGTGAGAAGCTTCCCGAGGCGGACCCCACGCAGCTGGTTCCCGAGACGGAGGGCGCAACGCCCGGCCAGGTGTCATGGTTCACCCTGCGCGTGGCCGATGCGCTGCGCGACGAGCTGCCCGCGGGTGTGGCATCCGTCCTCTCCGACATCGAACTGCCGACGCTGCTGACCCTCGCCGACATGGAACTGGCCGGCGTCAGCGTCTCGCACGAGAAGCTCTCCGGGTTCTCCGCCGAGCTCGCCGCGCGCGCCGACACGATCGCGCAGCAGGCCTACGCCACCATCGAGCGCGAGGTGAACCTGGGATCGCCCAAGCAGCTGCAGGAGGTGCTGTTCGAACAGCTCCAGCTGCCGAAGACCCGCAAGACGAAGACCGGGTACTCCACGGATGCCGCCGTGCTCGCCGATCTGCAGGAGACGAACCCGCATCCCTTCCTCGACCTGCTCCTGCAGCACCGTGAGGCGACCAAGCTGCGGCAGATCATCGAATCGCTCGACGCCGCCATCGCCGACGACGGGCGCATCCACACCACGTACGTGCAGACCGGCAGCCAGACCGGTCGCCTGTCGAGTACCGATCCCAACCTGCAGAACATCCCGATCCGCACCACCGAGAGCCGCCGCATCCGTGCCGCGTTCGAGGTGGGCGAAGGCTACGAGACGCTGCTGACGGCGGACTACTCGCAGATCGAGATGCGCATCATGGCGCATCTGTCGGGCGATCCCGGCCTCATCGAGGCGTTCAACTCGGGCGAGGACCTGCACCGCTTCGTCGGCGCGCGGGTGTTCGGCGTCACGCCGGAGGAAGTCACCCCCGCGATGCGCACGAAGGTCAAGGCCATGTCGTACGGCCTCGTGTACGGTCTGTCGGCGTTCGGGCTGTCCAAGCAGCTGCGCATCGAGCAGTCCGAGGCCAAGGGCCTGATGCTGGAGTACTTCGCCCGCTTCGGCGCGGTGCGCGACTACCTGCGCTCATCGGTCGAGCAGGCGAAGATCGACGGGTACACCGAGACGATCTTCGGTCGTCGTCGCCCGTTCCCCGACCTCTCGAGCCCCAACCGGGTGCTGCGGGAGAACGCCGAGCGCGCAGCGCTGAACGCCCCCATCCAGGGCAGCGCCGCCGACATCATGAAGATCGCGCTGTTCCGCATCCATGCCGAGTTCGCCGAGCAGAACCTGCGCTCGCGCGTGCTCCTGCAGATCCACGACGAACTCGTGGTGGAGGTCGCGCCGGGGGAGTGGGATGCCGCCGAGCGGATCGTGCGCGACCGCATGGGGGATGCCGCGCAGCTGTCGGTGCCGCTGGATGTGCAGATCGGCCGCGGCGCCGACTGGGACGAAGCAGGTCACTGAGCGGCGCCGGTTCGTGTCTGCGTGCCACGGCGTTCTAGGCTCGGAGCATGACTGACACCTCACGCCCCACGACCCGGATCGACCAGATCGCGGACGCATGGGTGGACACGCTCGCCGAACTGTCTCCGATGCTGGCGACCTACATCGGCCGCACCGAGTACAACGACCGCTTCGACGACCTGTCGCCCGCGGGTACGGAGCGCTCGGTGGCCGCCGCCCAGGCGACCCTCGCCGAGCTCGAGTCCGCCGAACCGGTCGACGACATCGACGTGGTGACCAAGGAGGACCTCAGCCGGGAGCTGCGCCTGCAGCTGGAGCTGCACGAGGCGAAGGCGCATCTGCGGGACCTCAACGTCATCGCCTCGCCCGCGCAGGACCTGCGCCAGGCATTCGACCTCATGCCCACTGACACCGTCGACGACTGGGCCGTGGTCTCCGCCCGACTGAAGGCGCTGCCGCAGGCGATCGCGGGGTACATCGAGACCCTGCGCGAGGGTATCGCCGAGGGTGTCGTCCCCGCACGCCGTCAGGTGCACGAAGTCATCACCCAGATCGGCCGTTACACCGACGACAACGGCTTCTTCGCCGAGTTCGCCGCCGAGGCCGCTCCCGCCGAGGGGCACCTGCCGGCATCCCTCGCGCGTGAGCTCACCGACCACAGCAACGCCGCCCGCGTCGCCTACGAGTCGCTGTCGTCGTTCCTGAGTTCCGAGCTCGCTCCCGAGGCGAGCGAACAGGATGCCGTGGGCCGTGAGCTCTATGCGCTGCACTCGCGCCGTTTCCTCGGCGCCGAGATCGACCTCGACGAGACGTACGAGTGGGGGATCGAAGAGCTCGCGCGCATGGTCGCCGAGCAGGAGTCCATCGCCGCGCAGATCTCTCCCGGAGCGACGGTCGAAGAGGCCGTGGCACTGCTGGAGGCAGACCCCGCCCGGCAGCTGCACGGCGCTGAGGCGCTGCAGCGGTGGATGCAGGAGACCAGCGACCGCGCCGTCGAGGAGCTCGGCCGCACCCACTTCGACATCGCCGAGCCCATCCGCCGGCTGGAGTGCATGATCGCGCCGACCAACGAAGGCGGCATCTACTACACCGGTCCCACCGACGACTTCTCCCGCCCCGGCCGCATGTGGTGGTCCGTGCCGGAGGGCGTCGACCGCTTCGACACCTGGCGCGAACTCACCACCGTGTACCACGAAGGCGTTCCCGGCCACCACCTGCAGATCGCACAGGCCGTGTACAACCGCGCGCAGCTCAACAGCTGGCGTCGACTGCTGGCCGGCACGAGCGGGCACGCCGAGGGCTGGGCGCTGTACGCCGAGCGGCTCATGGAGCAGCTGGGCTACCTCGACGACCCCGCCGATCGCCTCGGCATGCTCGACGGCCAGCGCATGCGCGCCGCCCGCGTCGTGCTCGACATCGGCGTGCACCTGCAGAAGCCCCGCCTGGACGGCACCGGCACGTGGGACTACGACTACGCGCTGGAGTTCATGCGGCGCAACGTCAACATGTCCGACGAGTTCGTGCAGTTCGAGGTCAACCGGTACTTCGGCTGGCCGGGACAGGCGCCGGCGTACAAGGTCGGCCAGCGCATCTGGGAGCAGCTGCGTGACGAGGTCGCCGAGCGCGAGGGCGAGAACTTCTCGATCAAGCAGTTCCACAAGCGCGCCCTCGACATCGGCGGCGTCGGCCTCGACACCCTGCGCGCCGCTCTGCGCGCCTGACCCCCGGTCGTTGAGCGAGCGCAGCGCCCCCCGATCGTTGAGCGAGCGCAGCGAGACGAAACGCCCCGTGCCCGCCGGGGGACCGCGTTTCGTCTCGGTCGCTGCGCTCCCTCGCTCAACGACCCGTAACCTCGCGGTTCGTTGAGCGAGCGCAGCGAGACGAAAAGCCCCGTGCCCGCCGGGGGACCGCGTTTCGTCTCGCTCGCTGCGCTCCCTCGCTCAACGACCGGCCAGTGTCACGCGCGCGCCACCGCCCCCCGGCATCCGTACGATGACGGTATGACCGAAGCCGTCGCGATGCCCGCCACCACGTCGGAGCGCCTGGACCGCCTGCCGTTCACCCGCCGCCACCTGCGTGTGCTCACCGGCTCGGGAGTCGGCTGGGCGCTCGACGCGATGGACGTGGGGCTGGTGTCGTTCATCATCGCCGCCCTCGCCGTGCAGTGGTCGCTGGAGCCGGGGGAGACGGCGTGGATCGCCTCGATCGGCTTCGTGGGCATGGCGATCGGCGCGAGCCTCGGCGGCCTGCTGGCCGACAGGTTCGGCCGGCGGCAGGTGTTCGCGCTCACCCTGCTGGTCTACGGGGTGGCGACCGGGGCGAGCGCGCTGGTCGGCGGACTCGGCATGCTGCTCGTGCTGCGGTTCTTCGTGGGCCTGGGGCTCGGCGCCGAACTGCCGGTCGCCAGCACGTACGTCAGCGAGTTCGCGCCGGCGCGCATCCGCGGGCGTCTCATCGTGATCCTCGAGGCGTTCTGGGCGGTGGGCTGGACCGCCGCAGCCCTCATCGGGTACCTCGTGATTCCCGGGTCGGATGACGGCTGGCGCTGGGCGTTCCTGCTGGGCGCGATCCCCGCCGTCTACGCGATCATCGTGCGCTGGAGCCTGCCGGAATCGCCGCGGTGGCTCGATCGGCGGGGGAGGGTCGCCGAAGCCGACGCCATCACCCGTACCTTCGAGGATGCCGCGGGCACGGAGCCCACGACGACTGGGGCTGCGGCGGTACCGGGCGAGCGGACGGCCTCCCCGGCAGCCGTGCGCGCGGGGGAGCGGCTGGCAGGCCTCTGGGCACCGGAGTTCCGCGTGCGCACGGCGAGCCTGTGGGCGGTGTGGTTCTGCGTCAACTTCTCGTACTACGGGGCGTTCATCTGGATCCCGACGATCCTCGTCGCGCAGGGCTACGACCTGGTGCGCTCGTTCGGCTTCACCTTGCTGATCACGCTCGCCCAGCTTCCCGGCTATGCGGTCGCCGCCTGGCTGATCGAGGTGTGGGGCCGGCGCCTGACGCTGTCGGTGTTCCTGCTGGGCTCTGCGGTAGCCGCGGTGCTGTTCGGCACCGCCACGGGGGAGGCCGCGATCATCGCCACGGGCATGGCACTGTCGTTCTTCAACCTGGGCGCGTGGGGCGCACTGTACGCCGTCACCCCCGAGATGTACCCCACGTCGCTGCGCGCCACCGGCTCGGGCTGGGCGGCGGGCGTCGGCCGCATCGCGTCGATCCTCGCGCCGCTGACCGTCCCGCCGCTGCTGCTCCTCGGAGGCGCCCCGGTGCTGTTCGTGGTGTTCGCGGCCTTCTTCGCCATCGCCGCCGCGGCGGCCTGGGGACTGGCAGACCGGCGCGGGCAGGCACTGGACGACCGCTGACCCGAGCGGGTATCCCGCGCTTAGGCTGGACGGATGGCATCCGTGCGTTACGTCGCGATCGGCGACTCATTCACCGAAGGCGTCGGCGACGAGCTGCCCGACGGCCGGCCACGCGGCTGGGCAGACCTCGCGGCACAGGGGTGGGCGAACGCCCTGGGGGAGCCGATCGAGTATGCCAACCTCGCCATCCGGGGCAAGCTCATCGATCCGATCGTCGCGGAGCAGCTCGAGCCGGCGCTCGCGCTGAAGCCGACGCATCTGTCGTTCAACGGCGGCGGCAACGACATCCTGCGGCCGCGCGCCTCCGTCGAGCGCGTGGTCGACGCGTTCTCGCAGGTGCTGCGCCGCTGCGACGAGGAGGGCGTGCAGCTCATCCTCCTCTCGGGCGCGAATCCGTCGGGCCAGCTGCCTCTGCGCCGCGTCATCCAGCGACGCGGCGACCTGCTGTCGGCGGCCGTCGAGCAGCGCGTCGCCGGCCGCCCCGACATCGTGCGGGCCATGAACTGGCCGGATCGCGAACTCTCCACCCCGCCGTACTGGTCGGAGGACCGCCTGCACATGAATCACCGAGGACACCACCGCGTCGCGGCGCGCGTGCTCGATGCCCTGGGGCTGAACGTGCCCGCCGAGTGGTGGGCGCTGCCGGACCTGCCGCCGCCCGGGCTGCGCGGGGCGGCGTACTACCGCGCCCACGTCGCGCCCTGGGTGCGCCGGCGCCTCACGCGCACGTCCTCCGGTGACGGGCGCCACCCGAAGTACGCGGAGTGGACCGAGATCAGCCCGACTCAGGAGCGCACGGCGTAGGTCACCTCGGCGAACTGGCCGGCGCGGCGCACGCCGGTGAGCGTGAGCCGGTCGGCGCCCAGCCGGCGGGGGAGCAGTGGCTTGCCCTCGCCCAGCGTCGCCGGGGCGACCGACACCCGGATCTCGTCGAGCAGGCCCGCGTCGGCGAACTGGCCGGCGAGGTCTCCACCTCCCACGACCCAGACGTCGCGCTCGCCCGCCGCGTCGCGGATCTGCGGCCAGATCGCTGTCACCGGACCCGACGCGAAGCGCACGTCGGCACCAGGGACGGCGGGAAGTCTGCGGGTGGTGAAGACCCAGGTCGGGCGCTGCCCGTAGAACGCCGGCCAGCGCTCGGGGTGCTCCAGCAGATCTTCGTGCCGCAGCACCCACTCGTAGGTCGCCGAACCTTGCACGAGCACGCCGATGCCGTCGAGGAACCTGTGGAAGTCGGCATCCCCACCCTCACCGCCGGGTACGGCGAAGAGCCAATCGAGGGAGTCGGAGGCGTCGGCGAGGTATCCGTCGAGTGTCGTCGCCGTGTAGAAGATCACGCGTGCCATGGACGCCACGCTAGCGCGCACGCCCGACAGGGCACATCGCGGGGGCCGGTGTCAAGTAGTCCTTGCCACGCCCGCGCCTCCGGCAGTATTCCGGAAGTCACCTGACCCGAAAGGAACTGCCATGAGCATCGGAGCCGGAATCGCGCTCTTCGCCATCGGAGCGATCCTCGTCTTCGCCGTCAATGTGGAGGTCGACTTCGTCAGCCTCGACATGATCGGCTACATCCTGATGGGCGCCGGCGCGCTGGTGGTGCTCATCGGCGTCGTCCTGCTCGCGCGTCGCCGCTCGACCGAGACCGTGTCGCGCACGGCGGTCGACCCCGCCGCGGGCGAGCGCGTCACCCGCCGGTCGACGACGACCTCGGGCGACGAGGTCGTCTGACCCAGCCAGCACAACCGGTGCCCCCGCGCGACCGCCGTTAGAGTGCCCCTGTGGGCGACATCGAAATGGCACGGATCGCCGGGGGCACCGTCATGCTCCACGACGCGCGGCGCGAGCGGCGGTGGAAGGTCACTCTCGAGCCCTTCGAGATCGGCGTGTATCCGGTCACCCGGGAGCTGGTCGCGGAGCTGCTGGGGGAGCAGGCGCCCCACCCGCGGCGGCCGGCGACCGATGTGAGCTGGCTGCGCGCCGTGCGCCTGTGCAACGCGGCATCCGAGTGGGAGGGCTTGGACCCTGCGTACACCTTCGAGGGCGAAGAGGTCACCTGGCACGTCGACAGCGACGGCTACCGGCTGCCCACCGAGGCCGAGTGGGAGTTCGCGTGCCGAGCGGGCTCGACGGGGGCCCACTACGGACCGCTCACCGAGGTGGCCTGGACGGCGGCCGACGGCTGCACGACGCCGCAGAACGTCGGCGGCAAGCTGCCGAACCTCAACGGGCTGTTCGACACCCTCGGCAACGTCTGGGAGTGGTGCTGGGATCTGCTCGATCCGGCGCGATACGGCGATTATCGGGTGTTCCGCGGCGGCGGGTTCGCCGACGACGCCTGGAGCGTGCGCGCCTCCACCCGCCGTGGGGGCGCCCCGCGTGCGCACCACGAGGATGTCGGGCTGCGTCTCGCACGTGGCGGGTTCGACGCGGTGGATGCCGCGCAGGGCTGGTCCGCGGCGGCCGACCGCGAGCGCGCGCTCATCGACGAGCCGCTGCCGTCGGGGTGGACGCCGCGACGGTAGGCGCGGCTCGCGGGAGCTTCGAGTGTCACCCGTCGTGGCCCCGGGGCACGGGAAGCGACAGCGGTGGACACCTGACCGGCGTCAGCGCGGAAGCTCCGCCAGTCCCACGTCGCGGCACATCTGCTCGAGGCCTTCGCGCCCGAAGGCGGCGAGGGGGCCCGTCACCCCCGCAGCCTGTGCCTTGCCCTCGAGCAGCCCTTCCGCCCCGCTCGCCATGAGCTCGGCGGTCAGGTTGTACGTGCTCGGCCCTTCCAGATGCGATTCCGCGAGCGTGGCGCCCTTCGCATCCGCGGCGATGGCGACGACGTAGCTGCGCGTGTTGGCGCGTTCCGCCTCGTCCGGCCCCCGCGAGGTGTCGTCGCCCGCGGAGGCGAGGCGTTCGATCAGCGAGCGGCCCCCGGGGATGGCCGCGACGGCCCCGATCACGCGCGATGCGACGGGCATCACTCGTGCGATCCCGGAGAACCAGCCGTTGTAGTCCTCCACCGTCTTCAGCCCGGGGTAATGCTCGGGGAGGAAGAGCGCTTCGGTGCCCGACACGAGGATGCCGGTGCGCTCGTCGCCGCGCACGTCGAAGCGGTGCGTGCGACTTCCGGTGCGCACCTCCTGCACATGCCCGTCCCGGTGCACGACCGTCGGGAGCAGGATGCCCTCGGCCATCGTCGCCCGCGTACCGCTGCTGATGCCGTTGCGCATCGACCCCGTCGCGAAGTAGCCGACGCGCACCGCGGTGACCCCCGCGCCGGACCGTTCGATCGCCAGCGCGCCGGCCAGCATCCCGGGGACGTAGTCGAAGCCGAACGCCGGGAGCATCGTGACGCCGGCGGCACGCGCCCGCTCATGGTGACGGCGCTGCAGCTCGCGGACGAACCCGACTTCGCCGGTGGTGTCGACGTAATGCGCGCCGGCATCGACGGCCGCCTGGGCGGCCGCCCAGCCGAGGCGCTCGAACGGACCCACCGTCGTGATCAGCACGTCGCCGGGTTCGAGCAGCCCGGCCACGTCGGCGGCGACGGTGGCATCCACCGTCCGCGTCCCGAGCTGCCCGTGCCTGGCGGACACCGCCGCCAGCTTCGCGGCGTCACGGCCGGCGAGGAGCGGCTGGCGCCCGCGCCGCACCAGCGACTCGACGATGAGCTCTCCGGTGTATCCCGTCGCTCCCAGAACCACGATCTTGGCCGGCATCGTTTCCTCCTCCGGGAGCACGGGCGGCATCCGCGTGCACGCGACTCCCTGCTGGGAGCGTGCCTGCCGCAGGCCACGATGTCCAGCCGTCGGCCGTCCCTCCCCGTCGGGACAGGAATGCGAGGCGCGCGGGGGTCGTTGCCTTGGGTACCCCTAGGGGGTATGCGGCCAACCCAGGGAGTTCCCGGGCCGCTTCTCACAGGGAGATGCCCGATCTACTCTCGCCCTATCGGGGAGGACCTCATGAGCGACCCGCACGCGGAGCACCACACCGTCGATCACCAGCACGAGCGCGCCGGCGACCACAGCGCGCACGCGCACGCGGGGCATGACGCGCACGCGGGGCATGGCGCGCACGGCGGCCACGTCGGCCATGCCGGTCACGTGGGGCGGTTCCGCCGGCTGTTCTGGATCAATCTCGTGCTCGCCGTCCCGGTGGTCGCGTTCTCCGGCATGTTCGCGATGCTGCTCGGCTACTCGCTTCCGCAGTTCCCGGGGGCCGCCCTGGTCGCCCCCGTCGTCGGCACGGTCATGTACGCGTGGGGCGGCCGGCCCTTCCTCACGGGCGCGGTCGATGAGATCCAGAGCCGCAAGCCGGGGATGATGCTGCTCATCGCCCTGGCCATCACCGTCGCCTTCGTCGCGTCGTGGGGCGCCAGTCTCGGCGTGCTCGATCACCGGCTCGAGTTCTGGTGGGAGCTCGCCCTGCTCATCGTCATCATGCTGCTGGGGCACTGGGTCGAGATGCGTTCGCTCGCCCAGACGACCTCGGCGCTCGACGCCCTCGCGGCGTTGCTGCCGGACGAGGCCGAGCGTGTCGAGGGCGATCGCATCGTCTCGGTCGCGCCCGCTCAGTTGCGGGTGGGTGATGTCGTGGTCGTTCGCCCGGGCGGCAGCGTGCCCGCCGACGGCGAGATCGTCAGCGGCCGCGCCGACATGGATGAGTCGATGGTCACCGGCGAATCCCGTCCCGTCTCCCGGGGAGTCGGCCAGGCGGTCACCGCCGGCACGGTCGCCACGGACTCCGGGCTGCGCGTGCGGGTCACCGCCACCGGAGCCGATACCGCACTCGCCGGCATCCAGCGGCTCGTCGCCGACGCGCAGAACTCGACCTCGCGCGCGCAGCGTCTGGCCGACCGGGCTGCCGGGTGGCTGTTCTGGTTCGCGCTGGGCGCCGCGGTGGTCACCGCGACCGTGTGGAGCCTTCTCGGCGACCCCGACGCCGCGGTGGTGCGCACGATCACCGTCCTCGTGATCGCGTGCCCCCATGCCCTGGGGCTGGCGATCCCGCTGGTGGTGTCCATCGCGACCGAGCGCGCCGCCCGCGGGGGAGTGCTGGTGAAGGACCGTCTCGCGCTGGAGAGCATGCGCACGGTCGACGTCGTGCTGTTCGACAAGACCGGCACGCTCACCGAGGGGGCGCCCGTCCTCACCGCGGTCGCACCGGTGGACGGACGCTCCGCCGATGACGTGCTGGCGCTCGCTGCGGCGGCAGAGGCGGATAGCGAGCATCCCCTCGCCCGCGCGATCGTGCGGGCGGCCCGTGAGCGGGCACTGTCGCTCCCAGCTGCCACGGCCTTCTCGTCGACGCCCGCGGTGGGCGTCACCGCCACCGTGCGCGCCCGCGAGGTGCGGGTGGGCGGGCCGCGGCTGCTCGAGACGATCGGGGCGGCGGAGGTGGATGCCGCACACTCCTGGCGCGACGCGGGAGCGATCATCCTGCATGTCGTGGAGGACGGCACCGTCGTCGGCGGGCTCGCGCTCGCTGACGAAGTGCGCCCTCCGTCGCTCGATGCCGTCAGAGCACTGCACGCCCTCGGCGTCGAGGTGATCATGATCACGGGCGATGCCGAGGCGGTCGCTCGCACGGTGGGCGACGAGGTGGGCGTCGACCGCGTCTTCGCCGGCGTGCGTCCCGAGCAGAAGGCGGCGACGATCGCCGCGCTGCAGGCGGAGGGCAAGAGGGTCGCGATGGTCGGCGACGGGGTCAACGACGCACCGGCCCTGGCCCAAGCCGACGTCGGCATCGCGATCGGCGCAGGCACGGATGTCGCCATCGCGTCGGCAGGCGTCATCCTCGCGGGCGATGATCCTCGCTCGGTGGTTTCGGTCATCGAGCTGTCGCGGGCGAGCTACCGCAAGATGACGCAGAACCTCTGGTGGGCGGCGGGGTACAACCTGATCTCGGTCCCGCTGGCGGCCGGCATCCTGGCCCCCATCGGCTTCGTACTGCCGATGTCGGTCGGCGCAGTGCTGATGTCGCTGTCGACCGTGGTCGTGGCTCTCAACGCCCAATTGCTGCGGCGACTCGACCTCTCGCCGGAGAAGAGCACGCAGGCCGTCCTGTCAGGCCGTTCAGGTCCGCTCGCTACGGTGAGCGGATGAGCACGCACATCGCAGCCGAGCCGGGCCAGGTCGCCCCCATCCTGCTGTTCCCGGGCGACCCGCTGCGGGCGAAGTGGATCGCCGAGACCTTTCTCACCGACGCCGAGCTCTACTCGCAGACCCGTGGCATGCTCGGCTTCACCGGCACGTGGGAGGGCCATCGCATCTCGGTGCAGGGGTCGGGGATGGGCCAGCCGTCGATGGCGATCTACGCCAACGAACTCATGGAGTCCTACGGCGTGCAGACCATCGTTCGCGTGGGATCCTGCGGAGCGTTGACCGAGCGCGTCGCCCTGCGTGACATCATCATCGCCAACGGGGCCAGCACCGACTCCGCGATCAACCGCGTGCGCTTCCACGGACTCGACTATGCGCCCGTCGCGGACTTCGGGCTGCTGCGGGCCGCCGTCGCGGCGAGCGAGGCCGAGCCGCCGGCCTCCGCCGTGCACGTGGGTCCGTTGTTCTCGAGCGACCAGTTCTACACCACCCGTGCCGAGCTCACCGACCCGCTGGTGCGCCACGGCGTTCTCGCGGTCGAGATGGAGACGAGCGGGCTGTACACCCTCGCCGCGTACTACGGCCGACGTGCTCTGAGCATCTGCACAGTGTCGGACCACCTCGTCACGGGCGAGGAGACCACCGCCCAGGAGCGCGAGCAGACCTTCGGCGACATGATCCGCATCGCCCTGAGGGCCGCAACCAGCTGAGGGGCGCCTCACGGCAGGGTTCGCGGCGTCGCTTCCTCCACAGGCGGATGCCGGGAGGAGTTCTCCACAATCCAGGGTTAGCCTGGGGTTTTCGCCTCCCCAATGTCGGTGGCCCTCGTCACAATTGTGGGTATGACCAGCCGAGCGCCAGCCACGACAAGACGCGATACGCGGTCGCGTGGCGCGGTGTTGGGGGAGTTGTCGCGCACCCGCGCGCGCATCGCGGCACTGCAGGCGCAGGAGCTCACGCTGCTGGCGCGGGCGGACGCGATCGCCGCGGAGCAGACCGCGCGGGTGCCGTCCAGTGCCGGCCGGGAGCGGGAGATGCCGCTGCGCGAGATGGCGGCGGAAGTCGCCGCGGTGATGCGACGGTCAGACCGCGTGATGCAGCAGCGCCTGCACGACGCCACCGTTCTGGTGACCGGCTTCGCTGCGACCGTCGGCGCCTTGCGCTCCGGGGCGATCGACACGGCGCACGTGCGGATCATTCAGGATGCCGGCGCGCGCATCACCGACCCCGATGCGCGCGCCCGGTTCGAGCAGGCCGCGCTCGTGGTCTGCGAGCGGGAGACACCCGGACGGGCGAAGCCGATCATCGCGATGATCGCGCAGAAGCTGCACCCCGTGCCACTGGCGAAGCGTCATGCCGAGGCGGTCGCGGAGCGTCGGGTGTGGGTGCGCGATCTGGATGACGGGATGGCGGAGCTCGCGGCAGTGCTCCCGGCGGTGCTGGCGTACGCGATCCGCGACCGACTCACCCAGCACGCCCGCGAGGTCGCCGCCGCACGCGGCGCGGCGGCGTCGGCGAAGCGTGGGGAGGGCGGTCCTGCGGCCATAGCGCCTGTCCGGAATGCACCCGCGGAGAGCGAGCCGGTGACCCCGGAGTCTGGCGGCAACGCCCCGGCGGCCTCCGACCCGACGGGCACCGACGGTGGCGGAGCCACTGAGCCGAGCGGTTCCGGGGTGCCGGACAGCCGCACCACCGACCAGGTGCGGGCAGATGTGTTCACCGATCTGCTGCTCACCGGCCACGCCGGCGTATCGGCCTCATGTGCCTCCATCCCGGCCGGCAAGGCGATCACCGCGCATGTGCAGATCGTCATCCCCGACAGCACCCTCACCGGCACCGGGACCGCACCGGCCGAACTCGTCGGGTACGGACCCATCGACCCCGAGACCGCTCGTCGGCTCGCCGCCCGCGCGGCGATCTGGGAACGCGTCTTCCTCTCGCCGACCACCGGCGCGGTGCACCAGGTCGATGCCTACCGGCCGACCACAGCGCAGCGAAGACATCTCGATGCACGGGACGAGCACTGCCGATTCCCCGGCTGTCGAAGGACCGCCCACCACTGCGACCACGACCACACGGTCGACCATGCCCGCGGCGGGCCGACGGCCCTGACGAATCTCGCCAACCTGTGCACGCGACACCACACCCTCAAACATGCCAGTGCATGGAGCGTCACCCAGTCCCGGGACGGCACCCTGCAGTGGGTCAGTCCCACCGGAGAGACCTATCCCGACATCCCGCGGCGCGTACTCGAGTTCAGCGCCCTGCAGGTCGCAGCCGAAGCCGCGCCGTTCTGACCGCCGATCGGCCGCCCGCCTCCGCTCGCCACCGACGAAGCGACGCGGCAGGCGCGCACAGTAGGGTCGCCTGGTGCGGGAGTGTCAGAGGGAACTGCGGGTCGCCGACGGAACGGTCATCGCCTACTGCGTGATCGGTGGTGACAGCCCGACGGTGGTCATCCTGCACGGCCTGGCCGGAAGCGGCCGCGAGTTCCTACCGACGGCACACGCACTGGCACTGGCGGGGCGCAGGGTGATCCTGATCGACCAGCGAGGGCACGGCGGCAGCACCACGATTCCCGTCGACACCTCACGCCGCGCCTTCGTGGACGACGTGATCCAGGTGATCGATGCCGAGGCCACCGGCCCGGTGGACCTCGTCGGGCAGTCGATGGGCGCGCACACCGCGATGCTCGTCGCCGCGACTCGTCCCGATCTCGTACGCAGGCTGGTTCTTCTCGAAGGGAACCAGGGGAGTGGTGATGACGCCGAGGCGGCATCCCTCGGGGCGTTCTTCCGATCGTGGGCGACACCTTACGCATCACCCGATGCCGCGTTGACCGCTCTGGGCGACAGCGCGTTGACCCGGGCATGGATCGCCGACATGGATGTCCGTGCCGACGGACTGCACCCGCGATTCGACCCGGACGTGATGACTGCGATCCTCGAGACGGTGGCCGTACCGCACTGGGAGGAGTGGCAGCGGGTCGCCGCTCCCACTCTCGCCGTCTACGCGGCTCACGGGATGTTCACCGAAGCGCAGAAGCAGCAGTTCGTCGGACGCGGCCGGTACGCGACAAGGGTCGACCTCGCCTCGGGATCCCATGATGCGCACCTCGACGCATTCGACGAGTGGATCGCTGTACTCGGTGCGTTCATCGAAGAGGCCCGCTGAGCCGGGTGCGCGTCGGCAGCGCGCCGGGCGTGCGCGATGCCAGGGGTGGCATCGCCGATCAAGGCAACCTACGTTGGGGAGCGGTGACATGGCAGCCCGCCACTCACAGCCCGTGCGAGGAAGGATCGACGATGACGGATCAGCACCGCAACCGGCTCCTCTTCGCCACGACGCTCATGCTCCTCGGGCTGGGACTGGGTTCCGCACAGGCGTCGTCATCGCCGGGCGAGGCCGTCGTGATCTTCGGGGTGGGGGCCACCGCACCCGCGCTCGTCATCGCACTCCTCGCCTACGTCTGGACGGTGAACGACCGCGAAGACCGCGCGCGACGCGGCGTCGGCACCACCGGGTGGCTGCAGCCCCCTCCACGCGAACGATAGAACGACGGCACCGCGGCGGACGAGCGGTCGCTATCGTGGCGCCATGGCATCGGTGACGGATTGGATCTCGAGCATCGGCTCCCTCGTGGGCGCACTGACCGGCGTCGGCGCGCTGATCGTCGCCGTCCTCAGCTATCGAAGGTCCAGCAGTGCGCTCGCCGCCGACGCGCAGACCAGGGGAGCGGTGACCTCGACGCTCGACGCCGTCGAGGCGCTTGGGCGCACAGAGACCGCGATGCCCACAGCGCCTGACGACCACCCGTCCGTCGGCAGCGCGCAGTACAGGAAGGTGCGCAGTCATGACGAATACGCGTCTGCTCTGCACGACGCCCGCCGACAGCTCGAAGCGCTCTAGCGCCCGCGGCGTCTCAGCGCTCGTCCGCGTCCGGGCCGGCTCGATCAGCACGGGAGGCGATGACGCGGTCGCGCCACCCCCGCCAGGCGCCGGTCGACCAGAGCGCCCAGATGACGAGCAGCGGTTGGAACAGCAGACGGATGCCACGGGAGAGATCGGTGTCCAGCCCGAAGGCATCCGTACCGCTGACAAACTGTTCGATGTTGCCCGGGAAGATCGCAACGAAGAACGCCGCGGTGAGCCATCCGATCAGCACACGCTGCCCCGCCCACAGCAGCAGTGCGAGACCGAGCGCGATCTCGACGGCACCGGATGCGAGCACCACGAGGTCGACCGGGAGGGGCAGCCACGCGGGCACCTGCGCGACGAACGCCGCGCGAGCGAAGGTGAGATGGCCTACGCCGGTGAACAGGAGGAAGGCGCCCAGCATCCACCGGCCGATCCTGCGCGGGACGGTGTCGGCCGAGCTGTCCGCGGCGCGTGAGGAGGAGCGATCCTCGTCACGACCCGCGGCGCTCATACCGTCGCCTCATGATCTCGTCGGTGCACGATGAGAGCGGCGCACAGTGAAAGCCCGCGCCGTCGTGCGGCAACCCAGGGGGTCAAGAACGCAACGGATGCACGGCGACGAGGCATGGTGTCACCGTAGCGAACACCGCCTCGACTGACGACCCGCCCAGCGTTTGGGGGAGTGTCCTCGCTGCTCTCTTGTCGCCCGCTGCGGCGGACGCGCGCCGCTGCCTTGACGAGCAAGTTTCAGGTGGTCCAGAGTCTGGCCATGAGCACGTCGTCGAGGTCGGGTTGGGAGACGTTCTCGCTGGTCGTGCTCCTCGGGCAGTTGGGGGCCGGCGTGTGGGGGGTGGTTCTCCTCGCACAGGGCGTTGAGATCGCCCCCGGTCTGTTCGCAATGCTGGGGTTCTTCGTCTTGATCACTGCGGGGAGCTGGCTGGCCCATCGCAGCGATCGCCGGAAGAGTCAGCCGCCGGGGGAGAGGAGCGCCAGCCCGCTGCATCCCGACGCAGATTCCTCCATCAACGTCGATCCGTCGAGCGATAGGGAAGCGGCCACCGGATGACGCGTTTCGACCAGCGGCATTCCTCGGCCCAGCCGATGGTAGCCACGACGGCGGGAGTGCTGATCATGACGCCGCTCGCGCTTGTCGCGGTCGGTATGATCTGGTGGATCGCCGTGCCGGTGGGGCCGGAGGTGTGTTCTCTGGTCTTGCCCGGCCCACGAAACTGCTTCACCCATGATCGGCTGGTCGCTGCCACGGTGTGGACTGTCGTGATCGCACTCGCGTATCTCGCCGCGATCGTCGCGACCGTGCTGTCGCCTCACCGGCGGTTGTGGTTCGTCGGCGCAGGGATCGTTCTTATGCTGCTGGTGGGTGCTGCGGGGTTCGTTGCTGCCGCCTGGATCCCCACACTCGCGTGAGAGGCGGAGCCAAGCTTCCGCACAGCGCAGCTGTCAGCTTTCGGATTCGCTCGGGGGTCATCACTCGGCGGGGCAGAGGCGGAAGGGGAGCCACTGCGGTCCTGCACGCTTGAATTGACATAATGTGCATTATCGGTGCCCGCGTGATCTACGGAAGGAGCGGCATCTCCCGCTGGGCTTCGCTCGTCGGCATCCGTCAGATCGCTGCGACGGACGTGAGGAACGGCAGGTCAAGCGTCCCGGGTTCCGTCACCGCGACGTAGACGAGGCCGGCGAGTACGGCGACGTTGATCAGTACCGTGAACCAGAACACACGCCTGAAGGAACGCTTGCGCGTCTTGTGCCGGAAGACCTGCTGCGCAATCAGAGATCCCGGCCAGCCGCCGACGAGACCGACCGTGAGAAGTGCCTGCTCCGAAACGCGCCGACGGCCTGCCTTCGCCGCCGACTTATCGACTCCGTAGGCGGCGAAGCTCCAGGCGCTCATCACGAGGTAGAGCGCAGGGATCCACAGCGGGAGGTCGGCCGCAAAATACGCAACCGTGAACGCGGTCGCGAAAACGCAGAGGACTGTCCAGCTCAGCGAGGAAGGAAGCGGCTTGGACATGTCGCGGGCACGCGGACCGGCGACGTCGGGTCGTCTCGTTCGGGTTGAGCCGGTGGTCACGTGCTCGAGTCTAGGCAGACGAGCCACTCGTTATTCACCCGCTGCATGCCTCGTGACACCTCAGAAGCGATCCGTGAGCGCCCTTCAGAGCTCTGCTGGTGGGCGGAGGGCGCGAAGGTACCAGCGCCTGGCGTGCCGTGTGTCGGCGGCGTGGATGTCTCTCTTGTCCGCGCACGCCGTCCGCCGCACGATGTTCCCATCCACGCGAGGAGGCTGGCCATGGCGACGACGCACGAGATCAAGCCGCTCACCCTCGAGACCTACCCGGCGTGGCTGGCGCTGGCCGAGAAACACAACGGCGTCTGGGGCGGCTGCTGGTGCTCGTACTTCCACGGCGACACCGACGCGACGGTCAAGAACGACTACGACGGCCCCACGTTCAAACGCCGGCTGATCGAAGAAGGCGTCGCACACGCGGCGCTGGTGTTCGACGGCGACGACGCGATCGCGTGGTGTCAGTACGGCAGCCCGGACGAGCTGCCGGGCATCTACCACCGCAAGCAGTACGACGCCGGCGAGACGCGCCCCGCCCCGTGGCGCATCACGTGCTTCTTCGTCGACCGCGACCATCGCCGCGGAGGCGTCGCGCGCGAGGCGCTCGACGGCGCGCTGGGCCTGATCGCCCAGGCGGGCGGCGGCGAGGTCGTCTCCTTCCCCAACGAGCTTCCGCCGGGCAAGCGCACGTCGTCATCGTTTCTTCACAATGGAACGCGCGCGATGTTCGAGAAGGCCGGCTTCACCTTCGAGCGCCACATCGGCAAGAGCAAGACGGTGATGCGCAAGACGATCCCTGCCGCGTCGGCCTGACGCGCCGACGCCCGCGCTGGACGCGGTCAGTCCTTCGCACTCCGCGAACGCCGGGCGAAGAGTTCCGGTTCGTCGTCGGCAGCGTCATCCTGATCGGCGGCCTGCACCGCGATCGGTGGCACGCCGAGAAAGAGTGCGACGAACCGGCCCCACCAGCTCGAGTCGCCAGAGGTCTTCTTCGGCATGACCGCTCCTCCATCGCTGCGTGACTGCACGCTACCAGGCGCGCAAGGCCCGCCATGATCGCCCGGACCCCTAGGCTCAGAGGGTGCTGGATGTCGCCACCGGATTCGTCGTCATCGGAGTGGCGATCCTCGTCGGCTACATCATCGGCCGCATCGACCTGCTCGGCCCGCACGGTCGGCACGTGCTCAACCGGCTCACGTTCTTCGTGCTCTCCCCATTCCTGCTGTTCGTGGTGCTCTCGCAGGCCGACGTGCAGACGCTGTTCTCGGCGCTGCTGCCGGTGTCCGCCATCGCGGCGGTCGTCGTGATCGGGGTGCAGTGGCTCTTGGCGCGGTTCGTCTGGCGGCGGTCGACGGCCGAGGCGACGATCTCAGGCCTGTCGGCGGGCCAGGTCAACTCCAACAACATGGGCATCCCGCTGTCGCTGTATCTGCTCGGCAGCGCCGCCTTCCCCGCTCCCGTTATCCTGCTGCAGCTCATCGTCTTCACCCCGATCTCCCTGGCGATCCTGGATGCCGCGACCTCGGGCCAGCGCTCCATCCGCCGCATCTTCAAGCGCACAGCGACCAACCCGATCGTCGTCGGATCGGTCCTCGGAGCCGTCGTCTCGCTCACCGGACTGCCGCTGCCGACGATCGTGCTCGACCCCCTCCAGCTGATCGCCAACGCGTGCGTGCCCGTGCTGCTCATCGGCTACGGCATGTCACTGCACGGCCAGCGCGTGCTCGATGACCCACTGCGGCGTGCCGAGGTCGCCTCGGCCACCATGCTGAAGCTCGTCGCCATGCCGATGATCGCGTGGGCGGTGGGGGCGTTCCTCTTCCACCTCTCCCCCGGCGATCTGCTCGTCGTGACGGTGCTGGCGGCACTTCCCACGGCGCAGAACATCTTCACGTACTCCCAGCACTACGGCGTCGCCGAGGCGGTCTCCCGCGACACCATCCTGCTCACCACGGTGGGGTGCGTCCCGGTGCTGCTGGTCGTCATGGCTGTTCTCGGGTGACCGCTCCCCCGCGCGCCTCCCGTGAAGAATGGCCGGTCACGGGTCTAGAATGACCGCGTCCTCACAGAAACTTCTCAGAAAGGACGCACCATGACCCTCTCCTCACCCATCGACCGGCCGGTGCTCAACGGCATCCGCACAGCGCTCGGCATCAGCGGAGTGCTGGCTCTCCTTGTCGGCATCCTGATCCTGGTGTGGCCGGGTCGCACGGCGATGGTCGTGGTGGCGATCGTCGCGATCTACGCGATCGCAGCCGGACTCGTCTACGCCGGCCTCGGCATCTTCAGCGCTCAGAAGGGCGGATGGGCCCGCGTCGGTCACATCGTGCTCGGTGTGCTGTTCATCGTCGCCGGCATCGTCGCCTTCATCAACCTGCCCGCCGCCACCGCCTGGTTCGGCGTGTTCGTCGGAGTGCTCGTGGGCGTGATGTGGATCGTCGAGGGCATCGTCTCCCTCTCACTGCTGGACCTGTCGCCCTCGCGGGGCTGGACCATCGCCTACGCGATCCTGTCGATCATCGCCGGCATCGTGCTGCTGTTCGCCCCGCTCTGGGGCGCGGCCACGCTGTGGCTGCTCCTGGGGATCTCGGCCGTCGTGCTGGGCATCGTGCAGATCGTCCGCGCTTTCACCTTCGGCAAGTAGCCGCCACGAGGGGTCCCGGATCGTCTCCGGGGCCCCTCGTCACATCGGCATCAGCCGGCGAAGTCGGTGCGCCACAGCTGTCCGACGTCGCGATTGGCATCGAGATCCGAACGCGAGGTCGCGAAGACGGCGAACCCACCGTCCG
Source organism: Microbacterium sp. zg.Y1084 (assembly GCF_024623595.1). Classification (NCBI taxonomy): domain Bacteria; kingdom Bacillati; phylum Actinomycetota; class Actinomycetes; order Micrococcales; family Microbacteriaceae; genus Microbacterium; species Microbacterium sp. zg.Y1084. The sequence continues at coordinate 336,325 of NZ_JANJGV010000002.1, forward strand.
GCGCGAGAGCGGGCCGGCCCACCGAGACGAGCGTGTCGATGTCCTGCGCCCGCACGGGGTCACTCCCCCGCGAACGAGCTGGTGTCGCCCACCAGGCGGGTGTGATCGGCGGGCACCGCGTCGACGGCGGCGCGGGCCACCTCAGCGGCGAACTCCGACACGTTGTAGAGCTTGCCGGCCGACTCCCGCCGCGACGCGATGGCGCCCGGGTTCGCCCGCTCGAGGAGCGTTGCGGTGATCGTGCCTTCGATCATGTCGCCGGACACCACGACGAACTCGATGCCCTTCGCCTCGAGCTCGCCGATACGCTCGCGCAGGGCATCCTCGCCGGCGCGCTTGGACAGCGCCACGACCTCGTATTCCGGCATGGTCGGGGTGGTGCGGATGAAGTGGGCCTGGTGGCTGGTCACGAAGACGACCCGGGAACCGGCGTGCAGCAGCGGCAGCGCGGCCTCCAGAACGCCGACCTGGGCGTCGCGGTTGAGCGTGAGCGCGTAATCCTCGGCCATTCCCGATTCCATGCCTCCCGAGGCATTGAGCACGAGGATGTCGAGTCCGCCGAAGACGCGCTCGACCTCCGCGAACATCGCCGCGACGGCGTCGCGGTCGGTGAGGTCCGCACCGACGACCAGCACCTCCACGCCGAGCTCGCGCAGCTGGGCGGCGAGCTTCTCGGCCCGGGGGGCCTTGTTGCGGAAGTTGATGACGACGTTCGCGCCGGCTTCGGCGAGGTAGCGCACGGTGTCGGCGCCGATGCCGCGGGACGAGCCGGTGACGAGGGCCGTCTTGCCGCTGAGCGAGCCGGAAGGCAGGGTCTGGGACATGGGTGCGGGCACTCCTTCTCGGGGTCCCGGAACGGGCGTCGCCGGGAAGGCGAGCCTATCAAGCGCCGGGGCACTCCCCCGGTGTTAGTGTTCCCTGAAGGACCGACGGAGGAACCGCCATGCTGCCCGATCTGACCCAGTACATCTGGATCGCCTGGCTGGTGCTCGCCCTCCTCTTCGTCATCATCGAGCTGCTCACCCTCGAGTTCACGTTCCTCATGCTCGCCGCCGGCGCGACCATCGGCGGATTGGGCGTGTATCTCTTCGGCGGACCGTGGTGGCTGCAGATCGTCGTCGCCGCCGCGGTGGCCGGGCTCCTCCTCTTCACGATCCGCCCGCTGCTGCTGCGCACGCTGCACCGCGGGCAGGAGCCCGCCCGCACCAACGTCGATGCGCTTTACGGCATGAGCGCCCGCGTGGTCGCGCCGTTCGTCGACGATCGCGGCTCGGTCCGGCTCGACAACGGGGAGACCTGGACGGCCCGGCTGCTCCCGGAAACGCCCGACGTCGCGGTCGGCGACCGCGTGCAGGTGGTCGCCGTGCGCGGTTCGCTCGTAGAAGTCGCCCCCGCTCCCACACGAGAAAGGACGTCGGACGATGGTTGATGCCGGCGCGTTCATCGGTCAGATCTTCGTGATCGTCCTGCTGGTGGTGCTCGCGATCTTCGTGATCGTGGTCATCTTCCGGTCGATCCGCATCATCCCGCAGGCCTACACCGGCGTCGTGGAGCGGCTGGGCCGCTACCAGCGCACGCTCAGCCCGGGCCTCAACCTGCTCGTCCCCTTCATCGACCGCGTGCGGCCGTTGGTGGACATGCGGGAGCAGGTGGTCTCATTCCCGCCGCAGCCGGTGATCACCGAGGACAACCTCGTCGTCTCCATCGACACCGTCGTCTACTTCCAGGTCACCGACGCCCGCGCCGCCACGTACGAGATCGCCAACTACCTCAGCGCCGTCGAGCAGCTGACGACCACCACCCTGCGCAACGTCGTCGGCGGTCTCAACCTCGAACAGGCGCTCACCAGCCGCGACAACATCAACGGCCAGCTGCGCGTCGTGCTCGATGAGGCGACGGGCAAGTGGGGGCTGCGCGTCTCCCGCGTGGAGCTGAAGGCCATCGACCCGCCCGTGTCCATCCAGGACTCCATGGAGAAGCAGATGCGCGCCGAGCGCGAGCGTCGCGCGACGATCCTCACCGCCGAGGGCTCCAAGCAGGCGCAGATCCTCGAAGCCGAGGGACGCCGCCAGGGCGAGATCCTGCGCGCCGAAGGCGACAAGCAGGCCGCCGTGCTGCGCGCACAGGGCGAGGCGGAGGCGATCGAGACGGTGTTCCAGGCGATCCACAACGGCAACCCCGACGAGAAGCTGCTGGCCTACCAGTACCTGCAGACGCTGCCGAAGATCGCCGACGGCACCTCCAACAAGATGTGGATCATCCCGAGCGAATTCACCGAGGCGCTCAAGGGCGTGAGCGGCGCGTTCGGCGCGCAGGCGAAGGACGCCGCCGCTGCGGCGGAGACGCTCCGCACGCGCGCCACCCGTCCCACTGCGCCGTGACCCACCCCTGGTTCGCACCCCGCGCGCCGCGGGTGCTCGCCCACCGCGGGTTCGTGCCGCCTGACGCCGAAGACATCGCCGAGAACAGCTTCGCCGCCGTGGCCGCAGCCCATGCCGCCGGCGCGGCGTACGTCGAGTCGGACTGTCACCTCACCGCCGACGGCGAGGTGGTGCTGTTCCACGACGAGGACCTCAGCCGTGTGACCGGGGATCCCCGCGCGGTCGCCGCGGTCACCCACCGGGAGCTCGACAGACTCATGACGTCGCGCGGCGGGCTGATCACGCTGCGTCAGGCGCTCGAGACCTTCCCCGACGTGCGGTTCAACCTCGACGTGAAAGCGGATGCCGCCGCGTTGCCGGTGGGGCGGATCGTGGCATCCCACGCCGACCGCGTGCTGCTCACAAGCTTCTCCGACACCCGTCGACGCGCCGCGCTGGAAGCCGCTGATCGCTTCGCGCACGGCACGCGCCCTGCCACCTCTGCAGGCACAGCGACGATGCGTCGCGTGGTGGCGGCCGTGGCCGCGCGGTCGCCGTGGGCGGTGCGCCGGGCGCTCGAGGGTGTGGACGCCCTGCAGGTCCCGGAGCGCCACCGCGGGGTGCGGATCGTCTCGCCCCGCCTGATCGACGCCGCCCATCGCGCGGGCACGGAAGTGCACGTGTGGACCGTGAACAACCCCGACGACATGACGCGCCTGCTCGACATGGGCGTCGACGGCATCGTGACCGACCGGGCGGATCTCGCCCTGCGCGTCACCGCCCCGCGGCGCCGCTGAAGGGTCGACGACCACCGCTTCGTGGCCTCGACGTCGAGGCCTGGGGATCGGCTGTGAATGCCCATCGCTCCGCCGTGGTTCGGAGTATGCGCACAGGTCGCAGCGTTATACCTGAACAGGCGACGAGAGGACCACACAATGGCAGACCGCAGTTTGCGCGGCATCCGGCTCGGCGCGTCCAGCCTACAGAGCGAGGACGGCGTCGTTTTTCATGAGCGGACCACTCACACCTACGTGTGCAACACGTGCGGCCGTGAGACCACCCTTCCCTTTGCGGTCGACGCCGAGGCCCCTGAGACCTGGGAGTGCCGCTACTGCGGCGCCGAGGCCGTGCTGCGGGTCGGCGACAAGACCGTGGAGGTCGACCACAGCGGCGACAAGGTGCCGCGTACGCACTGGGACATGCTCCTGGAGCGTCGCACGATCCCCGAGCTCGAGGAACTGCTCGAGGAGCGGCTGGCCTTCATCCGCGAACGCCGCGGCAACGGCCACGATGCAACGGCCAAGAAGAGCGCCTGACGACTCAGACTGATTCTGCGACGCCGGTCCCTGCGGGGGCCGGCGTCGTTGTTTCGCGGTCCGCACGACAACGCCGTGCGAGGTGCGCCCCGCCCAGCAGCATGAACGCCAGCACGCTTCCCCAGCCGAGGACCAGCTTCACCGCGGCACCGATCACCACCGCCGGAGTGAGGCCCGTCCGCAGCGGCACCTCGGTGACCATCGCACCCGCTTCGCCGGCAGGCAGCGCGTCGATCATGGAACCGTCGGGTGCGATCACCTGGCTCGTGCCCACCGTGGAGAGGTTGACGACCGAGCGGCCGGTTTCGATCGCCCGCATCCGGGCGAAGGCGAGCTGCTGCACGTTCTCGTCGGTGTCGCGGAAGTCGGCGTTGTTGGTCTGCAGCATGTAGACCTCCGCACCGTCCCGCGCGCCCTCCCAGATGACGTCGTCGTAGATGACGTCGAAGCAGATGGCCAGGCCCACGCCCACGCCGTCGACGTCGAACACCGGCGGGTTCGTGCCGGGGGTGTACTCCCGCTGGATGAGACCGATCAGATCGGGGACGATCGCCTCGAAGAACCAGCGATCCGGCACATACTCGCCCATCGGCACCGGGTTGCGCTTGTCGTGCAGCGCCGCCGGGTTCTCGCCCTCGGGCTGCCAGAGGATCGAGGTGTTGTAGACGAGGCCGTCCCGCTCGGTGGCGCCGTTGACCAGCAGGGGTGCGTCGATCCGGTCGGCGAGGCGGTCGAGGATCACGGCCACCGAACGGTTCTGCAGCGGATCGGCGTCGATCCCTCCCTCGGGCCACAGCAGCACGTCGAGATCCTCGTCCAGCAGCGGCTGCGTGGCATCCAGCTGCGACTGGAAGACGTCATATGCTTCGCGGCGGTCGAAGTAGCCGGCGGGCCCGTTCCCCTGCACGGCGCCGACCCGCATCGTTCCGGCCGGGGTGGTCGGGAATGCGGGCACGAGCAGCAGCACGGCGGCCGCGACCACCGTGGGCAGTGCGGTGCGCCCGTCGCGGTAGCGGCCCAGACGCACCCATTCGATCGCCGCCGCCGTGGCGAACACCATCAGGAACGTGAGCCCCGCCACGCCCGTCCACGACGCGATGCTCGCCAGCGGGCTCTCGGATTGACTCATCCCGAGGCGCGCCCACGGGAAGCCCGTGTACGGCCAGGAGCCCATGAACAGCTCCCGCGCCGTCCAGAGCCCCGCGATCAGCGCAGGCAAGGCCAGCAGTCGTCCCCAGACACCCGGGAGAACCTGCGGCATCCAGCGATAGGACAGGGCGATGGGGATCGACCCCAGCGCCCAGAACAGCGTCTCGAGCCCGGCCAGGCCGAACCACGGCAGCGGTCCCAGGTACCGGGTGATCCAGACGATGTGGGTGAAGTAGAAGGATGCCCCGAACACGAGGCCGACCAGAAGCGCGCCCCACGCCGTCCTGCCGATGAGCGACACCAGCGCGATCGCCACGCCCGCGAAGGCCAGAGGCCACCAGCCGACGTCCGGGAAGGCGAGGTCCAGCACCGGTCCGCCGACCAGCGCGGCCACGAGGGCGCCCCACAGCGGCAGCACCGGGCGGGGCGGGGTGCCCGCTCGCGATCCGGAAGCCTGCGGCGCCGAAGCATCCTGCGCCGAAGCCTCCTGCGCCGACCCCTGTGGCATCCGCTCGCTCATGCGCCGCTGTAGGCGACGATGCCGCGCCGCACCGCGTCGAGGGCCTTGCGCGCCGTGGATGCGACGGGGGCGTCGGCGACGAGGGAAAGCTGGTCGAGAAGATCGATGGTCTGCTTGGCCCACCGCACGAAGTCGCCGGCAGCGAGGTCGGCCTCGGTGAGCACCCGGTCGAGCATGCCGCCGCGCGCCCACGTGTACATCGCCTGCGCGAGACCCGTGGCGACCGGCTCGGTGCCCGGCAGGTGGTGCTCGCGCTCGAGATCGTCCAGGCGCGACCACAGCAGCTGCGTCTCGGTCAGTGCGGTGCGGAACGGGCCGCGCGGCAGACCGTACTCCCCGGGGCCTTCGGAGTCGCGGCGCGGCTCGTACACGAGCGAACAGGCGAGGGCGGCCAGCGACGGCGCGTCGAGGTTCTCCCAGATGCCACGGCGCAGCGCTTCCGCGACGAGCAGGTCGCGCTCGCCGTAGATGCGCCGCATCGTGCGGCCCGCCGCCGTCAGCGTGGTCCTGCCCTCTTCATCGACCGCGACGTAGTCCAGCGCCGACAGGACGTCCACCACGCGGTCGAACACGCGTGCCACCGTGCCGGTACGGGTCTGGATCTGGTTGCGCAGCTTGTCGGCACGGCGCTTGAGCTTCCAGTACCGCTCCGCCCACCGCGCGTGGTGCTCACGGTCGGGGCAGTCGTGGCAGGGGTGGCGCAGAATGCGGCGGCGCAGGGACTCCATCTCCTGCTGACGCTGCTTGCGGATGCGGGCGGGCGCCGTGCGATCGGCGCGGTTGAGCTTCTCGAGGTCGCTGAGCTCGCGGCGGATGGCCGAGTACTCGGCGAAGTCGCCGCGGTCGCACGTCATGGCTGCCTGGTAGCCCGCGAGGGATTCCTCCGCCTCGCGCACCTGCCGTGCCAGACCCACCACGGACCGATCGGCCTGGAACTGGGCGAAGGAGGACTCGAGGATCTCGCGCGCCTCGGGACGCCCGAACCTGTCGATGAGGTTCACGGCCATGTTGTAGGTGGGGCGGAAACTGGAGTTCAGCGGGTACGTGCGCCGCGAGGCGAGCGCGGCGACCGCCTGCGGGTCGAGCGACTCGGTCCACTGGATCACCGCATGACCCTCGACGTCGATGCCGCGACGCCCCGCCCGTCCGGTGATCTGGGTGTACTCCCCCGACGTGATCGCCACGCGGGCCTCACCGTTGAACTTCTCCAGCTTCTCCAGCACCACGGTGCGGGCCGGCATGTTGATGCCGAGGGCCAGGGTCTCGGTGGCGAAGACGACCTTCACGAGTTTGCGACGGAACAGCTCCTCGACGACCTCCTTGAACGCCGGCAGGAGACCGGCGTGGTGCGCCGCGATGCCGCGCTCGAGGTTGTCGCGCCACTCCCAGTAGCCGAGGGCGTCGAGGTCCTCCTCGTTGAGGGTCGCGGTGCGCTCGTCGACCAGCCGTCGGATCTCGGCACGCTCTTCGCCGTCGGTGAGCCGCAGCCCCGAGCGCCGCACCTGCTGCACGGCGCCATCGCAGCCGGCGCGGCTGAAGATGAAGAAGATGGCAGGCAGCAGGTTCGCGCGCTGCAGCAGCTGCACCACACCCGGGCGGTCGAGCCGCTCGACGCGTTGCACGTTGCCCGGCCGCACCGGTCGCCTGCCGCCCCGCTGCGGCCGTCGGTGGGTGGGCTCATAGCCGGCGTCACGCGCGCTGTTGTGGCCCTGCGCGCGGCGGTTCTCCTCGAACGTGCGGCCCTTGACGGAGCGGATGCGCATGAGCTCCTGGTTGACCTGCGCGGTGGCGATGCCGGCGCGGTCGTCGAAGAGCGGCAGCAGGTCCCCTCGCACCAGCACGTGCTGCTCGAGCGGCACCGGCCGGGTCTCGGACACGATCACCTCCGTGTCACCGCGCACGGTGTCGAGCCAGTCGCCGAACTCCTCCGCGTTGGACACCGTCGCCGACAGCGACACCAGCCGCACGCTGGGCGGCAGGTGGATGATGACCTCTTCCCACACGGCGCCCCGGAAACGGTCGGCCAGGTAGTGCACCTCGTCCATGACGACGAAGCGCAGCCCCCGCAGAGCCGGCGAGTCGGCGTACAGCATGTTGCGCAGCACCTCGGTGGTCATCACCACCACGCGCGCGTTTCCGTTGATGTTGGTGTCACCGGTGAGCAGCCCCACCTCGTCCTCGCCGTACACCTCCTGCAGCTCCCTGAACTTCTGGTTCGACAGGGCCTTCATCGGCGTGGTGTAGAAGGCCTTGTCGCCGGGCTCCCGCATCGCCAGGTGCACCGCGAACTCGCCGACGATGGTCTTGCCGGCGCCTGTCGGCGCCGCAACCAGAACGCTGCGGCCGTCTTCGAGCGCCTGGCATCCGGCGATCTGGAACGGGTCGAGCGTGAAGCGCTGCTGCTCGGCGAACTCCTTCGTGAGCGGATGCCGGCGGGCTTCCGAGGCGGCCGCGAACCGCTCCGCGGGGCTGACGCCGCTCACAGCACGGGTCCGGGGGGAAGGAGGGTCTGGGCGCGCTTGGCCCGACGGCGGTCGAGGATGAGCGAGAGGCCTGCCGACGCGAGGTACAGCATCATGAGGATGCCGGCGAGGAGGAAGGTCGTGGCGACGTCGGAGGGCGGGGTGGCGATGGAGGCGAAGATCACCGAGATCAGCACGGCGAACCGCCAGCCGGTGATGATCGCCCTGCCGGAGAGCACCCCGGCGATGTTGAGGGCCACGAGGAACACCGGCAGCACGAAGGCGACGCCCACGAAGAGCATCAGCTTGAAGACGAAGTCGTAGTAGTAGTTCGCGTCGTACATCGCCGCGGCGCCCGTGGTGAGGAACTCGGCCATGAGCTTGACGATGTTCGGCATGACGGCCAGTCCCGTCGCGCAGCCGGCGAAGAACAGCGGCACCGCGGCGGCGACGAACCCGATGGTGTAGCGGATCTCGCGACGCGTGAGCCCGGGCATGACGAAAGCCCACAGCTGCCAGATCCAGATCGGGGCCGACAGCAGGAAGCCGATCGCGAAGGCCATGCGCATGCGCAGGTCGAACGGGCCGGTGACACTGGTGTACATGACCTCGACCGCGGCCTGCTCGCCGCGCGATTCCGCGACCATGCGGATGGGTGCCGTGATCAGCTGGATCACGGGTTCGGTGATGAAGAACGCCGCCACCATCGCGATCACGACGGCTGCGGCACTGATCATCGCCCGCTTGCGCAGCTCGATGAGGTGCTGACCGAGCGACATCCGCCTCTCGCGGCGGGGCTCGTCGTCGCCGCGCGCGCGGGTGGGGGCGGTCCTAGTCACGCTCCGGCTCAGCGTGGAGTGGAAGAACTGCCGTTCGCGTCACGGTGCACCTCTGGCGCGACCGTGGACGGAGCTGCGGAAGTCGGGGAGGCCGCGCCGTCCGCCGGAGTGGAAGAGGTGTCCTCTTCCTTCATCGCCTTCATCTCGCTCTTGAACACGCGCGCGGACTGGCCCATGCTCTTGGCGAGGGCGGGAAGCTTGGCGGCGCCGAACAGAAGCAGGATGACTGCGAGAACGAGCAGCCACTGCCAACCATGAATACCCATGAGTGTCCTTCCGACGACCGGGATCACTCCAGTGTAGACGGCGCCTCTCGGTATTGGGCCAGGCCCGCCGCCGCCCACGCGGCCGTGGCGCGCCTCGCCCCGGCCGGGGCGAGCACCTCGACGTCGCCGCCGAGACGCGCAGCGACGCGCTTGAGGCTCTGCTCGTCGGCGATGGGCATGGCCGCGGTTTCGATGTCACCGTCGACGGTGCGCTCGGCCCGCGTGAGGTAGTCGCCCAGCAGCGGAGCCACCTGGCGGGGATAGCGCAGGCGGGCGGTGACGTCGTCCGCGCCGGGCTCGAACAGCTCGGGCACCGGCTCGCCGCCGTGCGTGACCGGGAGATCGGTGAGTGCGAGGTCGCTGACGCGTTCGAGGTGGAAGGTGCGCATCGCCTGACGCATGTGGCACCACCCCTGCAGGTACCACTGGCCGTCGGCCACGTGCACCTTGGCCGGATCGACGGTACGCGTGGTGGCGGGGGCATCCGGCGCTTGATAGGTGAACGAGACCGCCACGCCGCGGCGGAGGGCCTCGGACACCGTGACGCGCACATCGTCGACCGGGCCGGGCGCCACGATGAGATCGGCGGGGGCGCTGGCCGCACCACGTGCCAGCTTGGCGAGCAGGCTCTGAACCACGCCGCCATCGCCGACCCCGGGAAAAGCGGCCGCAAGCTGCAGACCGGCCAGCAGGGCGGCGGCCTCGCGGGCGGTCAGCCGCGGTGCGCGCTCGAGGCCGACGGAGTGGGTGATCGAGATGAGGTCGCGTTCGTCGAGCAGGTCCCAGTCGATGTCGAACAGGTCGTTGGGCAGCTGCCAGAAGCCGCCCTCTCCCGGCCGGCCGATCACGGTGAGCTTCTGCACCATGTCGCGCATCTGGTCGGGCGTCACCTCGAACTCGTCGGCGGCTTCGACCACCGACACCTCGCCCTTGCCCAGGAGGTACGGCACGAGCTGGAGGATCAGAGCCGCGCGCTCGGTGGCGTGCAGCGGTCGGGCACTCATCGCACGTCCCCCTCGTCTGCGCCGCCGGGGTCGGCGTGGAGCGCGAGGGTCGCCTCCAGACGGCGGATCACCTCGTCGCGCAGCTGCGCCGGCTCGACCACGCGCACCTCGGGCCCGTACGACGCCAGCTCATCGGCGAAGACGTGCACGTCGACGTAGGGCACGAGGATCCCCTGGTCGGCCTCCTCGGCGCGGCGGCGCAGCCGCAGCGAGGCCTCGGTGCCGGGGTTCACCTCCAGCAGCGCGTGCTGCTGGGCGGCGACCTCCTCGAGGCCGGCGACGGCGCGCTCACCGGCGTGGTCGCGCAGCACCGGGTCGAACGACTCGCGGGTCACCGCGACGTCGCCGACGATGCGCGAGAGCAGGAACGTGCGCGCGGCATCCTGCGCGACATCGATTCCGTAGACGTGCCAGCGGCCTTCGAAGTCCACGAGCGCCAGCGGGCGGATGCGGCGGGTGCGCGGGCGGTCCTCCCCCGGCTTCAGGTACGGGAAGGACGCGACCCGTGCCTGCTCGATCGCCTTCTGCAACGGGGCGAACGCCGGGGTGCGCACATTCAGTCGCGGCGAGAACCCCAGGATCGGCTCGTCGACGTCGTTGCCCAGTGCACGGATCTTGCGCAGTCCGCTGCGCGCCTCGGCCGACAGCGAGCTCTCGCTCCAGACCTCGCCCGCCAGCGCCAGCACGGCCAGCTCCCCCGGGCTGAACGAGATGTCCTCCGGAAGCGCGTAGTCGTCGTTGGGCACGCGGTAGCGGGCTTCGCGCAGGTCGTCGGGGTCGGCGTGGTCGCCGATGGTCTCGATCGGCACACCGAGGCCGCGCAGGCTCTCCTTGTCGCGCTCGAACATCTTCTCGAGGGCGTCCTTCGACGCCCCGGATTCTGCCTGCTCCCGGTAACCGGCGACGGAGGAGAGGATGGTGTCCTTCGTCAGGCCCTGCTCCGTCGCCATGAGTGCGACGAGCAGGTTGACGAGGCGCTCCTCCGGTGCGCTGCGGCTGGACGGGGCGGCCACGGCGAACCTACTCCGCGGGGTCGTCGAGGCCGAGGATGTCGATCACGAAGACCAACGTGGACCCGGGCGGCACGGCTCCCTGGCCGGCATCGCCGTAAGCCAGGTCGGGCGGGATGACCGCGAGGATCTGCGATCCGACCGTCTGGCCCTCCAGAGCCGCGGCGAAGCCGGGCACGACCTGGTTGAGCGACAGCGAGACGGGGGCGCCCGCCTCCCAGCTGGAGTCGAACACCTCCTTCTCATCCCACAGCACACCGGTGTAGTGCACGCGCACGGGCGTGTCGCCGGTGACCTCGGGACCCTCGCCCTTCTTCAGCACCTCGACGACGAGCTCGTCGGGCGCGTCGTCCTGGGGCACGATGACACCGGGGGTGCCGTCGGGAGCGCGGACCACGCTGGGCATGCCGCGGCGATCGTTGAACTGGTCGGAGCCGTCGGCCTTCGACAGGTACACCTTCTGCACGTCGATGAGGAAGATGGCGGAGTCATCGGCGCCGAGCCCCAGGCTCGCCGCGGCCTCGGTCGCCAGGTCACCGGGAGCGACCGCGCCCACGATGACCGAGCCTTCGCTCGCGCACTCGAGCATCTGCGCCATGCCGTCGTAGAACTCCGCCCACTGCGACACCGGCGCCGGCTGGGTGCCGCTGCTGAGGATCGTCTCCCCCGTCGTGCCGTTGAGGATCGTGACGTCGAGCACGACCTCCTGCGCGTCGTCGACCACCACGGGCCCGTCGCCGACCTCGATATCGCGGTAGACGGTCTCGTCGACGTGCACCGGCGCGCTGGTCGCGACGGTGTCTCCCGAGACGGTGATCAGGTCGAGCGCCTGCGCGTCACCGGCGTCGCGCGTGCACGAGGCAGCGGGCGCGGCGGACGAGCATCCGACGAGGGCGAAAGCGGACAGGCCGATGACGGCTGCGATTGCGGGGATCCTGCGCACCGGTACAGCCTAATCGGTGGCGGGGTCGGGCTCAGCCGCACCGGCGGCGAGCCGGGCACCGTCTGCCGCCCGCTGCGCCTCTCGCACCCGTTTGCGCAGGTTCTTGTCGGTGATCTGGCGGTCTCCGACCGCACCGGGGGTCCACAGCTCCACGTCCTCGTCGCCGTAGCTGGGCTTCTTCAGCGCGCGCTTGCGGACGTCGGGAGGCATCGCGCCCGGTGCGAGGCGTCGCGCGGTGAGCAGGAAGCCGGTGTGCGCGACCATGCGGTGGTCCGGACGCACCGCGAGTCCTTCGACGTGCCAGCCGCGCACCATCGTCTCGCTGGCCTCGGGGTCGGTGAACAGCCCGGTTCCGCGGATGTACTCGGCCACACGGCTCAGCTGCGTGGCGGTGGCGACATAGCAGAGCACGACGCCACCGGGGGTGAGCGCTTCGGCGACCGCGTCGATGCACTCCCAGGGAGCGAGCATGTCGAGCACGACCCGATCGACGGATGCCGCTTCAGCGGCGGCCGGGAGCGATTCGACCAGATCCCCGACCACGACGTCCCAGTTCTCGGGCAGCGCGCCCAGGAACGTCTCGACGTTGGCCCGGGCGACCTCGGCGAACTCCTCGCGCCGCTCGAACGACACGAGGCGCCCGGCGGGGCCGAGGGCACGCAGCAGCCACAGCGAGAGGGCGCCCGAGCCGACGCCCGCCTCGACCACGGTCGCACCGGGGAAGATGTCGGCCTGCGCCAGGATCTGCGCAGCATCCTTCGGATAGACGATCGCCGCACCGCGCGGCATCGACATGACGAAGTCGCGCAGCAGGGGCCGCAGCGCCAGGTACTCGTGGCCACCGGAGTTGGTCACGACCGAGCCGTCGGGAAGCCCGACCAGCCCTTCGTGGCGCAGCACCCCGTGGTGGGTGTGCAGCTCCCCCCGCTCGCGCAGGGTGATCGTGTGCAGACGGCCCTTGGGACCGGTCAGCTGCACCCGGTCGCCGTAGCGGAACGGGCCGGAGGGACGGGTGAGATCGACGGTCATCGCGAGGACTCCTTGGCGCGGTGGTCGGCATGGAACGCCACGACATCGGCGGCGCCGCGTCCTTCGAGGCTCGGCCACAGCGCGTGGGCGCCGACGCCGGTGAGCGAGACCATCATCGGCACGCCGATGGTGGCCGCCCCGGAGGCGAGCGCCGAGCGCAGCCCGTTGGGGGAATCCTCGATGGCGACGACCTCCGCCGGGGTGATGCCCAGCGCCTCGCAGGCCTGCAGGTAGGGTTCGGGGAAGGGCTTCGGGCGCACGGCGTCGTCACCGGCGACGATGACGTCGAAGGCCTCGAACGGGATCTGCTCGACGACGGTCTCGGCCATGCGCCGCAGCGACATCGTCACCAGGCCCGTGCGGATGCCGGCGTCGCGCAGCTGCGCGAGCAGCTCGCGGGCACCCGGGCGGAACGGGTTGCCGAGCTCTCGCAGCTGCCCCATCACCCGGTCGGTGAGGTGGTCGATGATGGCGTCTTCCTGCATGCGCACACCCGCTTCCTGCAGGATGCGGGCGGAATCGTGGAGTCCCAGGCCGACCAGGCCCAGTGCCTGCTCATGCGTCCACGTGCCCCCGTAGCTCTCGACGAGCGGGGTCTCCGCGGCCATCCAGTACGGTTCGGTGTCGACGAGCGTGCCGTCCATGTCCCACAGGACGGCGCGCAGCGGGACGGGTGCGGCGGGGTCTGTCACCTGTCCATGCTACCGAGGCGGCGCGCGGCGACCGCCCGCGGGGTCGGCGCCCGGCCTATCCTGGGACGGACGAAGGGAGTCCGGTGGAGGGACTGGGACGACGTGTGCTCGTGGCCGCGTTCGATGGCTGGAACGATGCCGGCGAAGCCGCGACGGCTGCTCTGGCGCTGCTGCGCGCGGAGGGATCGTACGAGCCGGTGTTCTCCGTCGACCCCGAGCTGTACTTCGACTATCAGTACACCCGCCCCCAGGTCGCGCTCGACGCCGAGGGACGGCGCGTGCTCACCTGGCCGGACACGACGCTGTGGCGCCCGACCCGCCGCTCCCGCGGCACGCAGCTCTGGCTGCTCACGGGCGTGGAGCCCGCGCGGGCGTGGCAGGCGTTCGCGAACGAGATCATCGACGTGGCGCTGCGGGAGGATCTCACCGGCATGGTGTCGCTCGGCTCGATGATGTCCGACGTGCCGCACACCCGGCCCATCTCGGTGTTCGCCGGCAGTCACAACGAGGAGCTGCGCACGGCGCTGGAGCTGGAGCGCTCGACCTACGAGGGTCCGGTCGGCATCCTGAGCGTGCTCGACCAGATCGCCGACGCCGCCGGCATCCCCTCGGCATCCCTCTGGGCGAGCGTGCCGCACTACGTCGCCGGGCACACCCCGTCGCCCAAGGCCACCCTGGCGCTGCTCGACAAGCTCGAGGACCTCACCGGTGCCCGCGTGCCGCGCGGCACCCTGGCGACGGAGGCTGCCGCGTGGGAGGCGTCGATCGACGCCGCCGCCGCGGACGACGAGGAGATGACGGAGTACATCCGCCAGCTCGAGCGCACCCGCGACACGTGGGACTCGCCCGAGGCCTCCGGCGATGCGATCGCGCAGGAGTTCGAGAAGTACCTGCGGCGCCGGGGCGACGGCCAGGGGCCGTCCAAGCCCGGGCGCGACGAGCCGCCCCGCCGCTGACGGCGCGGCCCGGCCGGGCTCAGGCCTGGATGACGCCCATCGACAGCAGCACGATCAGCGCGGTGCCCAGCGCCACGCGGTAGATCACGAAGGGCAGGAAGCTGCGCTTGGAGATCCACTTCATGAAGAAGGCGATGACCGCGAGGGCGACCACGAACGCCACGATGGTGGCCACGAGGGTCTCCGGCAGCGTGAACGGCCCCTGCTCGTCCCAGCTTTTGAACAGCTGGTAGAAGCCGCTGCCGAAGACGGCCGGGATCGCCAGCAGGAACGCGTAGCGCGCGGCATCCGCCCGTTTGTAGCCGAGGAAGAGCCCCATGGTGATCGTGCCGCCCGAGCGCGAGACACCGGGGACGAGGGCAAGCGCCTGCGCGAACCCGAACGCCACGCCGTGCGGGACCGTGAGGTCGTTCAGTTCACGACGCTTGGCGCCGACTGCGTCGGCGACGCCCAGCAGCAGACCGAAGGCGATCAGCATGATCGCGACGACCCACATCGAACGGAACACCGTCTCGATCTGGTCCTGGAACAGCAGCCCCAGCACGACGATCGGGACGCTGCCGATGATGATCAGCCAGCCCATGCGCGCGTCGGGGTCGGTCCGCGGCGCCTTGCCCACGAGCGACCGGCACCACTGCGTGATGATGCGGACGATGTCCTTCCAGAAGAACACCACCACGGCCGCCTCGGTGCCGATCTGCGTGATCGCGGTGAAGGCTGTGCCGGGGTCCTCGGCGCTGGGGAGGAACTCCCCCAGGATGCGCAGGTGCGCGCTGGAGGAGACCGGGAGGAATTCGGTGAGCCCCTGGACCAGGCCCAGGAGGATCGCTTCGAGGAAGCTCATGCGCGCCTTTCGGTGACTGCGTCAGTACGTGCGGAGGAGATCCGTGAGGACCGCCTGTCCGAAGGTGAGGGCGTCCAGCGGCACGCGCTCGTCGACGCCGTGGAACATGCCGGTGAAGTCGAGGTCGGCCGGCAGTCGCAGCGGGGCGAAGCCGTAGCCGGCGATGCCGAGCCGCGAGAGGGCCTTGTTGTCGGTGCCGCCACCCATCAGGTACGGGATGACGGGGATGCCGGGATCGTGCCGGCCGAGTGCGGCGACCATCTGCGCGACGAGGTCGCCGGCGAAGGGCACTTCGAGGCCGATGTCGCGCTGGACCACCTCGATCTCGACGTCGGGTCCGACGATCGCGGCGAGGTCGGCGAGGGCGGCATCCTCCCCACCCGGGATGGTGCGCACGTCGATGAGCGCCTCGGCGGTGTCGGGGATGACGTTGTGCTTGTAGCCGGCGGTGAGCCCGGTCGGGTTGGCTGTGGTGCGCAGGGTGGCGCGCAGGAACGCCGATGTCGGGCCGAAGAGGTCGGCGACGTCGTCGGGATGCCGCGGGTCGGCGCCCGTCAGCGTGGCGAGGCCCTCGATGAGCTGCCGTGACGTCTCGGTCATCGCCAGAGGCCACGCGGTGCGCCCAAGGGCGGCGACGGCCTCGGCGAGCCGGGTGATGGCGTTGTCGGGGTGGAAGCGGCTGCCGTGGCCGGCGCGGCCGTGGGTGCGCAGGCGCAGCCAGAGCAGGCTCTTCTCCCCCGTCTGCAGCAGGTACGCGCGGCGGTCACCGGCGGCGATGGAGTAGCCGCCCACTTCGCTGATCGCCTCGGTCGCCCCGGCGAACCACTCCGGGCGGTCGCGGACGACGAGGGCGGACCCCTCGACGCCGCCGTTCTCCTCGTCGGCGAAGAACGTCACGATCACGTCGCGGGCGGGCTGCTCGCCCGCGCGCAGCAGGTCGCCGACGGACGTGAGGATCATGGCATCCATGTCCTTCATGTCCACGGCGCCGCGGCCCCACAGCATGCCGTCGCGGATCTCGCCGGCGAACGGGTCGACGCTCCAGTCCTCCGCAACGGCGGGCACGACATCGAGGTGACCGTGCAGCACGAGCGCGGGCTTGTCGCGATCGCGGCCCGACACGCGGGCGACGAGGTTCGTGCGGCGCGGGATCGGCTCGTAGTACTCGGGAGTGAGGCCGAGCGACTCGAGGTATGCACCGACGTACTCGGCGGCTTCGCGCTCGCCGCGTGCGTTGCCGCCGCCGAAGTTCGACGTGTCGAACCGGATGAGGTCGCGGGCGATGCGCACGACCTCGGGAAGGTCGATGTCGGTCTCGGGCATGCCGACTACGCTACCGCCGTCACGCCGGCTCACCGTGCGCCGCTGGTTCGAAGTGCTCTCCGGATCATGCTAGGCTCGACCCTCGGTTGCGAAAGCAATTTCACCCACTGCGCGGGTGGCGGAATAGGTAGACGCGCTAGCTTGAGGTGCTAGTGCCCTTTAACGGGCGTGGGGGTTCAAGTCCCCCCTCGCGCACAGTGAAGAAGGTCCCCGAAAGGGGGCCTTCTTCCGTTTGCGGGCACGCGGGTGGCTTTCAGGAAGTGCGCTCGGCCGCGACTGCGATCCGGTTCGTCGTCCTCGTCGGGATCAAACCAACCGCCGGAGGCTCAACGGTCGGCGTACGCGTTCCACGTGATGAGGAAACCGCCGCCCTCGCGATCGTCAGTCGACAGCCAAGAGCACTCCCACCCCGGTCGCATCCCGAAGCGCCATTCCAGTCGGTACGCGCTCCCGCCCGCATACTCCGCGCACTCAGCCCGCGCCAGTGGTTCATCCTGGTCGGCGCGGTCGTTCACACGGCCGACGAACGCTGCGCCGCCGCCCGCGGCCACCATGACCACCGCGGACGCGATCGCCCAACCCACGATCCGCTTCACAGCGCGATCATAGCCACGACCGTCCGAAAGACCGTCCGCGATCTGATCTCGCTCGCCCGCCTCTGCTGGTCTCCCTCCCCGGCCTCAGCGGGCTTCGGGAGTGACGTCCGCCACGCATGCCGCGAGGTCGACCGCGATCTGCTCGCCGAGCCGCACGAAACCCAGACTCTCCCCCAGACGCGCCGACGCGCGGTTACGCGCCCTGCAGCGCCACTGCGCCACCAGGCCATCGCCGATCGCGTGCAGAGCAGCCGCGGCAGCCGCCTGAGCGCCGAAGCCCTTTCCCCGGAACGCCGGCGCGGTGGCCACACCGATGTGAGCGAGCCCGCCGCCCCACACCTCGTATCCCGCAGCAGCCGCCGGTTCGACACCATCGGCCCAGGTGGTCCACCGCCTGTCCATCGCGAGCAGCCCGCTCTCGTCACGCTCCTCGGTGGAGCATGCCGACATGACCGCCGCGACCTCGGCATCCGACGCCATCCGGACGGCGTCGGAACGCGCAGGCACGATCGTCCCCCGGTCGGCGAACGCGAGCGTCGCCACGCCGAAGAGGCTCGGCGCGAGCGGCTCCAACGCCGTCAGCAGCGCCCCGACGTCGAGCAGGTGCCGTGGGGCGAGAGACCTCAGCGCGGACAGCGCGAGCTCGGGCGCTGCGACGACAACCGTCTTCTCGAGTCGTACCACCACCGCTGCGGTCAGGCCCGGCCTCACGATGAACACCGGCTCCGCCTGCGCGAAGACGGCGGGCGAGACTCCCAGCCGCTCCGCCCAGACGCGGCGGACGGCCATCTCGGTCGTGTCATCCAGAGCATGCGGCACGGGTCGAGTCTGGCAGTGAAGCGCCACGGGGAGGCACCACCGGCGAGGACTTGGCCTGACGACAGCGCTACGCCACAGACACCCCGAACACCAGCCCGAGCACGTACGTGATCGCTGCGGCTCCCATGCCGATCGCGAGCTGGCGCAGCGCCCGGCGCAGCGGCGGACCGCCGGAGAGCACGCCCACCATCGCTCCGGTGGCCAGCAGCGCGAGGCCGACCAGCACGAGCGCGAGCACGACGGCGACGATCCCCTCGAGCCCGAAAATCCACGGCAGCACGGGAATGACGGCGCCGGAAGCGAAGAAAAGGAAGCTGGAGGTCGCCGCGCCCCACGCGCCCCCGACGACGTCGTGCTCCTCCGCGGCGTCGACCGGGCGCCGGTAGGGCTGCGACCGGTCCGCTGCCTGGGCCGTCTCGACGACGCGCCGCGCGCGGGACATGGCCTCCTCGGCATCCAGCCCGCGAGCGCGATAGACCAGGGCGACCTCGTTCGCGTCGAGGTCGAGATCGGGCAGCGCCGCATCGGCGAAGTCGCTGTGGCCGGTCGACGCGAGCATCTCGCGCTGCGACCGCACCGAGACGAACTCACCCGCCGCCATCGACAGCGCCCCGGCCAGCAGGCCCGCCAAGCCGCTCAACAGCACGAACGGAGCCCCCACGCCGGCGGCGCCGATGCCCATCACGAGGGCGAGGTTCGACACCAGTCCGTCGTTGGCGCCGAAGACCGCAGCCCGGAACGTGCCCGACAGCCGGCGACGGCCGCGCGCAGCCAGGTTGCGCACCACCTCGTGGTGCACCTTCTCATCCGCGACCATGGCGGCCGTCGCGTATGGCTCCGCCTCGTACGGCGAACGGGCTTCGGCGTTCTGCGCGAGGGCGAGCACGAAGACCATGCCGAAGCGCCGGGCCATCCAGCCCAGCATCCGGGTATCCATGCTCGGGCGCGGCAGGCGCTTCGGCTCCCCGCCGAGCAGGCTCAGCCAGTGCGACTCGTGGCGCCCCTCCGCATCGGCCAAGGCGAGCAGGATCTCGCGTTCCTCCCCCGTGCGACGCTCGGCGAGGGTGCGGTAGAGCCGCGCCTCGGCCCGCTCATCGACGAGGTACTGCGCCCACCGCCGACGATCCCGCGCGGTCGGTGCAGGCGGGGTGGGCGCGATCATGGGTCCTCCGGTCGGAAGGGGGGTGGGGGGATGGGTCAACGCTACTGATCCCGTCGCGCGCGACAGGGGCGAAGACCGCGATTGCCAGCATTTCGGGGATCCGAAGCGGACGTTCCGCGCGCGGTCAGGAGTGCACGCGGCGGCGCAGCAGGTCGATGCGCGCCTGCAACTGCGCCACGGTGGCATGCGAGACCGGGGGCCCGCCGCACAGGCGCCGCAGCTCGGCGTGCACGGCGGCATGCGGTTCGCCGCTCTGGCGGGCGTAGACCCCGACGAGGCTGTTGAGCAGCTGCCGCTGCTCCTTCAGGGTGCGGTGCAGCGCCGGCGGGAGCGTCGTGGCGACGGGCGCACCGGTGGCCTCGGCCTGCTGCGCCTCCCCCGTCTCCCGCACCTTGCGGTGGCGCGACTGCCGCGCCTGCCGCTGCATCAGCAGCTCGTGCACGTGCTCCGGCTCGAGCAGTCCGGGAAGGCCGAGGAACTCCTCCTCCTCGGGCGTGCCGGGAACGGCGAGCTGGCCGAACTCCTTGCCGTCGAACAGCACCCGGTCGAAGTGGGCCACCGACCCGAGCGCCTGGTAGCTGAACTCCTCGGTCAGGGCATCGGATGCCTTGTCCTCGCGCTCCGCCTCGGCCAGCAGCGTGTCTTCGAGGCCGTCGTCGTCACCCGACTCACGGTCGAGCGCATGATCGCGCTCGCGCTCCATCTCGTTGGCGAGGGCGAGCAGCTGCGGCACGTGGGGCAGGAATACGCTGGCCGACTCGCCACGGCGGCGGGCGCGCACGAAGCGACCGATCGCCTGCGCGAAGAACAGCGGAGTCGACGCGCTCGTGGCGTACACCCCGACCGACAGCCGAGGCACGTCGACGCCTTCCGACACCATGCGCACCGCGACCATCCAGCGCGACGTGCCCTTCGCGAACTCCTCGATGCGTCCGGATGCCGCGGGGTCGTCCGACAGCACGACCGTCGTCGGCTCCCCCGTGATGTCTCGCAGGATCGCGGCGTACGCACGCGCCGCGGTCTGGTCCGTCGCGATGACGAGACCACCGGCGTCGGGCACGTCCTGACGCACTTCGCTGAGGCGCCGGTCGGCGCTGCGCAGCACCGCCGGGATCCAGTCGCCCTGCGGGTCCAGGGCCGTGCGCCAGGCCTGCGAGTTGATGTCCTTGGTGTTGTCCTGACCGAGCTGCGCCTCGTACTCGTCGCCCGCCTTGGTGCGCCAGCGCATCTGACCGGCGTAGACCAGGAACAGCACCGGCCGCACCACGCCGTCGGCCAGCGCTCGGCCGTAGCCGTAGTTGTAGTCGGTGCGTGAGAGGCGGATGCCCTTCTCATTCGGGTGATATTCCACGAACGGAATGGGCGCCGTGTCGCTGCGGAACGGGGTGCCCGACAGCAGCAGGCGCCGCGTCGCGCGCTGATACGCCTCACGCAGCGCGTCACCCCAGCTGAGGGCGTCACCGCCGTGGTGCACCTCGTCGAGGATCACCAGGGTGCGGGCGTCCTCGGTGAGGCGCTGGTGCACGGATGCCTTCACCGCGACCTGCGCGTAGGTGACCGCGACGCCGTGGTAGTGCCGGGCGGGGGCGACGTGGCGGTTGCTGAAGTTCGGGTCGAGCCGGATGGACACGCGCGCCGCGGCATCCGCCCACTGCGTCTTCAGATGCTCGGTGGGGGCGACGACGACGATGCGATCGACGATGCGCCGGCGCAGCAGCTCGGTCGCGAGGCGCAGGGCGAACGTGGTCTTTCCGGCGCCCGGGGTGGCAGCCGCGAGGAAGTCGCGGGGTCCCCTGCCGATGCCGTCGGGCCCGTCCATCGCGAAGTACTGGTCGAGCGCCTCCGCCTGCCAGGCACGCAATCGCTGGGCCGTACCCCAGGGCGCACGCTGGGGGAACGAGGGCGACAGGTGCTCGGCAGCGAAGCTCCCGAAATGCTCCTGCTGCTGCTCATCCACGACGGTCCAGCCTAAACGAGGCCACGGACGCTAGCCTCGGAGACGGCCATCAGCCCGGGAGGAACACATGACTGACACCCCGATCGAACCCGAACCCGCCCCCCACCACGACGACTTCACCCCGAACCCATCCGTCCACCCGTGGCGGCGGATGGTCTCCATCGGCGACTCCTTCACCGAGGGCATCGGCGACCCCGACCCGGACTCGCCCGGCGGCCACCGCGGCTGGGCCGACCGCGTCGCGGAGGTTCTCAGCTCCCAGGTCGACGACTTCGCCTACGCCAACCTCGCCGTGCGCGGCAAGCTCATCGGCCAGATCGTGGCAGACCAGATCGAGCCCGCCCTGGCCCTGACCCCCGACCTCATCACGTTCTCCGCCGGCGGCAACGACGTGATCCGCCCCGGCGGCGATCCCGACGTCGTCGCCGCACTCTTCGAGGACGCCGTCGCCCGGCTGTCGTCGCGAGGCGCGACGGTGCTCGTCTTCACCGCCATCGACACCAACTTCACGCCGGTGTTCCGCGGCATCCGCGGCAGGGTCGCGATCTACAACGAGAACATCCGCGCGATCGCCGAGCGCTACGACTGCATCGTCGCCGACCAGTGGGCGCTCAAGGAGGTGCAGGACATGCGCTTCTTCGACGACGACCGCCTGCACTACAACACCCTCGGCCACCACGAGGTGGCGCGGATGGTGCTGCGCGCCCTCAACGTCCCCAACGACCTGCAGCCGATGCAGCCCGAGCCGCTGCCGCGCCGCACGTGGCGGGCGGCCCGCGCGAACGACCTCGTCTGGGCTCGCGAGTACCTGGTGCCCTGGGTGCTGCGCCGTGTGCGCAACCAGTCGTCGGGCGACCACATCACGGCCAAGCGTCCCGAAGCCCTGCCGATGCGGCGCGTCATCCCGCACGTCGACGACCCGGTGGATGCCAGCCCCGACGCGACGGCGCGTGGCACCGCCTGACGCGACCGCGGGTGCGACCACGCCGGGCGGGCGCACGCCCGGCGGCGCGGCCGGCCCCTGCTAGCGCAGTGCCCAGAGGGCGACGGCGCTGGCGGCGGCCACGTTGAGCGAGTCCACTCCCCCGGCCATCGGGATCGTCACCACGGTGTCCGCCGCCTGCAGCGCGCGCCGCGACAGTCCGTCGCCCTCCGCGCCGAGCATCAGCGCGACACGCGGGGGCCGTTCGGCGGCGAAGACGTCCAGGGGCACCGCGTCGTCGGCCAGCGCAAGCGCGGCGATGTGGAAGCCGGCGTCGTGCAGGATGCCGGCGGCATCGGGCCACTCCGGCATCCGCGTCCACGGCACCTGGAACACCGTGCCCATGCTCACCCGCACGCTGCGGCGGTAGAGCGGGTCGGCACAGCGCGGGGACACCAGCACGGCGTCGGCGCCGAGGCCGGCGGCGGCTCTGAACGCGGCTCCGACATTGGTGTGATCCACGATGTCCTCGAGCACCACGACCAGCCGGCCTCCAGCGATCACCTCGGCTACAGGACGCTCCGCAGGCCGGTGCATGGCGGCGAGGGCACCCCGGTGCACGGCGTATCCGGTCAACTGTTCGGCGACGTCGGCGGGCACGACGTAGACGGGCGCACCGCCGGCGACGGGGAGCACATCGTCGAGCCACTTCTCCTGCACGAGCACGGAGCGCGGGCGATGTCCCGCGGCCACCGCGCGCCCGATGACCTTGGCCGACTCTGCGATGTACAGCCCGCCCGCCGGCTCGAGCACGCGGCGCAGCGCCACGTCGGTGAGGTCGCGGTAGTCCGCGAGGCGGGGATCGGCCGGGTCGTCGATGCGCTCGATGGGCATTGATCCACTCTCCCACGCGCGACCGATGTGCACCGCGCGAACACCGCCATCATGGCGGACTGCCGGGCGACCCTACCCTCGCCGGAATGCGGGTAACTGCCGAAACGCGGACCGGATGCCCGGAATCGATCCGCACCCGGGCAGATCTCCGCATCTCGGCAGCGCGCAAGCGGCATCCGGCGCGGGTGGCATCCGCCCGGCGCGTGTGGTGCCACCCGGACACAGAGGCATCTCGCGAGGTTCCCGGCATCCCGCCCTGGCCGGAATGCGGGAATCTGCCGAAACGCGGACCGGATGCCCGGAATCGATCCGCACCCGGGCAGATCTCCGCATCTCGGCAGCGCGCGAGCGGCATCCGGCGCGGGTGGCATCCGCCCGGCGCGTGTGGCATCCCCCACGCGAGCGGATCCATCCCCGCGCGAGCGACGCCTGGCGCGAGACCCGGGACCCACCCCACGCGCGAGACGACACGACACCGCAGCCGCACCGGGCACGCAGGCGGCGGTAACGTCCCGGCAAAGTGACGCGCCTAGACTCGACGGGTGACTCCGGTGCTCCAGCTCGACGCGCCGACCGCGCGGCTGGTCGGCGAGGCCGTCGACGCGCTGGCGGGACGCCGCATCGCGGTGCTCACCGGGGCGGGCGTGTCGACCGACTCCGGCATCCCCGATTACCGGGGCGAGGGCGCCCCCGTGCGCACCCCCATGACGGCGCAGGAGTTCCTCTCCTCGGCCGCGTCCCGCCGCCGCTACTGGGTGGGCAGCCACCTCGGGTGGCGTGCGTTCGCCGCCGCGTCGCCGAACGCCGGGCACGCCGCTCTGGCGCGCCTCGAGCACGCCGGCATCGCGACCGGAGTCGTCACCCAGAACGTCGACGGCCTGCACCTGCGCGCCGGCAGCCGTCGCGTGGTCGAGCTGCACGGCACCATGCGGCGCGTGTTCTGCACGCACTGCGGCCAGGTGTTCGATCGCCGCGATCTGGCGGCGCGCATCGAGGCCGACAACCCGTGGCTCGACGTCCCCGACGACGTGCTGCTCGGACCCGACGGCGACGTGCTGCCCGAGACGGCCGACGGCTTCGTGATCCCCGACTGCAGCGTGTGCGGGGGCATGCTGAAGCCCGACGTGGTCTTCTTCGGCGAGTTCGTCCCCGTCGAGCGGTTCGCCGAGGCCGAGCAGCTCGTGCACACCAGCGAGGCTCTGCTCGTGGCGGGATCGTCGCTCGTGGTCAACTCGGGGGTGCGCCTGGTCGAGCGCGCGCGACGCCGTCGCCTGCCGGTGATCATCGTCAACCGCGGTCAGACGCGCGCGGATGCCAAGGCCACGGTGAAGATCGACGGCGGCACGTCTCCGGTGCTCGCGGCCCTCACCGCCGCGCTCACCGACGCCCTCACCGCCCACTGACCCGTCCAGCGCGCTTTCGGCGCACCGCGGTTAGGCTCGACCGGTGACACTGCTGACCCTTGTGCGCCACGGCGAGACCGACTGGAACCGAGCGCGCCGCATCCAGGGATCCACCGACATCCCGCTCAACGACACCGGGCGCGCACAGGCGCGCGAGGCCGCAGAGCGGCTGCGGGACAGCCTCGACCCGGCCGCCCCGCTCGTCATCGTCAGCAGCGATCTGTCTCGCGCACGCGAGACCGCCGAGATCATCGCCGAGTCCCTGGGCGCCGAGCCGCCGCGCCTGTACCCGCAGCTGCGCGAGCGCGCCTACGGCGAGGCGGAGGGCGTGGATGCCGCGGAGTTCCTGGAGCGCTGGGGCGACTGGCACAGCGCCGAGGTCCCCGGCGCCGAGCCCTGGCCGCAGCTGCGCGCCCGGGCGCTGGGGGCGCTGCAGCAGATCGCCCGCGACGCGCGCCGCACGACCGCGCCCGCGGCAGCGACCGTCATCGCCGTCGCTCACGGCGCGCTGATCCGCGAGCTCATCCGTCACGCCACCGGCGGCGAGCTGCCGCCCGTGGGCTTCCGCCTGCCGAACGGCTCCAGCTACGACCTGCTGCTCGAGCGTGACAGGCTGCGCCTGCTCTCCGAGGTGGGTCCGGTCCCGACGCCCTGAGCGTCGCCCGCTCCCCCGACGGCTAGTCCTGAGCGCGCCGCACCAGGGTGCGCGCGTGGCGCAGCACCGGCTCGTCGACCATGCGGCCGCGGAAGGCGAACACGCCCGGCTTCCCGACCGCCGCCGCCAGCAGGTCGCGGCCCCACTGCACCTCGGTCGCGTCGGGACGGTACGCCTCGCGGATGGTCGGCACCTGACTCGGGTGGATGCAGGCGGTCGCCGCGAATCCGCTCGCTGCGGCATCCGCCGCCTCACGGGCGAGCCCCTTCGCATCGGCGATGTCCAGGTGCACGGCGTCGATGGCGGCCTTGCCGCGCGCGCCCGCCGCCAGCAGCACCTGCGCCCGCGCGTGGCGCGCGACGTCGCGGTAGCGCCCGTTGGCCTTGCGGCTGGAGGTGCCGCCGAGAGAGGCCACGAGGTCCTCAGCGCCCCACATCAGCGCCGTCACGTTCTCGAGCGCGGCGATGCGTTCGGCCGCGAGCACGCCGCGGGCGGTCTCGCACAGCGCGATCACCCGGTAGCGCGGGTCGATCCTGCCGATGCGCTTGGGTGACTCGGCTTTGGCGACCATGATCGTGCGCACGTCGGTCTGCGAGAGCGTCGCCAAGTCGGCGTCGAAGTCGGGGGTGCCGACGGGGTTCACGCGCACGATCACGCGCGTGGCATCGAGCTCGGCGTCGATGAGGGCGCCGCGCGCGGCGGTCTTCGCTTCCGGCGACACCGCGTCCTCGAGGTCGATGATGACGCCGTCCGAGCGCTCCAGCGCGGTGCGGAACCGCTCAGGACGATCGGCGGGGCAGAACAGCAGGGCGGGGCCCAGGTCGAATCCGCTCACGCGGTCTCCTCCTCGGTGGGACGGCACAGCATCAGCGCGGCGCGGGTGGCCGTGGCGACGACGACACCGTGCTGGTTGCGTCCGGTGTGCTCCAGGGTGACGATGCCCTGCCCCGGCCGCGAGGCCGACAGGCGGGCGCCGGCGACCCGGGTCTCGGCGTAGAGGGTGTCGCCCGGGAAGAGCGGCGCCGGGAATGCGATGTCGGTCAGGCCGAGCTGGGCCACGAGCGTGCCCTGCGTCAGCTGCGCCACCGACGCCCCGATGAGCGTCGACAGCGTCCACATCGAGTTCACGAGCGGGCGGCCGAACGGCTGCGTCGCCGCGTAAGCCTCGTCGATGTGCAGCGCCTGCGGGTTCATCGTCAGCGCGGAGAACAGCTGATTGTCGGCCTGGGTGACGGTGCGGCCAGGGCGGTGCAGGTAGCGCGCCCCGACGGCGAACTCCTCGAACCACAGGCCTCGCTGCACGTGCGCGGGCGGGCCGGCGGGGAGGTCGGTCATGCCCTCACGCTACCCCGAGCGCGCGCGCGATCACGAGCAGCTGCACCTCGGTGGTGCCCTCGCCGATCTCGAGGATCTTGCTGTCGCGGTAATGCCGGGCCACGGGGTATTCGTTCATGAACCCGTTGCCGCCGAAGATCTGGGTCGCGTCGCGGGCGTTGTCCATCGCCGCCTCGCCCGAGACGAGCTTGGCGATGGCCGCCTCGGTCTTGAACGGGCGCCCCGCGTCGCGCAGATGCGCCGCGCGCACCCACGCCAGCCGTGCAGTGTGCACACGGGCCTGCATGCGGGCGAGGGTGAACTGGATGCCCTGCCGGGTCGCCAGCGGGGCGCCGAACACGGTGCGATCCGCGGCGTACTGCAGCGCCGCCTCCAGACATCCCTCCGCCGCGCCCGTCGCGAGGGCCGCGATGGCGATGCGGCCCTCATCGAGGATGTGCAGGAAGCCGGCGAACCCGCGTCCCTCCTCGCCCAGCAGGTTCTCCTCGGGCACCCGGCAGTCGGTGAAGGTGAGCGGGTGCGTGTCGGAGGCGCGCCAACCCGCCTTGTCGTAGGCGGGACCCACCGTGAATCCCGGGGTGCCGCTGGGCACGATGATGGTGGAGATCTCCGGGCGCTCGCCCCGGCGGCCCGTGACGGCGGTGACCGTGACGAACCGTGTGATCGGCGTTCCGGAGTTCGTGATGAACTGCTTGCTGCCGTTGATCACCCACTCCCCGTCGTCACGGCGGGCGGTGGTGCGGGTGGCGCCGGCATCCGACCCCGCCTCGGGCTCGGTGAGCCCGAAACCGGCCAGCGCCCGGCCGGCGAGCAGGTCGGGCAGCAGCTGCTCGCGCTGCGCGTCGGTGCCGAAGCGGAAGACCGGCATGGCGCCCAGGCTCACCCCGGCCTCGAGGGTGATCGCGATGGACTGGTCCACGCGCGCGAGCGCTTCGATGGCGAGTCCGAGCGCCAGGTAGTTGCCGCCCTGCCCTCCCACATCCTCGGGGAACGGCAGGCCGAACAGGCCCATCTCCCCCATCTGCGCGACGACGTCCATCGGCAGCGTGTGGGTGCGATCCGCCTCATAGGCGCGCGGCGCGACCACCTCGTCGGCGAAGGCGCGCACCAGCTGCGCCAGTTCGATCTCATCGTCCTCCAGCGCATACGAACGCAGGTCGATGGGTCCGGTCATGGGGTGTCCTCCTCGGTCATCGGGTGCACCTCGGCGAGCACGTCGTCGCGGCGCACCTGCGCGCCGACGGTGACGAGGATCTGCGCGACGCCGTCATGGGGTGCGATGACGGTGTGCTCCATCTTCATGGCCTCGATCGTGACCAGCCGATCGGCGGCGGCCACCGCCGCGCCGGGCGTCGTGTGCACGGCGATCACGGTGCCGGGCAGCGGCGCCCGCACGTGCGGCTGCGCGGGCGCATCCGTGCGCCCGCGGGCTGCGCGTCGGCGCTCGGATGCCGCACGACGAGAGACCGGACGCAGCCGAGCCGTCTCGCCGGCCAGATGCACCCAGACGTCGCCGTCGCCGTCGCGCGCCGTCGTCGCCTCGGGCGGAAGCGGCGATGCCACCGCGGTGACGAGCGTGCCGGCATCCGTCTCGAAGCTGTGCGAGGCGGGCTCACGCCGTCCGCCGAGGCGCCACCCGTCGTGACGCTGCCACGGCGAGGCATCCGACGGCGCGTCGGCGAGCACCGCGGCGCCGGCAGCGAGCACGGCCGCGCCCGGCACGGTCGCTCCCGGGGCGGCCATCGCGTCGATGATGCCGGTATCGAGGTCGCCGGCCTGCACGGCGGGGAGCGCGATGAGCTGCCGCAGGAACGCGATGTTCGTGTCGACGCCGAGCACGACGGTCTCGGCCAGCGCCGCGTCGAGCCGCTCGAGTGCCTCGGCCCGGTCGGCGCCCACCGCGATCACCTTCGCGATCATCGGGTCGTAGTCGGCGGTCACGACCGATCCCGTGTCGACCGCGGCATCCACCCGCACGCCCTCGGGAGCGCGCCAGGCGAGCACCTCGCCGGTGGCGGGGAGGAAGCCCCGTGCCGGGCTCTCGGCGTAGACCCGGGCCTCGACGGCGTGTCCCTGCAGCCCTACGGCGTCCTGCCCGTACCCGAGGGGCTCCCCCGCCGCCACGCGCAGTTGCTCGGCGACGAGGTCGATGCCGGTGACGAGCTCGGTGACGGGGTGCTCGACCTGCAGGCGGGTGTTCATCTCGATGAAGAAGAAGTCGTCGGGCCGATCGGCCGACACGAGGAACTCCACCGTGCCGACGCCGACGTAGTCGATGCTCGCCGCCGCGCGACAGGCGGCCTCGCCCAGGCGCGCGCGGGTCTCGTCGTCGACGGCGGGCGAGGGTGCCTCCTCGATCACCTTCTGGTGCCGGCGCTGCAGCGAGCATTCGCGCTCGCCGAGGTGCACCACCGCGCCGTGGGCGTCGGCGAGCACCTGCACCTCGATGTGTCTCGGGCGCTCCACCAGCCGCTCCAGCAGCAGGGTGTCGTCGCCGAACGCGGCGGTGGCCATCCGGCGCGCGGCCTGCACGGCGCCGGCGACACCTGCGCGGTCGCGCACCACCTGCATCCCCTTGCCGCCGCCGCCCGCCGAGGGCTTGATGAGAAGAGGGAACCCCTGCTCCACCGCAGCCGCGACGATGGCCTCATCCGTCATGCCGGCCGCGCTGAATCCGGGCACGGTGGGCACGCCCGACCGGGCGACATGCTGCTTGGCCCGAATCTTGTCGCCCATCACGTCGAGGGCGTGCTCACCAGGCCCCACGAAGACGATGCCGGCGGCAGCGCACGCTCGGGCGAAGTGGGCGTTCTCCGACAGGAAGCCGTAGCCGGGGTGCACCGCCTGCGCGCCGGTCGCGCGGGCCGCGGCGATGACGGCGTCGATGTCGAGATACGACTGCGCTGCGGGCGCCGGTCCCAGACGCACCGCCGTGTCGGCCTCGCGCACGTGTGGCGCTTCGACGTCGGCGTCGCTGTAGACGGCGACCGAGCGGATGCCGAGCCGGCGCAGCGTGCGGATGACGCGTCGCGCGATCTCGCCGCGATTGGCGACGAGGACGGTGGAGAACACGGGAGGCGTCATGTCACATCCGGAACAGGCCGAAGGCCGGGTCGGCGAGCGGCACCCGTGAGGCGACGTCGAGCGCGAGCGCCAGCATCCGGCGCGTGTCGACCGGGTCGATCACGCCGTCGTCCCAGAGCCGCGCGGTGGCGTAGTAGGGGTCGCCCTGACGCTCGAACTGCTCGCGCACGGGAGCCTCGAACGCCGCCCGCGCCGCGTCGTCCCATTCCTCGCCGCGCGCCGCCAGCTGGTCGGCTTTCACGGTGGAGAGCACGGATGCCGCCTGCGCCCCGCCCATCACCCCGATGCGGCTGCCCGGCCAGCTCCAGAGGAACCGCGGCGAATACGCCCGTCCGCACATGGAGTAGTTGCCCGCGCCGAAGGAGCCTCCCACCACGACGGTGAACTTCGGCACGCGCGTGGTGGCGACGGCCGTGACCATCTTCGCGCCGTCCTTCGCGATGCCCGCCGCCTCGGCGTCGCGGCCGACCATGAAGCCGGAGATGTTCTGCAGGAACAGCAGGGGGATGCCCCGCTGATCGCACAGCTCGATGAAGTGCGCCCCCTTGAGCGCGGACTCGCCGAACAGCACGCCGTTGTTGGCGAGAACGCCGACCGGGTGACCCTCCACGCGCGCGAAGGCGGTGACCAGTGTCGTGGCGTACTCGCGCTTGAACTCGTGCACGCTGCCGGCGTCGACCAGGCGGTCGATCACCTCGTGCGGGTCGTAGGGCCGGTTCACATCGACCGGGACGACGTCGTACAGGCCGTCGGGGTCGCGCGCCGGCTCGGCCGACGGGTGCACCGGCCCGACGGGCGGCGCGGCGGCGGGAAGGGTGAGCACGATGTCCCGCAGGATCTCGAGGGCATGCTCATCGTCCTCGGCGAGATGGTCCGCGACGCCGGAGCGCCGCGCGTGCAGCTCTCCCCCGCCCAGCTCCTCGGCGGTGATCACCTCGCCGATGGCGGCTTTCACCAGCGGCGGCCCCCCGAGGAAGATCGTCCCCTGGCCGCGCACGATCACCGTCTCGTCGCTCATCGCGGGCACGTAGGCCCCGCCGGCGGTGCAGGAGCCCAGCACGGCCGACAGCTGCGGGATGCCGGCGGCGGAGAGCCTCGCCTGGTTGAAGAAGATGCGGCCGAAGTGGTCGCGATCGGGGAAGACCTCGTCCTGCATCGGCAGGTAGGCGCCGCCGGAATCGACGAGGTACAGGCAGGGCAGCCGGTTCTCGAGGGCCACTTCCTGCGCGCGCAGGTGCTTCTTCACCGTCATCGGGAAGTACGCGCCGCCCTTGACGGTGGCGTCGTTGCAGACGACCATCACGTGCCTGCCGTGGACGAGTCCGATGCCCGCCACGACCCCCGCAGCGGGCGCCTGACCGTCGTACATTCCCTCGGCGGCGAGGGGGGCGAGCTCCAGGAACGGGCTGCCCTCGTCGAGCAGACGTGCGATGCGCTCACGCGGCAGCAGCTTTCCGCGGGCGCGGTGACGCTCGCGGGAGGCGGCTCCCCCGCCGTCGGCGACCCGATCGAGCCGTTCGCGCAGCCCCGCAGCGAGGTCGCGCTGGCCGGGTTCGGCGGGCGAAGTCAGGGCCGCGGCGCTCATGCTGTCTCCATCGACGTCACGATCGCGTCACACCGGTTGTCGGCAGGGGACGCGCCGGGTTAGTTTTCACTAACCGAGGCTCTGATGTTAGCGAGGATTAACTGAGATGACAACGGGTCTGACCGACCGCGGGCGTGCCAAGGCCGACCGCCACGCCGCGCTGCTGCGCGAGGCTGCGCGCCTGTTCGCGGATCGCGGGTTCGCCGGGGTCAGCCTCGAGGATCTCGGGGCTGCCGTCGGCGTCACCGGTCCCGCGGTGTACCGACACTTCCCCAACAAGCAGGCCCTGCTCGGGGCGATCCTGGTCGGGGTGAGCCAGGGCCTGCGCGACGGCGGCCGCGAGGTCGTCGATGCCGGCGGCGAGCCTGTCGACGTGCTCGACGGCCTCATCCGTTTCCATGTCGACTTCGCCCTCGCGTCGGCGGACGTGATCCGCGTGCAGGACCGCGAGCTGACGAGTCTCGTCGATGCCGAGCGCCGTGCCGTGCGACGTCTGCAGCGGGAGTACGTCGAACTCTGGGTCGCGGTACTGTCCCGCCGCTACCCCGCCCTGTCCGCGCCCGAGGCGCGGGTGCGCGCGCACGCCTGCTTCGGACTCATCAACTCCACCCCGCACAGCCTGCGCGCGGCCCGCGACACGGTCGCCGACGCGGACGTCCGCGGCATCCTGCGCGCAATGGCGCGCGCCAGCCTCGCCGCGTGACGTCCGCGCCGGTCAGGCCAGCAGCATCGCCCGGCCGGGCTCGCGCAGCACCGCCCCGACGTCCGCGAGGAACCGCGCGCCCTGCTCGCCGTCGACGACCCGGTGATCGAACGACAGGCTGAGGGTCAGCACATCGCGCAGCGCCACCTGACCCTCGTGCTCCCAGGGCGTCCGGCGCACCGTGCCGAGGGCGAGGATGCCCGCCTCGCCCGGGTTGAGGATCGGCGTGCCGGCATCCACTCCGAAGACGCCCACGTTGGTGATCGAGAACGTCCCGCCCGACAGCGCTGCGGGGTTGGTCCGCCCGGCGCGCGCCGTCTCGGCCAGGTGTCCGATCGCGTCGGCGAGCTCGGCCAGGCCCAGGCGGCCGGCATCCTTGACGTTGGGCACGATGAGGCCACGCTCGGTCGCCGCCGCGATGCCGAGGTTCACCCGCCCCCACTGCACGATCTCCTCGTCGCCCCACCGCGCATTGAGCATCGGATGCCGCGCGAGTGCGAGGCAGGTGGCCTTCGCGGCGAGGGCGAGGATGCCGATGCGGGTGCCCGCGAGCCGGCGGTCGTCGCGCAAGGACGCCAGCAGCGTCATCGATGCGGTCACGTCGACGGTGAGGAAGACGGTGGCGTGCGGGGCGGTGAAGGCGCTCTGCACCATCGCCGCGGCGGTGTGCTTTCGCACGCCCCGCACGGGGATGCGCAGATCGTCGGATGCCGCGGCGGGAGTCGCGGCGCCGGGGGTCGGGCGCTCTGCGGCGGGTGCGGGGGCGCGCGGCGAAGGGGGTGCCGTCCGCGCATGGGCTTCGACGTCCGCCCGGGTGATGAGCCCGCCCGGTCCGGTCGGCACGACCGTGCGCAGCTCGACGCCGAGGTCCTTCGCCAGCCGCCGCACCGGCGGCGTCGAGCGGGGGCGCTCGACCAGGTCGGGCTCCGGCTCCAGCGCATGGACCGCGTCGTGGGGCGCGGCCGCGCGCACCTCGCTGTCACCCGTGGCGAGCCCACCGCGACCGCGACGTCGACGCGCCGGG
Source organism: Microbacterium sp. zg.Y1084 (assembly GCF_024623595.1). Taxonomy (NCBI): domain Bacteria; kingdom Bacillati; phylum Actinomycetota; class Actinomycetes; order Micrococcales; family Microbacteriaceae; genus Microbacterium; species Microbacterium sp. zg.Y1084. Next base: position 369,177 of record NZ_JANJGV010000002.1, read on the forward strand.
CGCGCGGTGGAGGCCGGGGCCGCGCCGTAGCCGACGAGGTGCGGCTCCCGCGCCGGTTCGGCGGGGGCGGGGCCCGCATCATCGCCGTCATCGTCGCGGGCGTCGTCGTCTGAGCCGACGACGAACGAGATGATGAGGCTCCCCACCGCCACGACCTCGCCTGCGGCCGCGTGCAGGGTGTGCACGCGGCCGGCATGCGGCGACGGCAGCTCGACGATCGCCTTGGCCGTCTCGACCTCCGCGAGCGTCTGGTTCAATGCGATCTCGTCGCCCTCCGCGACGAGCCACTGCACGAGCTCGGCCTCGGGAAGGCCCTCGCCGAGGTCGGGGAGGCGGAACTCGGCGATCACGGCGTCACCTCCGACAGGCTGTGCGGTCGGTCGAGGACACGATCGACGGCGTCGAGGATGCGGTCGAGATCCGGCAGGTGGTGGCGTTCCAGCTTGGCCGGCGGGTACGGGATGTCGTGCCCGGTGACGCGCACCGGCGCCGCCTCGAGATGGTGGAAGCAGCGTTCCGTGATGGCCGCGATGACCTCGGCCCCGACTCCCGCCTCCGCGGCCGCCTCGTGGGTGACGACCATGCGGCCCGTCCGCCGCACCGACGCGGCGACCGTGTCGAGGTCGATCGGCGACAGCGACCGCAGATCGATCACCTCCAGGGAAAGCCCGTCATCCTCGGCCGCCGTCGCCGCCTCCAGCGCGGTGGCGACCTGGGCGCCGTACGTGACGATCGTGGCATCCCGCCCCGTGCGCACCACGCGTGCCAGCCCCATCGGTGCGGCGTCGGCGAGGTCGACGTCGAGGTCCACCTCACCCTTGGCGTGGTAGAGCCGCTTGGGCTCGAAGAAGATCACGGGGTCGTCGCACGCGATCGCCTGACGCAGCATCACGTAGGCGTCGGCGGGGTTCGACACGGCCACGACGCGCAGTCCCGACGTGTGCACGAAGTAGGCTTCGGGCGACTCGGAGTGGTGCTCCGCCGCCCCGACTCCGCCTGCCCACGGCACGCGCACCGTCAGCGGCATGCGCACTGCCCCACGTGTGCGGTAGTGGAACTTGGCGACCTGGCACACGATCTGGTCGAACGCGGGATAGACGAAGCCGTCGAACTGCATCTCGACGACGGGGCGGAATCCGCGGAACGCCAGCCCTACGGCGGTGCCGACGATGCCGGACTCCGCCAGCGGGGTGTCGATCACCCGCGAGGGCCCGTAGGCCGAGAGCAGTCCGTCGGTGATGCGGAACACTCCGCCGAGCGTGCCGACATCCTCCCCCATCACGAGCACCGACGGGTCGTCGGCGAGGGCGCGGTGCAGTCCGGCGTTGAGGGCCTTGCCCATGGTCAGCTCGGTCATCGCGCCTCCTCCTCGAAGCCGTCGAGATAGGCCGCGTACGCGCGGCGCTGCCGTTCCAGCCCGGAATGCGGCTCGGCGTAGACCTCGTCGAAAACCGAGAGCGGGTCGCGGGTGCGGTAGCCGAGGCACACCGCGCGCACCTCGGCGGCCAGCCGGTCGGCGTCGGCGGCGATGTCGGCGGCAAGGGCGTCCCCCAGCGCACCCCGCGCCTGCAGCAGCGTCTGCACCCGCGCCAGCGGGTCGCGCGCGCGCCACACCTCCACCTCGGCGGCGTCGCGGTACCGCGTGGGGTCGTCGGCGGTGGTGTGCGGGCCCATGCGGTAGGTGACCGCCTCGATATAGGCGGGGCCCGCGCCGCTGCGGGCACGCTCCAGCGCCCACCGCATCGCGCCGTAGCACGCCAGCACGTCGTTGCCGTCGACCCGCATGCTCGGGATGCCGAAGGCGGGTGCCCGGTCGGCCAGGGGGGTGCGCGACTGCACCGTCACCGGCTCGGAGATCGCCCACTGGTTGTTCGAGCAGACGAAGACGACCGGGGCGCCGTAGGACGCGGCGAACACCATCGCCTCACTCACATCGCCCTGGCTGGAGGCGCCGTCGCCGAAATAGGTCACGGCCACCTCGTCGCAGCGTGCGCCCTCTGCCGCGGGGGTGCGCTGAATCCCCATCGCGTACCCGACGGCGTGGAGCGTCTGCGCCCCGATGATGATCTGCGGACCGGCCGTGCCGCGCGCGAAGGGGTCGCCCATCGACTGCTCCTCGCCGCGCCAGACCTGGATCAGCTGGGTCGGCGTCGCCCCGCGGACGAGCTGCACACCCGACTCCCGATAGCTGGGGAAGACGAAGTCGCTCTCGCGCAGCGCCCGAGCCGTGCCGACCTGCACCGCCTCCTGGCCCTGACACGGCGCCCACAGGCCCAGCTGTCCCTGACGCTGCAGCGCGACGCCCTCGGCATCCAGCCGCCGGGTGCGCACCATGTCGCGATACAGATCCGCCAGGAGCGCGTTGTCGACATCGGCGACCCACCCCTCCAGGGCGGGGTCGGAGACCCGCTCGCCCTCGGCGGTGATCAGCCGCGACACCTGTCCCATGTCGGTCGTGGGGCCCATCGCCGTGCTCGGTGGGTACGTCATCGTCGCCTCCGTCCCGGTGTCCTTCGTGGGGACGCCGTCGGTTCGCGCCGGCCTCGTCGCCGACTCCCGCGAGCGTATGTCGGCGATGCACCTAGCTCAAGCATCCTCCTCGACGTTGAGCAGGTTGCGCATATCGGCGCCGGAGACGCGTGTTACGGTTGCGCACTATGAGCCCTCTCGACCAGGTCGACATCGCCCTTCTCGACGCCCTCGCCGACGATCCGCGTGCGACCGTCGTCGCCCTGTCCGAGCGTCTCGGGCTCGCGCGCAACACGGTGCAGGCGCGCATGGCGCGACTCGACCGGGCCGGGGTTTTCCTGTCCTACGAACGGGCGATCGCGCCCGCCGCACTGGGCTTCCCGCTCGAGGCGATGCTCGATGTCGTCGTGCGCCAGGCCGACCTGCCGCGCATCACCCGCGAGATCGCCGAGATCCCTGAGGTCATCCAGGCGCACGGCGTGAGCGGGCCGGTGGACCTGGTCGTGCGGGTGGCCGCCCGCGACACCCAGCATCTGTTCGACATCGACGCGCGCATCCTCGGCATCGGCGGCGTGGAACGCACCGAGACGGCCCTCGTCATGGAGGAGGTCATCGGCTACCGGGTGCGCCCTCTCATGGCATCGGCGCGCCGGGAGCGGTGACGGCCGGCCGGCGACGCAGCGCCGGCGATGCGCCGTCCAGGCGGACCAGCACGACGCCGGCGAGCACCAGTGCCCCACCGAGCACCTGCACGGCGCCAGGAGCCTCGGCGAGCACGATCCAGGCCACCAGCAGCGTGAAGAGCACCTCCGACAGCCCGACGAACGATGCCAGTCGCGCCCCGGTGCGGGGCACCGCCATCACGCCGAGCGCGTAGCCCAGGGTCGTGCCGACAGCGGCGACCCAGCCCAGGGGCACCCACCAGGGCAGTTCCATACCGGCCAGCACCACCGTCACCGGCGGGGCCGCGAAAGGCAGCACACCGGTCAGCAGCAGCACGCCGATGAGGGCGGTGCCGACGAGCAGACCACCCGACGCGAGCGCCAGCGGCGCGATGCGGCCCCCGCTGCGCTCGGAGATCACGAAGTAGGCCGCCGCGCAGATCGCGGCCCCCAGGGCGAGCAGAGTGCCCAGCGGCTCGAAGCGTGCGCCGGCGATGTCGACCACGAGGACGAGGCCGGTCATCGCCACGACCGACCCGGTGACGACGGCGCGCGACGGCGCGCGACGCGTGCGCGCCCACACCCACAGCACGATCAGCACCGGCGCGATGTACTGGATGAGCAGGGCGACCGCCACCGGCATCCGCTGCATGGCCGCGAAGTAGAACAGCTGGCACCCTGCGACCGCGGTCAGCCCGAACGCGATCACCACCCCGCCGTGGCGGCGCACGAAGGAGCGGTCGCGGCGCAGCGCCCGCACCAGCGCGGGCGACAGCACGAGGCCTGCGACACCCATGCGCACGAGCAGCACGGCGCCGAGCGACCAGCCGGCCTCGAGCAGGGGCTTGAGGAAGGGGCCGCTCGCGGAGAAGGCGAGCGCCGAGGCGACCGCCATCACCAGCCCCGAGGTGGCGCGGGATGCCGCGACGATCGGAAGCGGCATCGGGGCGGTGTGCGTGCTCATGTGCGCCTGGCCTGTCAGGAGTGTCGTGTGATTCACTGGTGACAGTACTGGTCATCAATGTCAGGAGTCAATGTGGTGTTCGCCCGTGACACACGCCAGTCCCTCGCCGCGGCCGTCGACCTCGTGAACACCCTGCCCGCGACCGACGTGGACGGCCTCGATGGATTGCGCACACCCGCCGATCTGGAGGCCTTCATCGCCGAACGCCCCTACACCGGCTCGTTCGCGCGCGACGATGCGGAACTGGAGGCGGTGCGTGCGCTGCGCCCCCGGCTGCGGGAGCTCTGGCTCGCCGACCGCGAGACGGCGGTGCCCCTGGTCAACGCGATGCTGCGCGATGGCGCCGCCCTCCCGCAGCTCGTCATCCACGAAGGACTCGACTGGCACATCCACGCCACCGGCGACGACGCACCGCTGGCGACACGCATCCTCGTGGAGACGGCCATGGCCTTCGTCGACGTCATCCGCGCCGACGCGTACGAGCGCATCCGGGTGTGCGCGGCGGACGACTGCCTGTCCGTCTATGTGGACTATTCCAAGAACGGCTCGAAGCGCTACTGCGACACGGGCAACTGCGGCAACCGCATGAACGTCATCGCGTACCGTCGGCGGAAGGCGGCAGAAACGCCCTGATCGCCTCGGCCGCCGGCTGCGGCGTCTCGTAGTGGATGAGATGCCCGACCCCGTCGATCTCCACCAGGCGGGCGTCCGGGAAGAGCGTCGCCAGGTGCCGCTCCGCCTCGATCGGGGTGATGTCGTCCTGCACGGCGGCCACCAGCAGGGTCTGCTGTGCGATCGCGGGCGCATGCGCGCGGATGTCGTTGGACACCGACGCCAGGAACGCGTCGTGCAGCACGTCGCGATCGGCGAACCGGGAGAAGTACGCGTCATGCTGGGCGTGCACGAAGCGGCGCAGCTGCGGGTCGTGCGTCTTCGTCATCGACACACTCATGACCCGCACGATGAGGCGGCTGCGCAACAGCGCTTCGCCGATGGGGCGCGGCAGGCGGGCGCCGGCCCAGTAGTAGAAGACGGCCAGCCGGGTGAGGATGCCGCGTGGGCCTTCCAGCGCGGGCGCGCCGATGGGATTCACGAGGATCACGCGCGGGGTCGGCAATCCGCCGGCGACCGCTGCGGCGACGACGATCGAGCCGAACGAGTGGCCGAGGATCGCCGCGCCGGGCGCCGTGGCGGCGACGAAGTCGGTGAGCCACTGCGCGTAGGCCGCGAGGTCGTGACGGCGTCCCGGCAGCGGCGCGGTCTCTCCGAACCCCGGAAGATCGGGCATCAGCACGCGGATGCCGTCGAGATGCGCGACCACCGGCTCGAGACCGTGGTGGTCGCCGCGGAAGCCGTGCACGGCGACGACGGTCTGGCTCGCGTCGTCGGGCCCGTACTCCCAGTAGACGGTCGCGCCGCCCTGCACCGCGACCTCGCGACGGCGCACCGGGATGCGCGCGAGAGACGGGGCGTACGGGTGCACAGCGGTCATCCCTCGAGTCTACGAGCCGGGCGTCGGTGCGCCTGCCCGGCGATGTCCCCACCCGGCTTTAGCGTTGAGGCTATGACGACGTGGCAGCCCGAGCCGCTCCTCGGCTTTCCCGAGCCCCCGCGCGTACCCGCATGGACGCGCCTGGTGGGCGTGTTCGACCTCGAGACCACCGGGGTCGACGTCGAGACCGATCGCATCGTCACCGCGCACGTCGGAGTGATCGACGGCTCCGGCGCCGTCGTGCACGCGCGTGACTGGCTGGCGGACCCCGGCGTGGAGATCCCCGAGGGCGCGACCGCCGTCCACGGCATCACGACCGCGCACGCTCGCAGCGAGGGCAGGGCCGCGGCCGAGGTCGTCGCCGACGTCGTCGACGCGCTGCGCGGGCTGTTCGCCTCCGGCATCCCCGTCGTCGCCTACAACGCCTGCTACGACTTCTCGCTGCTCAAGCACGAGGCGGTGCGTCACGGCATCGCGCCGCTGAAGAACCCGGCCCCGATCATCGACCCGCTCGTGGTCGACAAGGCGCACGACCGGTTCCGTCGGGGAAAGCGCACCCTCGAGGCCGTCGCCGCCCACTACGCGGTGCCCCTGGAGGGCGCCCACGACGCGTGTGCCGACGCGGTCGCCGCCGGGCGGGTGGCGCAGGCCATGGCCGAGCGCTTCGGGCCGCAGCTGCCTCCCAGCGCGCAGGAGCTGCACACGCAGCAGGTGGCGTGGGCCCGGGCGCAGGCGGAGAGTCTCACGGAGTACTTCGTGAAGATCGGCCGCCTCGACCCCGACGACCGGCTCGACGGCAGCTGGCCCGTGCGCTGAGCACGCGGCCGACACCGGAGAACGACGAAGGCCCCGCCGGAGCGGGGCCTTCTTTCGCGGCTGCTTACTTGCTGCCGAAGTTCTTGAAGCGCTGGTTGAACTTCTCGACGCGGCCGGCCGAGTCCATGATGCGCTGCTTGCCCGTGTAGAACGGGTGCGAAGACGAAGAGATCTCGACGTCGATGACGGGGTACTCGGTGCCCTCGAACTCGACGGTCTTGTCGCTGGTGACGGTCGAGCGCGTGAGGAACAGTTCGCCCGAGCCCAGGTCGCGGAACACGACGGGCCGGTAGTCGGGGTGGATGTCAGTCTTCATGAGGTGTCCTTGAGGTGGTGCTCTGGATTTTGCCAGAACGGTCAAAGTCTGCGGTGCGAGCGCACCAAGGAACGATTCTATCAGCCCTGCACCGATGCCGGTGACCGCGGCAACCCGTGGCGCCGATCCCCGTGCACACCGTCGCAGAATCGGGCGGTTTCGGCCCCGCACGCGCGGCCGCGACCCGCGGCGCGGCGGATCGGAGACGTTGTGCACGCCCGGCTTCACCGCGCGGCCACGGCCAGGCGAGCAGCCCCAGGCAGACTGCCCGTGCACACCGTCGCAGAATCGGGCGGTTTCGGCCCCCGCACGCGCGGCCGCGACCCGCGGCGGGGCGGATCGGAGACGTTGTGCACGCCCGGCTTCACCGCGCGGCGCCGAAGGCGGCGGGATGGTCAGGCGGAGGCGTACTCGGCGCGAGCGGAGTAGCGACCGGCCTCTTCGTGCAGCACGATCGGCAACCCGAACGTGGCGGTGAGGTTCTCGGCGGTGAGCGTCTCGGAGATCGGGCCGCCGGCGACGATCGCTCCGTCGCGCAGCAGCAGCACGTGGGTGAACCCGACGGGGATCTCCTCGACGTGATGGGTCACCATGACCATCGCCGGGGTCGTGGGGGCCTGCGCATACCCGCTCAGCAGGCCGAGCAGCTCCTCACGGGCACCCAGGTCGAGACTCGCGGTGGGCTCGTCCAGCAGCAGCAGTTCGGGGTCGGTCATGACCGCACGGGCGATCTGCACCCGCTTCTGCTCACCGTCGGAGAGCGTGCCGAAGGTGCGGTCGGCCAGGTGATCGAGCTTCCACTCGGCCAGCACGCGCAGGGCGCGGCGCTCGTCGATGTCCTCGTACGCCTCATTCCAGCGCCCCACGACGGCGAACGCGGCGGTGAGCACCACGTTGAGCACCGTCTCCTCGGGCGGCACGCGGCGCGCCATCGCCGAAGAGGCGAATCCGATGCGCGGACGCAGCTCGAACACGTCGGTGCGCCCGAGGCGCTCCTCCAGGATCGTCACCGTGCCGGAGCTGGGGTGCAGCAGCGTCGCAGCGAGCTGCAGCAGCGTCGTCTTGCCGGCGCCGTTGGGTCCGAGGATCACCCACCGCTGATCGTCGGTGACGGTCCAGTCGACATGATCGACGATGTCCCGGGCGTTCCGGCGGACGGAGACGTCGGAGAACTCGAGAACCTCAGCCATGCCTTCCAGCCTATCGGCCACGGGCGATGACCTCGGCGTACAGCGCCGCCGTCGTGTCGGCGATGGCCTGCCAGCTGAATTCGGCCGTCGCGCGCTCGCGCCCCGCCCGCCCGTACGCCCCGGCGCGCTCCGGGTCGGAGACGACCTCCGTGAGCACGGCCGCGAGGTCGGCGACGTAGCGGTCGGGGTCGACCGGCGTGCCAGTGCCGTCCCGCACCTGCTCGATGGGCACGAGGCGACCGGTCACGCCGTCGACGACGACCTCCGGGATGCCGCCGGTGGCGGTGCCGACCACGGCGGCCCCGCACGCCATCGCCTCGAGGTTCACGATCCCCAGCGGCTCGTAGACCGAGGGGCAGACGAACGTCGTGGCCGCCGTCAGCAGGGTGCACAGCTCGTGGCGCGACAGGTGGCGGTCGATCCACACCACGCCCGACCGGGTCTGCTGCAGCCCACGCACGAGCTCCTCGACCTCGGCCATGATCTGCGGGGTGTCCGGCGCGCCCGCGCACAGCACCAGCTGCACCTCGGGCGGCAGCAGTGCGGCGGCGCGCAGGAGGTACGGCAGGCCCTTCTGGCGCGTGATGCGTCCGACGAACACGACACTCGGGCGAGTGGCGTCCACCCCCAGCTCCGCGAGCAGATCGGGGTCGTTCACCGGGTGCCACGCCTCGGTGTCGATGCCGTTGTAGATGACGCGCACCTTGCCGGGGTCGAGCTCGGGGTAGCTGCGCAGGATGTCCTGCCGCATGCCCTCGCTCACCGCGACGATGGCCGCAGCGCCCTCGTAGGCGGTCTTCTCGATGTAGCTCGACACCGCGTAGCCGCCGCCCAGCTGCTCGGCCTTCCACGGTCGCAGCGGCTCGAGCGAGTGCGCGGTGACGATGTGCGGGATGCCGTGCAGGAGCGACGCCAGGTGCCCGGCGAAGTTGGCGTACCAGGTGTGGCTGTGCACGACATCGGCGCCGGCGACATCGCCGACGATCTCAAGGTCGGTGCCCAGCGTCTGCACGGCGGGGTTGGCGGATGCCAGCTCCGCCGGCACCCCGTACGACACGGTGTCCTCCTCGTCGCGGTCCGTGCCGAAGGCACGCACCCGCACCTCCATCCGCGCCCGCAGCGCCGCGACCAGCTCGGTCACGTGGACGCCCGCCCCGCCGTAGATCTCGGGCGGGTATTCCTTGGTCACGATGTCGACGCGCATGCCACGAACGCTAGTACAGCGCAAGGCCTCGCGCCGTGGTGGCCCGCCGGGTCGCGGTGGCCATAGTGTGGTCACATGCCTGCGACGCCGAAGGTCTTCGGAATCATCCTCGCTGGAGGCGAGGGCAAACGACTCATGCCGCTCACGGCGGACAGAGCCAAGCCGGCAGTCCCCTTCGGCGGCCAGTATCGCCTGATCGACTTCGCGATCTCCAACCTCATCAACTCGGGGTTGCGGCAGATCGTGGTGCTCACGCAGTACAAGTCCCACAGCCTGGACCGCCACATCTCGCAGACGTGGCGCATGTCGGCGCTGCTGGACTCCTACGTCGCCTCGGTGCCGGCGCAGCAGCGTCTGGGCAAGCGCTGGTTCTCCGGCTCCGCCGACGCGATCCTGCAGAGCCTGAACCTCATCAACGACGAGAAGCCCGACATCGTCGCGGTGGTCGGCGCCGACCACGTCTACCGCATGGACTTCCGGCAGATGCTCGAGGCGCACATCGCCTCGGGACTGCCGGCGACCGTCGCCGGCATCCGCCAGCCCATCTCGATGGCCAACCAGTTCGGCGTCATCGAGGTGACCGACGAGGATCCGACGAAGATCAACCGGTTCCTCGAGAAGCCGCAGGACCCCACCGGGCTCCCCGACGCGCCGCACGAGGTGCTCGCGTCGATGGGCAACTACATCTTCAACGCCGACGCACTCATCGCCGCCGTCGAGGCCGACGGTGAGTCATCGTCATCGAACCATGACATGGGGGGCGACATCATCCCCTACTTCGTCGACCGTGGCGAAGCCGGCGTCTACGACTTCAAGCGCAACGAGGTGCCCGGCTCCAACGATCGCGACCGCGACTACTGGCGCGACGTGGGGACGATCGATTCGTTCTTCGACGCCCACATGGATCTGATCTCGACCCTCCCGGTGTTCAATCTGTACAACACCGCGTGGCCGATCCATTCCCAGACGGTCAACTCACCGCCGGCGAAGTTCGTGCGCGACTCGGTGGGCCGCATGGGCAATGCGATCGACTCGATCGTGTCGCTCGGTTCGGTGCTTTCGGGAACGCACCTCGAACGCAGCGTCGTGGGGCCGTGGGCCCTCACCGGCGGCGGGTCGACGATCACCGACTCGGTGCTGTTCGATCACGTCGACATCGGGGCGGGCGCCCGGGTGCACCGCGCGATCCTCGACAAGAACGTCCGCCTGCTCGACGGCGCGACGGTGGGCGTCGACCGCGCACGTGATCTGTCCCGCGGGTTCACGGTGACCGACTCGGGCATCACGATCGTCGGCAAGAACGTCGTCGTCGAGCGCTGACCCGGCACGGGACATGGCGCCGCGCGCGCTAGCGTAAAGGTGTGCTGCCTGCCCGGTTCCTCGTCGTGTTCGACGCCGATTCCACCCTGATCCGCAACGAGGTCATCGAACTCATCGCCGATGAAGCGGGGCGCGGCGCAGAAGTGGCGGCGGCGACCGAAGCCGCCATGCGCGGCGAGGTCGACTTCGCCACGAGCCTGCGGTCCCGGGTGGCTCAGCTGGAGGGCGTGCCGGTGGCATCCTTCGCCCGCGTGCTCTCGCGTGTCGAGCCCACTGCCGGCGTGAGGGAGCTGATCGACCAGATCCACGCCCGCGGCGGGATCGCTGCCGTGGTCTCCGGCGGCTTCCACGAGATCCTCGACGACGTCGCGCCCGATCTCGGCGTCGACGTGTGGCGGGCGAACCGCCTCGTCACCGCGGACGGGTCGCTCACCGGCGTCGTCGACGGCGAGATCGTGGATGCCGCGGGTAAGGCCGCCGTACTGCGCGCCTGGGCCGCGCAGTACGGCGTTCCCCTGTCGCGCACCATCGCCGTCGGCGACGGGGCGAACGACCTGCAGATGATGGCGGCGGCCGGGCTCGGACTCGCCTTCAACGCCAAGCCCGCCGTGCGCGCGCAGGCCGACCTCGTCATCGACGGCCTCGACCTGCGCGAGGTCGTCCCACTCCTCCCCTGAGCCCTGCGGGGGCGCGCACCGAACGTCAGCGCCGAGACACCGGGGCACCCGATGTCGGAGCACCCGCGTAGCCTCCGGGCATGGACATCATCCTCATTCCGGGACTCTGGCTCGACGCGTCATCGTGGGACGACACCCTCCCGGCGCTGCGCGCCGCGGGCCACTCCCCCCGCCCGCTGACACTCCCCGGCGTCGGCGCGACCGCGGCCGAGAGCGCCGGCATCGGCATGACCGACTGGATCGAGGCCGTCGTGGCCGAGATCGACGCGGCATCCGGCCCCGTGGTGCTCGTGGGTCACGGCGGCGGCGGCAACGTCGCGTGGGGCGCTGCCGACGCCCGGCCCGACAAGGTGGCGCGCGTCGTCTTCGTCGACAGCGTCCCGCCGCCCAGCGGCGCCGTCATCTCCGAGTTCGACGTCGTCGACGCAGTGGTGCCGTTTCCCGGCTGGGACTCCTTCGATGACGACGACATCGCGGATCTGGACGCGCCCACCCGAGAGGCGGTGGCGGCGCGCGCCAAGAGCGTTCCGGCGCGCGTTCCGACCGACCCGCTGCAGCTGACGGACCCCCGACGTCACACCGTGCCGGTGACGATCCTCTCCGGGGCGTTCGATGACGCCGCGTTCCGCGCCGCGATCTCGAAGTGGGGCGCGTTCGCCGACGAGTTCGGGGCGATCGAAGACGCGCAGGTGGTGCACCTCGGCAGCGGTCACTGGCCGCAGTTCTCGCAGCCCCAGCCCTTCGCCGAGACGCTCGCGCGCGCCGTCTGAGCGTCGGTGCGGGGTCAGTGCCCCATGCCGAGGCCGCCGTCGACCGGGATCACGGCGCCGGAGATGTAGGCGGCGTCGTCGGAGGCGAGCCAGGTGACCACGCCGGCGACCTCGTCAGGCGTGGCGAAGCGGCCGGCGGGGATGTTGCGCTTGTACTCGGCCTGCGTGTCCTCCGGCAGCGCTGCGGTCATGTCGGTCTCGATGAACCCCGGGGCCACGACGTTCGCGGTGATCCCGCGCGCGCCCAGCTCTCGCGTGAGCGAGCGCGCGAAGCCGACCAGGCCGCTCTTGGACGCGGCGTAGTTGATCTGCCCGGCCGATCCGTACAGGCCGACGACGCTGGAGATGAGGATCACGCGACCCCAGCGCGCGCGCAGCATGCCCTTGGAGGCACGCTTGACGACCCGGAACGCGCCGCCGAGGTTGGTGGCCACGACCGAGTCGAAGTCCTCCTCGCTCATGCGCATGAGGAGGGTGTCCTTCGTGATCCCGGCGTTGGCGACGACGACCTCGACCGGGCCGAGCTGCTCCTCGACCTGGCGGAACGCCGCGTCGACGGCGACGGCGTCGGTCACGTCGGCGCACACGGTGAGCGTGCCCATCGGCCCCTCGCCGGAGCGTGCGGTGACGGCGACCCGGTGGCCCTCGGCGACGAAGCGCTCGGCGATGGCGCGGCCGATCCCGCGGTTGCCTCCGGTGACGAGGACGACGCGTGCAGTGGTCATGGCGGATGCTCCCTGGGTGACGCGGACGTGAGAACCGCCCTAGCCTAGCGGTGCGCCCGTTTTGACACCCGCCCGCGGCACTGGGACGCTGGGGCGAACCCGACGAGAGGCCCGACACGTGAGCAACGCCGACACCACTCCCCCCGCCGACGGCACTCCCCCGGCGGCGGGCTCAGACGCTCGCACGCCCGGATACAGCCCGCCGGCGTATTCGCCTCCTCCGGCGTACAACCCGCCCCCCGCCTATGCCCCGCCCGCGTATGGCGGCCCCGCACAACAGCAGCCGCAGCAGCCGCCGACCTACGGCGCACCCGCTGCGCGGCCCGGCGCGTACGGCCAGCAGCCTCCCGCGTACGGCCAGCAGCACGTCGCGTCCGGCCAGCAGCCTCCCGCATACGGCCAGCAGCCTCCCGCATACGGCCAGCAGCCGGCCTACGCGCCCCCCGGCTATCCCGGCGCCGCGCAGGCGCCCTCTGGCCAGGGGTCCGCCGGCTACCCCGGCGTCTACGGCTATGCCGGGCCCAAGACGAACGTGCTGGCGATCCTCTCGCTCGTGGCCAGCGGTCTCGGCCTGCTCTTCATCCTCCCGGTCATCGGTTCGGTGGCCGGCGTGATCATGGGGCACCTCTCGCTGCGCCAGATCGCCCGCACGGGCGAGCGCGGGCGCGGCGTCGCCCTGGCAGGGACGATCATCGGCTGGATCGGTGTCGGCGCGATCCTCCTGTTCATCCTCCTGATCGGTTTCGCGATCGCGGCGGGCAACGCTTCCTCGACCACGTCCTTCCAGTTCTCCTGACGGGCTCGGCCTGCGCGGGGCGGCGTAGGCTTGATGGACCGTGAAGAAGTCGACCAGCGCTCAGTCTGCGACCTCGCTTCCGTCAGCCCCGCGCGACGAAGCGGGGTCACGCATGACCACCTACTTCATCACGATGGGGGTGCGCGCCACCTGCTTCGTGCTGATGGTCGCGATCATGCCCTACGGCTGGCACACGCTGATCCTGGCGCTCGGAGCTATCGTGCTGCCCTACATCGCCGTGGTGCTGGCGAACGTGGGCAAGGACGCCAAGCCGACCGGAATCGTGGCGCCCGGGCGTGCGCTGCCGGCCACCCCCACCGCCCCGCCGCCGCGCCCGGCCGCAGCCCCCGACGTCATCCGGCTGACCGAACAGCCCCCGCGACCGGAAGATCCCGAGAAGTGACCGAGACCATCTGCTCACGCGCCGGCTGTCGCGACGGCGCCGTCTGGCTCGTCGTCTGGCGTAACCCCCGCATCCACCCCGCCGACCGGCGCAAGACGTGGGCGGCGTGCGAGGCGCATGCGGGGTACCTGCGCGACTACCTGGCAGCCCGCGACTTCCCGGTTGCGGTCGAGCCTCTCCTCCCGGCGGACGCCTCGTGAGCCGGCGTGCCGTGCCGGCGGCGGTGCGCTGGTCGGGATACGTCGCCGTGGCCGTGGTATTCGCCATCGCCTGCGCCCTGCTGTCGCAGTGGCAGTTCGACCGCAACGAAGCCCGCGCGACCCAGCTCGACCTCGTCGCGGCGAACTACGACGCGCCCGCCGTGCCCTTGGCTGACCTGATCCCGGTCGGTGGAGACTTCGATCCAGGCGACCAGTGGCATCCGGTCACCCTCGTCGGCGAGTACGACGATGACAGCACGCTTCTGGTGCGCAACCGGCCGCACGGCGGCACAGCGGCCTTCGAGGTGCTCGTGCCGTTCCGCACCGACGACGGCCGCGTGCTGCTGGTGGATCGCGGATGGGTGCGGCCCGGTGCCGACCAGCCCGAGCCCGACGTCGTGCCGCCGGCCCCCGAGGGACCGGCCACGGTGGTGGTGCGACTGAAGACGGGAGAGGCGCTGCCGACCTCCGGGCGGTCCGCCCCCGAGGGGCAGGTTCCGACCATCCACCTGCCGCTCGTGGCCGACCTCATCGACGACGGGGACGCCCTCATCCTCGATGCCTATGGTCTGATGGTCAGCGAGGACCCCGCTCCGGCGACGACACCGGCCGCCATCCCGTCTCCGTCCGAAGATCCGGGACCGCACCTGTCGTATGCCATCCAGTGGATCCTCTTCGCCGTGATGGGCTTCGTCTTCATCGGCTACATGATCCGCATCGAGCTGCGCCACCGACGCGAGGACGCGGCCGACCGCGCCGACGCGGCCGCCGCAGCGGCGGAGCAGGCCGGGCAGCCCGCGGCTGTCGCGCGACCCGTGCGCCGGCCGCGTCCGGTGCGTCGCCGCAGAGATCGCGATGCCGACGACGAGGACGCGCTCCTGGACCGCGCCTCCCGTTGACCGCCCGGTCGCGGAACGGCCTGTCGCGGATCGGCCACACGGCGGACGGCGTGCGACCCGACGCGGGGCGCGCGCACGATGGGCTCGGATCAGGCCAGCGTGATCAGGTCGGCGTAGTCCCGACCCCAGATGTCCTCGACGCCGTCCGGGAGGATGAGCACCCGCTCCGGGTTGAGCGCGTGCACGGCGCCCTCGTCGTGCGAGACGAGCACGACGGCGCCCTCGTAGTGCGACAGGGCGTCGAGGATCTCCAGGCGCGAGGCGGGATCGAGGTTGTTGGTCGGCTCGTCCAGCAGCAGCATGTTGGCGCTCGAGACGACCAGCGTCGCGAGCGACAGTCGCGTCTTCTCGCCGCCGGACAGCACAGCCGCGGGCTTGAGCACGTCGTCGCCGGTGAACAGGAACGAGCCCAGCACCTTGCGCGCCTCGGTCGCGGTGATGTCGGGGGCCGCGGACATCATGTTCTCCAGCACCGACCTCGTGACGTCGAGGTTCTCGTGCTCCTGCGCGTAATAGCCGATCTTCAGACCGTGGCCGGGCTCGAGCTGCCCGGTGTCGGGCTTGTCGACGCCGGCGAGGATGCGCAGCAGCGTCGTCTTCCCGGCGCCGTTGAGGCCGAGCACGACCACCTTCGACCCGCGGTCGATGGCGAGGTCGACGTCGGTGAAGATCTCCAGCGAGCCGTAGGACTTCGAAAGCCCGGATGCCATGAGCGGCGTCTTGCCACAGGGCGCGGGCTTGGGGAAGCGCAGCTTCGCCACGCGGTCCTCCTGGCGCACGTCGTCCAGCCCGGCGAGCATCTTCTCGGCACGGGCGACCATCTGGTGCGCGGCGGCGGCCTTCGACGCCTTGGCACCGAACCGGGCGGCCTGCTGCTGCAGGACGGTGGCCTTCTTCTCGACGTTCGCGCGTTCCTTCTTGCGGCGCTCCTCGTCGGCCACCCGCTGGCGCAGGTAGTTCTTCCAGTTCATGTTGTAGACGTCGATGACCTGACGGTTCGCGTCGAGGTAGAACACCCGGTTCACCGTCTCGCCGACGAGCTCCACATCGTGCGAGATGACGATGAGTCCGCCCTTGTAGTTCTTGAGGAACTCGCGCAGCCACACGACGCTGTCGGCGTCGAGGTGGTTGGTGGGCTCGTCGAGGATCATGGTCTCGGCGTCCGAGAACAGGATGCGGGCCAGCTCGATGCGGCGGCGCTGTCCTCCCGAGAGGGTCGACAGCGGCTGGTCGAGGATGCGGTCGGGCAGTGAGAGGTTGTGCGCGATCGTCGCGGCCTCGGCTTCGGCCGTGTACCCCCCCAGTGCTTCGAACCGCTCGGTGAGGTTGCCGTACCGCTTCATGGCCTTGGCCGCGGCATCCGCGTCATCCGAACCCATCGCAAGCGAAGCCTCATGCATGCCGATCGCCAGGGAACCCAGTCCGCGCGCGTCGAGGATGCGGGTGCGGGCGAGCATCTCGGGGTCGCCCGAGCGGGGGTCCTGCGGCAGGTAGCCGAGTTCGCCGGAGCGCTCCACGCGGCCATCGGCGGGAAGCAGGTCGCCGGCGAGCACCTTGGTGAGCGTCGTCTTGCCCGCGCCGTTGCGACCGACGAGGCCGACCTTGTCGCCGTCGGAGACGCGGAAGGAGACATCGGACATCAGCACGCGGGCGCCTACGCGGATCTCGAGGTCGTGCACGGCGAGCACAGCGAACGTCCGTTCTTCGGGGGTGGTGGGGGTGGCGGAGGGCCAGCCCCCCAGTATACGTCGCCGCAGCTGCGGCTCCCGCCCGCCCAGGACACCCCCAGCGACGGACCCGGTGTGCGACCTGCGACGGATGCCACGGAACGACGGGATTCCTAGCGTCGAAGTGTGGACCTTCTCAACGACCTCATCCTGCAGGCGGCGGCATCCCCGTGGCTGTACCTCGTGATGCTCCTCGCGGCCGTGCTCGACGGGGTGTTCCCGCCGGTCCCGAGCGAGACGGTGCTGGTCGCGGCGGCGGCCGTCGCGGCATCCGCGGGCGGACCCCACCTCGCGCTGCTGTGCGCGGCCGCGGCGACGGGCGCCGTCGTCGGCGACAACCTCGCGTTCGCGCTCGGACGCACCGTCGGCACCTCCCGGTGGGCGTGGATGCGGCGCCCTCGGGTCGCGGCGGCCTTCACGCGGGCCGCGACGTCGCTGGATCGTCGTGGAGCGATGCTCATCATCGGCGCCCGTTACATCCCTGTGGGACGCGTCGCCGTGAACATGTCGGCGGGCGCCGTCGGGTATCCCTGGGGCCGCTTCCTTCCCCTCAGCATCGTGGCCACCGTCACCTGGACGCTGTTCAGCGCGGCGATCGGGCTGCTCGCCGGTCATTGGGCGACAGACCAGCCGCTGCTCAGCGCCGCCATCGGCATCGCCATCGCGCTGACGATCGGTCTCGTGATCGACCGCGTCGCTGCCCATCGCCGGCGTGACCGTCCCACCCCGTTGGCGGTTCTGGAGGTCAATGGAGTAAAGTAAGCCTGTCCTAACTTCAGGACGCTCCCCGTTTCCCACCGGAGGTCCTCCGTGCCCCGCATCCGCCTTGCCCTCGCCGCCCTCGCCGTCTCCGCCGTGGCGCTCTCCGGCTGTGCCGCCGGCGCGTCGACCCCCGGCTCGCAGCCACCCGCGGAGACCACCGCCGACGGCGCCTTCCCCGTCACCGTGCAGCACGCACTCGGCGAGACGGTGATCCCCGAGCAGCCCGAGCGGGTGGCCACGGTGGCATGGGCCAACCACGAGGTGCCGCTCGCGCTCGGCATCGTGCCGGTGGGCATGAGCAAGGCGACGTGGGGCGACGACGACGGCGACGGCGTTCTCCCGTGGGTCGAGGAGCGCCTCGAGGAGCTGGATGCCGAGACGCCCGTGCTGTTCGACGAGACCGACGGCATCGACTTCGAGGCCGTCGCCGACACGCAGCCCGACGTGATCCTCGCCGCCTACTCCGGACTGAGTGAGGAGGACTACGAGACCCTTTCGAAGATCGCCCCGGTGGTGGCCTACCCCGACGTCCCCTGGGCGACGTCGTACCAGGACATGATCCGGCTGAACTCGGCCGCACTCGGTCTCGCCGATGAGGGCGACCAGCTCATCGACGACCTGCAGGCTCAGGTCGACACCGCCCTCGCGGACCACCCCGCGCTCGCCGAGGCCTCGGTGCTCTTCTCCTACCTCGACCCGTCGAACCTCAGCTCGATCGGCTTCTACACCAGCCACGACACGCGCCCGGGCTTCCTCGAGGAGCTCGGCCTCCCCGCCCCCGCCATCGTCGCGGAGGAGTCCGCAGGCACCGACGGCTTCTACGTGACCGTCAGCTCCGAGCAGGCCGACCGCTTCGCCGACGTCGATGTCTTCGTCACGTACGGCGACCCGGAAGGAACCATCGTGCAGGACCTGCAGGCAGACCCGCTGCTGTCGCAGATCCCCGCGATCGCCGAGGGCCGCATCGCGGTGCTGGAGGACTCCACCCCGCTCGCCGCATCGGCCAACCCCTCCCCCCTGTCGATCGGCTGGGGCATCGACGAGTACTTCGCGGTGCTCGCCGCGCCGCTGGGCTGAGACGGGTGAGCGCCGCCCCCACCGTCGCACCGCCGCCGGACGCCGCCCCGCTGCGGCGCCCGGCGGCGGTGCGCGTGGCGTGGATCGGCGGCACCGCCGTGCTGCTGGCGCTGCTGTGCGTGGCGTCGGTAGCGTTCGGGGTGCGCGAAGTCACCCTCCAGGAGATCATCGCCGCCCTGGGCGGATCGACGAACGGGATCTCCGAGGCGGCGGTGGTGGCGCGCATCCCGCGCACGGTGCTGGCGATGCTCGTCGGGGCCGCGCTGGCCATGTCCGGCACCACGATGCAGGCCGTCACCCGCAACCCGCTGGCCGATCCCGGGATCCTGGGTGTCTCGGCCGGCGCCTCACTGGCCGTCGTGATCGGCATCGCCTTCTTCGGGCTGAACGCCCCGCACAGCCTGATGGGCGTCGCCATCGCCGGCGCCGCGGCCGCGGCCGTGTTCGTCTACGCGGTCGGCTCCCTCGGACGCGGCGGGGCGACGCCGCTGAAGCTGGCACTGGCCGGTGCGGCGATCTCCGCCGCCTTCACCTCGCTCGTCAGCGCCGTGCTGCTGCCGCGGGTGGACGTCATGGAGAGCTTCCGCTTCTGGCAGATCGGCGGCGTCGGCGGGGCGACCTGGGACCGCATCGGCGCCGTCGCGCCGGTGCTGGCGATCGGCGCCCTCGTCTGCTTCGCCACCACCCGCGGCATGAACTCCCTCGCCCTCGGCGACGACCTCGCCACCGGGCTCGGCGAGAACGTGGGCCGCACCCGGCTGGTGTCCTCCGCCGGCGCGATCGTGCTGTGCGGCGCGGCCACAGCGGTGGCCGGCCCCATCGGATTCGTGGGGCTGGTCGTCCCGCACCTCTGCCGACTGCTCGTCGGCACCGATCATCGCTGGCTGCTGCCCTTCACCGCCGTCGCCGGTGGTGCGCTTCTGGTCGCCGCCGACGTCGTCGGTCGCGTCATCGCACCGGGCAGCGAGATCGAGGTCGGCATCATCACCGCGTTCATCGGTGCGCCGGTGTTCATCTGGATCGTCCGCCGGCAGAGGGTTCGCGAGCTGTGAGCGTCGCTCAGATCGCCGTCGGCAGGCGCCGCAGGCAGCGGCGCCGTGCCCTGATCACCGGCATCCTCGCGCTCGTGGTGGTCGCCGTCTACGCCGCAAGCCTCATGGTCGGCCAGACGTTCTACTCGCCCGCCGAGGTGTGGGCCGTCATGCTCGGCCAGACCGTGCCGGGGGCGTCCTTCACGGTGGGCGAGCTGCGGCTGCCCCGCGCGACCCTCGGGCTGCTCGCGGGCCTCGCCTTCGGCATGGCGGGCACGACGTTCCAGACGATGCTGCGCAACCCGCTCGCCTCTCCCGACATCATCGGCATCACCTCGGGGGCCAGCGCCGCCGCCGTGTTCGGGATCATCGTGCTCTCCCTCAACGAGACCGCCGTGTCGATGCTGGCACTGGCGGGCGCGCTGCTGACGGCGACCGCCATCTACCTGCTGTCGCACCGCGGAGGCTTCACGGGGACCCGGCTGATCCTCATCGGGATCGGCGTCGCCGCGATGCTCGACAGCGCCGTCACCTACGTGCTCTCCCGTGCCGCCGCGTGGGACCTGCAGACGGCGATGCAGTGGCTCACCGGCAGCCTCAACGGCGCCACGTGGGGCACGGTCGCCCCTCTCGCCCTGGCGTGCCTCGTGGCCGTGCCCGCCATGCTCGTGCAGGGCCGCGCGCTCGGCGTGCTGCGCCTGGGCGACGACTCCGCGACGGCGCTCGGGGTGCGGGTCGGGCCCACGCGCATCGTGCTGATCGTCGGCGCGGTCGTGCTGCTGGCCTTCGCGACCGCCGCGGCCGGCCCCATCGCGTTCGTGGCCTTCATGGCCGGCCCCATCGCCGCGCGGCTCGTCGGGCCGGGTGCGTCGCCGCTGCTGCCGGCCGCACTCGTGGGCGCCGCCCTCGTGCTGGCCGCCGACCTCATCGGCCAGTTCGCGTTCGACACCCGCTACCCCGTCGGCGTCGTCACCGGCGTGCTCGGCGCTCCGTACCTCGTCTACCTGCTCATCAGGACCAACCGCTCGGGAGGGTCGCTGTGACCACCGCCCACACGCTGCGCGCCGAGGCGCTCACTCTTTCGTACGGCGATCGGCCGGTCGTCGCGGGCCTCGACCTCGAGGTCCCGCCTGGCCGCATCACCGTCATCGTCGGCGCCAACGGCTGCGGCAAGTCGACCCTGCTGCGCGCCCTCGCCCGGCTCCTCACCCCGACCGCGGGTCAGGTGCTGCTGGACGGCGCTGCGCTGCGGTCGCTGCCCACGAAGGAGATCGCGCGCACCCTGGGCCTGCTGCCGCAGAGTCCCACCGCGCCCGAAGGCATCGCCGTGGCCGACCTCGTCGGTCGCGGGCGCCACCCGCACCAGCGGATGCTGGCGCGGTGGAGTGAGAACGACTACGCCGTCGTCGCGCAGGCGCTGGCCGACACGGGCACCGCGGAGCTCGCCGACCGCCCGGTCGATGAGCTGTCCGGTGGGCAGCGCCAGCGGGTGTGGATCGCGATGGCACTGGCGCAGGAGACCGACATCCTGCTGCTGGACGAGCCGACGACCTTCCTCGACGTGTCGCATCAGATCGAGGTGCTCGACCTGCTCACCGACCTCAACCGCGCCCGCGGCACGACCATCGTGATGGTGCTGCACGACATCAACCTCGCCGCGCGCTACGCCGACCACGTCTTCGCCGTGCGCGGCGGTCGCGTCGTCGCCAGCGGCGCCCCTGCCGAGGTCATCACCGCCGACCTCATCCGCGACGTGTTCGACCTCGACGCCCTCGTCGTGCCCGATCCCGTGTCCGGTTCCCCGCTGGTGCTCCCCCGCGGCCGTCACCATGTGCAGTCCCCGCCCGCACCGCCCCTCCCCCCGACCTCGTCCGGAGCACCCGATGGCACCCCCTGAGACGTCCCGCTTCTTCCGCGCCCGCGTGAAGGCGATCGCCGACCTCACGCCGAGCTTCCGGCGGTTCACCTTCGGCGGCGACGACCTCGCCGACTTCGGCGACCCCGGCTTCGACCAGCGCATCAAGATCGTCTTCCCCGCCGCCGAGGCGGGGCTGGACGCCATGCCCACCGACGAACAGTGGTACCTGCGCTGGCGCGACCTCCCCGAGAACGCCCGACCGCCCTTTCGCACGTACACCACGCGCGCGGTGCGCAACGAGGTGGCCGAGGTCGACGTCGACATGGTCGCCCACGACGTGCTCGGTCCCGCGTCGGACTGGATCGCCCGCGCCGCCGTTGGCGACGAGGTGATGATCTACGCCCCCACGCGGGCCCACACCGGCGTGAGCTACGGCATCGACTTCGTGCCACCGGCCCGCACCGACCATCTGCTGCTGGCCGGTGATGAGACCGCGGCCCCCGCGATCGCGACGATCCTCGAGCAGCTTCCCGCCGAGGCGCGCGGCGTCGTGGTGGTCGAGCTGCCCTGCGCAGCGGATGCCGCCTACCTGCCTCGCCACCCCGGCTTCGAGTACCGCGTGGCGGGCCGGGACGACGGGCCACGCAGCACGCACCTGCTGACCGAGGCCACCGACGCGGCGACGCATCTCGTTCCGGCCGGGCGCGGTGGCGAGGTCGAGGAGGTCGACATCGACCACGGCATCCTGTGGGAGGTGCCCCGCACCGCGAAGGGCGGCGCCGCCCTCAAGAGCGCACCGTTGTACGCGTGGCTCGCCGGCGAGTCGGGGGCCATCAAGACGCTGCGCCGACGCCTCGTCGCCGAGCACGGCGTGGACCGCCGGGCGGTGGCGTTCATGGGCTACTGGCGGCTCGGGCGAGCCGAGAACTGAGCGGCGCGCCGGCCCGTCAGGCCCGCGCTTCCTCGTGAGCGTGGCCGAGCCGCAGACCGGGCACGAGGCCCGCCAGCGCGACCGCGACGCCGAGGGCGAACACCGCCGCGAACCCCGCGCCGGTCGCCGCGAACGTCGTGAACACCAGCCCCATCGTCGCGATCACGACGGCGGAGCCCACGGCATCCGAGATCGACAGCGCTGAAGAGTTGAAGCCCTGGTTCTGCGGCGTCGAGTATGCCAGCGTCAGCACGGTCAGGCGCGGGTACATCAACCCCATCCCGCCGCCCGCCAGCGACCAGACGGCGATGAGCAGGGCCGGATGCAGACCCCACACCGCGGTGGCGAGGCCCGAGGCGATCGCGACGGCCAGCAGCGCGGTGCCGATCATGGTGATGCGCGCATTGCCGAGATGATCGCCCCACCGCCCCTGCACCGCTGCGGCGAAGGCCCACATCAGGGCGGCGGCGGTGAGACCGAGTCCTGCCCACACCGGTGAGAAACCGTACTCGTCGATGAGCAGCTTGGGCACGTACACCTCCGCCCCGAAGAGGGCGCCGGCGATGAGGCCGCGCATCAGCACGACGCTGGGGAGTCCGCGGGCCGCGCGCAGGGTGCCCGCGGGCACCAGCGGGCGCACGGTGAGCACGAGCACGACGATGGATGCCACGACGACCGCCGGCATCCACGCGCCCGCGCTGCCGGCGAGGGTCAGCGCCAGAGCCCCTCCCGCGACGAGCACCGCCCACAGCAGCCGCGCGCCCACAGGCGTACGGTCCGGCTGTGATGTGCCCAGGTCGGTACCCCTGAGGCGCAGCGACACCAGCGCGAAGGCGGCGAGGGTGAGGACGGCGACGCCGAGGAACACCCATCGCCAGTGGAGGAACTCCGCCACCGCCCCCGCGAGCACCGGACCGACGAGCGAGGGGATCACCCAGGCGGCGGAGAACGCCGCGAACACCCGGCCGTGCAGCCGGCCGGGGAAGACCCGCGCCACCACGACGTACAGCGCCACCGTCTGACCGCCGGTGCCGAGCCCCTGCAGCAGCCGGCCCGCGACGAGCACCTCCATGCTCGGGGCGAGGCCCGCCACGACGAGGCCGGCGGCGAACAGCACGACGGCCGCGGTGAGCGGACCCAGCGGGCTCGAACGGTCGCACCAGGCGCCGGCGACCACCATCCCGATGACGCTGGTCGCGACCGTCGCCGAGAAGGCCGCCGCGTACAGCGCCTCACCGTCGAGGTCGGCGCTGACGACCGGCATGACCGTCGTCACGGCCAGAGCCTGGGTGGCGGCGAGGAAGATCATCGCGACCGCGCCGAGGGTCACCCACACGTAGCCTGCGGACCAGATGCCCGCCGCCGCCCGGGTGTCGCTCATGCGCGCGCGAGGGCGCCGATGCGCCCGATCGCCTCGCGCAGCACCTCCGGTGCGCAGCCGAAGTTGATGCGCACGTGGCCCGCGCCTTCCGCGCCGAACGCGGGGCCGGAGTGCAGGGCCACCTTCGCCTCGCGCAGGATGGTCGCCGCGGGGTTGTCCCCCCAGCCGAGACCGGTCAGATCCACCCACGCCAGGAACCCGGCCTCCGGCATCCGGTAGCGCGCGGCCGGGAGCTGCTCGGCGAGCAGGTCTGCCAGGAGTCGCCGGTTGTCGTCGAGGGCCGCCAGCAGCGAGGCGAGCCAGTCGTCGCTCTGCGGGGAGAAGGCCGCGACGTTCGCCAGCGCGCCGAAGAGCCCGGTGCGCCATTCCACCTCGGCGGGCAGCCCCGCCAGCACGGCCGCGGTGTCATCGGAGCCCGCGATCATCACGGCGCACTTCAACCCCGCGAGGTTGTAGGTCTTGCTGGCGCTGGTGACGGCGAAGCCGTGGCGGGTGGCCGCCGGCGATGCGTCGAGGTAGGGGGTGAACGTCACCCCGGGCTGGGTGAGCGGGGCGTGGATCTCGTCGCTGATGACGGTGACCCCGTAGCGCTCGGCCATATCGGCCAGCGCCGCGAGGTCGTCGCGCGCGTGCACGGTGCCGGTGGGGTTGTGCGGGTTGCACAGCAGCATCGCGGACGCTCCGGCGGCGAACGCCCGCTCCAGCCCTTCGAGGTCGAGCCGCCAGGCGGCGCCGGTGTCGCTCAGCGGCACCCGGATGACGACGCCGCCGGCCTCTTCGATGCAGTCGCCGAACGGCGGGTACACCGGCGGCGTGATCACGACGCCACCGCCGGGGGTGATGACGCGGCGCAGCACCTCGACCACGCCCATCATGACGTCCCCCGTCGAACGCACGCGCTCCGGCGCCACATCCCAGTTCCACCGCCGCCGGGCGTACCCGGCGAAGGCGTCGCGGATGCCGGGGTCGGGCGGCGTGTAGCCGGTGTCCCCCGCCAGCACGGCGCGCTGCAGCACCTCGGTGATCGCCGGCGCCAGGTCGAAGTCCAGCTCCGCCACGAACAGCGGCAGCACGTCATCGGGATAGGTGCGCCACTTCGTGCTGCTGCGTTGCCGCAGCTGCTCCAGCGGCGGGGCCTGGAGGGGGGTGGGGGTCACGATTCAAGCTTGGCATGCCCGTCGACGCCGGGCGCCCATCGGTTGCCCCCGGTCGTTGAGCGAGGGCGCGCAGCGAGACCCCCGGTCGTTGAGCGAGGGCGCGCAGCGCCCGAGACGAAACGCCCCCCCCCCCCCGGTCGTTGAGCGAGGGCGCGCAGCGCCCGAGACGAAACGCCCCACCGCCCCACCGCCGCCCCCGGTCGTTGAGCGAGGGCGCGCAGCGCCCGAGACGAAACGCCCACGCGAAAGGCCCGACGCCGGTCGTGGCGTCGGGCCTTTCGCGTGCGATGACGCAGCGTCAGATGGCGAAGCCGAGGGCGCGCATCATGTCGCGCCCGTCATCGGTGATGCGCTCGGGGCCCCACGGCGGCATCCACACCCAGTTGATGCGGAAGCGCTCGACGACCTGGTCGAGGGCCTGAGCCGTCTGCTCCTCCAGCACGTCGGTGAGCGGGCAGCCGGCGGAGGTGAGCGTCATGTGGATGACGAGGGCGTCGTTCTCGTCATCCCACGCGAGGTCGTAGATGAGGCCGAGGTCGACGACGTTGATCCCGAGCTCGGGGTCCATCACGTCCTTGAGCGCCTCGATCACCTCTTCGTACTTCTCGGTGGTGAGCGTCGCGGTCATGAGGCGATCCTACGCGTCCGCGTCGGCGGCGGGCTCGAGGTAGCGGTCGTAGCCTTCGGCTTCGAGACGCTCGGCGAGCTCCGGGCCGCCCTCCTCCGCGATGCGCCCGGCGACCATGACGTGCACGAAGTCGGGGTGGATGTAGCGGAGGATGCGCGTGTAGTGGGTGATCAGCAGCACGCCGAGGCCGGTGTTCTCCTTGGCGCGGTTGACGCCCTCGGAGACGATCTTCAGCGCATCGACATCCAGGCCGGAGTCGGTCTCGTCGAGCACCGCGATCTTCGGGCGCAGCAGCTCGAGCTGCAGAATCTCGTGACGCTTCTTCTCGCCGCCCGAGAAGCCCTCGTTGACGTTGCGCTGCGCGAACTTCGGGTCCATGCGCAGGTTCTTCATCGACTCCTTGACGTCCTTGGTCCACGAACGCAGCGAGGGGGCCTCACCGTCGATGGCGGTCTTGGCCGTGCGCAGGAAGTTCGTCACGGTGACGCCGGGGATCTCCACCGGGTACTGCATGGCGAGGAAGACACCGGCACGGGCGCGCTCGTCGACCGTCATCTCCAGCACGTCCTGACCGTCGAAGGTGATCGAGCCGCCGGTGACGGTGTACTTGGGGTGACCGGCGATCGTGTACGCCAGCGTCGACTTGCCGGAGCCGTTGGGGCCCATGATGGCGTGGGTCTCACCGGTGCGGATGGTGAGGGTGACGCCGTTGAGGATCGGGGTCGTTCCCTCATCGGTCTCGACCGTCACGTGCAGGTCGCGGATCTCGAGGACAGACATTGTCAGACTTCCTTCTTCAGGGTCGGATCGATGAGCACGTCGTCGCCGTCGATCTCGACGACGTAGACGGGGACGGGCTCGTAAGCGGGGAGGTTGAGGGGACGGCCGGTGAGGAGCGAGAACGCCGAGCCGTGGGCCCAGCATTCCAGGGTCTCCCCCTCGACGAATCCGTCGGAGAGCGAGATGTCGCCGTGGGTGCAGGTGTCGCCGATGGCGTGCACCTCACCGTTCGAATCCAGCACGAGGGCGATGGGGACCCCGTCGACCTCGACCCGGCGGGCGGTGTCCTGCTCGAGTTCGCTCAGTGCGCAGACGCGGGTGGCGGTCATGCCGACGGCTCCGCGTCGAGCTCGGCGAGGATGGCCGCCGTGAGCTCCTCCTCCAGCGAGGGGATGCCGGTCTTCTGCACGATCTCGCCGAGGAAGCCGAGGACCACCAGGCGTCGCGCCTCCGCTTCGCCGATGCCGCGGGCCTGCAGATAGAACAGCTGCTCGTCGTCGAAGCGTCCGGTGGCGCTGGCGTGGCCTGCGCCCTGGATGTCACCGGTCTCGATCTCGAGGTTCGGGATGGACTCGGCGCGGGCGCCGTCGGTGAGCACCAGGTTGCGGTTGGCCTCGTACGAATCCGTGCCGGCGGCATCCGGGCCGATCAGCACGTCGCCGATCCACACGCTGCGCGCGCTCTCGCCCTGCAGGGCGCCCTTGTAGAGCACGTCGCCCTTCGTGTGGGGTCCCTTGTGGTGCATGTACACCTGGCTCTCCAGGTGCTGGCCGGAGTCGGAGAACGACACGCCGTACAGCTTGCAGGAGGAGCCGGCCCCGGAGAGCTCGACCGAGGGGTTCACGCGCACGACGCCGCCCCCGAGGCTCACCACGACATGCGTGAGCGACGCGTCGCGGTCCACACGCGCCTGGTGGGATGCCACGTGCACGGCGTCCTCGTCCCAGCGCTGCACCGTCACGAGGTTCAGCCGCGCGCCGTCGCGCACGATGATCTCCACGTTCTGCGCGTACTGAGCGGTGCCGGAGTGGTAGAGCAGCACCGTGGCAGCGGACTGCGGCATCGCCTCGACGATGATGTGGTCGGCCCCGTGGGCACCGGCATCCCGCCCGGCGAGGTCGATGCGCAGCAGGTCGTCCTGCTCGACCCCGGCGGGGATGCGCACGTGCACCGCGTCGGGGCTGCGCTTCCATGCGATCGCCGCGGGCAGATCCTCGGGACGGAAGACCTCGCCGCGCGCCGGGGCATCGTGGCCGGTCGACGCGATCACGAGGCCTTCCGGACCGGTGATGCGGTGCGCGACGGCGGTGGCGTCGGGCTCCTCGTCGGTCAGCACGGCACCGAGCCGCGTCAGCGGGGTGTGCTTCCAGTTGACCTCACGGCCGGTGGGCGCGCCGAAGTCGGCCGGGTCGAACGAGGTCGGACGCTCCGACCGGGTCTGCACCGGCACGAAAGCGGCGGCAGGGTCGATGTGGCCCTCTCCGCGGGTGGCGGGGGCCTGGGTGACGCTGGTCATCAGCCGACGGATCCTTCCATGCCCATCTCGATGAGCTTGTTCAGCTCGAGGGCGTACTCCATGGGCAACTCGCGGGCGATGGGCTCGATGAAGCCGCGGACGATCATCGCCATGGCTTCGTCCTCGGGCATGCCGCGGGACTGCAGGTAGAACAGCTGCTCCTCGCTGACCTTCGACACGGTCGCCTCGTGCCCGAGCTGCACGTCGTCGACGCGGATGTCGATCGCGGGGTACGTGTCGGAGCGGGACTTCGTGTCGACCAGCAGCGCGTCGCAGCGCACCGTGTTGGCGGAGTGGTGCGCGTTGGCATCCACCCGCACCTCGCCGCGGTAGCCGGCACGGCCGCCGCCGCGGGCGATCGACTTCGAGATGATCGACGACTGCGTGTACGGCGCCATGTGGATCATCTTGGCGCCGGCGTCCTGGTGCTGGCCGGGACCGGCGAAGGCCACCGACAGGGTCTCGCCCTTGGCGTGCTCGCCCACCAGGAAGATCGACGGGTACTTCATCGTCACCTTGGAGCCGATGTTGCCGTCGACCCATTCCATCGTGGCGCCCTCGTGTGCGACGGCACGCTTGGTGACGAGGTTGTAGACGTTCGTGGACCAGTTCTGGATCGTCGTGTAGCGCACGCGGGCGTTCTTCTTCACGATGATCTCGACGACCGCGGAGTGCAGCGAGTCGGACTGGTAGATCGGGGCCGTGCAGCCCTCGATGTAGTGCACGTAGGAGTCTTCGTCCGCGATGATCAGGGTCCGCTCGAACTGACCCATGTTCTCGGTGTTGATCCGGAAGTACGCCTGCAGCGGGATGTCGACGTGCACGCCCTTGGGGACGTAGACGAACGATCCGCCCGACCACACCGCGGTGTTCAGCGCGGCGAACTTGTTGTCACCGGACGGGATGACCGTGCCGAAGTACTCCTCGAAGAACTCGGGGTGCTCGCGCAGGGCGGTGTCGGTGTCCATGAAGATGACACCCTGCGCCTCGAGGTCTTCGCGGATCTGGTGGTACACGACCTCCGACTCGTACTGGGCGGCGACGCCGGCGACCAGACGCTGGCGCTCGGCCTCGGGGATGCCGAGGCGCTCGTACGTGTTCTTGATGTCGTCGGGGAGGTCCTCCCACGTCTGGGCCTGCTTCTCCGTGGAGCGCACGAAGTACTTGATGTTGTCGAAGTCGATGTCGCTGAGGTCGGCGCCCCACGTCGGCATCGGCTTGCGACCGAACAGCTGCAGGGCCTTCAGGCGGGTCTTCAGCATCCACTCGGGCTCGGCCTTGAGAGCGGAGATGTCACGCACCACCGCTTCGCTCAGTCCGCGCCTGGCGGTCGCGCCGGCGGCGTCGGGGTCGTGCCAGCCGAACTCGTACACCCCCAGCCCATCGAGCTCGGGACGGTCGATCAGCACATCCGACATGACGTTTCCTCCTCTGGGCCACAACGGTGTCATCCGTCCCGGCATTCCTGCCCCCTCGTGGAGTTCCGAGGGTGGTGATGCCGCTTCCGGGCCCGCTCAACTGGGCGTGAGATCACACCTAGACTGGGAGGGATGACCGGCGCTTGTGCGCGGCATCCCCAAAGCACGAGTCTACAGGCAACGCCGGCGCCTGGTCGTGGCCCGCGGGCCCGAACCGACGCGATCCGATGTGCATTCCCAGGAGGCGACGAGATGTCCCAGGCGGTCGCGACGCGCACCCCTTCCCGGTTCCACGACTGGCTCCCCGCCACGGTGGACCGCCGCATCCGCGTCTTCGCCTGGCTGTCGTTCCTCGCCGAGGTGCTGATCATCGCCACCGGCGGCGCGGTACGCCTGACCGGGTCGGGTCTGGGGTGCCCCACATGGCCGACCTGCACCCCCGAGTCGCTCGTCAACACCCCCGAGATGGGCATTCACGGGGTGATCGAGTTCGGCAACCGCACGCTGACCGGCCTCGTCGGCATCCTCGCCCTCATCGTCGTCGTTCTCCTGTGGCGGATGCGCCGGGAGCGCCGCGACCTGTTCATGCTCGCCCTCGTCGTCGTCGGCGGCGTCGTCGCGCAGGCGATCGTCGGCGGCATCACGGTGCTGACCGGTCTGAACCCCTTCATCGTCGGCTTCCACTACGTCGCCTCGCTGCTGCTGGTGTGCGTCTGCGCGGCCTTCCTCGTGCGCATGCACACCGTGCCGGGGCCGCGGCGCCGCGCGGTGCCCCTCTGGTACGCCCGCACCGCGTACGCGACCCTCGTCCCCCTTGCCGTCACCATCTCCTTCGGCGTGCTGACCACCGGCGCGGGCCCCCATTCGGGAGACGTCGAGGCCGGCCGCAACGGCTTCAACGCCGAAGTGCTCGAGCACGTGCACGCCTGGCCGGGATACGTGCTGCTGGCCGCCCTCCTCGTGCTGGCCGGGGCCGCCTGGGCTCGGACCCTGCCCACCCGGCGGTGGGCGACGACACTGCTCGGTGTGGTTCTTGTGCAGATCGCCGTCGGGATCTACCAGGCGCGCAACGGCCTGCCCGAGCTCGCCGTCGGCGTGCACATGGTGCTCGCCGCCCTCTCCGCGGCCGCGATGACCGTGCTGCTGCTGAACCTGACGCGGCCGGCGCACCCGCGCAGCTGACCCCGCGCGAGGCTGGCGCGATCGCACCCCGCCGACCATAGTGGGGGCATGGCGAC
This sequence comes from Microbacterium sp. zg.Y1084, assembly GCF_024623595.1. NCBI lineage: Bacteria > Bacillati > Actinomycetota > Actinomycetes > Micrococcales > Microbacteriaceae > Microbacterium > Microbacterium sp. zg.Y1084. The sequence continues at coordinate 399,584 of NZ_JANJGV010000002.1, forward strand.
GCCGTCTCCGCGCTCCGGGCTGGTCAGCACGATCGCGGAGTCGGTGCGCTCCGGCATCTGCGTGGTGGTGGTGGGGCTGCCCGGCGCCGGCCGGCGGGAGACGCTCCGCCTCGTGGGCGACGTCATGGCGGGCGAGGAATGGACCGTACGGTCCCTCACGGGACACGGGGCGGCGGGTCGCCCGCTCGAGTCACTCGCCTTGTCCGGCATCCACGCGCCCAACAGCGGCGCGCTGACCCCCCTCGGCGCCGCACAGGCTCTGTCGTCGCGTGCGGGGTCCGCGCCGGTGCTGCTGCTCGTCTCGGACGGCGATCGCCTGGACGAAGCCTCGGCGACCGTGCTCGCTGCGGCAGCCGACGACCCCGCTGTGACCGTCGTCATCACCGTGCGGCCGCCCTACCCCGGCGCAGCGGCCGTCGACACCGTCCTGGCGCGGCGCGAGGCCACCGCTCTGTGGATTCCGCCTGCGTCGTTCGAGGCGATCCACCGTCTCGTGTCGGACACCCTCGGCGGCGACGTCGACGCCGACGCCGCGGGTCGCGTCTACGCCCTGTCGGGGGGGCTGCCGGGCATCGCCCGCGCGATCACCCTCACCGCCCGGCAGGCGGGCGGTCTGGTGCAGCGCGGCCAGCGCTGGTCGGCTGAGCGCGACCTGTGGAGCAGAGGGCTCGCGGCGACCCTGGTGAAACTCACCGAAGGACTCAGCGAAGCCGAGCGCGAGGGATGCTGGGTACTGGCGGAGCTGGGCCCCACCGACCTGGTGACGGTGCGGCGCTTGCTGCCGTGGTCGATCCTCACCGCGCTCGACGACCGCGGCCTGCTCCGCTTCGTCGACGACGATCGCGGTCCCGTGGCCGCGTTGTTCCCCCCGGTTCTGGAGGACTATCTGCGGCATCGCGCGCCGGCCGCTCGCGGGCGGGCCGCCGCCGACCGCGTCGCAGAAGCGCGCACGCAGACGGATGCGTCCACTGCCCTGCCCGGTCAGAGCCCGCGACCGCCCCTCCACGCGCCGAACCGCTGGTCTTCGTCGCCTGAGGCCGCCGCGATCCTCGGGCGGGTGCTGCACGAGGAGACCGCACGACGCGTGACCCAGTCCCGGGCGCAGTGGGAGGCCCGACCCGGGGCGCTCACCGCGGTCGCCTACGTCCAGGCGCTCCTCGACGATGGCGCCGACGACCACGAGATCGACGACGTGCTCGCCGCCGCACGCACCGCGCAGCTGCCGGCGGACCGTGACGCCCTGCGGCTGCGGCTGTGGGAGGTCGTGTACCGCGCGACCAGCCGCCGCGAAACGCACCAGGCGATGGACCTGCTGACGCAGACGGCTCACGAGATCCCCGGTTCGGGCGCCGCCGTCTCCGCCGTCGGGCAGCATCTGCGCCTGATGCTGCCCGGACTGGGAACGGCTGAGCTGCCGGCCTACCCGCGACCGGCCGAGATCGAGCAGGTGCGCCAGCTGGCCCGGCCGTTGCAGACCTCGGGGCTGCCGCGCTGGAACGCCGTCGACATCGTGCGGCTCGTCCGCGGCGAGGTGCTGCTCAGTGGCGGGCGCACGAGCGACGCGGTCGCCGACTTCGCCGACCTCTCCCCCGCCGACCCGCTGCGCCGCGATCCCTACTCGGTGATACCGCTCGCCCAGCTCTGCGACGGCGACATCGCCGGCGCCATACAGAGCTCGCAGCGGCAGCTCGACCTCGCCCGCGGCACCCTCGACCGCACGCGAATCGAGCCCTACGGCTACGTGGTGGCGCTCGGACTTTTCCTGCAGGGGCGGCTCGGCACCCTGCGCGACCATCTGACGAGCCTGTTCGCTGTGAACGCCCCTGCCGTCCTCGCCCCTGAGGCCCGCGCCGGCCTGCTCTCCATCAGCGCCGGTCTGTCCCTGTGGGAAGGCGCCTTCGACAGCGCGCACGACATGGTCGTGCAGCTCGACGCGCTGGGCCTCAGCGCGGGGCCCTTCCCGTACATGAGCCCCGCCGCCACTGCCGCGGCGCTCGCCCTCGCCCGCGGTGTGCCCGCCGACGAGGCGACCGCCGGTGCGTGGGAGGAGGTCACCACCCTCATCGACGACGGGCACCTCCTGGCCGCCGTCTTCGAATCGGTGCGGCTGCTGGAGCTGCATGTGGACGGGGAACGCACGGCCCGCGCGGCACAGGTGGCCTTCGCCAGTCAGGGCTCGATCATGCCGGCGATGGGCGCCTTCCTCGAGGGCGCGGGCGATCACTCACCCGAACGGCTGCTCGCCGCGGCGGACGTCCTCCGCGATGCGGGCCTCGTGCTCTACGCCACCCGTGCACACGCGATGGCGGTGCGCTACCTGCGTCAGGAAGGGCGCTCCGACGCCGCTGCGCGGGAATCGCTCCACCTGCGCCGTGCCGTGCACGCCGCAGGCGACGACCTCTCGCTGGTGCTGTCGGCACGTCTCGACCCGGAATCCGTGTTGACACCCCGCGAGCGCGAGGTCGCCCATCTGATCGCCGCGGGCCTGACCAACCGGGAAGTCGCCGAGCGGCTGGTCGTCAGTGAGCGGACGATCGACAACCACCTCTACCGCGTCTTCCGCAAGCTCGGCGTGAAGACGCGCGAGGACCTCATCGGGCTGGTCTGAGCCGCCGCAGCGCCGGCTGCGGCCCCCACAGCGAGTACTCAGACGGGTTCTCCGCGTGCTCAGCATGGCCGCCTGACGTACTCGATCGGGCGCACCGCGATGCTCAGATCGCCTCCGCGCCCATCTGTGCTCCGCACCCCGCGAGTGGACTGGATGACCGCGGGACCGCCGTGGTGCCGCCGCGTGGCCGCCCGCGCTCCTGACGGCCCGCCCGAGCGCCGGGGTGCCGGCGAGAAAGAGCGGTCCCGCCATGAGCCCGACGGTACGGCCCCTCCCGTCCTCGCGGCGCGTCGTACGCGCGAGCGAGCTCGCCGTCCTCATCCCCGCGCACAACGAAGCCGACGCCATCGCCGAGACGCTCGACGCCCTGTCGCGGCAGACGGCGGTGCCCCGACGCGTGGTGGTCGTCGCCGACAACTGCACGGACGCCACGGGGTACGTCGCTGCCGCCCACGGGGCCGACGTCATGGTGACCCGTGACAACACGGACCGCAAGGCCGGTGCGCTCAATCAGGCGCTCGCAGCGCTGGGCGACGACGCGCCGCCCTTCATCCTCGTCGTCGATGCCGACACGCGCCTGGACCCGCAGTTCATCGACGTGTCCCTGGCCGCGCTGAACGCAGACGACGCACTCGGCGCCGTGAGCGGCCTCTTCGTCGGCGAGCGGCCGATGAGCATGCTGCAGCAGTTCCAGGCGAACGAGTACGTCCGCTACGGGACCCAGATCCGGGCCACCGGACGGGTGAGCGTCGTCACCGGCACCGCGTCGATGTTCCGCACCGCGGCGCTGCGCGAGGTCGCCGCCGCCCGAGGTGATCTCCTGCCGGGCACCCGCGGCGACGTCTACGACCGCGGCGCCATCACCGAGGACTCCGAGCTGACCCTCGCCCTCAAGACGTGCGGCTGGCGGATGGTTGCGCCGGAGGAATGCGTCTGCACCACCGAGCTCATGCCCACCTGGGGCGATCTGCATCGCCAGCGCGTGCGCTGGTACAAGGGCATGCTCGACAACCTGCGCGAGTACGGCGTCTCCCGCGTCACGCTGCGCTACTTCGGCCAGCAGGCGATGATCCTCGTCGGCATCCTCACGATCGCCACGCTGCTGCTGCTGACCGCGCTGTCGGTCGCCACCGGCACCTTCGCCGTGAGCGGATTCTGGCTCGCCGTGGGCGGCGTCTTCATCGTCGAGCGCGTCATCACCGTGTGGCCGGGCGGACCACGCGCCCGGATGCTCGCCGCCGCCGTGCTGCCGGAGATCGCCTATGACATCGCCCTGCAGGCGGCGTTCGTGCACGCCGTCGCGCTGGCGCTGCTGCGCCGCGACACCGCCTGGAACCACGTCACCGCACACGAGTCACCCCTCTTCGTCCCCTCCAGCTGAGCGGGACCCCCTCTCTTCCGGAAGAACCCATCCATGTACCAGCTCAACAGCACCGCATCCGGGGTGCTCGCCACCACCGGCGCCGCGCTCGCCCACACCTGGGTGGCGGGCTGGACCCTCTTCGTCGCCGGGCTCGCGGCCCTCTCCGTCGGCCGCGTCGTCCGGATGCGCCGCAAGGCGCGCACCGAGCCCTGATGCGTCCCGCGGGCAGTGCCCGCGGGCTGACCCACCCATCACGACAGAAAGGAGTTGCGGTGAGAAAGCAGGTCGCGAGCGCCACTGCGGCGCTCGTCATCGCTGCGAGCCCGCTGATGCTCGGCGCGTCCGCGGCACCGGCTGCGGACGCCCCGTGCGTTCCGCGGGCTGCCTGGACCGAGACGGTCCTCGTGACCCCCGCGGTGCCCGCCGTCGCCGAGATCCCCGGCGTGCCGGAGGTCCCCGAGGTGAGCCACCTGGAGACCCGCGTCATCCAGGAGGCCTGGACCGAGACCGTCGTCGACAAGGAGGCCTGGACCGAAACCGTCGTCGACAAGGAGGCCTGGACCGAAACCGTCGTCGACAAGGAGGCCTGGACCGAGACCGTCGTCGACAGGGAGGCCTGGGACGAGGAGGTGTTCGACCACTGGCAGCGCTACTCGTGGACCGGCGGCCCGCACCTCTCCGACGACCCGCCGGCCTTCCCGGGCGCCGACTGGCAGCCCAATGTGAAGGGCGACCCCCACGGCGTGGGCCACGAGGGCGCGTACTACCGCTCCCACGGCGGCTCAGGCAACGGCGACTGGTTCTACCTCGAAGCCGTGACCACGACGGTGCACCACCCGGCCGAGACCCACACCGTGGAGCACCCGGCCGAGACCCACACCGTGGAGCACCCGGCCGAGACCCACACCGTGGAGCACCCGGCCGAGACCCACACCGTGGAGCACCCGGCGGTGACTGAGGAGGTCACCGTCGTGGACCAGGAGTTCCAGCCCGCCGTTCCCGGCGTCCCCGGCACCCCCGCTGTCCCTGCCGTGACCAGGGAGGTGCACCACCCCGCCGTCGAGTGCGCCGCCCCGGCCACGCTGGCGTACACGGGTGGTTCCGGCACCGCAGTGCCCGTCGCACTCGCCGGTGCCGGCGCGCTCGGCCTCGGGCTGGCGCTCGTCGCAGGGCGGCGCGCCGCCCGCAGCTGACCGGCCTCGGGCCCCGGGGACGCCCCGCGCGCCCCGGGGCCCGAGTGTCGGCCGCATCACCCAGAAGCGAGATCCGATCATGACCTTCCCCCTGCACCCCCTCCGCGCCCGGCGACCGCACCGGCGGATCGGAGGGTCTCACCTCGCGGTGCTCGTCGCCGCCCACGACGACCCGTCGGGCGTGCTGTCCGTCCTGGATGCGATGGCGCTGCAGACGGTCGTCCCACGCCGCGTCACCGTTCTCACGAGGCCGGACGCCGAGGAGGCCATCGACGCCGCCGTCGCCCACGGAGCCCGGGTGATCACCACGGCAGACACGGCCGCCGCCGTCGACGAGGCGCTGGCGCAGGGGGAGGGCGATGCGCCGACGTTCGTGCTCATCCTCACGGCCGAGACGCGGATGCCGGCGGAGTTCATCGCCACTGCGCTGCGGGAGTTCGCGCGCGACGACGACCTCGGCGTCGTCAGCGGGAAGGCGAGCGTGATCACGGGGAGCGCCACGATGTTCCGCACCGCGGCGCTGCACGATGTCGCCGCCGCCCGCGGGCTCATCCTTCCCGGTCACCCGGGCAAGGTGTGCCGTTCCGCGCCCGCGACGGACGGCGCCGAGCTCGCCCTCGCCGTGCAGCTGTGCGGGTGGGGGTCGTCCGCTCCGTCGGCGGCGGCGATGCTGCCCGGTCGCGTCACGCATCGCGCCGGCGGTGACCGCGCGCCCGCCCGCCTGCGCGCGGCTGTTCTGGAGTCGCTCACCCCGGTGCCCGCGGGCGCCTGATCGGGCGGCACGGGGTGGGTTTTCACCGGCCGATTCCCGCGCGCAGACCGCGCCGTGCACGGCAGGATGTCCTCATGACCCGACCGCTTCGCCGTTGCCGCACGACATGCTGACCGTCGCACAGGCACTCGAGGTGCAGCGCGAGGCTGCGCGTCACAAGGTGCAGGGCCTGCGCGCTCCCGCTCGGTTCGCCGTCTCGGGGATGCTCGCCGGCGCCTATCTCGGTATCGGCGTGGTGCTCATGATCAGCACCGCGGGTCCCCTGAGCGCCGCAGGCTCGGGCGCGGGGCGCCTGGTCAGCGGACTGGTGTTCGCCGCCGCGCTCACCCTCGTCGTCTTCGCCGGCGGCGAGCTGGCCACCTCGTCGATGATGACCCTCACCCAGGGCGCGCTCATGCGCGCAGTCGGAGCGGGGCGCGCGGCAGCCGCCCTCGCGGTCACGTTCGTGGCCAACCTCGCCGGGGCGGTGGTCTTCTCCATCGTCGTGGCCGGCGCCGGCATCCTGCATGCCGCGCCCGCCGCCGAGGCCATGCTCGCCGAGCTGCTCGCTGCCAAGGCCGGTGAGCTGCCCCACGAGCTGTTCCTCCGCGGCGTGCTGTGCAACGTGCTGGTGTGCCTCGCGATCTGGATGTGCGCGCGCCTGACCACCGACGGCCCGAAGATCGCCGTCATCCTCCTCGCGATCCTGGCGTTCGTGGCGTCCGGCTTCGAGCACGTCGTGGCGAACATGACCACGTACGCCCTCGGCATGCTGACCGGCGTGCATGACGCGACGTGGGCGGCCTTCGGCGCGAACATGCTGTGGGTCGGCTTCGGCAACCTCGTCGGCGGCGCGCTCATCGTGGGCGCGGCCTACTGGTTCATCGGCGGCTCGCCGCGCGTGCGCGCAGGCGACGCCCGCGCGCAGGCGGCGGGGGTCTCCGCTGCGGATGACTCCCTCTCCCCCCACTAGACTGTGGGGCACCCGCGGGAGTGGTGGAATCGGTAGACACGCAGGATTTAGGTTCCTGTGCCTTCGGGCGTGTGGGTTCGAGTCCCACCTTCCGCACGGACGGATGCTTCGGCATCCGTCGAGACTGACCGCCGCATCCGACCGACGGGGACTTCGTGCTTGAAACCGCACTGCACGCACCGACCGCGCTGATCCCTTGGCTGGATCCCGCGACGATCATCACGAACTCGCAGCCGTGGGCGCTGCTGGTGGTGTGCTTCATCGTCTTCGCCGAGACGGGCCTGCTGGTCGGGTTCCTGCTGCCGGGCGACACCCTGCTCATCATGGCCGGACTGCTGTCGCACTCCACCGAGGTCGCGCCCCATGGCGTCTTCGGCCTCAGCGCGTGGTGGGTGGCTCTGCTGATCGGCCTCTCGGCGTTCGTCGGCGGCGAAGCCGGCTACCTGATCGGCCACAAGGGCGGGCCGGCGGTGTTCGAGCGCAAGGAATCCGGCATCTTCAGCCGTCGCAACGTCGAGCGCACCAACGCGTTCTTCGAGCGCTACGGAGGGCTGACGATCATCCTCGCCCGGTTCGTCCCGATCGTGCGCACGTTCGCGCCGGTCGCGGCCGGTGTGGGCCACATGCCCTGGCGGCGCTACTCGCTGTACAACTTCATCGGCGCCGTCCTCTGGGGCTTCGGCCTGACGATGATCGGGTACGGCATCGGGTTCATCCCCTTCGTCGGCGACTTCGTGTCGGAGTACATCGACGTCATCCTCCTGGCCGCCGTCGCCGGCACGCTCGTCTTCGTCGTGTGGCACTACTTCGCCGAGCGACGCAAGGTCGCGCGCGAGGCCGCCGCCGGCGACGACGCCGTGACGGATGCCGCCGAGGCCGAGGAGCTGGTCCTCGACCAGGACGTCTTCGACGACGACATCGACGATCCCGACGGTTCCGCCGCGGCGCGCGGCTAGCTGGCCTTCTTCTTCGCCGTCGCCTTCTTGGCGGGCGCGCTCTTCGCGGGCGCCTTCTTGGCGGGGGCGCTCTTGGCAGGCGCCTCCTTCGCAGGCGACTTCTTCCCGGACGCCTTCTTGGCGGTCGACACCGCGGCCTTCTTCGGAGCCGGGGTCTCCGCCGGCTCGTCGCTCGTGGACGGCGCGTTGCCCCGCGCCGCCCGCGAGCGCTCGACGCTGGCACGCAGCGCTGCCATCAGATCGATGACCTCGCCGCCGGACTCCGGCTCCTCCGTCTCGCCGAAGGTCTGGGAGGTGTCCAGAGCATCGCCCTGCTCCAGCTTCGCGTCGATGAGTGTACGCAGTTCCTGCTGGTATTCGTCGGCGAAGTCTTCGGGGTCGAAGTCGGAGGCGAAGCTCTCGACGAGGCTGGCGGACAGCTCGAGCTCCTTGGCCGAGATGCGCACCGACTCGTCCAGCGACGGGAAAGACGCCTCGCGCACTTCGTCCGCCCACAGCAGCGTCTGCAGCACCAGCACGTCTCCGCGCACGCGCAGCGCAGCCAGGCGTGTCTTCTGCCGCAGCGAGAACCGCACGATCGCGGTGCGGTCGGTCTGCTCGAGTGTCCTGCGCAGCAGCACGTACGCCTTGGGTGAGGCGGAGTCCGGTTCGAGGTAGTAGGCCTTGTCGAGGGTGAGCAGGTCCACCTGCTCGCTCGGGACAAACTCGACGACATCGATCTCGCGGCTGCGTTCGGCCGGCAGCGACGCGATGTCCTCCTTCGTGAGCACGACCGTGCGGTCGCCGTCGTCGTAGGCCTTGTCGATGTCGGCGTAGGGAACGACCTCGCCGTCGATCTCGCAGATCCGCTGGTACCGGATGCGTCCGCCGTCGGCGGCGTGCACCTGGTGCAGCGGCAGGTCGTGGTCTTCCGTCGCGGAGTAGACCTTCACCGGCACGTTCACCAGTCCGAAGGTCAGCGCGCCCTTCCAGATCGCCCTCATGATCCCAGTGAACACCTGCCCCACCCGTCACGCCTAGAGCTTGCGCACTAGCCTGCTGACATGGCAGGTGAGGGTCAGCTCGTGCGCATCGACGGTCGCCGGCTGCGTCTGACGAACCTGGACAAGGTCCTCTACCCCGCCACCGGCACCACCAAGGGCGAGGTGATCGACTACGTCACCCGGGTCGCTCCGGCGATGATCCCGCAGATCACGGGGCGACCGGTCACCCGCAAACGGTGGCCCGAGGGTGTCGATGCCCCGTCTTTCTTCGCGAAGGATCTCGAACCGGGCGCGCCCGACTGGGTGAAGCGGATGCCGATCGCGCACTCGACCGGCGCGAAGGACTATCCGCTGGTCGAGGATCGCGCGACGCTCGTGTACCTGGCTCAGGTGGCGAGCCTGGAGTTGCACGTCCCCCAGTGGCGGTTCGCCCCCGATGGCGGCCGCGCTGCCGCCGACCGGATCGTGCTCGACCTCGACCCGGGCCCGGGAATGGGCTTGGCGGAGTGCGCGGAGGTCGCGCGGCTGCTCCGCGCGATCTTGACGGACATGGGTCTCGAACCGTACCCGGTGACCAGCGGCAGCAAGGGGATCCACCTCTATGCGGCGCTGCCGGGGACGCAGACGAGCGAGCAGATCACGATCGTGGCGCGGGAACTGGCCAGAGCCGTGGAGGCGGACCATCCCGACCTCGTCGTGAGCCAGATGGCCAAGGCGCAGCGCACCGGGCGGGTGTTCATCGACTGGAGCCAGAACAACGGCTCGAAGACCACGATCGCGCCCTACTCCCTGCGCGGTCGCGAACAGCCCACGGTGGCGGCGCCGCGCACGTGGGCGGAGCTCGACGACCCCGATCTGCGACACCTCCTGCTGGGCGAGGTGCTCGCCCGTGTGGAGGCGGGAGAGGACCCGATCGCCCCGCTGGGGTTCGCGGCGGGCGCCCGGGCATCGACGGCGGGGCCGCTGGCCACCTACATCGCCAAGCGCACGGCGGGAGCCACCCCCGAGCCCGTCCCGGCCAACGCGCTCGGCGGCCGTGCGGCCGGAGACGGCCTGCCCCGCTTCGTGATCCAGGAGCATCACGCCTCACGGCTGCACTGGGACTTCCGGCTGGAGCGCGACGGCGTGCTGGTCAGCTGGGCGGTGCCCAAGGGCGTGCCCGAATCACCGGACCGCAATCACCTCGCCGTGATGACCGAGGATCACCCGCTGGAGTACGCCGCGTTCGAGGGGGAGATCCCGCGCGGCGAGTACGGCGGGGGCACGGTCACGATCTGGGACGAGGGCGTCTACGATCTCGAGAAGTGGCGGGACGACGAGATCATCCTCACCGTTCACGGGAGGCCGGGCGGGCCACTCGGCGACGTGCGGCTGGCGCTCATCCGCACCGACGGAGCCGGCGAGAAGTCGACTTGGCTGATGCACCGGATGAAGCCCACCGCGGCCGGGGGCGCTGTCGCCGCCGCGCGCCCCCCGCATGCCGGCGCCCCGTCCGGCGCCTCAAAATCTCCGACACTCTTGATTCGTCATGTGAGTTCCGGCTCACACCACACCTCCGCGCATCGCCCCCCGGCCGACGCCACCGCGCACCGCCCCCCGGCCGACGCCGACCGTGTGAGCGGGAAGTCACCCGGCGGGAATCAGACCGACGACCCGCTCGGCGAGGGTGTGAGCGAGGGCTCACCCGGTGATCGTGTGAGCGGGAAGTCACATGACGAATTGACCGGTGCCGTGGAGGGGGGCGCGGGCCCGAAACACACCGCGCCCGGCCACCGTGTGAGCGGGAACTCACATGACGAATCGAGAGGACAACGGAAATCTCGCGGGTCGGGCGAGGATGACGATGGCCTTGCGCGCACCACGGCTCGCCACGACGACGACCTTCGACCGATGCTGGCGACAGCATCGACCGCGGCGCGTGCAAAGGAGGCCGCCGGCCGGTGGAACGGCGGCGGGGCGTGGGCGGAGCTGAAATGGGACGGCATCCGGTCGCTCGGCGCCTGGGACGGCACGACCCTGCACCTGCGCGGCCGCAACGGAACCGACATCACCGCCCGGTATCCGGAGCTGACCGAAGCCGCGGCCGCCGCGTTCGGCCCGACGCCCGTCGTCGTCGACGGCGAGATCGTGGCCCTCGACGAGACGGGGCGGCCGAGCTTCTCCCTGCTGCAGAACCGAATGCACCTCACCGGCAGCCGGGACATCGCCCGTGAGGCGGCTCGCACCCCGACCGCCTGGTACCTCTTCGACGTCCTCGCCCACGACGGACGCGACGTGACGACCCTCCCGTTGCGCGATCGGCGCAGACTGCTTGACACCCTTCCCACCGCCCCGCCGCGGATCGACGTCCCGCCGGTGCTCGATGACGTCGACACCGCCCTGGCCACCGCGCGTCGACACCGTCTCGAGGGTCTCGTGGTCAAGGACCCCGCCTCGACCTACCGGCGCGGGCAGCGCTCAGAGCACTGGCTGAAGGTCAAGATCACGCACACGCAGGAGGTCGTCATCGGGGCCATCCGGCCGGGCAAGGGCGGCCGCACCGGGTCGATCGGCTCCCTGCTGCTCGGCATCCCCGGCCCCGACGGCCTGCAGTACGTCGGCCGCGTCGGCTCGGGGTTCAGCGACCGCACGTTGGCGCGGCTCGACGAGACTCTGACCCCGCTGCGCACCGACGCCGACCCGTTCGTCGGCATCCCCCGCGCCGACGCCTCCGACGCGCTCTGGGTGCGCCCCGTGACCGTCGCGGAAGTCGAGTACGCCGAGTTCACCCCGGGCGGCACGCTCCGTCACGCGCGCTGGCGCGGCCTGCGTCCCGACAAGACGCCGGACGAAGTGACGCGGGAGGAATGAGGGCGCACCGCCCACGTCTCACGCATGCGCGTCATGCTCGACGTGCCCGGCGGGCTCGAGCTGGAACGTCGAGTGCGCCACGTCGAAATGGTCCGACAGACAGGACTGCAGCCGGGTCAGGATCTCGGTCGCCGGTTCGCGGGCCAGGTAGGCATCGTCCACCACGACGTGCGCCATGAACACCGGAGCGCCGCGGGTGAGCTGCCACACGTGCACGTCATGCACGTCGACGACGCCGGGCGTATCGAGGATGTGCTGCCGGATCTGCGCGACCTGCACGCCCGCGGGCGCGCTCTCCCCCAGCACCGCTGCGACCTCCCGGAGGAGGGTCACCGCCCGCGGCACGATGAGTACGGCGATGAGCAGCGACACCAGCGCATCCGCCCGCGTCCACCCCGTGAAGACGATCACGACGGCGGCCACGATCACCGCCGCCGACCCCAGCAGGTCGCCCAGCACCTCCAGATACGCGCCGCGCACGTTGATGCTGCGCTTCTGCGCCGCGCCCAGCAGCCACAGCGAGATGGCGTTGGCGATGAGGCCGACCACGGCGACGAAGAGCATGAGACCGCCGGCGACCTCGGCTCCGGCGGGATCCAGCAGCCTGCGCACCGCCTCGACCGTGATCCCCACCGCCAGCGCCAGCAGGATGACGGCATTGATGAGGGCCCCGAAGACCTCCGCGCGCTGGTAGCCGAAGGTGGCACGCTCGTTCGCGGGGCGCGCGGCGACCGTGCTCGCGATGAGCGCGATGACCAGCGCGGCCGCATCGGTGAACATGTGTCCGGCGTCGGCCAGCAGCGCCAGCGACCCCGACAGCAGGGCGCCGACCACCTGCACGACCAGCACGACCGCGGTCAGCGCCAGCGACATCGCGAGCAGGCGCCGATTGCCGGCGCCGCGGATGCCGCGGACGGGTGCGTGGTCGTGCATGCCTCCACGCTACGTCCGCGACGACGCCGCCGGACCCCCATCAGCGCTGTCGGGAATGAGACCCGTTCTCAGGCCTCGAGGTCCGCCAGCAGCGGCGTGAGCGCGGCGAACGCGCGCGCGCGGTGCGAGGCGGCGTTCTTCTCCCCCGCCGACCACTCGCCGACCGTGCGCTCCTCGTTTTCGGGCTGGTCGGCGGGGATGAAGATCGGGTCGTACCCGAACCCTCCGTCACCGGCGGGAGCCGTCGCCAGGCGACCGTCCCAGACGCCCTCGACGACGTGCTCCGCGCCCCCGGGGAGCACCAGCGCGATCGTCGAGACGAAGTGCGCGGTGCGGTGCGGGTCGGCGATGTCGCTCAGCTGGTCCAGCAGCAGTTCGAGGTTCGCCGTGGCATCCTTCGCGTGTCCCGCCCAGTACGCGGAGAAGACGCCGGGCGAGCCCCCGAGCACGTCCACGCACAGCCCGGAGTCGTCGGCGAGGGCGGGCAGGCCGGTGTGCGCAGCGGCGGCCCGCGCCTTGATGAGGGCGTTCTGGGCGAACGTGACGCCGTCCTCGACCGGCTCGGGGCCGTCGTAGCCGACGACCTCGAGGTCGGGGCGGGTCGCCCGCACGATCGACTGGAACTCCTCGATCTTGTGCGGGTTGTGGGTGGCCAGCACGACGCGGCCGCCGGGCAGGGCGCTGCCGGCGCTCACTGCGCCGGCGCTTCCAGCGCGGCCGCCTGCAGGTCGCGCAGGTCGGCGCAGCCGGCCACACCCAGTTCGAGCAGCGCATCGAGCTCGCGCTTGTCGAACGGTGCACCCTCGGCGGTGCCCTGCACCTCGACGAACAGTCCACGGCCGGTGACGACGAGGTTCATGTCGGTCTCGGCGCGCACGTCCTCGACGTACGCCAGGTCGAGCATGGGCTCCCCGTCGATGATGCCGACCGACACCGCCGCCACCGAGTCGACCAGCACCTGCGACCGCTGCGCGATGAACTTCTTCTCCCGGCCCCACTCGATCGCGTCCGCCAGCGCGACGTATGCGCCGGTGATCGCCGCGGTGCGGGTGCCGCCGTCGGCCTGCAGCACGTCGCAGTCGATCACGATCGTGTTCTCGCCCAGCGCCTTCGTGTCCACGACGGCGCGCAGCGCGCGACCGATGAGGCGTGAGATCTCGTGGGTGCGACCGCCCACACGGCCCTTGATCGACTCGCGGTCATTGCGCGAGTTCGTGGCCCGCGGGAGCATCGCGTACTCGGCGGTGACCCAGCCCTTGCCCTTGCCGGTGAGCCAGCGTGGCACCCCGTTGGTGAAGGACGCCGTGCACAGCACCTTGGTGCCACCGAAGGAGATCAACGCCGATCCCTCGGCATGGGCGCTCCAGCCGCGCTCGATGGTGACGGGACGCAGGTCGTCGACGGCGCGGCCGTCGGCTCGGATGATGTCGCTCATGTCTCTCCAGGGGGTGGGCGGACCCGGGGGTCAGCGGGGCAGGTCGATGGCGCCGGTCTGCACCAGGCGCACGGAGCTGACTTCGCGCCCCATGAGTCGGTGCGCGAGACGCAGGAAGTCGTCGGCCGAGGTGCCGGTGGCCTGGTAGTCGTGTTGCGAGATGGCGGTCGTCGAGGCGAGCAGGTCGCGCGAGACCAGCTGACGGTAGACGTCCTTCGCGGTCTCGGTGTCGCTGGAGACCAGCGACACCTCCGGTCCCATCACGTAGCTGATGGCGCCCTCGAGGAACGGGTAGTGCGTGCACCCGAGCACGAGGGTGTCGACCGCCGCGTGACGCAGCGGCGCGAGGTACTCCTCGGCGACCTCCAGCACCTCGGGAGTGTCGGTGATGCCGGCCTCGACGAAGTCCACGAAGCGCGGACACGCACGGGCGGAGACCGCGAGCCTCTCGTTGACCTCGAGCATGTCCTGGTAGGCGCGGGAGCCGATGGTGCCCTCCGTGCCGATCACGCCGATGCGGCCGTTGCGGGTGGTGGACATCGCGGTGCGCACGGCAGGGCCGATGACCTCCACCACCGGGACGTCGTAGCGCTCACGTGCGTCGCGCAGCACGGCCGCAGAGGCGGTGTTGCAGGCGATCACGAGCATCTTGACGCCCTCGTCCACCAGGGTGTCGAGCACTTCCAGCGAGTAGCGGCGTACGTCGGCGATCGGCTTGGGTCCGTACGGCGAGTGGGCGGTGTCGCCGAGATACAGGATCGACTCCCGCGGCAGCAGCGCCGATACGGCGCGCGCCACGGTGAGTCCGCCGACGCCGGAGTCGAAGATTCCGATCGGGGCGTCGTTCACGTCCCCCAGCCTACGCGAGCGCCTGGATAGGCTGACCCCATGAGCGTCGCGCCCCCCAGCACCGCACTGTTGACCGACCGGTACGAGCTGACGATGCTCGACGCCGCGCTGCACGACGGGTCGGCCGATCGCCGCTGCGTCTTCGAGCTGTTCGGCCGCCGCCTCCCGGGCGCGCGCCGGTTCGGCGTCGTGGCGGGAACCGGGCGTCTGCTGTCGCTGCTGCAGGACTTCCACTTCGGCGACGACGAACTGCGCTACCTGCGCGACAACAGAGTCGTGGATGCCGCCACCGTGGCCTTCCTGGAGGACTACCGGTTCAGCGGCACCATCACCGGCTACCGCGAGGGGGAGGTGTACTTCCCCGGGTCGCCGGTGCTCACCGTCGAGGGAACGTTCGCCGAGGCCGTCGTGCTGGAGACGCTCGCCCTCAGCGTGCTCAACCACGACTCCGCCGTCGCCAACGCCGCCGCGCGCATGAGCATCGCCGCGGGCGACCGGCCGCTCGCCGAGATGGGCTCGCGCCGTGCCGGCGAGAACTCCGCCGTCGCCGCCGCCCGCGCGGCCTACATCGTCGGATTCGGGGCGACCAGCAACCTCGAGGCCGGGCGCACCTGGGGTATCCCCACGATGGGCACGGCGGCGCACTCCTGGACGCTGCTGCACGATTCCGAAGAGGATGCCTTCCGTGCGCAGATCGACGCACTCGGCATCGACACCACCCTGCTGGTGGACACCTACGACATCCGCCGCGGCGTCGAGACGGCGATCCGTGTGGCGGGCACCGGGCTCGGCGGCGTGCGCATCGACTCCGGCGACCTTCCCACCGTCGCCGCCGAGGTGCGCGCGCAGCTCGATGCGCTCGGCGCGACCGAGACGAAGATCACCGTGACCAGCGATCTCGACGAGTTCGCGATCGCCGCGCTGGCGGCATCCCCCGTCGACTCCTACGGGGTGGGGACGTCCGTCGTCACCGGCTCCGGCGCGCCGACGGCGGGCATGGTCTACAAGCTCACCGCGCGGCAGGGGTCCGACGGATCATGGGTCGCGGTGGCGAAGGCATCCACCGACAAGGGGTCCAAGGGCGGCCGCAAGGCCGCGTTCCGCACCCTCGATCGCGGGGTCGCCACAGCCGAGCTGATCGCCGTGGCCGACGGTTTCGAAGAGGTCCCCACCGCCGCCGACCACCCGGAGGCGCGGGCGCTGCAGGTCACGCTCGTCGACGGCGGAGACGTGGATGCCGCCTACCTCGGCGCCGCCGGGGTGGGCGCCGCCCGCGAACATCACTTCGCCGTGCGGGAGGAGCTGCCGGTGCGCGCCCTCGCGCTCAGCAGGTCCGACCCCGCCCTCCCGACGCGATTCGTCGACGTCGGGTGAATCGCGGCCGGCGTCAGGTGTTCAGGGACTCGTAGATCTCCTTGCACGCGGGGCAGACCGGGAACTTCTCCGGGTCGCGGCCCGGAGTCCATTTCTTGCCGCACAGCGCGCGCACCGGCTTTCCGGTGAGGGCGGATTCGAGGATCTTCTCCTTCTTGACGTAGTGGGAGAAGCGCTCGTGGTCGCCGGGCTCGATGTTCTCTTCTCGGATGAGCTCCTCGAGCTCACGGTCGAGGGTCGCGAGACCCCCCTGGTCGGGGCTGTCGATCGGCGTGCTCATGGTCAGCCATTCTATCCGGGGCGCCCGGTGCGGGGCGGATCAGGTCGCTTCGGCGAATTCCATCAGCCTGCTGCTGCGCCGGTCGAAGATCGCGCCGCCCAGCAGCACGCCGGCAACGAGGATGACCACACCGACGCCCGCACCGGCCCACAGCGCGCGCCACGCCTCCCCCGGGTCCACCGTGAGCGCCAGCCAGCCGAACCACAGGGCGGGAGCGGCCGCGACGAGCGCGCCGACGAGGACGACGCCCTGCGAGAGGGAGCCGCCGGTGCGCTGCGGCTGCTGGAAGGGGCTGTCGCCCGGGCGGGTGACGGCGTACGGCGCCGCCGCGGAGGCGATGCTCGACAGTCCCAGTCCGGAGAGGAACAGCGCCGCGCACACACCCGCGAGTGCGGGCATGACAGCTCCGTCGCCGTGGGCCCAGATCGCCAGCGGCACGGTGACCGCCAGCAGCGGCACGCCCACCAGCAGCACCGGGACCAGTCGCCCCAGCCGATCGGCGGCGCCGCGCACCGCGCCGGCGATGTGCATCCACACCGCCGTGGAGTCATAGGCGAGATCGTTGTGCGGCAGCCAGCCGAGGAAGAGCGCCATGAGGGGCACCGGCACCAGAGCGATGACCTCCGTCGGCACGCCGACGATCGCCAGCGGCACGATCGTCAGCGCTGCGGCCACCGGGATGACCGCGACGTTCACGAGATAGCGGCGGTCGCGGGTCCAGTACACGAGACTCCGGGCGGCGACGGCCCCGGCGGGCGTGCGCGGTGTCATCGCGAACCAGCCCAGTCCCCCGCCCTCGCGCACCGTGGCCGGCCGGGGCGTGGTGGTGAGCATGCGCCGGACCAGCAGGTACCAGCATCCGGCGAGCACCGCGAGCGTGCCCACCGCCACGAGCACGGGCGCGACGACGTCCTCCGGCGTGCCGGCCGCGGCGCCGGCGATGCCGAGGCCGGCGCCGAGCGGCGACAGCGCCAGGCCGCGCACGACGTCGGCCAGCGGCGTCGGCACCTGTCCGTCCCAATCGAGGGAGGCGACGAAGACCACGGCAGGGACGACGAAGACGAGCAGCGCCAGCAACAGGATGCCGGTGAGCTCTCGGGAGCGGCGTTCGTTGAGCACGACGTCGGCGACGGCGAACGAGATGCGGGCGAGCAGCACGGTGGTGGCGAGCCACAGCAGCACCGCGACGACTCCCAGGCCCCACGCGACGCCGTGCGCGTGCCAGACGACCACGACGCATGCCGCGATGGGCAATAGGGCGATGACCGGCAGGCTCACCGCCCCGGCGAGGGCGATGGCGGCAGCGAGCGGGCCCGGTCGCGTGGCCAGGACGGCGAACCGCCGGGGATCGAGCGGGTCGTCACCGCCGGCGACGAGGGGACCCAGCGCGAAGGAGAGGGTGATCGCCGAGCCGGCGAGCACCGTGATGGTCGTCGCCACGGCGTCGGGCGCCTCGCGCAGGGTGAGCAGCGCGGCGCACGCCGCGGCGACGCCTGCCGCCAGGAGGATCAGCCCGCCCGTCATGCGCGCGCGGTGCGATGCGTCGCCGCGCAGCGCTCCGACCAGCAGCGCGAACCTCAGTCGGAGAACGTGTGCAACCACTCCAGGCCTTCCACATCGCTCAGCCCGCCTGCCAGCTCGACGAAGCGCTGTTCGAGGGTGAGCTCGCCGCGCACCTCGTCGACCGTGCCTTCGGCCAGCACCTGTCCGGCCACGATGACGGCGACGCGCGTGCAGACCCGCTCGACGAGCTCCATGCCGTGGCTGGAGAGGATCACGGTGCCGCCGTGGGCGACATAGGCGCCGAGGATGTCGAGGATGACGGCGCTGGAGACCGGGTCGACCGCCTCGAAGGGCTCATCGAGCACGAGCACGCGAGGCGAGTGGATCATCGCCCCCGCGAGCATGATCTTCTTCGTCATACCGCCGGAGTAGTCCGACACCGGCCGCGAGAGGGCGTCGGTGAGGTCGAACGCACGTGCCAGGTCTGCTGCCCTGCTGTCGGCGACGGGACCGGGAAGACCCCGCAGCAGGCCGTAGTAATGCAGCAGCTGGCGGCCGGTGAGCCGGTCGAAGGTGCGCAGCCGATCGGGAAGCACGCCCAGCAGCCGCTTGGCGGCGACGGGGTCGGCTGCGGCGTCGATGCCGTTGACCTTGACGCTGCCGCGGTCGGGACGCAGGAGCCCCGCGATCATCGACAGCGTGGTGGTCTTGCCGGCGCCGTTGGGACCGACGAGGCCGTAGAACGCGCCCGCCGGAACGGTGAGGTCGATGCCGTCGACCACCGCGACACCGCCGAACACCTTCGTCACGCCGCGCAACCGCAGAGCGGGCACGGCGTCGTCCGCGTCGGCGCGCACGTCACCCTCGAGGGAGGCCATGACGGATTCGACCGCGTCGGCACCGGCGACGGAGGTGTCCTCCGGATCGTCGAGCGGCGCGCCATCGTCCGCCTCGGGGGCGGCGCCGGGCTCCGGCTCGGCGGTGGGCTCAGGCTCCACGATCGGCTCAGGCTCAGGCTCAGGCTCAGGCTCGACGATCGGCGCGGGCTCGACGATCGGCTCGGGTTCCACCGCGGGAGCGGGGGCGACGACCGATGACACGGCCGCGCGGTGCTCGGCGATGCGAGCCGCAACGGCGGCCGCCGATTCGGCAGGGCGGGGTGGCAACGTGGCGGGCACCGCCGCGCGGGCCGCTTCGGCCGCCGGGATGGGCGGCAACGGCGGACGCGGAGGCAGCGGCGGCGGGGCGGGGACGAGCGGCGCGACCGCGGCGGCTGCCGGCTTCCGGCTCGCTGCAGAGCCGCGCGGACGGGGCTTGCGCGGCTTCGCCGCAGGCCGCCCTCCCGAACGCTCCACGTCGTTCTGCGCCGGAACGTCATCCGGAGCAGGGTCGTGGGGCAAGGGCAGCGACGCTGTCACCCGACCACGGTATCAAGCAGATCCGACCTCGACGCGGTCGAGCCTCGGATCGGTCATACTTCGTCCGATTTGTCACGAAACGACAACGGCGGCCGGGTATTCTGCCCCTTCTCAGGTGCCCTCGCTACCATTGACCAGGCACAAAGGGGTGTCCTCTCTGTCAACCGACAGTGAACACAGACTTCAGGAGCAACCCCGTGACTCTTCAGACCGTGATCCTCGCAGCCGGCATGGGCTCGCGACTCGGACGCAGCCTGCCCAAGCCGCTCACCGAGCTCAGCGACGGCCGCAGCATCATGCAGCAGCAGCACGACAACATCCGGGCGGCCTTCGGCAAGACCGCTCGCATCACCACCGTCGTCGGCTACCGCGCCGAGACGATCGTCGAAGCCTTCCCCGACGTCGACTACGTGTACAACGACCGCTACGACCAGACCAACACGTCGAAGTCGCTGATGCGGGCGCTGGCCGCCACCGGCAAGGGCGGCGTGCTGTGGATGAACGGCGACGTGGTGTTCGACCCGCGTGTGCTCGGCCGCGCGATCGCCCTGATCGAGGCCGACCGTTCGTTCGTCACCGTCAACACCGCCAAGGTCAGCGACGAAGAGGTCAAGTACACCGTCGACGCCGCCGGCTACATCGCCGGGCTGTCCAAGACGGTGACCGGCGGCATCGGCGAGGCCGTGGGGATCAACTACATCTCCGCCGGCGACAAGCGGGCGTTCATGCGCCAGCTCGCCCGCGTCGATGACCAGGACTACTTCGAGCGGGGCCTGGAGCTGGCCATCGCCGAGGACGGCGTGCGCCTGCAGCCGCTGGACATCTCCGATCTCTACGCCGTCGAGGTGGACTTCGCCGAAGACCTGGAGCGCGCGAACCTCTTCGTCTGACCTTCGCAAGCCGGTGCGTCCCTCCAGGCGGCGTGCATAGGATTCTGCGCATGGCCGACGAGAAGGTGCATCGCATCCACACGCTCGCCGACGATGCGCCGTGGGCGGCAGGTTCGCTCCCCACGGCCACCGTCGACAACCCCCTGCTCGTGCGGATGCTCGACCGGGTGCTGGCGATCCAGCGTCCCGCGGTGGTGGCGCACCTGCGCAGCATCCGGCTTCGGCATCCGGATGCCGGGACAGCGGAGATCGCCCGCATCCTGGAGCGGCGCTACCTCGCCGCGGTCACCGGGGGCGGCGCGACCGTGGGCGCGACCGCCGTCGTTCCCGGCATCGGCACCGGGGTCACCCTCGCACTCGGAGGCGTCGAGACGCTCGGGTTCCTCGAGGCCACGGCGCTGTACGCCCAATCGATGTCCGAGCTCCACGGCATCCCTGTGGACGACCCGGACCGCGCCCGTGCGCTCGTCCTCACCCTCATGCTGGGGCGCGAGGGCATCGATCTGGTCTCCCAATTGGCCGGGCAGGCCGCGGGCAAGGGGGTCACGCGCGACAAGTACTGGGGCGAGATGATCACCAAGACGCTCCCCCGCGCCGCCGTCGGCCCTCTGGTGGACCGGCTGAAATCCACGTTCGTGCGCCAGTTCGCCGCGAAAGGCGGAGCCTCGGTGCTCGGGAAAGCTCTTCCGTTCGGCATCGGAGCGGCTGTGGGCGGCACCGGCAACCACATCCTCGGCCGCCGGGTGCTCGCCAATGCCCGCCGCGGCTTCGGCGCACCGCCGGCGACGTACCCCCCGGAGCTGGAACCCAAGGAGGGTGCCATCCGGCTGGAGCACGCGGCCCTGAGGGGTGCTCGCCGCGCCGGCGGCGCCCTCGCCGCCGCCGGCAGCGGTGCCGCGCACGGCGTGCAGTGGGCGGCTCGGCGCGTGGGCGGCGTTGTCCGTCCCGGCCGACGCGCGATCGAGCGCCGCTCGGACACCGGCGACGACCCCGCGGGGGCAGCAGCCGCGCTCGACGCGGACTGACCCGTCGCGCCCGGTCGGGCGCACAATGGAACCATGGGAATGTTCATGCAGCGCCCGGAGGAACCCACCGAGTGGGCGGGGCTCCCCGGCGAGCCCCTGGTGCCCACCGCGCCGAGCACCTCGGTCGACGCGGATGAGCTGCCCGATGCGCTCGCCCTCGTCGAAGGCGGCGCCGTCGCCTCGGTGGAGATCCCGGTCGATCCACGCCTGTGGGACATCGCCGGCGGCTCCGACTCGGGCGGCGACGGCGACTGATCCCCGGCCGGGCGCGCCTCTCGACAGCATCGGGACACCCCAATACGCTCGCGGGCATGGACAGCACGCTGGCGAGCCTCGCTGCCTGGATGCCGCGTCAGCGCTGGTACGCCGCCAAAGGCCGCACGCCGCACCTTCGCCACGTCGCTTCGTGGGAGATGCCCGGCGACGAGCCGGGCGTGCGCGCGCGCACGCTCATCCTCACCGACGAGGGCACGCTGCCCGCGATCTCGTACCAGGTGCCCGTCGTCTCCCGCCCCACGGAGACCGTGCCCCATGGCCAGGCCGCGCACGTGATCGGCCACCCCGAGCCCGGGACCACGCTGATCGATGCTCCGCATGACCCCGCATATTCGTCGGCGCTGCTGCAGCTGATCACCCGCGGCGGCACGGTGCGGGCGGGCCGCACCGTCGCGGTCGGGCACCCGTCGGCATCCTCCCCGCACCTCGGTGCGGCTCTGGAGGCGCACCGTGCCGCTGTGCTCACCGGGGAGCAGTCCAACACGTCGGTCTGCTTCCGCTTCGCCGACGGCGCACCGCCGATCATCTGCAAGATCTACCGGCAGCTGCAATCGGGCACCAATCCCGACATCGAACTGAACAACGCGCTCAGCGACGCACGCTCCCCCCATGTCCCGCGCGCGGTCGGATGGCTGGAGTGCTCGTGGACCGACGCCGGCGCCCCGAGCCGGCTCACCGGCTCACTGGCGTTCGCTCAGGAGTTCCTCCCCGACGTGGAGGACGCGTGGCGGCTGGCGCTGCGCTCTGCGGCGGAGAGCGGCGACTTCTCCCGGCCCGCCTTCGACCTGGGCGCCGCCACCGCCGATGTGCATCGCTCGCTCGCGCACCTCTTCCCCACGGCTCCCGCCACGGCGCTCGACCGCGCCGCCATGCGGGATGCCTGGCAGCGACGCCTGTCGACGGCGATCGCCGAGGTTCCGGCACTGGTCGACGCGCGCCGCGCGATCGAAGCCGTGTACGACCGCGCGCTCGACGTCGAGTGGCCGCCCCTGCAGCGCATCCACGGCGATTACCACCTCGGTCAGGTGCTGGCCGTGCCCGACCGCGGCTGGGTGCTGCTGGATTTCGAGGGCGAACCCATGCGCGCCATGGCAGAGCGCACCGCACCCGACCTGGCACTGCGCGACGTCGCCGGCATGCTCCGCTCGTTCGAGTACGTCGCCGGGTCGGTGCGCATCGAACACCCCGACCAGACCGCCGCACTCCGGGACTGGGCGGACAACGCCCGGGACGGGTTCCTCGCCGGCTACGCCGACCGCGCCCGCCCGCGGGCGAAGATCACGGGTGCGCTGCTGAACGCCCTCGAACTGGACAAGGCCGTCTACGAGGCGGTGTACGAATCCCGCTCGCGGCCCACCTGGCTCACGATCCCGCTGCGCGCGGTCGAACGGCTCGTCACCGCATCGTCCGCGCGCTGACTCACACGCCGTCGTCGAGTTCGGCGTCGTCCTGATCGTCGTCCACCGGGTCGCCGGCGGTCAGCGCGTGCCACCGGTCCCATTCGTCCATCAGCTGCCGGATCGCTGCATGGAACCGCTCGGTCGCCGCGCCCGGTGTCGTGTCGCCGAAATAGTGCCGCACCCACTCCCGCAGTCGCGCGGCGGCGTCGGGATCGGAGAGCACCCGGTCGGCTTCCGAGACGATACGGCCGGCCGATGCGGCATCCAGCCACTCGCAGGCAGAGAGATAGCCGTGGGTGTCGATGCTCGCCCGAGGGTCCGCCGGGCGCGTCACCAGCAGGGGGCGGTCGGCGGCGAGCCGGTCGTACACCATGGCGGAGATGTCCACGACGGCGACATCCGCCGCGGCGAGCTGCCAGCCGAGATCGGGTCCGTCGTCGTACACGTGCGCAGCGGTGGGGTCGGCGGCATTGGCGGCGGCGATGGCGGCGATGATGCGCGCGTTCGCCGCACCGTACTCGTGGTCGACCACACCCGAGCGGGGATGCGGGCGGTAGATCAGCCGATGGGCGGGGCTGGCGAGCACCGCCTGCGTGAGGGCCTCGCCGTGCGTCGCGATCGAGCCGTAGTGGGCCGATGGCCGGTCGCCCTCCCACGTCGGGGCGTACAGCACGACCGTGCGGTCGTCGGGCGTGTACGGCAGCGTCCCCGAGTAGTGGTCGGCCTGCGGGCGGCCGATCTCGATCGTGCGGCGTTCGATGTCGTAGTCCCACAGCACCCGCGCCAGACGCTCCCGCGCGGCGTCACCGGCCACGAGCGCGTAGTCGTAGGCCTTGAACTGGTTGGTGGTCATGTACATCTTGTCGGACTCGCCGTGGTTGATGAACACATGCCAGCGCCGCCCGTAACGGAACATCTGGAAGTTCCGGGTGTTCTGGTTCACGTACAGCACGACGCGGATGTCCTGGTCGGCGATGACGCGCTCGAGGTCCCGCACCGTCGGCACGAACGCGACCGGCAGCGCGCCGTCGGCCAGCAGCGCCTGCGCGCCGGTGGCGGCCCGACTGAGCACCACGACGGGCCAGTGCGCCGACAGCTCGGCCAGCGGCTTGTACCACTGCCGCATCTGGTACATGTTGACCGCACCGTCGGCGAAGTACACGGCGACGCGGTAGTGCATCGACGGATGCCGTCCGCGGGCAGCCAGCTCACGGCGCGCCGCGATCGCCGCCGATCGGTTCTCCAGCGCCCGGCGCAGCAGAGCCACGGCCTTCCGTCCATCCGTCACGACACCCACGTCTCCAGCCTACGTCGCGGCGCATGACATGATCGACTGATGCACGTCGACGCCACCCGCAGCGGAAAGGACGCCCCTGCGGTCGCCGCGGACGCAGGCGTCACGTTCGTGATGCCGGTGCTCAACGAGCGGGCGTACCTCGAGCGCGCGACGCGCACGGTGCTCGATCAGGACGTCGACGGGCGGCCCGTGGAACTGGTGCTCGCGCTGGGGCCCTCCACCGACGGCACCACCGAGCTCGCACGGCAGCTGGCGGCCGCCGACCCGCGCATCGTGCTGGTCGACAACCCCGCCGCCGACATCCCGGTCGGGCTGAATCTGGCCATCCGAGCCGGGCACCATCCCACCATCGTGCGGGTCGACGCCCACTCCGAGCTCACCCCCGGCTACACCCGGCGCGCGCTGGCGACGCTCGACCGGGTGCGCGCCGCCAACGTCGGCGGCATCATGCGCGCCGACGGGCGCACCCCCTTTCAGCGCGCGGTCGCACGCGCCTACAACTCCCCCATCGGCCTGGGCGGCGGCGCGTACCACAGTGGCGGCGACGAGGGCCCCGCCGAGTCGGCGTACCTCGGCGTCATGCGCCGGGCGGTGCTGGAGGAAGTGGGGATGTTCGATGAGAGCATCCGCCGCGGCGAGGACTGGGAACTGAATCTGCGCATCCGCAACGCGGGCTACCGCGTGTGGTTCGATCCCGAGCTGGCGGTGACCTACTGGCCGCGCGAGAGCTGGACGCGCCTGGTGCGGCAGTTCTTCGCGACGGGCACGTGGCGCGGCGAACTCGTGCGCCGTTACGGCCGCCGCAACTCGCTGCGCTACTTCGCCCCGCCCGTGCTGGTCGTGCTCACCACCCACGACGCCGTCCTGGCCGTGCTGCAGCTGACCGGCGTGGTCACCGGCTGGGTGTCGCTGGTGGCCTCGGTGCTCTACCTGCCGCTGGCGGCCTATGCCGCGCTCGTCATCGCCGTCGCCGCGGGGCCCGGAGGGGGCACGGGCTGGCGCGACAAGCTGTGGACGCTCGCGGTGCTCCCCACGATGCACCTCGCCTGGGGCGCAGGCTTCATCCGCGGCGTGCTGCGCGGCGCCAAGGACACCGTCGACACCTCGCGCCTGGGCACCCGGAACACCCCGCTGCCCTGACCGACGCCGGCGCGCTCCGCCCGTCAGCGGTCGATGAACCCCTGGTCCAGCAGCCGGGCGACCACCCGCTCCGCCGCGTGACCGTCGTCGCGGGGGTTGAACCGGGCTCGCCAGGCGGCGTAGGCCTCGGCGTGGCGCTCGGTCGCCCCCTCATCGGCGAGGGCGGCCACGAGCTCATCCGCGGTGCGCACGACGGGGCCGGGCGCATGGGCGACCAGGTCGAAGTAGAAGCCGCGCAGTTCGCCGCGGTAGTACTCCAGGTCGGGCACCAGGAAGTACATGGGCTTGCCCGTGACGCTGAAGTCGAACATCACCGACGAGTAGTCGGTGATGAGCGCGTCCGCGGCCAGCAGCAGCTGCGCGGTGTCGGGGAACGCGGTGACGTCGATGACACGCGGACCGGTCGCGTCGCGCCCGGGCAGCAGGGTGCGGGAATGTCCGCGCACCAGCACGACGGCGTCGGATCCCGCGGCCAGCTGAGCCGGGTCGACGAAGTCGACCATCTGCTCCCGGTCGTCACGCCAGGTGGGGGCGTACAGCAGCACCCGCTCACCCGGCGAGATCCCCAGCGTGCGCCGGGTCTCGGCGCCGTCGCCGGTGACGAGCATGTCGTTGCGCGGATAGCCCTCCACCCACACCGGGCGGGTGAGGAACGCGTAGGCCTTGGTCATGATGCGCGCGGCATACGGGTTCTGCGCCAGCAGCACGTCCCACCGTCGGGACTCGCGCACGACCGCGACGGCACGACGCGGGTCGAACCCCGGTCGATGCAGTGCCAGGCGCTTCAGCGGCGTGCCGTGCCAGGTCTGCAGCACCCGCTGACCGCGGCGGCGCACGTACCGGCGGCGCAGCCAGTCGTTGACCACCAGCAGGCGCGACGCACCCCGGGCGCGCCACCACTGGGGCGAGCCCTCCACGACGGCGACGGCCCCCTCGGGAACCACCACCGACAGGTCCACGACGCTCCAGTACCGCGTCACCCCGGGAGCGACCCGCGCCAGCTCCCGGTCGATCGCCAGCGGATTGCAGCTGGCGTTGCGGCCGTAGAAGCTCTCGAAGAACACCGCGTTCTCGAGGTCGTCCCCCGGCCGCGTGACGTAGCGACGCTCCAGCGCGGCCTGGCCCTCACCGGAGTCGTAGGCGGGATCCACGGGAGGCCCCACCCGCAGCACCGCTGCGTCGAGCTCCGCGCGGAGCGTGCCGAGCATGGTCAGCGGCACCGCCGCGGTGGCATCCAGCCTCTCGCCGTCCGGCCCCGTCACGACCACGTCGTACAGCCCCGACGGAAGCGGCAGCTCCGGACCGCCCCAGCGCGCCGCCTGCAGCGCGAAGACCGCGCGCCAGGTGGTTCCGCGCCCGGTGAGCCGGGCGGTGACCCGCGCCCGCGGCCCGATCAGCTCGGCCCGCTGCGGGCGCGCGCCGGTGCCGCTCAGCTCGAGGGTCGCGCCGTCCTGGGCGAAGAGGCGTGCTCGGATCATGCCGGTCCTTTCGATCGTGACGACAGCGCCGCCCGGATGACCCGGTGGACCCGTGCGGTGTTGCCGCCGTCGTGGTAGGCGTGTACGCGCGCGCTCAGCCGCTCGGAGCGCGCGATCCGCTCGGCGCGCGCCGCCGGATCCGCCAGCACGGCGGCCAGCTGGCGACACACGGCGTCCCAGCCCTCGGCGGGATCGGGTCCGGCGACGTCGGCATAGGTGCCGTAGAACCCGCGCCGGGCGGCGTAGGCCGCTTCGTCGGGTGCGAGGAAGAGCACCGGCAGCGGAACGAGGCCGGCGTCGTAGGCGAGCGAGGAGTAGTCCGTGATGAGCACGTCCAGGCCGGGAAGGGCCGGTGTGACGTCCGGCATCCGGTCCACCCCCATCATCCGCACCCGGTCGGAGTCCGCCGGCGGCGTGTAGCGTCCGGCGCCGAGATGGTGGGGCCGCACCAGCAGCACGGCGTCGTGCTGCTCGAGGACGTCGACGATCCGACGCCACTCCTCGGGCCGCGGGATGGAGGGATCCGCGTCGCCATCGCGCCACGTGGGGGCATACAGCACGCATCGGGAGACGGCGCCGAGCGGGCCGGTCGCCGCCGCGATGAGGCGGCGGCCGTTCTCCCTCCGCACGGCGGCCGTTCCCGCGGAGAGCACGTCGACGCGGGGCTCGCCGGTGACCACGACGCGGCCGTCGGGCAGCGCGAAGGCCGACTCCAGACGCCCGCGCACGAGCTCGGATGCCGCGGGCAGCACGCGGATCCCCGCCGCCGCCCGCCGGTACATGATGCGCAGCACCGCCCGGACGGCGCGCGAGCGGGGCAGGAACCGGCTGCGCAGCGTCTCGGGTGAATCCAGCCCGATGCGCTTGAGCGGGATGCCATGCCACAGCTGCACCACGAACCCGCCCGCCACGGCGTAGCGGTTGACGTCGCCGAAGCCGTGCGTGACCACGATGACCCGTGCTCTGGCGGTGAGGAGGAAGCCGCGCAGCGAGTGCTTCGGGGCGAAGCGGATGCCGAGGGCGCGCGCCTGGTCGGCCTCGGCGGGCGTGCCGGTCAGCCAGGTGGCGTCGGCGCCGTGGCGGTCCACGGCCTCCTGCCAGAGCGCCCAGCCCCCGTCGGCGAGGCCCGCGGCGGAACCGAACACCCAGCGATCGCGCGTGCGAGGGATCATCAGCGTGAAAAGTCGCCCCGCCGCGTATACCGGGAGGCGGGCGAGCTTGCCGGCGTTGCCCGCGCCGAACGAGAAGGACGCCACCCCGCGAGCCTATCGCGGGGTGGCGTCCGAAGACCGGTCAGCTCAGTCGGTGAGTTCGCCCAGCGTGACCTCGGTGGTGCGGGTCTCACCGTCGCGGATGTACGTGAGATCCACCGTGCTGCCGCCGGCGACACCGCGCACCTGGGCGGTGAGGTCGGTGGCGTCCGTGATCGGGAGGCCGTCGAACCCGGTGACGATGTCTCCCGAGCGCAGGCCGGCCTCTGCGGCCGCGCCGCCTTCGGTGACCTCATCGATGTACGCGCCGGTGGTGGTGGCGCCCTCGATGCTCGCGGCCGGGGCGACCATGGCGCCCAGCAGGCCGTGCGTGGCGGCACCGTTCTCGATGATCTCGTCGGTGATGCGCTCGACGATGTCGGACGGGATCGCGAAGCCGACGCCGATCGAGCCCGACTCGCTGCTGGAGCCGGCGGTCGCGATGGCGACGTTGATGCCGATCAGCTTGCCCTCGGAGTCGACCAGCGCGCCGCCGGAGTTTCCGGGGTTGATGGCGGCATCCGTCTGCAGCACCGAGATCGAGATCGTCGAGGTCGCCTGCTGCGGCGCGCCCTGACCGAAGTCGAAGTAGAACGGGCCTTCCTGGTCGTCCGGCGCCTGCTCGGTGCCATCGCCCGGGGTCTCGGGCGCGGCCGACGAGGCGATGGAGATGGAGCGGTTCAGCGCGCTCACGATGCCGGTGGTCACGGTGTTCGACAGGCCCAGCGGGGCGCCGACGGCCACTGCCTCGTCGCCGACGTTGAGCTTGGCGGAGTCGGCGAACTCGATCGGGGTGAGCCCGGAGGCATCCTGCAGCTTGATCACGGCGAGGTCGTACATCGGGTCGAGCCCGACGATCTCGGCGTCGTACACGCGGCCGTCAGCGGTCGTGACCGACAGGGCGGCGTCGGAGGTGGCGCCGTCGAGGGTGACCACGTGGGTGTTGGTCACGACGTAGCCGTCCTCGCTCAGCACGACGCCCGAGCCGGTGCCGCCGGACGAGTCCGAGTTCGCGGAGATGGTCACGACGCTCGGCACCACCTTTGCGGCGATCGCGGTGGTCTGGTTGACGCCGCCCGGGTCGTTGACGGTGACCGACGCGGGGCCGGTGGCGGTCACGGGCTGCGAGGCGTTCCAGATGTTCACGCCGGCGTAGGCGCCGCCGAGCCCGGCGGTGCCGCCGACGAGGGCGGCGGCGACCATCAGCGCGGCGACGGAGCCGGCGCCCATGCGGGTCTTGTTCGACGCCGGAGCCGGCGCACCGGGCGCACCGTAGGTGGCCGATGACTGCGGAGCGGCGCCGTACGGCTGCTGCGCGGAGGCGGCGGGGCCGAACGGCGGGACGCCGTACCCGGACGGCGCGCCGGGGTTGCCGGGGTGACCGGCGCGACCGGGGTCGGCCGGATAGGTCGGCGCCTGCTGCGCGGCCTGTGCCGCGGGCTGGGTGGGAACGGGGGGAAGCGGGGAGGCCGGCTGGCTGCCGGCGGGGGTCTCGTCGGGGCGGATGCCCTGGGTGTCGCTCATGGGAACTCCTTCTGACGTGCAGAACAAGGATGGCGTCCGTTGCTGTGTGTAGGGTATGCCCCGGTTGGGATGACCCTATGCGTGTAGCGTGTGCGGGGTGCGAGAGATTCCCGGTGCCTGGCGCCGTGCCGCGCGAGGCGCGGGACTTCTGACCGACGACGGCACGGCCGTTCCCACCATCTTCGCCGAGATGAGCGCGCTGGCAACCCATACCGGCGCCGTGAACCTCGGTCAGGGGTTCCCGGACGAAGACGGCCCCGCCGAGGTGCTGGACGCCGCCCGCGAGGCCATCGCCCAGGGCGTGAACCAGTACCCGCCGGGTCGCGGCACGCCGGAGCTGCGCGAAGCGATCGCCGAGCACCAGCAGCGTTTCTACGGCCTGCGGCTGGACGCCGAGCGCGACGTGCTCGTCACCGCCGGCGCCACCGAGGCGCTCGCCGCGGCGCTGCTGGCCCTCATCGACGGACCCGACGACGAGGTGGTCGTCTTCGAGCCCTTCTACGACAGCTACGCCGCGTGCGTGGCTCTGGCCGGAGCGAAGCTGGTGACGGTGCCGCTGCGCTGGCCCGACTTCCAGCCCGACCCCGAGGACCTCCGCCGCGCCGTCACCGACCGCACCCGGGTCATCCTCGTCAACGATCCGCACAACCCCACCGGGGCGGTGTTCGGCCGCGACACGCTGGACGAGGTGGTGCGCCTGGCCGAGCGTCATGACGCCCTCATCCTCACCGACGAGGTCTACGAGCACCTGGTCTTCGATGCCGTCCACGTCCCGATCGCGACGCTTCCCGGTGCGTGGGAGCGCACCCTCACGATCTCGTCGGCAGGGAAGACCTTCGCCACCACGGGGTGGAAGATCGGTTGGATCTCCGGTCCCGCCGACCTCGTCGACGCCGTGCTGGCCGTCAAGCAGTTCCTCACCTACGTCAACGGCGCACCCTTCCAGCCCGCGATCGCGACGGGGCTGCGGCTGCCCGACGCCTTCTTCGCCGGAGCCGCGGCGACGATGCGGGCGAAGCGGGATCTGCTCGGCGCCGGGCTTCGGACCGCGGGCTTCGCCGTCTCGACGCCGCACGGCTCCTACTTCACGGTGGCGGATGCCGCGCCGCTGGGTGCCGCGGACGCGGCGACGTTCTGCCGGGAGCTGCCCGAGCGCGCGGGCGTCGTCGCCATTCCGCTCACCGCCTTCGTGACGCCCGGGCACCGGGCCGACTACGCCACGCTCGTGCGCTTCGCCGCCTGCAAGCGCACCGAAGTGCTCGACGACGCCGTCGCCCGCCTGGCGGCGCTGGCGCGCTGACTCGGCCCGACCGTCAGTCCCGAGGGACGACCCGGAAGCGCCGCAGCGCCAGCGCCGGGTTGACCCTGCGCACCCGGGCGACCATCGCCTGCTCCACGTGCGCCACCGCGACATCGGTGCCCGTGCCGACACCGGCGATCTGCACGCCCTGCGGGTCGATGACGATCGAGTGACCGACACCGAGGGGCGGCGGGTGGTCGGCGGCGGCGACGAACACGGTGTTCTCGATGGCGCGGGCTGTCAGCAGCGTGCGCCAGTGGTGCTCTTTGAGCGGGCCGCGCACCCACTCCGCCGCCACCAGGATGGCGTCGGCGCCGGCATCCACCAGCAGGCGCGCCACTTCGGGGAACCGCAGGTCGTAACAGGTCATGAGGGCGAAGCGCATGCCGTCGACGGTGAACGTCTGCGGTTCGCCCTGCTCCCCCGGCGCCACCCAATCCGACTCCCGCTGGCCGAACGCGTCGTACAGGTGCAGCTTGCGGTACCGCGCGCGCACCCCATCGGCATCCACCGCGACGACGGTGTTGTGCACGCGTCGCCCGCCGTCGGCCTTCTCGAGCATGCCTGCCGCCACCGTGAGGCCGTGCCGCGCGGCGATGGCGCTCAGCGCCGAGGTGAACGCACCGTCCACCTCCTCGGCGTGAGCGGCCAGCGAATCGTCGAAGGGGTCGACGAAGTACGACGAGTACTCCGGGAACAGCACGAGCCCGGCCCCGCGCTCACGCGCACGGGCGGCGAGCCGATCGATCTGGGCGAGGTTCGCTGCGGGATCGGCAGTCGGTCCGAACTGCGCGACGGCGACGCCGATCGACACCTCGCTCATCGACTCCGTCCTTCCCTGCGCACCCGCACCACCAGTGGCACCACGATCCACAGCATCACGATCACCCCGCCCAGCGCGAGGCCCACGATCCATGATGCCGCCTGACCGAGCACGACGTCGAAGACGAAGGTGACCACGCCCACCAGCAGGAGCGACACCGTCAGCAGAGAGGTCAGCAGCGCAAGGTGCCCGTAGGCGACCACGGTGCCCTTCGCGCGCTGCCGGAAGAGGAACCTGTGCAGCGCCACGGGCGCCAGGGCGACGATCGCGCTCAGCGCCGACAGCGCGATGAGCACGAGGTAGAAGCTGCGCTGCCCGGTGTCGAGGTCGCCGAACGCGGGCTGGAAGGCGAGAGCCAGCAGGAACCCCGTGAGGATCTGTGTTCCTGTCTGCAGCACGCGCAGCTCCTGCAGCACTTCGCTCCAGTTGCGGTCCGCGCGCTCGGCGGGTGACTCATCGCGGCCGTCGGGCGCGGTCGGCCGCGCGTCCATCGGGGTGTCGGACATGCGATCATCCTGGCGACGCCGCCGCGGAGCGGCAAGCGGGGGCGTCGAGCGGACGCCGTTGCCGGCCGGTGTCATCGAGCACTCCGAGAGCGTGTTAGGCTATATCTCGTGCCGCGGGGTGGAGCAGTTCGGTAGCTCGCTGGGCTCATAACCCAGAGGTCGTAGGTTCAAATCCTGCCCCCGCAACAAGATGAAGAAGGCCCCCGCAACGCGGGGGCCTTCTTCTGTTTCCCGGAGCGGTTGCGCCACCGGTCCCACCACGGCATCCGCGATCGATCACTGCTGGTCGGGGTCGAGCACCTTCCCCATGTCCTCGAGGAAGCGCGTCACCGTCGCCAGCTGCTCGTCGGTGTAGTGGTCGGCCACCGCGCGCATGTCCTGCAGCCGACGGCCGAAGTGGTGATGGAAGTCCTGGCGGGTGCGGTCGGTCAGCGCGACGATGAGGGCGCGGCGATCCGACGGATGCCGGCGGCGCACGATGTGGCCGGATTCGCTCAAACGGTCGAGGAGCTTCGTCGTCGACGCGGTGGAGATCCGCAGGTGGCGGGAGACGTCGTGCGGGCTCACCGAGACTCCCCGCTGCTCGCGCATGATGAGCATGCGCAGCGCCGCCACATCCGTGGCGTTCATCTCCATCTCGTCCTTCATGCCGCTGTGCATGCGGTCGACGGAGTCGCTGAACGACCGCACCGCCTGCAGCGCTGATCGCACAGCCCGGTCGTGTCCTGTGGACTGCCGGTGCTCCGAAGTCATGTGGACACCCCCGCTCACCATCGGTATCATCGTGCCAGATCGCTAGATAAACTAGCAACCAGGAGTGCTAATGAATGATGAAGAGCTGGTCGTCCTCCTCGACGACGACGGACGCGAGATCGGCACCGCCCCGAAGGCGAGCGTGCACGGCACCGACACCGCCCTGCATCTCGCTTTCTCCTGCCACGTGCTCAACGACGAGGGCCAAGTGCTCGTCACCCGTCGCGCCCTGGACAAGAAGACATGGCCCGGCGTGTGGAGCAACTCCTTCTGCGGTCATCCCCGACCCGCCGAGACGCTGCTCGCCGCCGTGCGGCGCCGTGCCGACTACGAAATCGGCCTGCATCTGACCGACATCGAGGTCACCCTGCCGTTGTTCCGCTACCGCGCCGTCGACGCGTCGGGCATCGTCGAGCACGAGATCTGCCCCGTCTACACCGCACGCGCGAGCGGCGAGCCGGTGCTCAACCCGCGGGAGGTGGCGGAAGCCCGCTGGGTCGACCCGGCAGACCTCGCCAAGGCGCTGACGGCCACGCCGTGGGCGTTCAGCCCGTGGCTGGTGCTGCAGGCCGAGCAGATGCGGGTGTTCGATGCGCTGACGCACTCCGGACGCGGTGCGCCGTGATCCCCCTCTCGGCGCAGGACCGCGCCTGCATCGACGGCGCCATCGACGCCGCGTTCGATCGCCTCGACAGTCGGCTCGAGTCCCTCACGGGCGACATGCGCCCCCTCGCCGGGGCGATGCGCCGCGCAGCAGCCGGCGGCAAGAGATTCCGCCCCGCACTGGTCGTGGCCGCCTACCGCGCCTGCGGCGGTGAGGCGCCCGGCGACCCGGTGTTCCAGGTCGCCGCCGCGTTCGAGCTGCTCCACACCGCGTTCGTCGTCCACGACGATGTGATCGATCGCGACACCGAGCGTCGGGGGGAGCCCAACGTCGCCGGGGAGTTCGCCGCCCGCGCCCGAGCGCAGGGCGTGCCGGACACGGGAGCGAACCTGCTGGGAGAGACGGCAGGCATCCTCGCCGGAGACGTGCTGCTGCACGAGGCGACCCGCATGATCGCCCTCGCCGAGCTGCCCTCCGCCGCGCGCGCCGCCCTGCTCGACCTGCTCGACGACGCTGTTCTCGTCTCGGCGGCGGGTGAGCTCTCGGACGTGTCGAACGCAGTGCGGCAGGACTGCCCCGACACCGCGGAGCTGCTGGTGACGACGCACGACAAGACCGCCGTGTACTCCTTCGCCGCTCCGCTGCGAGCGGGCGCGGCGCTGGCCGGCGCACCGGCTGCCACCGACGCCGCGCTCGGCCGATCCGGCGCTCTGGCGGGCCTCGCGTTCCAGCTCGTCGACGACCTCATCGGGGCTTTCTCCCCCGCCGCGCAGGCCGGACGGGCGGAGGGCGCGGACCTCCGTGCCGCGAAGCGGACGCCGCTGGTCTCCCTCGCCCGGGAGAGCGCGGCCTGGACACAGGTCGACGATGCGATCGCGCTGGCGTGGACCGGCCCCGTCGCGGTGCGCGACGCGCAGCGCGCGCTGGATGCCAGCGGCGCGCGCACCCGCCTGGTCGAGCTCGTGCAGGGTACGCTCGCCGAAGCCAGGGTCGCCGCCGCCGACGATGCACTGCCGTCGCCTGCGACGCTGCTGCTGGCGCAACTCTGCGACGCGATCGGAGCACGCATCCCGTGAGTACGGGTCTGGACCTCTACGACAGGGCGGCGCGCGACGCCGCCGCCACCATCATCTCGGCCTACTCGACGTCGTTCTCGCTCGCGACGCGACTGCTCGGCGCGCGGGTGCGCGGGCACGTCCGCAATGTGTACGCGCTGGTGCGGGTGGCCGACGAGATCGTCGACGGCCCGGGGGCCGAGGCGGGGCTCGCACCCGAGACGCTGCGCCGGGTGCTCGACGAACTCGAGGCCGAGACGCTGACCGCCCTCACCAGAGGGTTCTCGGCGAACCTCATCGTGCACGCGTTCTGCCGCACCGCGCGCGAGACCGGCATCGGCGCCGACCTGGTGCGGCCGTTCTTCGCATCGATGCGCACCGACCTCGACGTCGCCGCGCACGATGCCTCCAGCCACGACGCCTACGTGTACGGCTCCGCCGAAGTGGTGGGACTGATGTGCCTGCAGGTGTTCGTCAACGCCGGCGCGCCGGCTCCCACCACGCCCTCCCCCGCGCTGGTCGACGGCGCGCGACGACTCGGAGCGGCCTTCCAAGACGTCAATTTCCTGCGCGACCTCTCGCACGATTCCGGGGCACTGGGACGTGACTACCTCGGCGTGCGCGCGGGCGGCGCGACCCGCGCCGAGGTGCTCGACCGCATCGACGCCGACCTCGCCGCTGCGGCGGCGGTCGTGCCGCTGCTCCCCGCCGACAGCCGCCGCGCCGTGACGGCGGCCCACGATCTCTTCGCGAGCCTGGCGGCGCGTCTGCGCGCCGCCGGCGGCGAGGGAACCGACACCCGCGTGCGGGTGCCCGACCCGGTGAAGGCTACGCTCGCAGCGAGGGCAATGCTGGGCTTCGGCCCGAAGGGAGCGCGCACATGACGCGCACGGTCGTGATCGGCGGCGGAATCGCGGGACTGGCCACGGCCGCGCTGCTGGCCGAAGAAGGGCACGACGTCACGCTCGTCGAGGGCAGAGACGAGCTGGGCGGCCGCGCCGGATCGTGGGAGCGCGACGGGTTCCGGTTCGACACCGGCCCGAGCTGGTACCTCATGCCCGAGGTCTTCGACCACTTCTTCGCCCTGCTCGGCACGAGCGCGGCGGCGGAGCTCGACCTCGTGCCGTTGACCCCCGCGTACCGCGTATACGGCCAGCCGGAGCCGGGCACAGCCGCGGACCCGCTCGACATCGTCTCGGGGCGGGCCGAAGCGGTCGCGCTGTTCGAGCAGCGCGAGCCGGGCGCCGGTGCGCGTCTCACGCAGTACCTCGACTCCGCCGGCGACGCCTACGACCTGGCCGTCACCCGCTTCCTCTACGACACCTACGAGACCACCGCGGGACTGCGCGACCCCGAGCTGCTCAAACGTCTGCCGCAGCTGGCCCCGCTGCTCGCACGGCGACTGTCCACGCTGGTGGAAAGCCGATTCCAGGACCCGCTGCTGCGCCAGGTGCTCGGGTACCCCGCGGTCTTCCTCGGCGGCTCGCCGTACGGCGTGCCGAGCCTGTACCACCTGATGAGCCACCTCGACCTCGACGAGGGGGTGCTCTACCCGCAGGGCGGCTTCACCACCGTGATCGCCGCGATCGAGCGGCTCGCCCGCGCCCGCGGCGTGGAGGTGCGCACCGGCACGCCGGTCACCGGCATCCGCACCGCAGGTCGCGACGCGACCGGCGTGGACCTCGCCGACGGCACCCGCATCGACGCCGACGTGGTGGTCTCCACCGCCGACCTGCACCACACCGAGACCGCGCTGCTCCCGGAGCACCAGCGGGAGCGCCCGGAGAAGTGGTGGCGCTCGCGCATCCCGAGCCCCGGCGCGCTGCTGCTGATGCTGGGCGTCGAGGGCGAGCTGCCGCAGCTCGCGCACCACACCCTGCTGTTCGCCCGCGACTGGCGGGAGAACTTCTCGGTCATCTTCGGCCGCGACACCCGCATCCCGGAGCCGGCGTCGCTGTACGTGTGCCGCCCCAGCGCGACCGACCCGTCGGTCGCGCCCGAGGGCAGCGAGAACCTCTTCGTGCTGGTGCCGATCCCGGCCGACCCGAGCCTCGGCCGCGGCGGGATCGACGGCGACGGCGACGCCCTCATCGAGCGCGCAGCCGATACGGCTATCGCCCAGATCGCGCAATGGACCGGCATCCCCGACCTCGCCGAGCGCATCCGGGTGCGCCGCACCGTCGCACCGGGCGACTTCGCTGCCGACCTCAACGCGTGGCGCGGCAACTCTCTGGGTTTGGCGCACACGCTGTTCCAGAGCGCCATGTTCCGGCCGGGAAACGCCTCGAAGAAGGTGGACGGCCTCTACTACGCGGGCACGTCCGCGCTGCCCGGAATCGGCCTGCCGATGTGTCTCATCTCCGCCGAGCTCGTCCTCAAGCGCCTGCGCGGCGACCGCACCGCCGGCCCCCTTCCCGTCCCGGCGACCACGGGGGCGTGATGCCGGGGCTGTACCTGCTGGCGATCCTGCTGTCCGCCGCCGGGATCGCCGCGCTCGATGCGCGCTTCCGCCTCGCCTGGTGGCACGCGCCGGGGCGCACCGCGGCAGCGGTCGCGATCGGGGCGGCGTTCTTCCTCGCGTGGGACGCCGTCGCCATCGTCCAGGGGGTGTTCGTCAAGGGCGACAGCCCGCTGCTGCTCGGAATCGATCTCGCGCCGCACCTGCCGCTGGAGGAGCCGGTGTTCCTGGCCTTCCTGTCGTACCTGGCGCTGGTCTGCTTCCGCGGCGCACAGCGCCTGCAACGGCCGCGGCGGTCGCAGGAGGAGACCGCGTGACCTACGCCCTCATCATCGTCCCGTTCGCACTGGTCACCCTGATCACCACCCTCGCCAGCGCCACCCGGCCCGACTTCGGGCGTCGCATGGCGGCGTCGGCCGTCGCTGCGGTGGTGCTGTTGATCCTCACGGCCGTCTTCGACAACATCATGATCGCCGTGGACCTCTTCACCTACCCGGAGCACAACATCAGCGGCATCCGCATCGGCCTCGCGCCCATCGAAGACTTCTCCTACCCGCTCTGCGCGGCGTTCCTCGTCCCCGCGGTGTGGACGCTGCTCACCCCGCGGAGCCGCGCATGAACGCCGCGACGCAGCTGCTGGTCTCGTCGCGCCCGGTGAGCTGGATCAACACCGCGTTCCCGTTCGCGGCGGCGTACCTGCTGACCACCCGCGAGATCGACACGGTGCTCATCGTGGGGACCCTGTTCTTCCTCGTGCCGTACAACCTGGCGATGTACGGCATCAACGACGTCTTCGACTACGAGTCCGACCTGCGCAACCCCCGCAAGGGAGGCGCGCACGGCGCCGTGCTCGACCGCAGCCTGCACGCCCCGACGCTGTGGGCGGCCGGGCTGTCATGCCTGCCGTTCGTGGTGTACCTCGTCGTGGTCGGCTCCCCCGCATCCTGGGCGGTGCTGGCGGCGAGCCTGTTCTTCGTCGTCTTCTACAGCGCCCCGCCGCTGCGGCTGAAGGAACGCCCCTTCGCCGACTCGATCACCAGCTCGATCCACTTCTTCTCCCCGGCCGTCTACGCGCTCGTGCTGGCGGATGCCGCGTGGACGTGGCAGCTGGTGCTCGTCATCGTGGCCTTCGGGCTCTGGGGCATCGCCTCCCACGCCTTCGGCGCCGTGCAGGACGTCGTCGCCGACCGCGAAGCGGGCATCTCGTCGATCGCGACCGCCCGCGGCGCCCGGTGGACGGTGCGCTTCGCGCTGGCCTGCTATGCGGCCGCCGGCATCGTCATGCTGTTCACCGCATGGCCGGGACCGCTCGCCGCCCTGCTGGTGCTGCCGTATCTCGCCACGCTCTGGCCCCACCGCTCGATCACCGACGACACCGCAGCGGAGGCCACGCGCGGCTGGCGCCGCTTCCTGTGGCTCAACCAGTTCGCCGGCTTCGGCGTCACGATGCTGCTGATCTGGTGGGTGGTCCTGCACCCCTGAGCCGTACGCCCACGACGAAGGCCCCCGGGTGTCCCGGGGGCCTTCGTTCGGTTCACGCCTCAGCGGAGCGCGGGGTCACTCCCCGTCGGTCGAGCCCTCGTCGCCCGTCCCGCCGGTGGTGCCGTTGGTCCCCTGCTCGCTCAGCTCGAGCAGCGTCTCGACAGCGGCGGTGAGCCGCTCGTCCGCCTCGGCGAACCCGGCCAGGTCGCCGGCCTGCAGCGCCGTCTGGCGGTCGACCATCGCCTGGCGGGCGGCCTCAAGGGCGCCCTCGTACTCGTCGACGGGGATGACCGGCGCGTTCGGATCCACCGGCGCGTCCGGATCGATCGGATCGGTGGGCGTCACGCCCTCGTCACCGGTCACGGCCCCGGAGTCGCCGCCGAACAGCACGTCCAGCGCATCCTGCAGCGTGTCCTCGAAGGCGACCTCGTCGCCGAAGCCGACCAGCACCTTCTGCAGGGTCGGCAGCTTCGTGGCCCCGGAGGACTGCACGAACACCGGCTGCACGTAGAGCAGGCCGCCGCCGACCGGGAGCGTCAGCAGGTTGCCGTTGAGCACCTGCGACTGACCCTGCTGCAGGATGTTCACGAACGACGACACGCCGGGGTCGGCGTTGAAGGTGTTCTGCACCTGTCCGGGACCGGGCACGGGCGTCTCGGCATCGACGATGAGCATGCGCAGCTTGCCGTAGTCCTCGGCTTTCACGCCGTCTTCGGCGCCGGCGTCGGAATCGACCGCGAGGTAGCCCATGAGCACGTTGCGCGTGTCCTCACCGCCCGGGATGAAGGTGGTGAACATGGAGTACGCCGGGTTCTCCTGGCCGGGCATCTGCATCGTCAGGTAGTACGGCGGCTGCAGCTGCGTGTCCTCCTGCGGGTCGTTCGGCGTCTTCCACGCGTTGTCGCGCTGGTACAGCGACTGCGCGTCCTCGACGTGGTAGTTGCCGAGCATGGCCCGCTGCACCTTGAACAGGTCGGTCGGGTAGCGCACGTGGCTCATCAGCTCGCCCGACATCTCCGAGATGGGCTCGAGCGTCGACGGATAGACGTTCTGCCACGCCTGCAGCAGCGGGTCCTCGGTGTCCCAGGCGTACAGCGTGACCGAGCCGTCGTAGGCGTCCACCGTGGCCTTGACCGAGTTGCGGATGTAGTTGATGTTGTCCAGCGCCACCGTCGGAGTGGGGTTGGTCGAATCCGAGATCGCGTCGCTCAGGCTCACCGTGCTGGAGTACGGGTAGTTCGCGCTCAGCGTGTAGCCGTCGACGATCCACACGATGCGCCCGTCGACGACGCTCGGGTACGGGTCGTTGTCGAGCTCCAGGTAGGGCGCGGCCTTCTGCACCCGGCTCAGCGGGTCGCGGTCGTAGAGGATCTGCGAGTCGTCGTTGATGGCGTCGGAGAAGAGGATGTCGGTCGCCTGGAACTTCAGCGCGTAGATGAGGCGGTTGAACATGTTGCCGATGCTCGGGCCGCCGTCGCCCTCGAAGGTCGTCTTCGTCTCGTTCGCGCCGTCCTCGCCGCTGGGGTAGTCCAGCTCGATGGGGGAACGGTCGGCAGGGGCGCCGACGATCGAGTACATCGGCGAGTATTCGCCGAAGTACACCCGCGGCTCGAAGCCGTCGCCGATGGCGGAGAGCTCGCCGGTGACGGGGATGCCTCGCTCGATGAACACCGGGTTGCCGTCGGCGGTGCGCTCGTTGCCCTTGGCGGCCACGAGACCGTACCCGTGGGTGTACACGAGGGTCGTGTTGTACCACGATGCCGCGTTGCCGAGCTGGGCGAGGTTGAGCTCGCGCACCGACACGACGGTGTCCTGCGACTGGCCGTCGATGTCGTAGCGGTCGACGTCGAGCGGGTCGGTGAACTGGTAGTACGACCGGTACTGCTCGATCTGACGCACCGTGGGGTTGATGATCGCCGGGTCCATGATGCGGATGGATGCCGTGGTCTCGGCGTCCTCGCGCAGCTGGCCGGGCTCGACGTCGGTGACCGCCTCGAAGTCGGTGCGCTCGAGCGTGTCGATGCCGTAGGCGGACTTGGTCGCCTCCAGGTTGCGCTCGAAGAACGGCATCTCCAGCGTCTGCTGGTTGGGTCGCACCTGCACGTTGAAGACGAACCACGGGTAGGCCACACCCACCACGAGCGACGACACGATCAGCAGCGCGGTCGCGATGAGGGGGTAGCGCCAGCGGCCGATGATCGCGGTGACGAAGAAGAGCACCGCGACCAGGGCGGCGATGACGGCGAGGATCGCCTGTCCGGGGATGATCGCGTTGACGTCGATGTAGCTGGCGCCGGTGATGCGGTCGCTGTCCTGCACGAGGCTGCGGTAGCGGTCGAGCCACAGGCTCGCGGCCTGCACGAGCAGGTAGAGACCGGCGAGCACAGCCAGCTGGATGCGGGCGGACTTCGAGATGCGCAGCTCGCGCTGACCCACGCGCACCGACCCGTAGAGGTAGGACACGACGGCGGTGACCAGCAGGCAGATCAGCAGCACGGCCGAGACGAAGCCGAGCACGGCGGTGTAGAACGGCATCGCGAACAGGTAGAAGCCGGTGTCGAGGCCGAACTCGGGGTCGGCCACATCGGTGGCCACGCCGTTGAGCCACAGCCACGTGGTCTCCCACTGCGACGACGCGGCGAAGCCGGCGAAGAAGCCGAAGAAGACCGGGATGCCCCACATCGCCAGGCGGCGCAGGGGCTCCACGACCTCCTGGTAGCGGTCCAGCTGCGAGCTGAGACGCGCGTACACCGGTCGCAGGCGATAGGCGAGCTGGATGGCGATCCACACCGGCACCGCCATGGCGAAGAAGCCGATGGCGAACATGGTCACCCGCGCGGTCCACTGCGTCACCAGCACGCTGTCGAAGCCGAGCTGCTCGTACCAGAGCCAGTCGGCGTACAGGTTGGAGAACGCGAAGAACGCGATCACCAGCAGCGCGATGATCGCGAGGGTGATCGTGATGGCTCTGCGGGAGGTGCTGGGCGTGGCCTGGTTCGGCGCTGAGGTCGTGGTCACCCCTCAATCCTAGGCGGCTCCGTTCCGCCGGGATGCCGAGCAGACGCCGAGAAACGATCAGCGGGCAGGTTCACAGGTGGGTAGGGCCGCCAGGTCGCCCTCGTCCCGCACCGTCTCGAGCACCTCGAGCGCGTCGTCGAGCGTCTCGACCGCGAACACCTGCAGCCCGTCGGGGACATGGCCGACGACCTCGCCGCAGTTCGCCGTCGGCGCGAGGAAGATCTCCGCTCCGGCATCCTGCGCGCCCCAGAGCTTCTGACGGATGCCGCCGATGGGTCCCACCTCGCCCGTGCCGACGATGGTGCCCGTTCCCGCCACGTCGGCGCCGCCGTTGAGTTCGCCCGGCGTGAGCAGGTCGATGATGCCGAGGGCGAACATCATGCCCGCGCTCGGCCCGCCGACGTTGTCGAGCTGGATGGTGACGTCGATCGGGAAGTCGTACGACTGCATGAGCGTCACGCCCAGCAGCCACAGCGTCTCGCCGTCCACCTCCTGCTCGGTCGGCGTGACCGACACGTCGCGGGTCTCGCCGTCGCGGCGCACGGTGAGGGTGACCGGCGCACCGGCGGCCTCGGCGACGACGGCCCGGACGGCCGCGGCATCGGCGACGTCGCGGCCGTCGACCGCCACGATCACGTCGCCCTCCTCCAGCAGATCCCGTGCCGCGGAGTCATCGGTGAGGGAATGCACCGTCAGCTCGGCGCCGACGTCGTACCCCAGCTCGCCCAGCGCCGCGGCGGTGGCCTCCTGCTGCGAGTCGACCATCATCGCCGAACTCTCCTCGCTGCGCTCCTCGCTGGTCTGGCCCCGCGGGAACACCTCATCGATGGGGACGACGGCGCGCGTGCGATCGAACCAGGCCAGTGCGAGTTCGAACCACGACGGCGGACGCTCGCGGTTGCCCTCGACCTGCACCGTCAGCAGATCCAGCGTGCCGGCCGTCGGGTAGGTCTCGGCGCCCTCCACCGAGATCAGCGGCACGTCGGTGCCGTCGGCGGTGCGCGCGGTGCCGAGGGTGTCGTACACGGGGCCGGGCTGCTGGATCACATACGCCGTCGGCAGGAAGGTGAGCACGAGCAGCACCACGAGTGCGACCACCAGGGCCCAGATGCCGGCGATGGTCCCCCGGGAGGGCCGCCGCCGCGGGGCGGGGACGATCGTGACGTTCTCATCGAAAAGGGCCACTGGCAGGCCTTCCTGTGCCGGGTCGTTCGCGACCGGTCGTTCGCGACCGGCGAAAACCTGCCGGGTGGTGCGAGGGGAGCGTGCCACTAGCGTAGAACGGGACATCCCCCACCTGCTGAAAGGCGCCCGACATGGCCGACGGCGAAGACCGCTCCCCCGAGGACGAGTTCCAGGAACTGATGCGTCAGCTGTTCGGCGGGCAGCCGGGGGCGCTGGATCCCGATCAGCTCGCGAGACTGTCGGGAATGGGCATCGACCCCGCCATGATGGCGACGGTCATGCAGAACCTGCGCGGCATGTTCGCGCAGGCGCCCGCGGACGGGATTCCCTGGGACATGGCCAAACGTCAGGCGCTGCACATCGCCAACCAGGGCGGCCTGGGCATCAGCAACACCGAGCGCGCCGACCTGGGTGAGGCATTCACCCTGGCGACGCTCTGGCTGAGCGAGGCCACCACCATCTCCGAGCTCTCCGCCCCCGCCCGCACCCTCACGCGCGGTGGCTGGGTGGAGGCGACCCTGCCGGTGTGGCAGGAGCTTGCCGAACCGGTGGCGCTGAGCATCGCCGATGCGCTCACGGACGCACTGGACGAGCAGGTGCCCGAGGAGATGCGCGCGGTCGTGCAGGGCGCAGGCAAGCTGATGCGCACCGTCGGCGGGTCGCTCTTCGCCGCTCAGCTGGGCGCCGTCGTGGGGCGACTGTCGACCGAGGTGGTCAGCGGCGGCGATGTGGGCCTTCCGGTCATGCCCGCCGGCGAGGCGGCGATCCTGCCGCAGAATTTCGCCGACTTCGGCCGCGACCTCGGCATCGCCGACGACCAGCTGGCCCTCTACCTCGCGACCCGTGAGCTCGCCCACGCGCGCCTGTTCCGCCACGCCAAATGGCTGCGCCTGCACGTCATCACCCAGGTGACCGAGTTCGCCCGCGGCA
The DNA here is from genome assembly GCF_024623595.1 of Microbacterium sp. zg.Y1084. Classification (NCBI taxonomy): domain Bacteria; kingdom Bacillati; phylum Actinomycetota; class Actinomycetes; order Micrococcales; family Microbacteriaceae; genus Microbacterium; species Microbacterium sp. zg.Y1084. The sequence goes on from NZ_JANJGV010000002.1 coordinate 443,447, forward strand.
TCCGTGTGGACACCTCGGCGCTGGAGGACCTCGCGGCGCGCTTCGACCCCTCGCAGCCCGAGGAGCTGCGTCAGGCTCTCGAAAGCGGCGCCCTCCTCCCCCAGCGCACCGAGGCGCAGACCGCCGCGCTCGGTCGCTTGGAGACCCTTCTGGCGCTCATCGAGGGCTGGGTCGACGTCGTCACCGACGACGCCACGGCGCGTCTGCCCGAGGCCTACCGCATCGCCGAGGTCGTGCGTCGCCGTCGCGCCGTGGGCGGGCCTGCCGAGCAGGCGCTCGGATCGCTCGTGGGGCTGGAAGTGCGACCGCGGCGCCTGCGCGAAGCCGCCGCGATGTGGCGCTCCGTGACCGACGCCGTGGGCATCGCCGGCCGCGACTCGCTGTGGGACTACCCCGACCTCATGCCCGGCGCCGCCGACATCGACGACCCCGCAGCGCTCGTCGCCCGCATGCAGGCGCACGCCCGGGGCGACGAACCCGAACGCGACGCGATGGACGAAGCACTCGAAGCGCTGCTGAACGATGCTCAGGCGGATGCCGCAGGCGGCGGCGCCGGGGCACCGGCGGATGGCGGAACCGAGGACGGAGCGGGCGACACGGACGGGGCGGCCGAGGACGACCCCGACGGTGACGCCGCCGGGCCCCGCCCGGTCTGACCCAGCGCCTCCTCCCCAGCGGGGCGCGCACCCGGCGGGGTGGGGACGCTGTGGACAGCCGCCCCGGCGGGCGCGGTCAGCGACGCACAATCGGCTCATGCTCCGACTGGACCCCCGGCATCCCCCGCTCTGGCGCAGCGAGACCAGCCTGCAGTTCGGCGTCGACGCCGTCGTCGTGCTCGACGACCTCGCCCCGTGGGAGGAGCGGATGATCGCCGTCCTCGCCGGCGGCATCCCGACTGCGGCGTACGACGCGTGCGCGCGTGCCTTCGGTGCGGACCGGAGCGCCGCGCTGCGGCTGCGCCGGGCGCTCGAACCGGTGCTGGGCGGGCGCGACGAGCCGCCACCGCCGGCGGTGCGGGTGGAGCTGCCCCACGACTTCCCGGGCGACCTCGCCGACGCCATCGTCGACGCCTTCGCCGAGACGGGCGCCGCGGCCGAGCTCGCCCCGTGGTGGGAGCTGCCCGCACGTGCGGTCGATGCGGGACCGCCGGTTGTGGCCGTCGGGGCCTACCTCCTCGACCCCCGGCGCGTGACGCGGTTCATGCGGGACGACATCGCGCACCTGCCGCTGCTGCTCGGCTCCGACCGGGTGCACGTCGGGCCCGTCGTCCACCCCGGCCGCACCGCCTGCCTGTCTTGCCTCCACGCGCACCGGCGTGACACCGATCCGGCCTGGCCCGCCGTCGCCGCCCAGGCCCTGGCGCTGCCCGTCCCGGCGACACCCCGGAGCATCCTCTACGACGCGGCGGTCATCGCCCGCCGGCTCGTCAGCGCGAGACCGGGCCGCGCGAGCCGGTCGGCGACGATCCACGCCCGCCACGCCCGCCCGACGTGGCACGCGCATCTGCCGCACGCAGACTGCCTGTGCCGATCTCCCGCACGAAGCGCGACACCGCTCGCTCCCGTTGTCCCGTTCCCCGCGCCCACGACAGCGAGAGGGTCTGCGCGGCGCGCGTGATTCCGACATAGGCGAGGCGCCGCTCCTCGTCGATGGTCTCGAGCGTCGTGGCGTAGGAGATCGGCAGCAGCCCCTCGGCCATGCCGATCAGGTGCACGTGCTTCCACTCCAGGCCCTTCGCAGCGTGCAGGGTGGCCAGCGTGACCGTGCGCAGCGACGGCTCGTGCTGATCCTTCGCGCGGGCGATGAGGTCGTCGGTGAAGGTGCGCAGCGTGGTTCCTGCCGGCGCCTCCTCGGCCAGCCGCAGGATCGCCGCCCGCGCCTCCCACGAGTCGCGCACCGCACCGCCGGCCGGCGGAGGCTCGTCGGTGAGCCCGGCCCGACGCAGGATGTCGCGCACCGTCGGCAGGAAGGCGGTGTCCAGCGGCGCGACCGTCGCGCCGCGCAGCTCGAGGATCGCCTGACGCACTTCGGGCAGATCGAAGAACCGCTTGCCGCCGAGCACCGTCGCCGCGATCTGCCGCTCGGCCAGGGCGGCGAGGATCGACGCGGACTGTGCGTTCGCGCGGTACAGCACGGCGATGTCGTCCGGATCGGTGCCGGCGGCGATCTGGGCCGCCACGGCACGGGCGACGCCCGCGGCTTCGGCCGCGTCGTCGGGATAGCTCGTCACCGTCGGGGTGGGTCCCGGCTCCTCCCCCGAGGCGGCGACGAGCGAGAGGGCGCCGGGACGGTCCCGCATGAGGTCGTTGGCCACGGCGAGGACCGCGGCATCCGACCGGTAGTTGCGCTCGAGCCGCACCACCCGGGCGTCGGGATGCCGCTCGGCGAAGCCCAGCAGGTACTGCGGATCGGCGCCGGCGAAGGAGTACACGGTCTGGCTGGCATCGCCGACGACGCACAGGTCGCGCCGCTCGCCGAGCCACAGTTCGAGCAGGCGATACTGCACCGGAGAGACGTCCTGGAACTCGTCCACCGTGAAGTGGCGGTACTGTTCGCGCACGGCGGCCGCCACGTGCGGCTCGGTCTCGATCATGCCCGCGCAGGCCAGCAGCACGTCCTCGAAGTCCAGCTGGTGGCGCTCGTCCTTCAGCTTCTCGTAGGAGCGCTGCAGATCGACCACCTGGGACACGTCGAGTCCGGCCACTCCCCGCGGGCGGGCGAGGGCGTACTCCTCGATGCTGCGCATCGTGACCTTCCGCCACTCGATCTCGGCGGCGACGTCACGGAGGGCGGCCGGTCCGGGATCGAAGCCCAGCGCGTCGGAGGCATGCGCGAGCATGCGCACTTTGCCGTTGACGATCGACGGGGCGCTGCCGCCGGCCAGCTGCGGCCAGAAGAAGTTCAGCTGTGCCAGGGCGGCGGCGTGGAACGTGCGGGCGGAGACGCCGGGCACCCCGAGCGCCCGCAGCCGTCCGCGCAGTTCGCCCGCTGCCTTGGTCGTGAACGTCACGGCCATGACCCGACCGGGCGAGTACGCCCCGGTGTCGACACCGTGGGCGATGCGGTGCGTGATGACGCGGGTCTTGCCGGTGCCCGCACCGGCAAGAACGCACACCGGCCCGCGCAGCGCGGTCGCCGCGGTCAACTGCGTCTCGTCGAGCCCGGCGAGGGGATCGATGCTCACCGTGCCTCCGCGTGCCACTGGGTGATCAGGCGACGGGCGATGGACGCAGGGCCGGGGAGAAGGACCTCTCCCCCACCGCCCAGGGCCGCACCGATCTCGGCGCGGTCGAACCAGCGCACCGCGACGATCTCCTCGCCGTCGGCCCGCGCGGCATGCTCGTCGTCGGCGACGGCGTGGAAGCCCAGCATGAGGGAGCGCGGATACGGCCAGGCCTGGGACCCCCCGTACCGCACCTGCGACAGCCGCACGCCCGCCTCCTCGTGCACCTCGCGGGCCACCGCCGACTCCAGCGACTCGCCCGCCTCGACGAACCCCGCGAACGTGGAGTACCGGTTCTGCTGCGCCCACAGCGCGTTCGACCCCAGCAGCAGGCGCTTCCGGTCGGGGCTGCTGACGGCGACGATGACGGCGGGATCGGTGCGCGGGAAGTGCTGACGCCCGCAGCCGGTGCACGTGCGCGCCCAGCCCGAGGAGTGCACGCGAGTGGCCGACCCGCACGCGGGACAGAACGGCGCGTCGACGAGCCACCGCCCCAGGCTCAGCCCCGTCGCGAACGCGGGCGCGTCGACCCCGGCGAGATCGCCCCCGACGGTCCGCAGCGCACCCCAGCGCTCCCACCGGTGGGGCACGGGGGCGTCTGCGGCGACGGCGGCCAGCAGCAGCGCCGCACCATCGGCGTCGCGTCCGAGGAACGCCCAGTGCACCGCCGGGCCCTCCGGCTGAGCGGGCGTCACCCAGGCGATGGCGGCGTCGGATGCCAGCGGCACGCGGTCGCCGTGCAGCACCAGGACACGGGTGCCGGCATCGGCGCGCAGACGGTCGATGAGTCCCTCGTCGGCGCGTTCCTCCGCGGCGCGGTCGAGCCCGGAGGCAAGCGGCCACAGGGGCTGCGGGCTGTCGGGCACCGTCATCCAGGACCTTCCTTGCGGGCGTGGCGCGGGGGTGATCGGAGCGCGCGCAACCTACCCTGGTGGGCATGGCACGCTCACCCTTCACTCTAGCCGCGTCGGTCACGTCGGCCCTCCCCCGGGCGGTCGTCGTCGGAGTGGGTGAGTTGACCGAAGGCGCCGCCGGCCGCTTCGACGCGGCGGTCGCCGACCTCGATGACGGTCGCCGCGTCGTCGTGCGCGTCCCCACCTCCGCCGACGCCGCCGACGAACTGGCCGCGCAGGTGCGTGTGCTGCGGGCCCTGTCCGCCGGCGTCCGCGGCGTGCTGCCCTTCCGAGCCCCCGAGGTGCTGGGCGAGGCTGGCCTGGGCGCATCCCGTGTCGTGGTGTGCGACCTGCTGCCGGGCTACCGGGTCGAGGCCGCCCACGTGCCGCCCGGGCGCGGTGTGGCCGAGTCGCTCGGAGCGGCGATCGCCGATGTGCACGCGCTGCCGACGTCGGTCGTCCGCGACGCCGGACTGCCCTCGCGCACGCCGGCTCAGGTGCGCGACGAAGCCGAGCGGATGCTGGACCGCGCCGAGGCGACCGGGCTGCTGCCCTTCGCCCTGCTGCGCCGGTGGAGCACGGCGCTGGCGGCAGACGCGCTCTGGCGCTTCGAGGCCGCCGTCACCCTCGGCGGCGTCGAGCCCACGGCGTTCCTCCTCGAAGACGTCGACGACATCCCCACCGTGACCGGCCTGCTCGACTGGCACGGCCTCAGCGTCGGAGACCCCGCCGCCGACCTGAAGTGGCTCGCGAGCGCTCCCACCGCAGCGGAGGACGTCTACGGCGGCTACCTGACGCGCGCGCACCGGGCACCGGATGCCCGCCTGCGCGACCGCGCCCGGCTCCACGCCGAGCTGGAGTTCGCCAAGTGGCTCGTTCACGGCCACGCCGCGGGCAGCGAGAGCGTGGTGGCCGACGCCGTCGCGCTGCTGGAGTCGCTGGCCGAGGGGGTCGGCGAGACGCCCCTGGTGTCCACCGACGCCGTCGACGTCGACGACGCCCTCGCGAGCGTCGGCCGCATGTCCGACGCGACCGGCGAGATCGTCGACACCTCGATGCAGACCGATGCCTACGACCCCTCGACGCTGTCGATGTTCGCGCAGGACACCGCCGCCGACGACGGCGACCCGGCCGCGCAGGTCACCCAGCCCCTCGAACTCTCACTGTTCTCCGACGATGACGCCGGTTCCCCGGCGCCGCGCTCGGCGGGCACGGACCACGGCATGGACGATGCGCTGCCTTCCGAGGATCCCGGCTCGGCGCACGAGCAGGAGCGGGACGAGTCCGCGCGCAACGCGCTGCGCCGCTGGCGCGCCGCCGAGTAGCTCCCGCGCTCCGGCGCTCCCGCGGTCCCGGCCGTGCCCCGGGTCAGCCGCGCAGCACCACGCCGTCGGCGACGTACACCAGCGCCACGTCGATGTCTTCCAGCGGCACCCCGTGCTTGGCGTGATACGCCTGCCGGTACAGCTCCAGCTGCACCATGCGTTCACGGCGCTCGTCGTCGTTGCGCGGCGGACGCCCGGTCTTCCAGTCGACGATCTCGATGCGATCGGCGCGCCGGTAGACGGCGTCGAGCTTGCAGATGATGACGTGCTCGCGCCCATCGGGGCCGGGCATGGTGAAGTCGATCTCGGTTTCCACGGCGATGGGCCGCAGGGGCGCCCACTCCGTGGCCGCGAAGGCGTCCTTCAGCGCGGCCATCGCCTCGGCGTCGTCAGCCGACAGCCCCACGCCCCCGTCGGCCGCCTCGTCGTCGAGCTCCCACAGGGCGTCGTCGGCGGAGGAGCCCGCACCCACCAGCCCGGACCGGTGCTCGACCCACGCGTGGAAGAGGGTGCCCAGCCGGGTCTGGCGGTAGGGACGCTCGGGCAGCGGCCGCGCGATGGCGGCGACGGTGCCGGCGAAATCGGCGATGAAGTCCTTGTAGCGCGACGCCGGAATGCGCGTCGGCGCGGAGCGCACCCGGTCGGCGGCGCGTGCCGCCCGCTCGGCCAGCAGCAGTTCCAGCTCGGGCTGCGGCTCGACCGGCTCGGCTTTCCTCGCCCGCGCGACCGCCGTCGCAGCGGCCTGCACGGCGGGGCGCCGAGCACCCAGCGGGTCGATCGGCCAGCTCAGCAGCCGCCGCTCGCCGAGGTAGGGGTTCTCGCCGGCCTCCGGCGCCGGCGGCTCGAGGTGCAGGGCCTCGGCCATCTCCCGCAGGAACACGCTGGGTTCCCGGGCGCTGCGCGTCCCCGACCAGCTCGACCCGGACAGCAGCAGGTGATCGCGGGCGCGCGTCACGGCGACGTAGGCCAAGCGCCTGTCCTCCTCGAGCTGGCGGGCGCGTTGATCGGCGACGAACTGCTCGAGTGATGCCTTGAGCGCCTGCTGGGTGGGCGCGTCCTGCCTCGACCACTGCAGGCGCGGCAGCCACGGCGCGTCGCCGCGGAACTCGTAGGGCAGCACGCCGAAGCCGAGCCACCCCTTGGTGTCCTTCGCCGCGGTGGGCAGCTCGTCGGTGACCAGGCGCACCACGGCGACGGCATCCCACTCGAGCCCCTTCGAGCCGTGGATGGTGAGCAGCTGCACCACGTCGTCCTCGGGCGGCTCGGTGCGCGGAGCGAACTCGTCGAGCTTCTCGGCGTGGTCGAGCCATGCCAGCAGGCTCGAGAGCGACCCGGTCTCGTCGGCGGCGAGGAAGCCGTGCAGCTCGTCCACGAACGCGCGCAGCTGCTCGTTCGCGATGCGGGCAGGGCCCCGGGCCTCGTTCGCCGCGAGCTCCACGTCCAGCCGCAGCTCCAGCTCGATCAGCCGCACGAGTTCGGGGATGGGCAGTCGCGCCGCCCGGCGCAGGCCGGCGAAGACCGCGCCCGCCTCCCGCAGCCGCTCGCGGGCGGCGGGGGTGAATCCCGCCAGCCAGCCGTGGTCGGCGGGGTGGCGCAGCACGAAGTCGAGGGCGTCGATGAGCGAACCCTGGTCCTCGCCCGCCGAACCGCGCAGCCGCTCGGCGACATCGGGGTCCAGCGGCTGCAGCGCGTGGTCGTGCCGCACGATGCGGCGCGCCAGTTGCGCCAGGGCGCGGAGGTCCGCCAGGCCGATCGCCCACCGGGGACCCGACAGCAGCCGGATGAGCGAGGAACCGGCCGTCGGATCAGCGATGACCCGCAGCGCGGAGACGACGTCCACGACCTCCGGCGTCGACAGCAGGCCGCCGAGTCCCAGGATGCGGTGAGGGATGCCGCGGCGACCGAGGGCGTCGGCGAAGCGCACCATGTGCTTCTTGCTGCGGAAGAGGATCGCCCCGGTCGTCGGCCTGCCCGCCCGGGCGCGCTGACGACGGACGTCCTCGAACCACGCCGCCACGCGATCGGTCTCGGCATCCAGGTCGTCCTCGAACGCGATGCGCACGTCGCCGTCCGGGGCTCCGGGGCGGGCGAGCAGCTCGTCCACCGGCACGGGGGCGCCCGCCGACAGCGGTTCGAGCACGGCGTTCGCGGCCGTGAGCACCTGCCGGCTGTTGCGCCAGCTCGTGCGCAGCGCGAACCGTCCGCTGGCGCCGCCGTCGGCGAACGCCCGCGCGAAGTCCCCCAGGTTGCCGGCGCTGGCGCCGCGCCAGCCGTAGATCGACTGGTGGGGGTCGCCCACCGCCATCACCCCGGTGCCGCGGAAGAGCGTCGCCAGCAGGTCGGTCTGCACGACCGAGGTGTCCTGGTACTCGTCCAGCAGCACCACCCGGTAACGGTCGCGCAGCTCGTCGGCGACGGCCGGGTGGCTGCCGACCACTTCGAGTGCGCCGGCGACCTGGTCGGAGAAGTCGATGACGCCCAGCCGCGCCTTCTGCCGCCCGTACTCGGCGGCGAGGTCCGCCAGCAGCGACAGCGCGTCCACTTTGTCGGCCGCCCGCGCCACATCGGCGTACACGACGGTGCGACGATTCTCCGATGGCCGCTCCAGCACGTCGGCGAAGCGGTCGGGGAACGCGGCGAGGTCGGGCAGCGGAACGAGGTTGTCGACGCTGTCGCGGGCGATGCGCAGCGCCGCATCGATGAGGGTGCGCACCGATTCGCCGCGCTCCTCGAGCCGCGGATCGTCGGAGGAGAGCACGACCCGCCGCATCAGCAGCCAGGCGGCGGAGTCGCTGAGCACGGCCGCCTCGCCGTCGCGCCCGATGCGCACGGCGTGCTCGCGCACGATGGCGTCGGCGAAGCTGTTGTAGGTCGCGACGGTGGGCCGCAGGAGGAGCGATTCGTCGTCACCGCCGGGGGCGACGGCGCCGGTGTGCGCCGTCAGTGCCGCCAGGGCGGCCCGGCGCTCGGCGTCCGTCGTCGCGGCGGCGAAGACGTCGAGCCGGCCCTCCGCGTGCAGCCGCGGCAGGTGGGGCACGAGACCACGCCGCTCGAACTCGGCGAGGCGCTGCAGCCGGCGCTGGATGCGCTCGGCGAGTTCGCCCGCCGCTTTGCGCGTGAAGGTGAGGCCGAGCACCTGGTCGCGCCGGACGAGCCCGTTGGCCACGAGCCACACGACGCGTCCGGCCATCGTCTCGGTCTTGCCGCTGCCGGCCCCGGCGACGACGAGGCCGGGCTGCAGCGATGATTCGATGACGGCGGCCTGCTCGGGCGTCGGCGGGAACTGCCCGAGCGCTGCGGCGATGACGTGGGCGGGGATGACGGTGCTCACGAGCTCACCGCTCCGATCGTGTGGATGCGGCACAGGCCGTAGGAATGCTCATCACGGCAGTGCTCCTCGTAGGGGGCGACGAACGCGTCGCCGCGCATGACCTCGACGGCGGCGACGACGCGGGAGACGAACGCGGCACGGGATTCGTCGTCGAACGGCAGCTGCCGGGGTGTCACGTAGTCCTTGGATGCCGCGGACGGGCGCAGCACGAGAAGCTTGGCGCCGCCGGGGCGGGCGCCTTCCGGCGCGGGCACGGCTCCGGTCTCGAACGCCAGCTGATAGGCCGCCAGCTGCGGGTTGTCGGCGACGGCCTTGTCGGTCTGCGGCTCGGTCTTGCCTGTCTTGAGATCGACGATGACCACCTGACCGTCGGGGCCGATCTCGACGCGGTCGATGTAGCCGCTGAGCAGGGCGCCGTGCTCTGCGGCATCGGGAAGCGCGATCGGCACCTCGAAGTGCGGTTCCGCGCTGACCAGACGCACCCCGTCGCGCTCGGCGTCGCGCAGGTAGCGGTGGAGCCGGCGGACGAGGTCGCGGGCGCGGGTCTGCTCGGCGCGCGCGCGCCACACGGCGTCGAACTCGAGTTCGCCCCAGCGCTGCGCCACGATGTCCCACAGCCCCTCTTCGTCCAGACCCGCCCCGTGCTCGAGCGCGGCGTGGATCAGGGTTCCGAGGCCGGCGACCGAGCCCCCCGGGTCGCCTCCCAGGTCGCCGATGACCCAGTTGACCTGGCACTCCTCCAGCGCCTGCAGCCGCGACGGCGAGACGCGCACGTCTTCCTTCTCGAGGTCCCGCAGCGGCGCGGTGGAGGTGGGCCCGGCAACGCCGTACCACTGTGCCGGATCGGCTCCGGCGACGCCCGCGTCGGCGAGCAGGGCCAGCTGGCCCGGGGCGGCCGCGCGTGCCGCAGCCGGTGCGGCGACATCGGTGAGCGCTCGACGGTGCAGCGCCACGAGCCCACGCAGGGTGAGCGGATGCTCCGCTTCACGCGGAGCCGGCTCCGGATCGGGCAGCAGCTCGAACAGCACGCTCGGCCCGGTGTCGTCGTCGTCCACAGCCGTCACGATCAGTCGCGAGGTCGCACGGGAGACCGCACGGGCGAACAGCCTCAGCTCGTCGTGCATCGCCTGGCGCCGGCGATCGAGCACATCGGTGGCATCGTCGCCCGCGACCGCACCCGCGAGCCGCCACGTCTCCAGCAGGCTCCCGCGCAGGCGGGTGTTGGGCCAGACGCCCTCCTGCACACCCGCCACCACCACGGTGTCGAACTCCAGGCCGAGCGAACCCGCGGGGGTGAGCACCCGCACGGATGCCTCGGGGGGCGGTGCGGTGAGGCGGTCCTCGGCCACGTCGCTGTCGAGGATGCTGCGGACGAACGCCAGCGGCGGCGCACCGTCCTCACGCTCGACCGCGCGCTTGGCGGCTTGGAACAGCGCCACCACGGCGTCGAGGTCGCGGTTGGCCTGCTCGGCGAGCGGTCCGTGCCCGGCGGCGGCCTCGGCCCACGGGGCCTGCAGTCCCGACCGCTCCCACGCCGTCCACAGCATCTCGTGCACCGTGGCTCCCGCCGCGTGCTGCGAAGCGAGACTCTCAAGGGTGCGCGCCGCCCGCGCGGCGCGGCGTGCCTCCCTGGTGTCGACGAGGTCGAGTTCGAGCGGACGCGCCATGCCGGACACCACCAGCTCCTGCCCGCCGCGCTCCCCGCCGGCGACCAGCTCCGCCTGGCGCAGGGCTGTGCGCAGCCGCCGCAGCTCGACGGGGTCCATTCCGCCGGCGATGCCCAGCAGCACGTCGGCGACGTCGTCGTAGGCCCACTCCGAAGACGGACGGGCGGACAGCTCGAGCAGTCGCAGCAGGTCGCGCACGGGGCGCAGCACCCCCAGGGCCCGACCGGGACCGCTGGCACGGGCGGGCACCTCCCGCGCGCTCAACTCCGCTTCCAGCGCGGCGACCTGACGGGTGTCGTGGGCGATGACGGCGCACCGATCCCACGCCACCCCGTCCCGCAGGTGACGCTCGCGCAGCAGGCGCGCGATGGCGTCGAACTCCTCGGACGGAGAGCGCAGCGCGAACGCACGCACCGTGGCATCCGGTACGACGGTGTCGTCCGGGTCTGCCGGGCGCAGGCGATGGCTGACGATGCCGACAGCGCCGATGCGCTCGGTGACCGCCGCCAGCAGCGCCCGTTGCGCGGGAGAGCCGCGATGGGCGCCGGTGAGCACGATCGGGTCCGCCGCTGCGGCCAGGCGCGCGAAGTTGCGCGGCGAGGCCCCCCGGAAGCTGCCCGAACCGACGTCGGGATCGCCGAACGCCGTCACGGCGATCCCCAGGGCGCGGCACGCCTCCAGCAGCTCCACGCCGCCGAGGGTGAGCTCCTGCGCGTCGTCGACGAGCACCACCCGCACCCCGGCGAAGGCGCCGAGCGCCGGTGCACCGGGAGCGCTCGTGCGCAGGATGCCGACGGCTTCGCGCACGAGTCCCGCAGCGTCGCGATGCGCTCCCCGCATGTCGGCGCGGACACGCTCGTACTCGATCGCGAAAGAGGCCAGCGACCGCCAGGCCGGCAGCTGCAGCCGCTCCCCCAGCGCGTGCAGGCGCGACGGGGCGACGCCGAGCGTCGTGCACTCGGCGAGGAAGGTGCGCACCTCGGCCCGGAACCCGGCCGTCGACCGGATGGGGGCGGGCAGCCATTCCGGCCACCGCGACGAGCCGGTGGCTTCGTCGTCGGCGTCACCGGCGAGCAGCTCCTGCACCAGCTGGTCTTCGTCGGCGCCGGTGAGCAGCTGCGGAGGCTCGGCACCCGCATGCACTTCGGCTCCGCGCACCAGTTGGAACGCCAGCGACGCCACCGAGCGTGCGAGCGGGCCGGCGGTCGCCCGCCCGATCGCCAGGGCGAGGCGATCGCGCAGCAGCGTGGCCGCGGTGCGACTGGCCGTGAGCACGACGATAGCGTCGGGATCGACCCCCGCCTGCACGAGCGCGTGCACGCGCGCCACGAGGGTCGCCGTCTTGCCGGTTCCGGGCGCGCCGACGACCACCGCCGAGGCACCGGGCTCGAGGGCCAGCACGCGGCGCTGAGCGGAGTCCGGGACGAAGGCGGCGTCGGTGCCGGCTTCGGGTGCCGGCTGCTGAGTCTGTCGCATCGCATGCCACGCTAACCCGCCCCGGCGACATCGCCCGACGCACGGCCCCGTTCGCCGACAGCGAGCGGCCGCGTCGGCGCCGCCTCGCGGGTGCCGCCGTGTCGTAGAGTCGGAATGCGCCCGCGGCGATGGCCGGGGCCGGAAAGGCAGTCACCCGTGGAGATCCGCATCGGCATCGTCAACACCGGCCGTGAGCTCGGCTTCGAGACCAACGAGTCGGCCGACGCCGTCAAGAGCTCGGTCGCGCAGGCTCTGGAGTCCGGCGCCACCCACGTCAGCTTCGCCGACGTGAAGGGCAACTCCTACATCGTGCCCACCGCGACCCTCGCCTACATCGAGATCGGCACCGAGGAGTCGCGCCGCATCGGCTTCGTCGGCTGACCCGTGCAGATCCTTCTCGCCCTCATCGCCGGGGTGGTCGTCGGCTTCGGCGCGCACTTCGCCGTCGGCGGCCGCGACACCCGTGGCGCGGGCCTCGCCCCTGTCTTCGGCGCAGCGATCGCCGGCGTGGTCTGGACGGCGATGACCTGGGCCGGAGCGGGCATCGACACCCCGTGGATCTGGCTGGCCTCGTTCGCCGCGCCGGCGGTCGTGCTCTTCCCCCTGCTCCCCGTGCTCACCCGGCGCCGTCTGCGCGACGATGAGGCGGAGCGCGCGCGGCTGCGGATCGGCTGAGCGTCCGCGGCGTCGGATCCGTCTCCGCGAGACGCCTCAGGCGTCGAGGCCCATCGCACCCATGCGGCGCGAGTGGGCGGCCAGCAGGTCGGTGAAGACCGGCTCCACCTTCTTCTCGTCGGCCTCGTCGAGGGCCGACGGACGCAGTGCCGCGCGTGCCACCAGAAGCGTGTCGCCCACGAGGCGTCGCCCCCACAGCGCCAGCAGCGAACGCCACTCCTCGTCGGAGGCGATGGCGGCCACGATCATGTCCTGGATGGCCTGCCGGTCGTCCGCCGCGCCGAGGATGCCGGCGGCCTCGCGACCGGTCTCGCCGTAGCTCGATGCCAGCGCGAGGTAGAAGTCGTCGAGCATCCCGGCGGTGATGTGCACCGAGAGCATCGTCTCCAGCGGCCGGGCGCCGTGCGTCGCACGCCGGAACGCGTCGAGCTGCTCCCGGAACGGGAGCATGATCTCCAGCGCGTCGTCGCCGCGGTCGCGGATGAGGCGCACGAGTCCCCGGTGCTTGAGCAGCGCGGCGCCGGCCGCGAGCGACAGCGACTCCTTCTGCGCCAGCTCGGGGGTCGGGGCGATGAGCGCGCTCAGCGTCTCGAAGTACCCCAGCTGCAGATAGGCGGCCTGCCCGAGGAACGTGTCGACGTCGGGCGCGAGCGCTTCGAAGTCGACACGACGGGCGCCGCCGGCATCGCCGCGCGAGCGCAGGGAGAGCGTGCGCGCCGCAGGACGCGTGCGCTGGAAGAACCACCGGGCCACGGTCCCACGATACGCACCCGCAGGGGCGTTCGAGCATCTCCGGTAGGCTGGAAGTGCCCCGGCAATGGATCGGGGCCCCGCGCCTCCGGCTGAGTGAAAGGCGTGGACCCACTCATCCCGGCGGACTCTCACCGCCAGACAGGCTCAATATCGTGACGACTTTCGCCGAACTCGGCGTCGATCAGGACATCGTCGACACCCTCGCCGCCCGCGGCATCGTGGACGCGTTCCCGATCCAGGAGCAGACGATCCCCCTCGGCCTCCCCGGCCAGGACATCATCGGCCAGGCCAAGACCGGCACGGGCAAGACCTTCGGCTTCGGCATCCCGGTGGTGCAGCGCCTCGGACCGGACCCCGCCCCCGGCGTGAAGGCCCTGATCGTCGTCCCCACCCGCGAGCTGTGCGTCCAGGTCTACGAGGACATGGACATGCTCACCTCCGGCCGCTCCACGAGCGTCGTGGCGATCTACGGCGGCAAGGCCTACGAGGGCCAGATCGACCAGCTGAAGGCCGGCGCGCAGATCGTCGTGGGCACCCCCGGGCGCCTCATCGACCTGGCCAACCAGCGCCTGCTCGATCTCTCGCACGCCACCGAGGTGGTGCTGGACGAGGCCGACAAGATGCTCGACCTCGGCTTCCTCCCCGACATCGAGAAGATCTTCTCGAAGGTCCCGCCGGTGCGTCACACGCAGCTGTTCTCGGCGACCATGCCCGGCCCGATCGTGGCGATGGCGCGCCGGTTCATGTCGAACCCCATCCACATCCGCGCCACCGACCCGGACGAGGGTCTGACGCAGGCGAACATCAAGCACCTCGTCTACCGGGCCCACTCGCTGGACAAGGACGAGATCATCGCCCGCATCCTGCAGTCCGAGGGCCGTGGCAAGACGGTGATCTTCACCCGCACGAAGCGCGCCGCCCAGAAGCTGTCCGACGAGCTCAGCGACCGCGGCTTCAACACCGCCTCGGTGCACGGCGACATGAGCCAGGAGGCGCGCGAGCGCTCGATGGCCGCGTTCAAGGCCGGCAAGAAGGACGTGCTCATCGCCACCGACGTCGCCGCCCGCGGCATCGACGTCGACGATGTCACCCACGTCATCAACCACACCATCCCCGACGATGAGAAGACCTACCTGCACCGCGCCGGCCGCACCGGCCGCGCGGGCAAGACCGGCATCGCCGTGACCTTCGTCGACTGGGACGACCTGCACAAGTGGGCCCTCATCAACCGGGCGCTGGAGTTCGGTCAGCCGGAGCCGGTCGAGACGTACTCGTCCAGCCCGCACCTGTTCACCGATCTGGACATCCCCGCGGGCACCAAGGGACGCATCGTCACGGCGCCGCGCACCCAGGCCGTCAAGACGCAGGATGCCACCGCCCGCACCGGCGGCACGGGCAGCACCGATCCCGCCCGTCGGCGTCGCCGTCGCCGCGGCGAGGGCGAGGGCGAGGAGCGCACCGCATCGGGCGCCGAGCCCACGCGCGACACGGAGGGCGGCGGCACGCACGACGGCGCTGGCAAGGAGCACCACGACGGCAAGGCCGCGCCCCGCCGCCGCCGGCGGCGCCGGGGTTCCGGCACGGGCGCACCCACCGCGCCCTGAGCCAGCGGACCGCCTCGAACCGCCCCGTTCCCCGCGCGCAGCGGCGGGTCTAGAGTGAGCGCCGACGGCGCACTGCGCGTCGTCGGCGACGAAGGGCGGTGATCCCCGTGCGTTTCATCGACGTGGTGGAGTATCAGGGTTTCTGGGGCTCGTTCTGGGATCTCATCTGGTGGTTCCTGTCGGCGCTCATCTTCATCGCCTACCTCTTCGCCCTGTTCGCGATCATCAGCGATCTGTTCCGCGACCACCAGCTGAGCGGCGGGTGGAAGGCGGTGTGGATCTTCTTCCTCATCTTCTTCCCGATCATCACGGCGCTGGTGTACCTCATCGCGCGCGGCGGCGGCATGGCCGACCGCAGCGCGCGGGCGGCCGAGTCGGCGCGCGATGCTCAGGCGGCCTACATCCAGTCGGTCGCGGGAACCAGCCCCAGCCCCAGCGAGGAGATCGCCAAGGCCAAGCGCCTGCTCGACGAGGGCACCATCACCCCGGCCGAGTACGAGTCGCTGAAGGCCCGCGCCCTCGCGGGCTGACGATCCCGGGGCGCCGTCGCTCAGGCCATCGGGGGTGCGGCGCGCAGCTCCGCCGCCCAGGGCGGGTCGGCGCCAGGACGCGACACGGTGATCGCTGCGGCGGCGGCGCAGCGTCGCAGCAGCGCCTCGAGCTCTCCGCTGCTCCACCCGGCGATGCGGGCGCGGGCGTCCGCCGCCGTCGGGGCGTGCAGCTCCGCGATGAGCGCGGCCATCACCGTGTCACCCGCGCCGACGGTGTCCACGACCTGCACTCGTGCGGCCGGCACCTCGACCGCTCCCGAACCGTGCACCGCGTACAGCCCGTCAGCGCCTTCGGTGACGACCACCAGTGCCGGTCCGGCCGCCGCCCAGTCCGCCGCCGCCTGTCGGTGATCCTCACCCGGATGCAGCCAGTCGAGGTCCTCGCCGCTGACCTTCACGACGTCCGACAGGGCGACCAGGCGGGCGACGCGCGTGCGCACGTCGTCGGGATCCGTGATCAGCGACGGCCGGATGTTGGGGTCGTAAGTGACCACCGCGTGCTCCCGGGCCGCGTCGAGCGCCGCCGCGACGACGTCGGCGCCGGGGCGCAGCACGGCGGCGATCGAACCCGCGTGCACGACAGGGGCCGTCGACGTGGACCACGGCTGCGGCGCCCAGACGATGTCGAACGCGTAGGACGCCGCACCCTCGGCATCCAGGCGTGCCACAGCGGTGGACGTGCGCGCGGGGACGCCGGGAACGCGCACCGCCACCCCGGACCCGCTGAGCCACGCGCGCACGGCCCGGCCGTGGTCGTCGTCGGCGAGCTGGGTGACCAGCTCTGCGGCCAGCCCGCGCCGCGCGAGCGCCAGGGCGACGTTGGCGGGACTGCCACCGGGACTCGTGCGGATGCCGTCGGGCGCATGGACGATGTCGACGAGTGCCTCGCCGATCACGGTGACGTCAGGGCCGGTGGGCATGGGGCGTCCTCTCTGCTGACCCTGCGGCCGCGGTGCGGCCCGGGGAATGCGCCGCGCGCGTCACGGGTACACCGGGGTGCTGCCCGTGGCGCGATCGATGATGCGGGCGACCATCTCATCGGACGTCGTGTGCTCGCCCGGCAGATTCGGCTTGCCCAGACCGTGGTAGTCGCTCGAGCCGGTGACGATGAGGTCATGGCGCCGCGCGAAGTCGGCGAGCACCGCCGCGCCCTCCGGGGAGTTCTCCCGGTGGCCGAGCTCGACCCCGCCGAGGCCGAGACCCACCAGTTCTTCATAGAGCGACAGCGGCATCATGCGCCCGCGCCCGGCGGGGTGGGCGATGACCGGCACGCCCCCGGCACCGGCGATGAGCGAGACGGCGGTGGCGACGTCGGGCGCGTAGTGCGGCACGTAATAGTCGCCGCCGGGGGCGAGGATGCCCGCGAACGCGTCGCTGCGGTCGGCGGCGAGACCCCGCGCGACCAGCGCGTCGGCGATGTGGGGGCGGCCCACGGTCGCACCTTCCCCGGTCTGCTCCACCACGTCGTCCCACGTCAGGTCGTAGTCGCGAGCGATGCCGGCGACGATCCGCTCCGCGCGACCGATGCGAGCGGTCCGGATGCGGTCGGTCTCGGCCCGCAGCGCCGGGTCGTCCGGATCGAAGAGGTAGCCGAGCACGTGCACGCTGCGCCACTCGTGGGTGCTGCTGAGCTCCATCCCCGGCAGGAACGTGATCCCGAGCGAGGTCGCGGCCTCCGCGGCCTCGGCCCAGCCGGCGGTGGTGTCGTGGTCGGTGAGCGACACGGTCCGCAGCCCTCGCCGATGCACGGCCTGCATCACCTGGGCCGGCGGCTCGGTGCCGTCGGAGTGCACGGAGTGCAGATGAAGGTCGCTGGGCCCCTCGACGCGTCGCCGTCCTGCACTCACCCTCCGAGCGTACCGGCGCGACACGCGCACGGCGGGTGCGTCGTCGGTCGATCTCCCAGGGTGCTGTCATAGAGTCGCGACGTGCTGCGTCTGACCGGGATCCTCCTGACGGTCCTGTTCGCGATCGGCGCCGCGATCGTGACATGGCCGTCCTTCTTCCGTGTGGAGCGGATGTTCCCGATCGCCCAGATCGTCGCCTTCCGTCCGCTCATCGTGCTGGCGTTCGCGACGATGCTCCTGCTGGCGCTCCTGCTGGCGCTGGCCCGACCGATGCGCGCCTTCGCGCTGTCGATCGCCACGGTGTGCCTCCTCGCCGCCGGCGCCGGCGCCGTGATGGTCGCGGAACGCGGAGTGGGCGCAGAAGCCCTCCCGGCCAAGGGCGAGACGAGCCTGCGCGTGATGACCTGGAACACCGCCGGGGGTGAGGCCACCGCTCCCGAGAAGATCGCCCAGACGGCCGTCACGATGGAGGCGGACGTCGTCGCCCTGCCGGAGACGACCATCGAGACCGGCTCGGCGGTGGCCGAGGCGATGCGCGAGATGGGGCACCCGATGTGGGCGCACCACACCAAGCACGGGCTGTGGGATGCCTCGTCGACCACCCTGCTCATCTCACCGGACCTCGGCGACTACGCCGTGATCGAGTCGTCCCGCGACGGCTCCAGCAACACCTCGGTCGTGCCGAGCGCCGTCGCGATGCCGGTGGACGGCAGCGGGCCGATCATCGTCGCCGCCCACG
The DNA here is from genome assembly GCF_024623595.1 of Microbacterium sp. zg.Y1084. Lineage (NCBI taxonomy): Bacteria > Bacillati > Actinomycetota > Actinomycetes > Micrococcales > Microbacteriaceae > Microbacterium > Microbacterium sp. zg.Y1084. The sequence goes on from NZ_JANJGV010000002.1 coordinate 461,531, forward strand.
CCGTCGCGCCCCGCCAGAACGCCATGCAGGCGTGGCGCGACGATCTGCAGTGGCTCGCCGACCAGTGCGCCGCCGATGACGTCATCATGGCCGGGGACTTCAACGCCACCATCGACCACATGCTGCGCATGGGCGTCGACGGCGGGCACCTCGGCCGCTGCCGCGACGCCGCCGCCGACAGCGGCACCGGGGCCGCCGGCACCTGGCCGACCGACGTGCCCTCCCTCATCGGCTCCCCCATCGACCACGTCATGACGACGGATGCCTGGACCGTGAGCGGCTCCGTCGTGCTGACGTCCATGGACGGCGTCGGCAGCGATCACCGCCCCCTGGTGGTGCAGCTGGAGCCGGCGGGCTGATTCTCACTGCTCTCACGTCTGCAGGTGGGACACTGGAAGCATGAACTCGTCAGGCGACAGCGGCACGACCGCGACCGAACCGCAGCAGACCGACACCAGCACCAACCGGCGTCAGAACTACGGCCAGGGCTTCCTGGACACGATCTCGACCGGCTGGGCCGAGCGTCCCGCCATCCTCCCCGAGGAGCGCGCGCAGGCGCCCTATGCCGCACGGCGGCGGGCGGCGCTGTCCGAGGCGTTCCCCGGTCAGCGGCTCGTGGTGCCCGCCGGCTCGCTCAAGCAGCGCAGCAACGACACCGACTACCCCTTCCGGGCGCACTCGGCGTTCTCCCACCTCACCGGGTGGGGCGCCGACAGCCAGCCCGACGCGGTGCTGGTGTTCGAGCCCACCGACGACGGCCACGACGTGACCCTGTACTTCCGGGAGCGCGCCGACCGCACGACGGCGGAGTTCTACTCCGACGCCTCGATCGGCGAGTTCTGGATCGGCCCGCGCCCCGACCTCGACGGCGTCGCCGGGGAGCTCGGCATCGCCACCGCACACCTCGACGACTTCGCCGCAGGCGACGACGACCTCGTCGTCGGCGAGGATGCCGACCTCACCCGCGTCGTCTCCGAGATGCGGCTGATCAAGGACGACTACGAGATCGCGCAGATGCGCCTCGCGGTCGAGGTCACCGCCGACGGGTTCGACGACATCGTCGCCAACCTCCCGCGCATCATCGAGCATCCCCGCGGCGAACGGGTGGTCGAGGGCGTGTTCCACCAGCGGGCGCGCAGCGACGGCAACGCGGTGGGTTACGACACGATCGCGGCATCCGGACCCCACGCCTGCTACCTGCACTGGACCCGCAACGACGGGGCGGTGCTGCCGGGCGACCTCATCCTCATCGACGCCGGCGCCGAGGTCGACAGCCTCTACACCGCCGACATCACGCGCACGCTGCCGGTGTCGGGGACCTTCACCGACATCCAGCGGCGCATCTACGAGACCGTGCGCGAGGCGGCGGATGCCGCGTTCGCGGCGGCCCGGCCCGGCGTCACCTTCCGCACCCTCCACGAGACGGCGCTGGCCGTGCTCGCGCGCCGCACGGCGGAGTGGGGTCTGCTGCCGGTGACGGCCGAGGAGGCCCTCGACGCCGACACCGGCGGCCACCACCGCCGCTACATGGTGCACGGCACGAGCCACCACCTGGGCATCGACGTGCACGACTGCGCGCAGGCGCGGCGCGAGATGTACTACGACGGCATCCTGCAGCCGGGCATGGTGTTCACCATCGAGCCCGGACTGTACTTCCAGATCGATGACACCACCGTGCCCGAGGAGTACCGCGGCATCGGCGTGCGCATCGAGGACGACATCCTCATGACCGAGGACGGCCCGGTCAACCTCTCCGCGGGCATCCCGCGCACGGCCGACGAGGTCGAGGCCTGGATCGCCGGCGAGAAGCCGGCGCGATGACCGCGGGTCGCGCGGGCGCGCACCGCGAGCACGACGCGCCGCGCCCGCGCGACCGGGATCGCCGCGCGTGAGCTTCACGCCGCCGCCGGCGTTCACCACGCGGCCGACCCTCGAGGGCACCTTCGGCATGGCCGCCTCGACGCACGCCACCGCGACGGCGGTGGCGCAGTCCGTGCTCGAGCGCGGCGGCAATGCGTTCGACGCGGTCGTCGCGGGCGGCTTCGTGCTGCACGTGGTCGAGCCTCACCTCAACGGCCCCGGCGGCGACCTGGTCGGGATCTTCCAGCGCGGGGATGCCGACGCCGGCGCACCCACGGTGCTGATGGGCCAGGGGCCGGCTCCCGCGGGGGCGTCGATCCCGCACCTGCGCGGTGAGGGGCTCGACCTCGTCCCCGGTGCCGGTGGCCTCGCCGCGGCCGTGCCCGGCGCGGTGGATGCGTGGCTGCTGCTGCTGCGCGACCACGGCACGTGGGAGGTCGGCGACGTGCTCGCCTACGCGATCGGCTACGCGCGTGACGGGCATCCGCTGCTCGCGGCGGTCTCGGCGACCATCGAGCGGGTGTCGGGGCTGTTCCGCGACGCCTGGCCGAGCTCCGCAGAGCTGTGGATGCCGGAGGGTGTCGTGCCCGCCGCCGGCGACCTGGTGCGCAACCCCGCCTATGCGACGGTGCTCGAGGGTCTCGTCGCCGCGGGCTCCGCCGCACCCGACCGGCGGGGCCGCATCGACGCCGCACGGCGCGAATGGAAGACCGGGCTCGTCGCGCAGGCGGCATCCGCCTTCCTCGCCACCCCCCACCGGCACTCGTCCGGGACCGATCACGCGGGAGTGATCACCCCGGCCGACTTCGCCGGCTTCGACGCCGGGTACGAGCCGGCGGTGTCGGCGCGGTTCCGCGGTCACACGGTCGCCAAGGCGGGCCCGTGGACCCAGGGCCCCGCGCTGCTGGAGGCGCTGCGCATCCTCGACGGCTTCGACGACGACGCGCTGGACCCGGCGACCGCGCACGGCGCGCACACCATCGTCGAGGCGCTCAAGCTCGCCCTCGCCGATCGCGACGCCTACTTCGGGGACGACGGCGACGACGGGCTCGTCGCGGCGCTGCTGTCGGAGGACTACATCGCCTCCCGGCGCCGCCAGATCGGCGACCGCGCGTCGCACGAGTGGCGACCGGGGACGCTGCCCGGCCGGCATCCGTTCCGCCCGCCCCTGCGCACCGATACCGGCGAGACGGCCGCCGTGGCCGGCGCCGGTGAGCCGACCGTCGCGAGGTCGGGGCAGACGCGCGGCGACACCTGCCACATCGACGTCGTCGACCGGTGGGGCAACATCGTGGCGGTGACCCCGTCGGGCGGCTGGCTGCAGTCCTCGCCCACTGTGCCCGAGCTCGGCTTCTGCCTCGGCACGCGACTGCAGATGACCTGGCTCGACGAGCAGTCGCCGTCGGCCCTCCGCCCCGGCCGTCGTCCCCGCACCACGCTGACCCCGACCCTGGTGCTGCGCGACGGTGCTGCCGTGATGGCGTGCGGCACGCCGGGCGGAGACCAGCAGGAGCAGTGGCAGCTGCCCATGCTCGCACGGATGCTCGCCGGCGGGTACTCCGCGCAGCAGGCCATCGACGCGCCCACGCTGCACACGACCGCGCTGATCGACTCGTTCTGGCCGCGCACGTGGACACCGGCGGGCGTCATCGCCGAGGACCGGCTCGAGGACGACGTGCTGGCCGGACTGGCGGAGCGCGGCCACGACGTGACGCGGTCGGGTCCCTGGGCCCTCGGACGACTGAGCGGTGTCGGCATCGACCGCAGCCGTGGCGTGCTGTGGGCAGCCGCCAACCCCCGCGGCATGCAGGGGTACGCCGCCGGGCGCTGAACGCCGCGGCGGCGCCGAAACGCCCCTCAGCGCGGATGGTGCGCGGCCTCAGGCGTGCGTGCGCATCCACCCGGCGACGTCGGCGGCCAGCTGCTCGCCGATCTCGTCGGCGGGCCGCCGGCGTCCCTTCACCTCGAAGGAGTGGTTGCCGCCCTCGATCCAGTGCACCGACGCGTCGCGGCACGTCGCCACCGCCTGCTGCAGCTGCTCGTGCGGATCGACGAACGGATCGTTCGTGCCCTCGACGAACAGCTGCGGCGGCGTCACCCGCGGCAGATGATCGACGCGCGGCTTATCGGGGCGCCCCGGGGGGTGCAGCGGGTAGCCGAGGTAGACCAGTCCCGTGGGGGCGATCATCCCGTCGGCCGCGGCGAGCGACGCCATGCGCCCGCCATAGGACTTGCCCGCCGCCCAGAGCGGCAGGTCCGGGTGCAGCTCCCGCAGCGTGGCCTCGGCCGCCTGCCATGTCACCACGGCCGCAGCGGGCGGTCCCGGCATGCGCCGGCCGGCCTCCACGTAGGGGAAGTTGAAGCGCAGCGTCGCGACGCCCGCAGCGACCATCCCCCGGGTGAAGCCCACCAGGAAGGGATGCCGGTAGCCGGCGCCTGCGCCGTGTGCCACCGCCATCGCCGCCCACGGGGAAGGCGGCGACTCGGCATCCGCCGAGACGACCGTATCGCCCGAAGGCAGCGAGACGACCGGCGACGGCATCAGAAGCCCGCGGCGCCGCCGTCGGATCCGCCGGCGCTCCCGCCGTCAGCACCGGCGTCCGTCGGGGATGCCGCGTCGGCGTCCCCGTTCTGCCGGGGCGGGGTGATCCGCTCGCCGTAGCGCGGCGGTTCGCTGGGGTCCATCGGGGGTGGGGGCACCGGAGCGGCAGGGCGCGGAGGCAGCGGCGCCGAGCCGGGTGCCGCTGCGGCGCCGGCCGGCGTCCCAGCAGGCGCCGCAGCGGGAGCTCCCGCGCGACCGAGCACCTGCCGGGCCTTGTGCACGCTGGCCGCCTGCACGGTGACCTCATAGCGCTCCGCCGCGACCTGCGTGATCGAGGCGTAGTCGCGGCGGCGACGGATGAACGAGTACGCGATGATGCTCATCAGCATGCCGACGGCGATGCCGACGAGCAGCACACCGGCGAACAGCTGGATGGGAACCTCCGGTGCGCCGAGCACGAAGATCGCCGCGAACAGCAGGCCCAGCAGCAGGCCGTTGGTGGCCCCCTGACGAGCGGCGGTGGCGTAGCCGAGACGGCCCGTCACCTTCTCGATCGACCGCAGTCCCTGACCGACGATCGTGATGTCCCGCGCGGGCACATCCGCGGCGATCATCGTCGAGACGGCCTTCTGTGCGGCCTCGTACGAGGTGAACACCGCGACGGTCTCCCCCACCGCGTTGCGCCCCGATCCGAACGCGCCCATCATGCTCATCCCCCCATCTTCGCACGCGTCCGCGCGGCGGGCCGGGGCCGCGCGGGTGCACCCCGCGCACTACGCTGGGGGCGTGAGCACGCAGAGGGTCTTCGTCGCGCGGCTGGTCGGCTGCACGGTCTTCGATCCTGCCGGCGACCGTCTGGGCAAGGTGCGCGACGTCGTCGTCATCTTCCGCAAGGACGACCCGCCGCGCGTCATCGGGCTGGTCGTGGAGATCCCCGGCCGCCGCCACGTGTTCCTGTCGATCGGCCGCGTGACCTCGATCGCCACGGGCCAGGTCATCACGACCGGCCTGATCAACGTGCGCCGCTTCCAGCAGCGCGGCGGCGAGGTGCGCGTCATGGCGGAGCTGCTCGGGCGCAAGGTGTACCTGCGCGACGGCAGCGGCACCGCCGTCATCGAAGACGTCGCCATCGATCGCAGCCGCCTCGGCGACTGGGACGTGTCCCAGCTGTTCCTGCGCCGGCCCAAGACCAGCGCGGCGCCCTTCGCCAAGGGTCCGACGACGTTCGCGGCCTGGGACGAGGTGCGCGAGCACCAGGTGCCCGGTGAGGCGCAGTCCGCCGAGCAGCTCGTGGCCACCTACTCGGAGCTGCGCCCCGCCGATCTCGCGAACACCCTGCTGGACCTGCCTGCCGAGCGGCTGCTCGAAGTCGCCGGCGAGCTGCCCGACGACCGCCTCGCCGACGCCCTCGAGGAGATGCCGGAAGACGAGCAGATGCACATCCTCGAGAACCTCGGCGACGAGCGCGCCGCCGACGTCCTCGACCACATGGAGCCCGACGATGCCGCCGACCTGCTCGGCCAGTTCCCCGAGGGCCGCATCGCGCAGCTGCTCGAGCTGATGGAACCCGATGAGGCCGAGGACGTGCGGGCGCTGCTGGAGTACGGCCCCGACACCGCCGGCGGCCTCATGACGAACGAGCCCATCGTGCTCTCGGCCGAGAACACCGTCGCCGAGGCGCTGGCGCTCATCCGGCGGCACGAGCTGCACCCGGCCCTCGCGGCCGCCGTGTACATCACGCTGCCCCCCTTCGAGACGCCCACCGGCCGCTTGCTGGGCGTCGTCCACTTCCAGCGGATGCTGCGATACCCGCCGCACGAGCGTCTGGGCGCCATCATCGACGACTCCCTCGAGCCCGTGCCGGCCACGGCGCCCGCATCCGAGGTGGCGCGACTGCTGGCGACCTACAACCTCGTGTCGCTCCCCGTGGTCGATCAGGGCCACCGCCTCGTCGGCGCGGTCAGCGTCGACGACGTGCTGGACTACCTGCTGCCCGACGACTGGCGCTCTCACGATGCGCCCCGTCATGACAGCGTCTCCCGCCGAACGGTCGGCCGCTGATGGCGCGCGCACGCAAGGCGACCCTCGAGGCGCCCCGGGGACGCCCGGGGATGCTCGCCCGCAGCGGCCCCCCGCAGCCCTCCAACGACCGATTCGGCCGGTTCACCGAGTGGATCGCGCGTGCCATGGGCACGCCGATGTTCCTGCTGCTGCTGAGCCTGTTCTGCATCGCGTGGCTCTCCTGGAACACCCTCATGCCGGTGCACCTTCGCTTCGACTCGGCCGCGAACGGGTTCACCGCCCTCACCCTCATGCTGTCGCTGCAGGCCTCGTACGCCGCCCCGCTGATCCTGCTGGCCCAGAACCGTCAGGACGACCGCGACCGCGTGCAGATCGAGCAGGACCGCCAGCGCGCCGAGCGCAACCTGGCGGACACCGAGTACCTGGCCCGGGAGATCGTGGCCCTGCGCATGGCGCTGACCGAGGTCACCAGCGAGGTCGTCACCCGCGACGTGCTCCGTCAGGAGCTCGCCCGCGCTCTCGAGCGCCGCCCAGAGTCCGAAGAAGGCGACGACGTCGCCGACCGACCACAGACCGCCGACGACGGGCACGCGAACCGATGACCGCACTCGACGACGCCGTTCGCGCGGCGGTCGGCGCCGTCACCGATCCGGAGCTGCGCCGTCCCCTCGCCGAGCTCGACATGGTGCGCAGCATCAGCGTCGACGCCGGTGTCGACGGCGCCCGCGCCCGCGTGGGAATCGACCTCACGATCGTCGGATGCCCTGCCGCGGACCGGATCGAGGCCGACGTACGCGCTGCGGCGATGGGCGTCCCCGGAATCGACGGGGTCGACCTCGAGATCGGTGTGATGACCCCCGCGCAGCGCGCCGCGCTCACGGAGCGGCTGCGGGGCGGTCGCGCCGCGCGGCAGATGCCGTTCGGCCCGGATTCCCTCACCCGCGTCATCGCCGTCACGAGCGGCAAGGGCGGCGTGGGCAAGTCGTCGCTCACCGCCAACCTCGCCGTCGCGCTCGCGGCCCGGGGCGCCGCCGTGGGCGTCATCGACGCCGACGTGCACGGCTTCTCGATCCCGGGCCTGCTGGGACTGGTCGATGGCGACGGGATGCCGCCCCAGCCGACCCGCATCGACGACCTGATGCTGCCGCCGGTCGCGCACGGCGTGAAGGCGATCTCGATCGGGATGTTCCTCCCCCGTGACACTGCGGCCCCCGGCGCCGTGGCCTGGCGCGGGCCGATGCTCCACCGCACCATCCAGCAGTTCCTCACCGACGTGTACTTCGGCGACCTCGACGTGCTCCTGCTGGACATGCCGCCGGGCACCGGCGATGTCGCCATCTCGGTCGGTCAGTTCCTCCCCCACGCGGAGGTGCTCGTCGTGACGACCCCGCAGTCCGCGGCATCCGATGTCGCCGTCCGCAGCGGCCTGGTCGCCCGCCAGACCGGGCAGCACGTCATCGGCGTGGTCGAGAACATGGCCGCGATGACACTGCCCGACGGCACGGTGCTCGACCTGTTCGGCAGCGGCGGCGGCGCCGCGGTCGCCCGCGCGCTGTCGGCCGACGGCGCCGAGGTGCCGCTCTTGGCCACCGTGCCGCTCAGCCCGTCGCTGCGGGCGGCCGGGGATGCGGGCGTGCCCGTCGTCGTCGGGGCACCCGACGACCCGGCGGCGGCCGCGATCACCGCGCTGGCGGCCGACCTGCTCGCCCGCGGGCGTGGCCTGGCCGGCAGATCCCTGCCGTTCGCTCCCCGCTAGGGCTCAGGTCGCTTCGCTGTCGAAGGGAGGCGGCCCGTCGGGCCTCTGCAGCGGCGGCGTCGCAGGCGCAGCAGCGGTCGTCATCGCCGCGCCGGTCGCCGCGGCGCGCACCGTGGTCGTGGGAGCGTCGTCCAGCAGCGCCTCACGGATGATGCGGCGCGGGTCGTACTGACGAGGGTCCAGTTTCCGCCAGTCGACGTCGTCGAGGCCTTCGCCCATCTCCTCCTGCACACGCGTCTTCGCGCCGGAGACCCAGTCCCGCGCCTTGACCGTGAGGCGGGCGAGACCCTCTGCGTAGCGCGGCAGTCGCTCGGGGCCGATGAGCATGCCGGCGATCACGGCGATCAGCAGCAGCTTCTCCCACGTGAGCCCGAACACCATGCCTCCAGGTTACCCGTGCGCCTGCGGGGTTGCCGCGGATCACCCGCGTACGCTGACTCCTGGAGGTGCCATGGGCGAGCACGACGCGAACCGCAGGTTCGCAGCGGAGGTGACGGTCGAACCCGACGCGATCGGAAGGGCACGGGCGCATGCGCTCGAGCTGGGCGCCGAGCCCATCAGCGCCCCGGTCGGCGCACAGTGCGCCGTGATCGCGGCGGCCTCCAAAGCCCTGAACATCGTCGAGGTCGGCACCGGCGCCGGGGTCTCCGGACTCTGGCTGCTGCACGGATCGCCCCAGGCGACCCTCACCACCATCGACATCGAGCCGGAGCATCTCGGCGCCGCCCGCCAGGCGTTCTCGGCCGCGGGCATCGCGCCCGCGCGTGCGCGCTTCATCGCCGGCCGCGGAGCCGACGTGCTGCCGCGCATGAACGAAGCCTCCTACGACATCGTGCTGATCGACGCCGACCCCGAGGGCGTCATCGAGTACGTCGAGCACGGCCTGCGCCTCGTGCGCGCCGGGGGCACCGTGCTGGTGCCTCGCGTGCTCGGCGGAGGCGCCGTGGCCGATCCGGTGCGACGCGACCCGATCACCAGCGCGTATCGCTCCCTCATCCAGGAGACCCAGGCATCGCCCGCCGTCATCGGTGCGCTGTCGATCGCGGGCGAGGGCCTGCTGCAGCTGACGACCGTCGCCTCACGCTGACCGCACACGAGAGCGGCCGGCCCCGAAGGACCGGCCGCTCTCGTGTCACGGATGTGTCAGGCTGCGTTGACGACGCCACCGAGGACGTCATAGAGCTCTTTCGCCTCGTCGTCGTTGACGGAGACGACCAGGCGGCCGCCGCCCTCGAGGGGAACGCGCACGATGATCAGGCGTCCCTCCTTCACGGCCTCCATCGGTCCATCACCGGTTCGCGGCTTCATGGCTGCCATACGGGCTCCCTTTCGTCGTAGGTCCTCGCTGAGTTTATCGTGTGAAACGGCTATGGGATAATTCCGGCTCGCCCATCGCTCTGGTCAGGGGACCCTCCAGAAGGTGTTCCCGAGGGCGTACATCTCGTAGATCCACCACGCCTGACCGGCCAGGCACAGTGCCAGCACCCCCACCCGCCAGGCGGTGGAGCGGGGCACGGCGACCGCGCCCCACAGCGGCGAGAGCGGCAGCAGCAGGCGCCAGGTGCTGGACTGCGGGAAGAAGACGGCCAGCAGATACAGCAGGTAGCTCGCGCTCCAGAGCCGCAGATCCACCCCGAGTGCGCGCGCGTAACGGCTTCGCCACAGGGCCACGGCCGTCAGCCCGACCAGCAGCACGAGCACGATCACCCCGACGGCGGCGGGCAGCCCCAGGACTCCCGCCCAGAAGGCGCTTCCCTGCACGAACCCCTCGAAGGGCACGAATCCCGCACCGGCATCGGGCAGCCACGAGCGACGCCACGCCAGTTCGGTCGACAGGTACGCGTCGGGATGTCCGGTGACCGCGCCGGCGATGACGATCCAGGAGAACCCCACGACGGCGGCGAGCAGGCCGGTCACGACGATGTTCACGACATCACGAGCCGGGAGCGGCTCGGTGCGACGGGTGAGCCAGCGATGGATGCCGTGGAGCGCCAGGAAGAGCGAGAAGGCGAGCACGCCCGGCCGGGTGAACCCCATGAGCGGAACGAGGGCGTACAGCCACCCGTAGCGCCGGCGCGCCACGGCCCACAGCCCGAGCATCAGCACCAGCAGGAACAGCGACTCCGCATAGCCGACGTGGAACATCGCCGCCAGCGGAGCGCACGCGAACATCGCAGCGGACCAGAGCGCCGCCGCCCTGCCGATGCGCTGCGTCAGCAGACGGCACAGCACGTAGGTCGCGCCGTAGCCGGCCAGCAGCGAGACCACGCCGGCGCCCGCCACCCACGACCCCAGCGGCAGCCCCACGACCGCTGCCACGGCCGGATACACCGGCAGGAAGGCCCACGCGTTCTCGGCGACGAGGCCCGCCTCGGTGATGGGAAGCGCAGCAGGGTAACCCGCCACAGCCACGAGCCAGTACCACTGCGCGTCCCAACCGGAGAGCAGGTCGCCCACAGTGGCGTCGGCGCCGAACCGTGAGCCGGGCCCCGAGAGAGCCGCCGCGGCCAGCAGCAGTCCCGTCGTGATGATCCGTGCGCCCACGTACAGTGCCGCCACCTGCAGCGACAGCGGCATCCCCGCCGGCAGGCGGAGGGTGGGACGCGTCAGGGAGCGCTCAGCCATGCGCGAAGACCCCGCTCGACGGCGTCGATCTGCGCCAGCGGCACGCGCTCCTCGTCGTGGTGGGCGAGCATCGCGTCGCCCGGCCCGTAATTGACGGCAGGAACGCCCATCGCCGAGAACCGCGCCACGTCGGTCCAGCCGTACTTGGGCTTGGGCGTGGCACCCACGGCGGCGACGAACTCCTGCGCCAGCGCGGCATCCAGCCCCGGCCGCGCGCCCTCCGCGGCGTCGGTGATCTCCACCTCGTACCCCGCGAAGACTTCCCGCACATGGCGCTCCGCCTCGGCGGCGTCGCGGCTCGGGGCGAAGCGATAGTTCACCTCCACTTCGCAGAGGTCGGGGATGACGTTGCCGGCGACGCCACCCGCGATGCGGACGGCGTTGAGACCCTCCCGGTACACGAGGCCCTCGACCTCGATCTCCTGCGGGCGGTAGTCGGCGAGCCGGGCCAGCACAGGGGCGGCGGCGTGGATGGCGTTGTCGCCCATCCAGGCCCGGGCGCTGTGCGCCCGCACGCCCCGGGTGCGCACCACGGCGCGGAGCGTCCCGTTGCAGCCGCCCTCCACCTCGCCGCCGGAAGGTTCTCCCAGGATGGCGAAGTCGGCGGCGAACAGGTCGGGGCGGCTGCGGGCCAGGCGCGTCAGCCCGCTGCGCGAGGCTTCGACCTCCTCGTGGTCGTACCAGAGCCAGGTGATGTCGACCCGGGGGTCCACGAGCTCCGCGGCCAGCTTGAGCTGCACCGCCACCCCCGCCTTCATGTCGACGGTGCCGCGACCCCACAGATAGGGCTCGCCGTCGACCTCGATGTGGCGGGTGGGGAGGTTGGCGTTGATCGGCACCGTGTCGAGGTGGCCGGCGATCGCGACGCGCTGGGCGCGGCCGAGGTCGGTGCGCGCCACGATCGTGTCGCCGTCGCGGTGCACCTCGAGGTGCGGCAGCTCGATCAGCACCTCGTGGATCGCGTCGGCCAGCGCGGTCTCGTCATCCGAGACGCTGGGGATGTCGCAGATCGCGCGGGTGATGTCGACGGAGGACGCGGTGAGGTCTAGCCGTGGCATCCCCCGAGTCTAGCCAGCCGGCGCAGCCCGATAATCTGGAGGGATGAGCGATGCACGATGGATCTGGGCCACGGGACTGACGACCACTGCGGCGGACGGCACCGTGCTCGACGCCTGGTTCCCCCGCCCCGAGGCGGGTCGTCGCCCTGTCGACGTCGACGCCGAGGCGGATCTCGATGGCCTCACCGGACCCGATGAGCGACGCCGGGTGACCGTGTCGGCGGTGTCGCTGGAGATCGACCTGGATGCCGCGCCCGGCTCGACCGCCGACGCGTACCTGCGGCTGCACGCGCTGTCCCACCGCCTCGTCGCACCGAACGACCTCAACCTCGACGGCATCTTCGGTCACCTTCCGATCGTCGCGTGGACCAACGCCGGCCCGATGCTCCCCGACGACGCCGCCGCGCTGCGCCCGTCGCTGCAGCGCCACGGCATCCAGGTGCAGGGCCTCGACAAGTTCCCGCGCCTCACCGACTACGTCGTTCCCGCTGGCGTGCGCATCGCCGACACCTCCCGCGTGCGCCTGGGCGCCTACCTCTCCCCCGGCACCACGGTGATGCACGAGGGATTCGTCAACTTCAACGCCGGCACGCTGGGCGCCTCGATGGTGGAGGGGCGCATCTCACAGGGCGTCGTCGTCGGCGACGGCAGCGACATCGGCGGCGGGGCCTCGATCATGGGCACGCTCTCCGGCGGGGGCAGCCACCGGGTGTCAATCGGCGCGCGGACGCTGCTGGGCGCCAACGCCGGCATCGGCATCTCGCTCGGCGACGACTGCGTGGTGGAGGCCGGGCTGTATGTCACCGCCGGCACGAAGGTCGTGCTCGCCGACGGGCCGGCACGTCACGACGGCGCGCCCCAGGTCGTGAAGGCCGCAGAGCTCTCCGGCGCCTCCGGCGTGCTGTTCCGCCGCAACTCGCTCACCGGCGCCGTCGAGGCCGTGCGGCGCGAGGGCGTCGGCGTCACACTGAACGAGGCTCTGCACGCCTGAGCGTCAGAACACCAGGAACAGCGTGAAGCACCACAGGCAGATGAACACCAGCATCCCCAGGCTGTAGAGGATCGACGCCCGCAGGATCTCGCTCTCGCGGCCCGACAATCCCACCGCCCCGGCGGCGATCGCGATCGACTGCGGAGAGATGACCTTCGCCGTGTTGCCGCCGGCGGTGTTGCCCGCCACCAGCAGCGACGGGTCGGCGCCGATGCCCTGCGCACTGGCCACCTGCAACGGCCCGAAGAGGGTGTTGTTGTTGACCACCGAGCCGGTGAGGAACACCCCGACCCAGCCGATGACGGGGGCCACGAGCGGCACCAGCACGCCCATCGCCGCGAGGGCCTGCCCCATCGAGGTCGAACCGCCGGAGTAGTTGGCGATGTTCGCCAGCGCCAGGATCAGGGCGATCAGCACGAGCGCCTGCCATAGCGTGCGCAGCGTCCCGCCCAACTCCCCCAGCAGACTCGGCCGCGACGCGCGTGGCGTCGTGAGGTACGACACGATGACCGCCAGCAGGATGGCGGTGCCGGTCGCATTGATCGGCGTGAACGCCCACGTGGCGGTGACGACGGTGCCGGACGCGGTGACCACCTCGTCGGTCAAACCGGCGATCGGCACCGCGAAGGCGGCGCCGGCCAGCGGCCCCTCCGCGGCGAACAGGTTCTTGAAGAACGGCAGGCTCCACAGCAGGATGAACGCCGTCAGGATGTAGAACGGGCTCCAGGCCCGTGCGATCTCACCCAGCGAGTGGGACTGCGCCTCGGGGACGGCATCGCCGTCGGCGCGGAACTGGTTCTTGGGCTGCCAGATCCGTCCCAGGAGGAACAGCGCGACCATCGTCCCGAGACCGGCGCCGAGGTCGGCCAGCTCGGGTCCGAGGAACCAGAGCACCCCGCCCTGGATGCCACTGAAGACCACGGTGACCACCAGTGTCGCCGGCCATGTCTCCCGCAGGCCTCGCCAGCCGTCGAGGATCACGACGAGCAGGAAGGGGATCAGCACCGTGAGCGGCTGCAGCACGACGACCATCGCCTTCGACAGCACGGCGACGTCGATCCCGGTGACCTGGGCACCGACGAGCACGGGGATGCCGATGGCGCCGTACGCGCCCGCGCCGGCGTTGGCGACGAGGCAGATCATGGCCGCCCGCACCGGGCGGAAGCCCAGCTGCACGAGCAGCGCAGCGCAGATGGCGATGGGGACCCCGAACCCGGCGGCACCCTCCAGGAACGCTCCGAAGGCGAACGCGATCAGCAGCACCTGGATGCGCTGGTCACGCGAGATGCCGCCGATCGAGGCGCGGATGACGTCGAAGTGACCGCTCGCGACCGCCAGCCGGTACAGCCACAGCGCCATCACGACGATGTAGGCGATCGGCCAGAGCGCGGTGAGGATGCCCAGCAGACCGGACCCGGCGACGGCGCTCGCCGGCATCCCGAACCCCCACATCGACACGATGATCTGGGCGACCAGCGCGATCACGGCGGCGAGGATGCCGGTGAGCTTGAGCAGCACCAGACACACCAGGAACACGACGATCGGGATCGCCGCCGTCAATGCAGAGAGCCAGAGGCTCCCGAAAGGGTCCGTCGTCTGTTCCCACATGGCGCCTCCGCTCGTACGGATGGTCGTGCGCGGGTCAGGCTACGCCCCAACGGCCCCGAAGGTCACCCCTCCGGCTCGGCGAGGCCGCGACGCGTCAGGCGCCGGGGTAATCGCGCAGCGGCGAGCCGGTGTACAGCTGCTGCGGGCGGCCGATCTTCGTCTGCGGGTCGTTCTGCATCTCGCGCCAGTGGGCGAGCCAGCCGGGGAGGCGGCCGATCGCGAACAGCACCGTGAACATGCGGGTGGGGAAGCCCATCGCCTTGTAGATGACGCCGGTGTAGAAGTCCACGTTCGGGTACAGGCGGCGCTGCTGGAAGTAATCGTCGTTCAGCGCGATCTCCTCCAACTCCTTCGCGAGATCCAGCAGCGGGTCGTGCACGCCCAACTCGGTGAGCACTTCGTCGGCGGACTCCTTGACGAGCTTCGCGCGCGGGTCGTAGTTCTTGTACACGCGGTGCCCGAAGCCCATGAGCTTCACACCGTCTTCCTTGTTCTTGACCCGCTCGACGAAGCGCTGCACGCTCTCGCCGGAGTCGCGGATGCGAGCGAGCATGTCGAGCACGGCCTCGTTGGCACCGCCGTGCAGCGGTCCGTAGAGGGCGTTGATGCCGGCGGAGATCGAGGAGAACTGGTTGGCCCCCGTGGATCCCACCAGGCGCACGGTCGACGTCGAGGCGTTCTGCTCGTGGTCCTCGTGCAGGATCAGCAGGCGCTCGAGCGCCCGGGACATCACGGGGTTGATCTCGTACTGCTCGCTCATGACGCCGAAGTTCAGGCGCAGGAAGTTGTCGACGAAGCTCAGCGAGTTGTCGGGGTACAGGAACGCCTGGCCGACGCTCCTCTTGTGCGCGTAGGCGGCGATGACCGGCAGCTTCGCGAGCAGGCGGATGGTGTTGAGCTCCACGTGCTCGGGGTTGCTGGGGTCGGACTGACCCTCGTAATAGGTCGACAGGGCCGCCGTCGCCGACGACAGCACCGACATGGGGTGCGCGGTGTGCGGCAGCGACGAGAAGAAGCGCTTGATGTCCTCGTGCAGCAGCGTGTGACGGCGGATGCGCTCGTCGAATGCGCCGAGCTCGTCGGCGGTGGGCAGCTCGCCGTACAGCAGGAGCCAGGCGACCTCGAGGTAGGTGCTGTTGGTCGCCAGCTGCTCGATGGGGTATCCGCGGTAGCGGAGGATGCCCTCATCGCCGTCGATGTAGGTGATGGCGGACTTCGTGGCCGCCGTGTTGACGAAGCCGTAGTCGAGGGTGGTGTGACCGGTCTGCTTGGTGAAGGTCGACAGGTCGACGCTGGGCGCGCCGTCTGCGCCGGTGATGACCGGCAGTTCTGCGGTGCGCTCCCCGATCGTCACCGTGGCTACGGGCTGGGGGGCTGTGGGCTGCTGGGTGCTCGCGTCGCTCACGAAGCCTCCTTGCGGTCGGGGTCGTCGGTGGATACAGCCTACTGGGCTGGGCGGCGTACTCCGATCAGCGCCAGAGGAACGGCCGATCGGGTGGAGGAAACCTACGAGGGCGCCAGTCGCCTGGCCGCTTCGTAGATGCGCTCATCGGTCGCGGTGAGGGAGAAGCGCACGTGCTGCGGGAAGTGGCTGCCGTAGAAGTGGCCGGGACCGGCGAGGATGCCGCGCTCGGCCAGTGCGCCCATGCTCTCCCAGGCGTCGCGGCCTTCGGTGGCCCACAGGTACAGGCCGGCCTCGCTCTGGTCGATGCGGAAGCCCGCCCCTTCCAGGGCTGGGCGCAGCACGGCGCGCCGGCGACGGTAGATCTCCTTCTGCGCCGCGACGTGCGCGTCGTCGGCGAGGGCGGCGGCAGCCGCAGCCTGCACGGGCGCCGGCGGCATCAGGCCGAGGTGCTTGCGTGCCGTCAGCAGCCGGGCGACGATGTCGCCGTCTCCGGCGAGGAACGCGGCGCGGTAGCCGGCCAGGTTCGACTGTTTGCTCAGCGAGTAGACCGACAGCACGCCGGTGGGCTCTCCCCCGGTCACCCGCGGGTCGAGGATGCTGGGGACGGGCTCGTGCGCCCAGCGGCCGTCCCAGCCCAGTTCGGCGTAGCACTCGTCGCCGGCGATCACCGCGCCGAGCTCCCGGGCACGCGTCACCGCGGCACGCAGGTGGTCGTGGTCGAGAACGCGCCCGTCGGGGTTGCCCGGCGAGTTCAGCCAGATCAGGCGGGTGCCCTCCGGCCAGTCTGCGGGATCGTCGGCGGCCAGCGGCGTCGCGCCGACCAGCCGAGCGCCGACCTCGTAGGTGGGGTAGGCCGCGCGCGGGTGCACGACGACGTCCCCGGGGCCGAGGCCGAGCAGCAGCGGCAGCAGCGCGACGAGCTCTTTCGAACCCACCGTCGGCAGGACGTGGTCGGGGGTCAGCCCCGGCACGCCGCGCCGGCGGGCGAACCACGCGGCGATCGCCGCGCGCAGGCCGGGGGTTCCCGCCGTCTGAGGGTAGGCGTGCGCATCGGTCGCGGCGGCGAGGGCGGCCGCGATGACGGGCGGCGTCGGATCGACCGGAGAGCCGATCGAGAGGTCCACGATGCCCCCGCGGTGGGCGCGCGCGGTCGCCGCGTACGGCGCGACGGCATCCCAGGGGTAGTCGGCGAGGTCGGCGACCCCCACGTCAGGCCTGCGGCGGGAGAGCGGCGATGATCGGGTGATCGTGCTTGATCACCCCGGTCTTGGCGGCACCACCAGGCGAGCCGATGTCCTGGAAGAACTCGACGTTGGCCGTGTAGTAGTCCGCCCACTCGGCGGGGAGGTCGTCTTCGTAGTAGATCGCCTCGACGGGGCAGACCGGCTCGCAGGCGCCGCAGTCCACGCACTCATCGGGGTGGATGTACAGCGACCTCTCACCCTCGTAGATGCAGTCCACAGGGCACTCGTCGATGCAGGCTCGGTCCTTGACATCGACGCACGGAAGAGCGATCACATACGTCACCGCTTCAGTCTAGGCGACCTCTCGGGAGAGGGAAGGCGGGACAGATCCGGCCAGGCCACGACGACCGCCACGATCAGCGGAACCGCGATGGTCCACACCAGGCCGGGAGAGAACTCCCCCGCGGGTGGCGCGGGCACGATGACCGACCCGCCCGGGCCGGCACCGGAGAACACCAGCGCGGCCACCATCACGCCGAGACCTGCGGCCAGAGCCGCCCAGCGGTCGGCGGTGAGCAGCCGCATCGCGATCAGCAGCGCGGTCACCCCGATGACGGCCAGCAGCAGGCCCAGCGGGATCGGCCCGAGGAGGAAGGCCTGCGCGACCGTGCCGGCCACACCGTAGACGAGCCCCACGGCGAGGGCGAGGATCCACGTCACTACGCGGGCACCGGTCGTCGTCACGGGTTCAGTCTAGGCGGCGGTCAGGCCGCCCACCCGGCGAGGCGCAGCAGCGCGGCGGTCGCGGCGGCGGCGACCACCACCACGAGGAAGGGGGCGCGCAGCAGCAGCAGCCCGGCGGCCACCGCCAGGGCGGGCACGCGGGCGTCGACCACCACGGCCTGCCCGATCCCCAGCGCCTGGACGGCGACGAGGGCGGCCAGGAGCGCCACGGTGAGCAGATCCGCGATGCGGGAGGGCGCCGGCGCCTCGAGCACCTTCGGCGGGATGAGATACCCGACCGCCTTCAGCCCGACGCACACGACGGATGCCAGGAGCACCGCGGTCCAGAGGGTCACGGCAGCCCCTCCCGCTCGGGCACGTCGTCGGGTTCGGCGAAGCCCGTCGCGGCTCCGCGGGGCGCGAACCAGTTGAACGCGCCCACCACGATCGCCACCACTGCGGCGAGGAGCACCGGCAGGCCGGGCATGAGGGCCGGCGTGAGCACGGTGGCGACGACGGCGGCCGCGACTCCCACCACGATCGCCTGCCGCTGCCGCAGGCGCGGCCACAGCAGCGCGAGGAACGCCGCAGCGGCCGCGGCATCGAGTCCGTAGGCACGGGGGTCGCCGAGCAGATCGCCGAGGAGCGCTCCGGCGAGGGTGGACAGGTTCCAACCGACGTAGATTCCGACCCCGGTGACCCAGAACCCCGCGCGGCGCGCACGCGGCGCGGTCTGGGCGAGCGCGACGGCGGTGGACTCGTCGATGGTGAACTGCGCCGCTGCGGCCCGGTGCCAGCGCCGGCCGCCGATCACCGGAGCCATGCGCATCGCATAGGCGACGTTGCGCACGCCCAGGAGGCTCGCCGAAGCGATGGCCGCCGGCGCGGCAGCCACTCCCCCGGCGCCGATCACGCCGACGAACGCGAACTGCGAGCCGCCGGTGAACATCATCAGGCTCAGCACGCACGTGTGCCATACGTCGAGGCCGGCGGACACCGCCAGCGCGCCGAACGACACCCCGTAGGCGCTGGTCGCCAGGGCGACGCCCAACCCTTCGCGGGTCGCGCGTCGCACCTGGCGGTCGGCATCCGCCCCGGCGGAGGGCGGGTCTTCACTCACCCGTCGATGCTACCGGGCACCGGCTCAGGCGCTGGCGTCCTGGCGCTTCAGGCGGGCGGTGGCGCGGGCTCGCTCGTTGCCGTCCAGGTTCACCTTGCGGATGCGCACGATCTCGGGGGTGACCTCGACGCATTCGTCGTCGCGGGCGAACTCGAGGCTCTCCTCGAGCGTCAGCACCCGCGGCGGCGTCATCGACTCGAAAGTGTCCGAGCTCGCGGCACGCATGTTCGTGAGCTTCTTCTCCTTGGTGATGTTCACGTCCATGTCGTCTGCGCGCGAGTTCTCGCCGATGACCATGCCCTCGTACACCTCCTGCGTGGGCTGGACGAAGAACGACATCCGCTCCTGCAGGGCGATCATCGCGAAAGGCGTGACGACACCCGAGCGGTCAGCGACGACGGAGCCGTTCTGACGCGTCTGGATGTGCCCGGCCCACGGCTCGTAGCCGTGCGAGATCGCGTTGGCGATGCCGGTGCCGCGGGTGGTGGTGAGGAACTCGGTGCGGAAGCCGATGAGACCGCGGGAGGGGACGATGAACTCCATGCGCACCCAGCCGGTGCCGTGGTTGGTCATGTTTTCCATGCGCCCCTTGCGGGCGGCCAGCAGCTGGGTGATCGCACCCAGGTACTCCTCGGGGGCGTCGATCGTGAGGTGCTCGAACGGCTCGTACGTCTTGCCGTCGATCTTCTTCGTGACCACCTGGGGCTTGCCGACGGTCAGCTCGAAGCCTTCGCGGCGCATGTTCTCGACGAGGATGGCCAGGGCCAGCTCACCGCGGCCCTGCACCTCCCACGCGTCGGGGCGCCCGATGTCGACGACCTTCAGCGACACGTTTCCGATGAGCTCTCGGTCGAGGCGGTCCTTGACCATGCGCGCGGTCAGCTTGTGACCCTTGACCTTGCCGACCAGCGGCGAGGTGTTCGTGCCGATCGTCATCGAGATCGCCGGCTCGTCGACGTGGATCTGCGGCAGGGGCCGCACGTCCTCGGGGTCGGCGATCGTCTCACCGATCGTGATGTCGGGGAAACCGGCGATGGCGACGATGTCGCCGGGGCCGGCGGACTCGGCCGGGTAGCGGTCGAGGGCGCGGGTCTTCAGCAGCTCGGTGATGCGGGCGTTGCTGGTCGTGCCGTCGGCGCGCACCCAGGCCACCGTCTGGCCCTTCTTCAGCGTGCCGTTGAAGACGCGCAGCAGGGCGAGGCGGCCGAGGAACGGCGAGGAGTCGAGGTTGGTGACCCACGCCTGCAGCGGCGCCTCGTCGTCGTAGGACGGGGCAGGCACGTGCTGCAGGATGGCCTCGAACAGCGGCTCCAGGTCGTCGTTGTCCGGCAGGCTGCCGTTCTCGGGACGAGTGGTGGATGCCGCGCCCGCGCGACCCGAGGCGTAGACGACCGGAACGTCGAGCAGTGCGTCGACGTCGAGGTCGGGCACATCGTCCTGCAGATCGGAGGCGAGGCCCAGCAGCAGGTCGTGGGCTTCTTCCTCGACCTCGGCGATGCGGGCGTCGGGGCGGTCGGTCTTGTTGACCAGCAGGATGACGGGAAGCTTGGCCTCCAGCGCCTTGCGCAGCACGAAGCGGGTCTGCGGGAGGGGGCCCTCGCTGGCATCCACCAGCAGCACCACGCCGTCGACCATGGACAGGCCGCGCTCGACCTCGCCGCCGAAGTCGGCGTGGCCGGGGGTGTCGATGACGTTGATCGTCACCGGGGAGTCGGTGTGCAGGCCGTTGTAGGTGATCGCCGTGTTCTTGGCGAGGATCGTGATGCCCTTCTCACGCTCGAGGTCGTTCGAGTCCATCGCGCGCTCCTCCATGTGCTCGTGAGAGCCGAAGGACCCGGTCTGGCGGAGCATCGCGTCGACGAGCGTGGTCTTGCCGTGGTCGACGTGCGCGACGATCGCGACATTACGGAGGTCCGGACGGAGGGCGTGCGCCATCGATTTTCCTTGCAGGGAGAGGGGAAAGAGTCTTCGCCGTCCCCCGGTGAAACCGAAAGGCCGACACTCCAGGATACAGGAAGCGAGGCGGGGTCTCGTCGACCCCGCCTCATTCCGTGTATATCCGCCTCCGCCGGCGAGCGTGCGAAGACGCTCTCACCTGGGGCTGATCGTGGCTACTCCCCCGCCTCCGGGGTTTCTCCGAGCGAGTCCAGCAGCGCGCGGCGGGCCAGCCGGCGCTCGCGCTGCTCGACCGGGTCGGGGACGGGCGACGAGGCGAGCAGACGCTTGGTGTAGTCGTCCTGCGGGTCGTGCAGCACGGTGCTCGTCACACCCTGCTCGACCGCGTGGCCGTTCTTCATCACCAGCACGTGGTCGGCGAGCATGTCGACGACGGCCAGGTCGTGGCTGACCAGCATGCAGGCGAAGTCGAACTCCCGCTGCAGCTCGCGCAGCATGTCGAGCACTGCGGCCTGCACGGAGACGTCGAGGGCCGACGTCGGCTCGTCCGCGATCAGCAGCTCGGGCTTCAGCGAGAGCGCGCGCGCGATCGACACACGCTGACGCTGACCGCCGGAGAGCTCGTGCGGGTAGCGGTTGACGACGTCGGTGGGAAGGCGCACGGCGTCGAGGAGCTCGCGGGCACGGGCCTGACGCGACCGCTTGTCGCCCACACGGTGCACGACCATCGGCTCGATGATGCACTCGCCGATCGGGAAGCGGGGGTTCAGCGACGACGCAGGGTCCTGGAAGACCGCGCCGATGTGACGACGCACGTTCTTCGCGGCGCGCCCGCGCAGCTTGGCGAAGTCCTCACCGCGCACCTTGAGCGAACCCGAGGCCACGGGAAGCAGGCCCAGCACCGCCTTCGCGATCGTGGACTTGCCCGATCCGGACTCACCCACGACGCCGAGCACCTCGCGCCTGCCGAGGTCGAAGGAGACCCCTTCGACGGCGCGGAACGCCTTGCCGCGCATCACGTAGTCCAGTGCGAGATCCTCGGCCACGAGCACCAGGTCGCGCTCGGCCGGCGTCGCCGCGGCGCGCTCGCGCTCGCGCGTCTCGGTGACCGCGGTACCCGCACCCAGGGCCGAACCCGACAGGCGCGGCACGGCGTTGAGCAGCTTGCGGGTGTAGGGGTGCTGCGGGTTCTTGAGCACGTCCGTCACCAGGCCCTGCTCGACGAGCTCGCCCTTGTACATGACGACCACGCGGTCGGCGAGGTCCGCCACGACGCCCATGTTGTGCGTGATCAGCAGGATGCCGGCGTCGAGGTCGTCCTTGAGCGACCGCATCAGGTCGAGGATCTCGGCCTGCACCGTGACGTCGAGAGCCGTCGTGGGCTCGTCGGCGATGATCACGCGAGGGTTCAGGGCGATCGCCATCGCGATGACGATGCGCTGCCGCTGACCTCCCGAGAACTGGTGCGGGTACTGCGAGATGCGCGTCTCGGGGTCGGGGATGCCCACGCGCTGCAGCAGCTCGACCGAGCGCTCCCGCGCGTCCGCACCGTAGGCGACGTCGTGCAGCTCGAAGACCTCGGTCATCTGCCGCTCCACCGTCAGCACCGGGTTCAGCGCCGACATCGGCTCCTGGAAGATCATCGCCACCTGGGTGGCCCGCATCGCGCGCATCTTCTCCGGCGCGATACCGACGACCTCGGTGCCGCCGACCTCGGCGGAGCCGGTGACCAGGGCGTTCTCGGGGAGCAGCCCCATGGCGGCCGATGAGCTCACCGACTTGCCCGAACCCGATTCACCCACGATCGCGACGACCTCGCCGGGGCGGAGATCGAGGCTCACACCCTTGACAGCGCGGACGAGTCCGGACTCGACGGCGAAGTCGACCCGCAGATCGGTGAGCCGCAGCACGGCATCCGCGTCTGCGGCATGCGTGTCCATGTACGTCACGACAGTCCCTTCTCAGCGCGCAGGCGTTCCAGTCTGCGTGGACTCCATTTGCGGGTCTGCCGCGGATCGAAGGCGTCGCGCAGACCGTCCCCGATGAAGTTCACCGCCAGCACGATGACCAGGATGATCATGCCCGGCCACCAGAACAGCCACGGCCGGTTGGTGAAGGCACCCTGGTACGTGCTGATGAGCAGACCGAGCGACGTCTCGGGCGCCCGCACACCGAACCCGAGGAAGCTCAGCGAGCTCTCGAGCAGGATCGCGCCGCCGATCGCGAACGTGGCATTCACGACGATGATGCCGATCGTGTTGGGCACCAGGTGCTTGAAGATGATCCGGAACGCGCTCGCACCGGTCGAACGGGCGGCCGCGACGTAGTCGCGCTCACGGAGCGAGAGGACCTCTCCGCGCACCAGACGCGCCAGGCCCGTCCACGAGGCGAGACCGATCATCAGGGCGAGCGCGAAGATGCCTCCGCCGGAGATCTTGCCGAGCACGGCGGCGAGGACGAGCAGCGGGATGACGATGAAGATGTCGGTGATGCGCATCAGCACGTTGTCGACCCAGCCGCGGAAGTAGCCCGCGACCGCGCCCATGACGGCGCCGATCGTCGTCGCGACGATACCCACGGTGAAGGCGATGATCAGCGACCGCTGGGTGCCGACCATCACGAGCGAGAAGTAGTCCTTGCCGACGTTGTCCTGCCCGAAGGGGTGCTCGCCCCAGCGGATGCCGTCCCCGCCGAGCCACGTCGGGATCAGGCTCAGCGTCGGACGGCCGCCGTCGATGACGTTGCCCGCCGCGAGGTAGCTCTTGTCCCACCAGCCGGGGATGCCGGCGAAGCCGATCGACGTGAAGGCGACGATGATGATCGCGAAGAGGAGGACGGTCGAGATCAGCGCCGCACGGTGACGGAGGAACCGTCGCAGCACCAGCCGTCCCTGTGAGAGCGGCTTGGTGTCCTTGGCGGCGAGGGCCGCGTCCTCGGCCTCTGCGAGGTCGTAGATCGCGTCGTTCTGGGGTGTGGAGTTGTTGCTCATACTCGGATCCTGGGGTCGAGGTAGGCGTAGGAGATGTCGGCGAGAAGGTTGAACAGCACCGCCACACCACCGGTGATCACGAAGAACGCCATGACCGGCGCGGGGTCGACCTGGTCGAGGCCGACGGCGAACAGGTCACCCATCCCCTTCCATCCGAAGACGCGTTCGGTAACGACCGCGCCGCCGATGAGGCCCGCGAAGTCGAACGCGGCGATCGTCGCGATCGGGATGAGGGCGTTGCGCAGCGCGTGCCGGAAGATGACGGTGCGCTCCGGCGCGCCCTTCGCGCGCGCGGTGCGGATGTAGTCCTGACGGTTCACCTCGAGCATCGAGGTGCGGGTGTACCGGCTGTAGCTCGCCAGTGAGATGAGCGTCAGCAGCAGCGTCGGCAGCAGCATCTGCGTGCCGTAGTCGAGGAAGGTCTCCCAGAAGCCACCGCGGAAGTTCGGCGTCTGCGAGCCGATCGTGGAGATCGGACGAGGCTTGAGATTCAGGAACGTCGGCCATACCCGGAAGAGGTGGTCGAGTGCCGTGAGTCCTGCACCGATCACGCCCGTCACCGTGGCGGCGATGATCGCCTGAGTGCGGTAACGGTGGCTCATGAACCGCGCGAGGACCCAGGGCAGGGCGATCGCGAGGACGATGCCGAGGATGAGCACGCCCCAGTTCATGTAGTAGACGAAGACGTTGAAGAGCACCAGCTGCATGATGCTGACGCCGGCAGCCGTGATGAGCGCCGGAACGAGCACCTCCCGGTTGCGCAGCCCCACGGTCATGGCGGTGACGCTGAGCGCCACACCGAAGGTCAGGACGGCGACGCCGATCATTCCGAGCTGGGGGTTGCGGAAGAGGTCGAGTGCCGTGAAGGTCGGCATCACGATGGCGAAGAACGCCGTGGTGACGAGGAAGGTCGCTATCCGCCGCTTGACGGAGCCCGCGAGAACCACCTGCATCACGAATCCGAGGACCACGGAGATGAGGATGATCTGTACCGGAGTGAAGCCCGGGTCCTGCAGCCAGTTGTTGAACCCGATGGCCATGTACTCCTTGAGGAGCACGGCGGCCCAGAACACCGGAAGCGAGAAGAAGAGGAAGGTGCCGAACGTCACCGCGTAGTCGAGGCCCGAGTACTGACGGACGGCGGTCAGGATGCCGACCGCGACGCCGATGATGAGGGCGAGCACGGTGGCAAGGAGGACGAGGCGCAGTGTCGAGGAAGCAGCCTGGCCGAGGAGGGTGCCGACATCTACGCCGGAGCGGTTGGTGCCGAAATCGCACTGGCCGATGACGCATCGGCTGACGCCGCCCAGCCAATCGAGATAGCGCTGCCACCACGGCAGGTCGAGATTCATGTACTCGATGCGCTGCTGGATCAGGAGCTCGCGGTTGCGCGCGTTGCTCTCGCGCAGCTCTGCGAGCGGATCCCCGGAGTTGATGACCAGTACGTACATCAGTACCGAGGCGCCCAGCATGATGCCGAACGCCTGGACCAGGCGTCGCAGGATGAACTTCAGCACGACAGTGCTTCCCTTCGGGTTTATCGGGAACGGTCGCGATCACAGATGTGCGGGCCGGCAGGAGGCCGACCCGCACATCTGAACGTCGGCCGAATTACTCGGCGCTGCTCCAAGCGTACGCGTTCCACGAGATACCACTCTGCGTGGTGGTCCGCTCGACGCCGTCGATGCTGGCGCTGGCAGCGTCGACGCCCGGGTGGGCGAAGACCGGGATGCCGAACAGGTCAGCCCACAGCAGCTCCTCGATCACCTTGGTCTGCTCGAGGTGCACCTCGGGGTCGAGGCTGTTCTTCAGCGTCGCCCATGCGGCGTCGACCTCGGGGTTGGAGTAGCCACCGTAGTTCTGCGGCTTGCCCGTGGCGTAGATGTTCTCGCCCGAGGCGATCTGGCCGGAGCCGGCCCAGGCGAACAGCGCCACCTCGTAGTCACCGCGCTCCTGGGTGCCGCCCGGGGCGAAGAAGTCCTCGTTGCCCGCGTCGACGATGTTGAAGCCGGCCTGGTCGCACGACGACTTGATCAGAGCGACCTCGTCGGCACGGCGCGGGTTGGGAGCGGAGTATCCGATGCGGACCTCAGCACCCTCGGCGCCCTGCTCCGCGACGATGCGCGCTGCCTCTTCGATGTTCGGCTCGTCGTACTCACCGTTGTAGGAAGCCTCGAGGACCTCGTCGTAGGTGGGCTGGAAGGGGAACACCTCACGGGCGTTCAGCACGACGGCAGCCGGGTCGATCGGCTTGATGAGGTTGTCGACGATCTGCTGGCGCGGCACGCACATGGCGAAGGCCTGACGCAGCTCCAGGTTGTCGGCGAACAGCGAGCCCTCGATGAAGTTGAAGTCGAGGTGCTCCCACGTCAGCGACGGACCGGCGAGGATGTTGACGGCGTCGCCGAGCTCCTCGAGCTGAGCGAGCGTGTCGACGGTCGGCTGCGGGGCGATGACGTCGAGGTCACCGTTGTCCAGCGCCTGGACCATCGCGTCCTGGCCGACGAAGCGGAACACGAGCTCCGCGTTCTGCGGCGCGAGCTTCTCGCCGTAGTAGTCCTCGTTCGCGACGAGGGTGACGGACTGACCGGCATCCCACGAGCCGAGCTTGTAGGGACCGGAGGACGGGATGAGCGCCTCGTCGGGCAGCTCGCCCGGGTTGGTGAACCAGCCGGTGTTCCAGAACTCCGCGGCGGGCTCAAGAGCGGCGCTGTCGCCGTCGAGGATCGCCTGGGCGAGCTCCTCGGTCTCCATACCGGCCTGCTCCGCGACGATGTGTGCGGGGTCGACCAGCCAGGTCTGGATCTTCCAGTCCGGGTTCTTCACGGCGTACTCGACCGTGAACTCCTTGCCGTCGAGGTCACCCTGGGGGCCCTCGGGGACCTCGTCGCCCATGTCGGCCGAGACCGAGTTGAACAGCGGGCCATCTGCGCCGGCGAGGTTCGTGTTCTGCACGCCCCATGCCAGCACGACGTCGGCGACGGTGATCGGGGTGCCGTCAGACCAGGCGGCGTCGTCGGAGATCGTGTACTCGACGGTGAGCGGGTCCTCGGAGATGAGCTCGTAGGAGCCCAGGTCCGTGTTGTCCTCGACGGTGCCGTCCGGCGCGAAGTAGGTGAAGCCGACCTTCAGCTGGTCGACGATCGCCGAGTTGTACGTGCTGTACGTCTCGGGCGTGAATCCGTTGTAGCTGATGAAGTCGTTGGGGCCCACGGACACCGAGATCGACGCGGTGCCGGTCGGCTCGTTGCTGTCACCGGTGTTGCCGTCGCTGGGCGGCGCGCAGGCGGTGAGCGCCAGGGCGGTGACGCCGATGGCGGCCCCGGCGATAAGGGTTCGACGTGAACGCATTTGGTCTCCTACATTGGTGCGGGCAAGGGTTATCGCGGCCTGCGTCGACGGACCTTCATCGCTCGGGCTACGAATACCGAAACTATATGTTCGGCACAGAGCCCATCCAAAGCCAGGCGCCCAATAGTTACAAACCCTTAACTCAGGCCGCCATGCCGCTCACCATGACGGCGAGCAGCCCCCAGACGATCAGGCCGGCCAGCGACAACAGCACCGGCAGGTTCCACCACCGGCGCACCTCGCCCGCCGAAGACAGCCGGGAGTCGGCGTTTTCCCACTCTCCGAGGATGAGATCGAGGTCCGAAGACGTGGCACCGGGCCGCTCGGCATCCGACCAGGGGGTCGCGCGCGGACGCGGGCGCGGGCGCCGCACCTCCGGGCCGCCGAAGGCGGCGATCTGGGAGCCGTCGTCGAGATGCAGCGTCAGCTGCCACCGGGTCGTGATGTCGCGCACGCGGCCCCAGGGCACCTCGGCGCACCGGAGGGGATTGATGACGGTGACACCGTGAGCATCGGTCTGCACCTTCGGGACGAACAGGACGGCGAAGATGATCCAGTCCACCAGGAGGATCCCCGGCGCCAGCAGCAGCATCCCGCCGACCCCCGAGCGCAGTGCGGCATCCCCCAGGAGGAACAGCGTGATGGCGCCGGCGATCACGAGTGCGACCGTTCCGGATCGCGATCGGTAGACCCGGCGGTCCGGACGTGCGTCCTGACTCATGTCTCCGGGTCGCCGGAACCGGCGCCGAGCACCATCGAGGCGCCGGGGATCGCCTCCAGCAGACGTCGGGTGTACTCCTCGGCGGGGTTGGCGAAGATCTCGTCCACCGTCCCCTGCTCGACGATCCTGCCGCGCTCCATCACGCAGACGAAGTCGGCCACCACGCGCACGACGGCGAGGTCGTGCGTGATGAACAGATACGTCAGCCCGAGCTCGGACTGCAGGTCCGCCAGCAGCTGCAGGATCTGGTCCTGCACCAGCACGTCCAGCGCCGACACGGCCTCGTCGAGCACGACGATGTCGGGCTTCAGCGCGAGGGCGCGGGCGATCGCCACGCGCTGACGCTGCCCGCCGGACAGCTCGTTCGGATAGCGGGAGGCCAGCTCCTGCGGCAGCGAGACCTGGTCGAGCAGCTCGGCGACGCGCGCGCGTCGTGAGCGGGCGTCACCCACGTGGTGCACCTCGAGCGGCTCGGCGATCGTGCCGCCGATGCTGCGGAGCGGGTCGAGCGATCCGTAGGGGTCCTGGAAGACGGGCTGCATCCGGCGGCGCAGGGCGAAGGACTTGCGTCCCGACAGCCGCGCGATGTTCTCGCCCTCGATGAGGATGGAGCCGGACGTCGGCTTCTCGAGGTCCAGCACCATCTTGGCGATCGTGGACTTGCCCGAGCCCGACTCCCCCACCAGCGCCAGCGTGCGCCCGCGCGGGATCTCGAACGAGACGCCGTCGACAGCGCGGAACCGCTCGCTGCGGAACGACCCCTGCCGGATCTTGTACTCCTTGACGAGATCGCGCACCACGACGGCAGGCTCGGCGGTGGCGAGGTCGGCTTCATGCTGGATGCCGCGGTCCTCGGCGCGGGCCTGGATGCGCTGTGACGCCAGGCTCGGCGCCGCGGCCACGAGTCGCTGGGTGTACGGGTGCTGCGGGTCCTCCAGGATCGCGCGGCTGGGCCCGGACTCGACGATCTCGCCCTGGTTCATCACGACGATCGTGTCGGCGCGCTCGGCGGCCAGGCCCAGGTCGTGCGTGATGAGCAGGACCGACGTGCCCTTCTCCGCTGCGAGCGAGGCCATGTGATCGAGGATGACCCGCTGCACGGTGACGTCCAGCGCCGAGGTCGGCTCGTCGGCGATGAGCAGCTTCGGGTCGGCGGCGAGGCCGATGCCGATGAGCGCGCGCTGGCGCATGCCGCCCGAGAACTGGTGCGGGAACTGGTGCAGCCGGCGTTCGGCATCTGCCAGCCCCGCCTGCTGCAGCACCTCGACGGCGCGGCGCTCGACCTCTTTGCGGCCGCTGGCGATGCCGTTGGCGCGGATGGCCTCCTTGACCTGGAAGCCGATGCTCCACACCGGGTTCAGGTTGGACATCGGGTCCTGCGGGACGTAGCCGATCTCGCGGCCGCGGATGCGCTCCATCTGCGACTGCGTGAGCGTCGTGAGGTCACGGCCCTCCAGCGTGATGGACCCGCCCGTGACGTGCCCGGTGCCGGGGAGCAGGTTGACGATCGCGGAGGCGGTCGTGGACTTGCCCGACCCGGACTCGCCGACGATCGCGACGGTCTCCCCCGGGTGGATGTCGAGGTCGATCCCGTGGAGGACTTCGGTGGAGGTCTTGCCCGCGTCGAACGCGACGGTGAGGTCGCGGATCGACAGCAGAGGCGTGCGGTTCGCCGGCATCATCGACGTGCCCTCGCTTTCGGATCCAGGGCGTCTCGCAGGAGCTCCCCCAGGATGATGAACGCGAGGACCGTGAGGGTCAGCGCGATGGACGGGTAGATCAGCGCCATGGGCGCGACGCGCAGCGAGGACTGCGCCTGGCTGATGTCCAGACCCCACGACATGGTCTGGCTGCCGAGTCCGACGCCCAGGAACGACAGGGTCGCCTCGGCGGAGATCGCGGCGCCCAGCGTGATGGTCGCCACGACGATGACCGGCGCGAGGGCGTTGGGCAGCACATGCACCAGGAGGGTGCGGAACCGCGACAGGCCGAGGGCGCGGGACGCGGTCACGAAGTCCGCCTGCCGCACCCGCAGCACTTCGGAGCGGATCACGCGCGCCGTCGACGCCCAGGCGAATCCGCCGATCGCGAAGGCGAGGACGAGCGGGGTGCGGTTCTGCGAGAAGACGCTCATGACGACGATGGCCGCGAGGATGTACGGGATGGCGAAGAAGATGTCGCCGACCCGCGAGAGCACCGAGTCCAGCCAGCCGCCGTAGAAGCCGGCCAGCGCACCCATGATGACGCCGAGCAGCGTGCTGATGAGCGTGGCGAGCAGACCCACCACGAGCGAGGTGCGCGCGCCCCACACGATGCGCGCCCAGATGTCGCAGCCCTGGAACGTGAAGCCGAGCGGGTGTCCCGAGGCGGGGCCGCCGTTGCTGTTGGCGAGGAAGCACTGCGCGTTGGGCGGGACGGGCGTGAACAGCGTGGGCCAGGCCGCCATGAGGACCACGACGAGCAGGAGCAGCGCGGTGACCCAGAAGGTCGGACGCCGGCGGATGTCCCGCCACGCGTCGCGCCACAGGTTGCTGGGCTTGGCCTCCACGCGGACGGCGTCGACGTTGATCGTGGTGGTCTTGATGGGCGCGACGTAGTGCGCCGTGGGAAACCGGTCACTTGGCATAGCGGATCCTCGGGTCGAGCAGACCGTAGAGCAGGTCGATGATCAGGTTGACCAGGACGTAGACGATGACGAACACGGTCACGAAGGAGACGACCGTGGGGCCCTCCTGACGACGGACCGCCTGGAACAGCACGTTGCCGACGCCGGGCACGTTGAAGATGCCCTCCGTGACGGTCGCGCCCACCAGCAGCACCCCGAAGTTGGTGGCGGTGTTGGTGATGACGGGGATGAGGGAGTTGCGCAGCACGTGCACCGGGATGACGCGGCGACGCGACAGGCCCTTGCTGTAGGCGGTGCGCACCCAGTCCTGGTTGAGCGTGTCGATGACCGAAGCCCGGGTCAGGCGCATGCTCGTGGCATAGAGGCTGAGTCCCAGCACGATGGCCGGCAGCCACAGGTCCATCCAGCCGTTCTGCGCCCCGACGGTGGGGCGGAACCAGCCGAGCTGGATCGCCAGGAAGTACTGCGCGAGGAACGCCAGGACGAACACCGGGACCGCGACGAACACGAGGGCGATGACGAGCGAGGCGTTGTCGAACAGCTTGCCCTTGCGAAGCCCCGAGATCGTGCCGATGACGATCGCGAGCACGAGCTCGATCGCGATGGCCAGCGCCGCGAGGCGGATCGTCACGGGGAAGGTGCGGGCGAGGACCTCGCTCACGGGCTGGCCCGAGAAGCTGACCCCGAAGTCTCCCTGGAACACCCCGGTGATGTAGTAGAAGTACTGCACGATGAAGGGGTCGTTGAGGTGGTACTCCTCGCGGATCGCCTCCAGGAGCGCCGGGTTGGGCGTGCGGTCGCCGAAGAGGGCGAGGATCGGGTCGCCCGGCATGGCGAACACCATGAAGTAGATGAGCAGGGTGGCCCCGAAGAAGACGGGGATCACCTGGAGCACGCGTCTGACGATGTAACCGAGCACGTCGGCTCTCCTTGCGATCGGGGAGGCCGACGGGTCGCGTCGGGCTCCCACTCAGGCCGGTGCCACCCCGCGGCGAGGTGGTCGGCGTCGGAACAGCCCGCGAGGCGGTGACAGGAGCGTCACCGCCTCGCGAGTGAGATCACCAGGTTATTCGGACTTGGTGATCAGGTGGAACAGCGGCACGGAGTTCCAGCCGAAGTCGACGTTGTCGACGTTCTCCGAGTAGCCGCCGGTGACGTTGGCGTACCACAGCGGGAGGGCCGGCAGGTCGGTCAGCAGCACCGACTGCGCCTCCGAGAACAGCTCGTTCGCCTCGCCCGGGTCGGTGGCCGAGATGCCCGCGGCGAGCAGCTCGTCGAACTCGGGGTTCGAGTAGTCACCGTCGTTCGAGCCGGCGTTGGTGGCATACAGCGGGCCCAGGAAGTTGTACAGACCCGGGTAGTCCGCCTGCCAGCCGGTGCGGAAGGCCGTCGTGATGGAGTCGTTGTTCACGAGCTCGCGCAGCTCGGCGAAGGTCGGGTAGGGAGCGCCCGACGCGTCGATGCCGAGGGTGTTCTTGATCGAGTTCGAGACCGCGTCGACCCACTGGTCGTGTCCGCCGTCGGCGTTGTAGCCGATCTGGAAGGTGCCTTCCCAGGGCGAGATCGCGTCGGCCTCGGCCCACAGCTCGGCTGCGCGCTCGGGGTTGTAATCCAGAACGTCGGCGCCCTCGAGCGAGTCCGACCAGCCGTCGATGACCGGGGACGTGAAGTCGCGCGCCGGGGTGCGGGTGCCCTGGAAGATCGTCTCGGTGATCTCGTCGCGGTTGATCGCGAGCGACAGCGCCTGGCGGCGCAGCTGGCCCTCTTCGCCCGAGAAGTGCGCGAGGCGCTCCGGGATCGTGAAGGACTGGAAGACGGCGGCGGGCTTGTTGACAGCGCGCTCACCCAGATCCGACTCGAAGCTGGCCAGCGACGACGGCGGGATCGCGTCGATCACGTCGACCTCGCCACCGAGCAGGTCGGCGTACGCGGCATCCTGCGACGAGTAGAACGTGATGGACAGGCCACCGTTCTGCGCCTGGCGGACACCCTCGTAGTCCTCGTTCTTGACGAGGTCGATCTTGACGTCGTGCTGCCACGCGCCGTCGCCGTCGAGCATGTACGGGCCGTTGCCGACCGGGTTCTCACCGAACGCGTCCATGTCCTCGAACGCGGCGTCGGGCAGCGGGTAGTAGGCCGAGTAGCCCAGGCGCAGCGCGAAGTCCGACGCGGGCTTGTTCAGCGCGATCGTGAAGGTGTAGTCGTCGACCTCCTGCAGGCCGGTGAGCTCGGAGTCCTCGTCGTAGCTGAAGCCCTCGATGTCCTCGAAGAAGTAGCTGTTGTACTGCTCGTTGGACGCCAGGGCGCCGTAGTTCCACGCCTTGATGAAGTTGTCGGCGGTGACCTCTTCGCCGTCGGTGAAGACCTGGCCTTCCTTGATCTTGACGGTCAGGTTCTGCGGGTCGTCGACCGTGATCTCCTCGGCCATGTCGTTGACCGCGGTGCCGTCGGCCTCGTACGAGACCAGCCCGGCGAAGATGGCGTCGAGGATCTTGCCGCCGCCGACCTCGTTCGTCGCGGTGGGGATCAGCGGGTTCTCGGGCTCGGTGCCGTTGGTGGTGATGATGGCGGTCGAGACGCCGGCGTCGCCGGTCTCCTCCTCGGCGGTGTTGCCGCCGCCGCCAGCGCAGCCGGCGAGGGCAAGGGTGCCCACCGTCAGCAGCGCCAGTCCGGCGAACGCAGTGCTGTTGCGCTTCACTGTTCCTCCTGGTGCAGGGATGTCGCAGGCGGTGCCGGGTATGGTCGGCGGACCGTCGCATGGATTCTGCAACGATAGGCACCTGATCACAGATGACCAAAAGGTCGACGCAAAGCGTTACATGCTCTTTACCCGCCGCGGCCGACGTGTGGCAATCTGACAAGGTGACCGCTCCCAGTCCGACCGCCTCCGGAGCAACCCCCGCCCAGCGCGCACGCCTGTGGTGGGAGATCGCGATCGTGCTGGCGATCACGCTCGGCCAGTCGGCGCTGTACTCGCTGCTGTCGCTCGTGCGCAGCCTGCTGTCCCCCACCCCGCTCGGCCGCCAGCAGACGCAGCTGAACCCGTCGCGCGACGCGGCGGCGATCTGGGACGCGCTGTACCAGGTGCTCGACATCGTGTTCGACCTGGCGCTGGTCGCCCTCGTGGTCTACCTGCTCTGGGAGCCGGGCACCAACGCGCTGCGGCGGATGGGGCTGGACTTCCGCCGGTTCGGGGGCGACCTCGGCCGCGGCGTGCTGGTCACCGCGATCATCGGCATCCCCGGTCTGGCGCTGTATGCCGTGGGCCGCCTGCTGGGGATCTCGGTGGCGGTCGTGGCATCCCCCCTGGATGCCGCGTGGTGGACGGTGCCCATCCTCCTGTTCGCCGCGGTGCGCGCGGCGCTGCTGGAGGAGGTCATCATGCTCGGCTGGCTCTACGACCGGCTGCGCCGGCTCGGGTGGGGGTGGTGGTCGATCATCCTCGCCGCCGCGGCGCTGCGCGGGGCGTACCACGCGTACCAGGGCTTCGGCGGCATCATCGGCA
The DNA here is from genome assembly GCF_024623595.1 of Microbacterium sp. zg.Y1084. Taxonomy (NCBI): domain Bacteria; kingdom Bacillati; phylum Actinomycetota; class Actinomycetes; order Micrococcales; family Microbacteriaceae; genus Microbacterium; species Microbacterium sp. zg.Y1084. The sequence goes on from NZ_JANJGV010000002.1 coordinate 495,513, forward strand.
ACTTCGCGATGGGTGTGGTGTTCGGGTGGTGCTACCGCCGGTGGGGGCGCGTCATGCCGTTCGTGATCGCGCACACGATCCTCGATGTGGTCTCGTTCGTCGGCTACCCCCTGGCCGCCGCCCTCTGGCCCGCCGTCTTCGCCCCCGTGCGCTGACCCCGCGGCCATAGTCGCTGCCATGGTCGCTGAGACGAATTCTCACGGCCGAGACAGCGGGTGCCACCCACGGTCTCGTCCGCCCGCATTCGTCTCACGGGGCCGGGCGGTCGGCGCGGGCTCCTGCACAGCGGTGGGGAGCCGCGAGTTGTCCCGAACGGGGGGTGATTGCGACACCGCCGGCGACGCATCCCCGGCAGTGTTGCCGGATGCCGCTCCAGCTCACCGGCCCCCGGCCCGCTCCGATCCCGCTCCTGCGCACTGCGGAGGTTCCCCACCCCGAACGCGCCATCGCGCGCGGCGAACTCGCGCGCATCAGGCCGGGCGTCTATGCGCCGGCGGAAGCCTGGCATGACCTCGCTCCCTGGGACAGGTACCTCGCGCGCGTCCACGCGGTGACACTCGGCTACCCCGATGCGGTGTTCAGCCACGAGTCGGCCGCCGCCCTCGTGGGGTTGCCGGTGTTCGGCGACCCGATGGTCGTCCACGTGCTGCAGCATCCGCTCGGCCGCTCGCGCCTGGCCTCCGGCATCCGCGTGCACACCCACCGCGGCGAACGCGAGATCCTCGAGGTCGGCGGGCTGCTCGTGACGGGCATCCTCGACACCGCCGTCGATCTGGCCCGGTCGCGGCACAGGGCGATCGGACTCTCCGTCGCCGATGCCGCCTGCGCACCGACCCCTCGCTCCGGGCTGCCGCCTTGCGCGAGGGCAACGAGCAGCGCATCAGTAAGCGGGGGCGCGCCGTCGCGCGATGGGCGCTGACTCGGGCGAACCGGCTGGCGGAGACCGCGCTCGAGAGCGTGAGCCGTGCCGTCATCGAGTGGCTCGGCTTCCCGGAAGCCACGCTCCAGGTCTCTTTCCGAACGAGCGACGGGGGCCACGATCGCAGCGACATGCTGTGGGAACCAGCATCGGTCGCCGGCGAATGCGACGGCGGAATTAAGTACGACGGCCGGTTGGGTCCGGCGCAGGACGTCATCGCCCGCCAACGTGCGCGCGATGCACGACTGCGTCGGCACGTGCGCACGGTCGTCCACTGGGGATGGCACGATGCCGTGCCCGCCGCACCGTTGCGCGGCATCCTGATCGGCGCCGGCCTGCACCCCGAGGCGCCCGAAGACACCGCCGCCCTCTTCTCACTCCGCCGCGCGCTGACTGCGCCGGCCGCCGCCACCCATGAGACGAAGACCGACGGCCGAGACCGCGGGTGATACCCAGGGTCTCGGCCGTCCGGATTCGTCTCAGCGCCCCGGCGGGCTACGCGAAGGCGTCGGGGGGCGGGCAGGCGCACACGAGGTTGCGGTCGCCGTAGGCGTTGTCGATGCGGCGCACCGGCGGCCAGTACTTCGTGCGCACCTGCGAGGGCACGGGGTAGACCGCCTCCTCGCGCGAGTAGGGGTGCTCCCACGACCCCGCGACGACCGACTGCGCGGTGTGGGGTGCGTTCACCAGCGGGTTGTCGGATGCCGGCCAGCGCCCGGCCGCGACGGCGTGCGCCTCGGCGTGGATCGCGATCATCGCCTCGATGAACCGCTCGATCTCGGCCAGGTCCTCCGACTCGGTCGGCTCGACCATGAGCGTCCCCGCGACCGGGAACGACATCGTGGGCGCGTGGAAGCCGTAGTCGATGAGTCGCTTGGCGACGTCGTCGACGGTGATCCCGGTGGCCTCCCGCAGCGGACGCAGGTCGAGGATGCACTCGTGCGCGACGAGCCCGCCCTCCCCCGCGTACAGCACCGGGTAGTGCTCGCGCAGCCGCAGCGCGATGTAGTTCGCCGCGAGCACCGCGGCCCCGGTCGCCTCCCGCAGGCCCTCCGCGCCCATCATCCGCACGTACGCCCACGAGATCGGCAGGATGGATGCCGACCCGTACGGCGCCGCCGAGACTGGTCCGCCGTCGAAGACGAAGCCGCCGGCGTGGTCGGCGCGCTGCGACATCGGGTGCGACGGCAGGTGCGGCGCGAGGTGCGCCTTCGCGGCCACCGGCCCGACGCCCGGTCCGCCACCCCCGTGCGGGATGGCGAAGGTCTTGTGCAGGTTCAGGTGCGAGACGTCGCCGCCGAGGTCGCCGAAACGCGCGAAGCCGAGCAGGGCGTTGAGGTTCGCGCCGTCGACGTACACCTGGCCGCCCGCATCGTGCACGGCCTGGGTGATCTCCCGCACGTCGTGCTCGTACACCCCGTGCGTGGAGGGGTAGGTGATCATGAGCGCGGCGAGCCGGTCGGCGTGCGCGGCGATCTTCGCGCGCAGGTCGTCGAGGTCGACGTTGCCCGCCTCGTCGCAGGCCACGACGACGACCGACATGCCCGCCAGCACGGCGGAGGCCGCGTTCGTCCCGTGCGCCGACGACGGGATGAGGCACACCGTGCGCTGCGTGTCGCCGTGGGCCCGGTGGTAGCCGCGGATCGCGAGCAGCCCCGCGAGCTCGCCCTGCGAGCCGGCGTTGGGCTGCAGCGACACCGCGTCGTAGCCGGTCACCTCGGCCAGCCAGGATTCGAGCTGCTCGATCATCGCCAGGTATCCGGCGACGTCGTCGGCGGGGGCGAACGGGTGCACGCGCGAGAACTCCGGCCACGACACCGCCGCCATCTCGGTCGCCGCGTTGAGCTTCATCGTGCAGGACCCGAGCGGGATCATGCCGCGGTCCAGCGCGTAGTCGCGATCGGCGAGGTGCTTGAGGTAGCGCATCATCGCCGTCTCGGAGTGGTGGCTCGTGAACACGGGGTGGGTGAGGAACTCCTCCCGCCGGTGCAGCGAAGCGTCGACGCCCGCCAGCGGCTCGGCATCCGCGAAGCCGATCCCGGCACCGGGTTGCTCCGCCGCGCCGAACGCCCACGCCACGGCGGCGAGGTCGGCTGCGGTCGTGGTCTCGTCGATCGACACCCCGACGCTCGCGTCCGACGCCCAGAACAGCTGGTAGCCGCGCGAGCGCGCACGCTCGATCACGCGGGCCGCGTCGCCGGGGACGAACACGCGCAGGGTGTCGAAGAAGGCGTCGGATGCCAGGGTGAGCCCGTACCCGCGCAGCTCGGCGGCGAGGGCCTCGGCCTTGCGGGCGACGTCGGTCGCGATGCGGCGGAGGCCGTCGGGTCCGTGGTACACCGCGTACATGGATGCCATCACGGCGAGCAGCACCTGGGCGGTGCAGATGTTCGACGTCGCCTTCTCGCGGCGGATGTGCTGCTCTCGCGTCTGCAGCGCCAGGCGGTAGGCCGGGTGCCCGGCGGCATCCTGCGAGACCCCCACCAGCCGGCCGGGCAGCTGACGCTCGAGGCCGGCGCGCACCGCCATGTAGCCGGCGTGCGGACCGCCGAATCCGAGCGGCACGCCGAAGCGCTGGGTCGTCCCCACGGCGATGTCCGCGCCGAGTGACCCGGGCGAGCGCAGCAGGGTGAGCGCGAGCAGGTCGGCGGCCACGACGACCTGGCCGCCGCGGGCGTGCACGGCGGTGATGACGTCGCTCGGGTCCCATACGCGTCCCGTCGCGCCGGGATACTGCACGAACGCGCCGAAGGTGTCGGTGTCGTCGGGGAGCCCCTGGGCGAAGTCGACCTCCACCAGGTGGATGCCGAGCGCCTCGGCCCGATGCGCCAGGAGCGACTTCGTCTGCGGCAGCGCATCGGCGTCGACGAGGAAGGTGCCGGCGGCGCCACGGGTGGCCCGCCGGGCCACGAGCATCCCCTCGACGACGGCGGTGGCCTCGTCGAGCATCGACGCGTTGGCCGTCGCGAGCCCGGTGAGGTCGGTCACCATCGTCTGGAAGTTGATGAGGGCCTCGAGCCGACCCTGCGAGATCTCCGGCTGGTACGGCGTGTAGGCGGTGTACCACGAGGGATTCTCGAAGACGTTCCGCTGGATGACCGCCGGGGTGTGGGTGTCGTAGTAGCCCAGCCCGATCATCGCCTTCGCCGGACGGTTCGCCGCCGCGAGCTCCCGCAGCTCCCGCAGCGCCTCGTCCTCGGTCGCCGCGACCGGGATGTCGCTCGTGGGCCGCGGCTGCGCGTGGATCGAGCGGGGAACGGCGCGCTCCACCAGCGCGGCGACGCTGTCGTAGCCGAGCGCGGCGAGCATGCTCTGCTGTGCGGCGGCGTCGGTGCCGATGTGGCGCCCGGCGAAGGCCCCGCTCACGCCTCGCCGCCGGTGAGCGCGAGGTAGCCGTCGCGGTCGAGCATGCCGTCGGCGGGAACCCCGGCCACGCGCAGCTTGATGAGCCAGCCGTCGCCGAAGGCGTCGCTGTTGACCGTAGACGGGTCGGCGACGACGTCGTCGTTGATCTCGACGACCTCGCCGTCGACGGGCGCGTACAGCTCGCCGACCGACTTGGTGGACTCGATCTCGCCGCAGACCTGGCCGGCTGTGACGGTCGATCCGACGGCGGGCAGATCGACGAAGACGACGTCGCCGAGCTGGTCGGCGGCGTAGTCGGTGATGCCGATGGTGGCGACATCGCCGTCGAGGGCGATCCACTCGTGCTCGGCGGTGTAGTGCAGGGAGGTGAGGTCGGCCATGATGTGCTCCTGGAAGTGTGGGGGGTCAGTTCGTGCGTCGGTAGAACGGCAGGTCGGTCACGGTGACGGGCAGGCGGGTGCCGCGCACGTCGATGGTCAGGGCGGTGCCGGGCGTCGCGGCGGACGGCGCGACGTAGGCCATCGCGATCGGGTGGCCGAGGGTGGGGCTGAGGGCGCCGCTGGTGATCTCCCCCACCGGGGTGTCATCCTCGGCGAGGTGCACCGCGTAGCCGGCGCGCCCCGCGCGCCGTCCTTCGCCGATGAGTCCGACGAGCACCGGTGCGGCGCCGGCGATCACGGCGCCGAGGCCCGCTTTGCCGACGAAGTCCGGCTTGTCGGCGGCGACCACCCTGCCCAGGCCCGCCTGGGCAGGAACGATGTCCGGCGACAGCTCGTGGCCGTACAGCGGCATGCCCGCCTCGAGGCGCAGCGTGTCGCGGGCGGCGAGGCCGGCGGGCATGAGCCCCGCGGGCTCCCCCGCCGCCAGGAGCGCATCCCACAGCTCGGCGGCGGCATCGGTGGGCACCAGCAGCTCGAAACCGTCCTCGCCGGTGTAGCCGGTGCGCGCGACCAGCAGCGGCCGCTCCCGGAATCGACCCGACGCGGCGGCGTAGTACGGCAGTTCGGACAGGGGCCGATCGAGGTCGGAGATGCCGTCGACGGACTCGAGGATGCCGCGGGCGGCGGGTCCCTGCACGGCAACGAGGGCGTAGTCGTCGGTGACATCGGCGACGGCGAGGTCGAGGCCCGCTCGGCGGCTGCGCACCGTATCGGCGCGCTCGGCGAGGGCCTCGGCGACGGCGTCACGGTTGCCGGCATTGGCGATGACGAGGAAGCGCGTCTCGGCCAGGCGGTACACGATGACGTCGTCGACGATGCCGCCCGACTCGGCGAGCACGAGCGAGTACTTGGCTTTGCCCACCGCCATCGTCGACAGGCGCCCGGCCAGCGCGTAGTCCAGCAACTCGCCGGCGCCGGTGCCTTCGACGGTGAACTCCGCCATGTGCGAGATGTCGAACAGGCCGGCGGCCGTGCGCACGGCGTGATGCTCGGCGAGGTCGGAGGAATAGCGCACCGGCATCATCCAGCCGCCGAAGTCGGTGAAGGTCGCCCCGAGCGCCTCGTGGCAGTCTCGGAGAGTCGTATAGCGGGGGCCGGTCATGAGTTCTCCCGATCTCGTGCGGGCAGGCGCCGGGGCCGACGCCTGAAGAACTCCCCCTCTGTCATGGGCCTGAGAGTTTCACGCCGGCATCCGAAAGGGATGCCGGTGCTTTCACCGTCGGCGGACCTGCGCGCGCGTGCGGCGCGGATCGCTTTTCAGAGTGGCCCAGACCTGCGCGGTACGCGTACCTGAGAGATTGGCGGGGAGGCTTGCTCCTTCGGTGTCCGGTACACGAGTGTCCGGAGCTCTCCCGCGTGGGTCATCGGGCCGTTATCGACTTGTCCGGCCAGCATAGCGGCGACTCAGCCGGCGCAGGACCCCGACGAGACCGGCTGCGTCAGCGACGGCGCCGCAGCCACGACGGGCGCGAACTCCGCCGGGGTCATCGCGTACCCGATCTGGTCGCCCGACTCGGCGCGGGCGAAGACGACGCCGGCCACTTCTCCGCCCGTCGTCAGCAGCGGACCCCCGGAGTTGCCGGGACGCACGTCGGCGGCGAGGGCGTAGATGTCGCGGGGCGTGGCGGCGCTGTCGTAGATGTCGGGCACGTCCACGACGCCGACCGACAGCACCCGCGCACCGCCGGAGGTGAAGGGTCCGCCGTAGGGGTAGCCCTGCACGACGCCTTCGTCGCCCGTGGCGAGGGGCGCGGCGATGGCCAGGGGCGCCACGTCGATGTCGTCGACGGCGATCACCGCGAGGTCGTCGACCGCGTCGAAGTACACGATGCGCCCGTCGCGCACCGCACCGCCGGGGAACTCCACCACCGGGTCGGTGACACCGGCGACGACGTGCGCGTTGGTGATGATGCGGTCGTCGGCGGCGACGAAGCCGGTGCCGGTGGAACTGGTGCCGCAGGCATACGCCACTCCGGAGATGCGGGCGATCGACTGCGCGGCGGCGTCGAGGTCAGGGTCGTCCAGCGCGAGCTGCGGCGCCTGCTGACCGGGATCGAGCACGACGCCGGGGCCGAAGAGGTCGCCCAGACGCGGCAGCCCCTCCTCGAGGAACGCGCCGCGCACCTGGGCGAGCGCGGCGTCCACGGGCGCAGGGGTCAGCGCGTCGATCGTGCGGACGGCTTGGGACGACGACACCGCCGCCGACAGCAGCGGGATGCCGGAGGTCCCGACCGTCTGGGCGACGAGCGACACCGCGAGGGCGGCGACGAGCACGCTCAGACCGCCACCGAGGAGCCGTTCGAGCCACCCGAGGCGGATGCGGTCCACCCCCCGCCGCGCCATCGCGCCGATGCCGGCCCCCAGTCCTGCGGCGAGCGCGATGAGCACCAGGGTGCCCGCGATGACGACGGCGGTGCGCCATCCCGGTGCGGGCAGCACGTCGCTGACGGCGGGAAGGACGAGGGGCATGAGCCAATAGGCGGCGAGCGCGCCGACGACCACGCCGACCAGCGCGCCCAGCCCGGCCAGCAAGCCGCTGCGCACTCCCAGCAGCAGCGCCACCACGAGCACCACCACCACCACGACGTCGATGATCATCGGCCCCGCCTTCCCCTCTGCCACAGCGTAGGGGACCCGGCTGGGGCCGCTTCGCAGGTGGCCGCCCTTGCCCTTCTGGTCAGCGTGACTCTATGATCGGCGACGACAGTTAGGGTCACCATGACACGAACCGCGGCGACCGCCTCAGAAGCACACGGCGACGTCACGCGCGTCGCCGTGTCGACCGTGATCTTCAGCCTGCGCCGCACGCCCGGCGCCGACCGCGCCACGGTGGTGCTCCCGCTGGTGCGGCGCACGCGTGATCCATACGAGGGCCGGTGGGCGCTGCCGGGCGGCTGGCTCGACGTCGCCGAGAACCTCGACAGCGCCGCGGCCCGCACCCTGGCCGAGACCACCGGCATCGCCCCCAGCTACCTCGAGCAGCTCTACGCGTTCGGCGCGGTCGACCGCTCCCCCACGCGGGTCGTCTCCATCGTCTACTGGGCGCTGGTGCGCCCCGACGAGGCGGAGGCGGCGCACGCCCAGCACAACGTCGCGTGGTTCGACGCGGCATCCCTCCCCCCGCTGGCGTTCGACCACGCCCAGATCGTGGAGTACGCCCTGTGGCGGCTGCGCAACAAGGTCGGCTACAGCCGCATCGCCCACGGCCTGCTGCCGGCGCAGTTCACCCTCGCCGAGCTGCGGGAGGTGTACGAGGCGATCCTCGACCGCCGGCTCGACCCCGCCAACTTCCGCCGGCAGGTCGAGCACTCCGCCACCCTCATCCCGACCGACGACTTCCGCACCGGCAGTCACCGTCCGGCGCGGCTCTACCGCTACGACCACGACGTCGAACTGGCCGACCGCGGCCCCCTCCCCCGCTGAAGAGGACACCGCCATGAACACCACCCCGCTGAGCCTGCAGACCCCACCCGCGTCGGGTAGCCGGGCGATCGCCCCGAGCGTCGACCACGAGATCCAGGCGATCGTCGCCGGCGCCTCCCCCGGCTCCACCTGCACCACCGACCTCGCCGCCGGCCCGTGGGACTTCGACGGCAGGCCCGGCTACGGCCCCGGCGCGTCGATGGGCGACGTCATCCCCACCGGCTCCCCGCGGCAGGGAGAGCTTCCCGCCGAATATCGCGACGCCTCCGACGACGAGCTGGACGGCCGCATCCGCGCCGCGAAGCAGACCCTCGGCGAGCGCGTCGTGGTGCTCGGGCACTTCTACCAGCGCGACGAAGTGGTGCGTCATGCCGACTACGTGGGCGATTCGTTCCAGCTCGCCGGTGCCGCCAGGGCGCACCCCGAGGCCGAGGCGATCGTCTTCTGCGGCGTGCACTTCATGGCCGAGACCGCCGACCTGCTCTCCCGACCCGAGCAGGCGGTGATCCTCCCCAACCTGGCCGCCGGCTGCTCGATGGCGGACATGGCCGACATCGACCAGGTCGAGGAGTGCTGGGAGCAGCTCGAAGACCTGTTCGGCGATATGGCCGCGCCCGACGCCGACGGCCTCGTCCCGGTGGTCCCGGTGACCTACATGAACTCCTCGGCGGCCATCAAGGGCTTCGTCGGCCGGCACGGCGGGATCGTCTGCACGTCGTCCAATGCGCGCACCGTGCTGGAGTGGGCGTTCGCGCGGGGACGACGGGTGCTCTTCTTCCCCGACCAGCACCTGGGCCGCAACACGGCGAAGGCGATGGGGGTGCCGCTGGAGCGGATGCCGATGTGGAACCCGACGAAGCCGTGGGGCGGCACGGATGCCGAGACCCTGCGGGACAGCCGCGTGATCCTCTGGCACGGGTTCTGCTCGGTGCACCGGCGCTTCACCGTCGACCAGATCGACAGGGCCCGCGCCGAGCACCCCGGTGTGCGGGTGATCGTGCACCCCGAGTGCCCCATGCCCGTGGTGGATGCCGCGGATGAATCCGGCTCCACCGACTACATCCGCAAGGCCATCCAGGCGGCCACCGAGCCCACCACCTTCGCCGTCGGCACCGAGATCAACCTGGTGCGGCGGTTGGCGGCCGAGCATCCACAGCACCACATCTTCTGCCTGGACCCGGTGGTGTGCCCCTGCTCCACGATGTACCGCATCCACCCGGGCTACCTCGCGTGGGTGCTCGAGTCCCTCGTCGCCGGCACAGTGATCAACCGCATCTCGGTGCCGCAGGACGTGGCCGATCCCGCCCGGGTGGCGCTGGAGCGCATGCTCGCGGCCAAGCCGCCCGCCGGCGCCCGGCCGTGACCGCCGTCGTCGTCGTCGGCTCCGGCATCGCGGGGCTCGCAGCCGCGCTGCACGCGCGGGCTGCCGGGTGCGCGGTGACCCTCGTGACGAAGGATGCGCTCGGGCACACGAACACCCGGTTCGCGCAGGGCGGCATCGCCGGCGTGCTGTTCGCCGATGACAGCGTCGAGTCCCATGTCCGCGACACCCTCGTCGCGGGGGCGGGCCTGGCCGATCCCGCCGCGGTGCGGGTGCTCGCGGCCGAGGGTGCGGCGCGCATCCGGGAGCTCGTGCAGCTGGGGGTCGCCTTCGACCGCGACGCCGACGGCGACTTCGTCAAGGGCCGCGAGGCCGCGCACTCCTACCCTCGGATCGTGCACGCCGGCGGTGACGCCACCGGGCGGGCGATCGAGGACGCGCTCGTGCGGGCGGCGCGCGCGGCCGGCGTGCAGGTGCTCGAGCACACGTTCCTCGTCGACCTCGTGGTGACCACCCGGGGCGTCACCGGGGTCGACCTCCTCCGCCATTCCGAGGTCCCCCCGCGCGCGGACGCGGCCAACGGGCATCCCCCGCGCGCGGACGCGGCCAACGGGCATCCCCCGCTCGCGCCGCTGCACCTGCCCGCCGACGCCGTGGTGCTCGCCACCGGCGGCGCGGGGCAGCTGTACGCGCACACCACGAACCCGCCCGTCGCCACCGGCGACGGCATCGCCGCGGCACTGCGAGCGGGCGTCGCCGTCAGCGATCTCGAGTTCGTGCAGTTCCACCCCACTGTGCTCGCCGGCGGGGAGCCGTTCCTCGTGTCCGAGGCGGTCCGCGGTGAAGGTGCCGTGCTGATCGACGACGCGGGGCGACGGTTCGCCTTCGATGCCCACCCCGACGGGGAGCTCGCTCCCCGAGACGTCGTGGCGCGCGCCATCGCCCGGCAGGTCGCGGCGCAGGGTGGGCGCCCGGTGCGGCTGGACGCGACCCGCCTGCGCCCCACCGCCGAGGCGACCGCGGCGTTCCTCGCGCACCGCTTCCCCACGATCGACGCCGCGGTGCGCGCCCGCGGCTGGGACTGGGCACGCGAGCCCGTTCCGGTGACCCCGGCCGCGCATTACCTCATGGGCGGGATCGACACCGACCTGCACGGCCGCACCAGCGTGCCGGGCCTGTACGCGGTGGGCGAGGTCGCGCGCACCGGGGTGCACGGCGCGAACCGGCTGGCGTCCAACTCGCTGCTGGAGGGCGCGGTCTTCGGCGCCCGCGCCGGTGACACCATCGCCGCCGACGCCGGCCTGCCCTGGCCCGCGTCGGCACCGGCCCCCGCGGCCGCCGCGTCGGCGTCCGCCCGGGCGACGCCCCCCGTGGCGGCACGTGTCTCCCCCGCTTCTGCACCCCCTCTCGCACGCGCGGCGCTGCAACGGCTGATGTGGGATGCCGCGGGCGTCGAGCGCGACGCGCAGGGTCTCGCCCACGCGGCATCCGTCATCGCCGCTTGGCGCGCCGACGCCGCTGTGCCCCGCTCCGTCGCGGACCACGAAGATGCGAACCTGCTGCTCGTGGCCGCGCACGTGATCGCCGCCGCCCGCGCCCGCCCCGCCTCGGTGGGCGCCCACCACCGCCGCGACGCCGCCCCGACCTCCGCCGCCCGCCCCGTACTGGAAGGAGTCGCGTGATGCTCACGCGCACCGTCATCGACCGCGCCGTGCAGGCCGCCCTCGACGAGGACGCCCCGTGGGGCGACCTCACCGCAGAGAACCTGATCGTTCCGACCGCGCCCGCGCGCGCGACGCTGGTCGCCCGGGAGGACGGCCTGTTCTCGGGCGGTGAGGTCTTCGCCGCGGCCTTCCGGCTCACCGATCCCCGCTGCGACGTCACCCTGCTGGTCGATGACGGCGAGATGTTCCGCACCGGCGACGCCCTGGCCGTGGTCAGCGGTCCCGCCCGGGCCGTGCTCACCGCCGAGCGGGTCGGGCTCAACTTCGCCCAGCGCATGAGCGGCGTCGCCACCCTCACCGCGCTGTACGTCGCCGAAGTCGCCCACACGGGCGCGCGCATCGCCGACACCCGCAAGACCACCCCGGGCCTGCGCGCCTTCGAGCGTCACGCCGTGCGCAACGGCGGCGGGCACAATCACCGTTTCTCGCTCTCGGATGCCGTCATGGTCAAGGACAACCACCTCGCGGTGCTGCGGCAGAAGGGCGTGTCGGTCACCGCGGCGCTGCAGGGTGCGATCGCACAGCTGCCGCACACGACCCACGTCGAGGTCGAGGTCGACAGCATCGACCAGATCGAAGCCGTGCTGGCCGCGGACGTCGACACGGTCATGCTCGACAACTTCACGCTGGACATGCTGCGCGCCGGGGTGGAGATCATCGCGGGCCGCGCGATCGTCGAGGCATCCGGCGGGGTGACGCTGGACTCGGTGCGCGCCATCGCCGAAACGGGCGTGGACGTCATCTCGGTGGGCGCGCTCACCCACTCCGCTCGCGCCCTGGACCTCGGCCTGGACATCGACGTCGCCGGCTGACATGACGCTGTTCTACCTCGATCACGCCGCCACGACGCCGGTGCGCCCCGACGTGCTCGAGGCGATGACACCGCACCTCACCGGCGCCTTCGGCAACCCGTCGAGCCACCACACCGTCGGCGAAGCCGCCGCGCGCGCCCTCGCCGACGCCCGTGCGCGGGTGGCACGGGTGCTCGGCATGCGCGCCGGCGACATCGTGTTCACCGCCGGCGGCACCGAAGCGAACAACCTCGCGGTGAAGGGCATCGCCCTGGGCGCCCGCAGCGCCGACCCCCGCAGGCGGCACGTGATCACCACGGCGATCGAGCACACGTCGGTGCTCGCCTCGTGCGACTACCTGCACCGGCTGCATGAGGCCGAGATCACGCTGCTGTCCGTCGATGAGGACGGGCGCGTCGACCCGGAGCGACTCGACGCCGCGGTCGGCGCAGGCACCGCCGTCGTGTCCATCGGCTACGCGAACAACGAGATCGGCACCGTGCAGGACGTCGCCGCGCTCGCGGCCGTCTGCGCGCGGCACCGGGTGCCGCTGCACGTCGACGCGGTGCAGGCCGCCGGATGGCTCCCGCTGGCGGGCACCGGGGCCGACGCACTGTCGATCGCCGGCCACAAGATCGGCGCGCCGAAGGGCATCGGGGTGCTCGCGGTGCGCGGACGGGTGCCGCTGGAGCCCCTCGTGCACGGCGGCGGACAGGAGCGCGGCCGCCGCAGCGGCACCGAGAACGTCGCCGGCGCCGTCGGTCTCGCCGTCGCCCTCGAGCTCGCCGAGGCCGAACGGGTGGATGCCGCCGCCCGCGCCACCGCGGTGCGTGACGCCTTCACCGACGCTGTGCTCACCACCGTCCCCGGCTCTCGCCTCACCGGGCACCCCCTTCACCGTCTGGCGGGCACGGCGAGCTTCACGTTCGCCGGCGCGAGCGGCGAGGCCGTGCTGCTGCAGCTCGAACGCCGCGGCATCGTGACCTCGAGCGGTTCGGCGTGCGCTGCCGGCAGCGACGAGCCCTCGCACGTGCTGCTCGCGCTCGGCATCGCGGCCGACCTCGCGCAGACAGCGGTGCGCTTCACGTTCGGGCGCGGCCCCACTCCCGCCCCCGCAGCACTGGCCGCCGCCGTCGCCTCATCGGTTGCGGCGGTACGATCGGGCACGTGAGTGCCGCGATCACCGTCATCGTGCCCGGGTTCGACGTCGCAGACTACGCCGCCGAGGCGCTGCAGTCGCTGCAGGGGCAGACGCTGTCGGACTGGGTGGCGATCCTCGTCGACGACGCCTCCACCGATGCCACGGGCGAGATCTTCGCCGCTGCCGCGGCCGCAGACCCGCGGTTCCGGCTCGTCCGCCACGACGCGCGGCGCGGGCTCAGTACCGCGCGCAACACCGGCGTGGCGCTCGTGGAGACGCCGTACCTGGGCTTCCTCGACGCCGACGACGTGCTCACCCCGACGGCCCTCGAGCGGCTGGTCGGGGTGCTGAACGAGACCGGCAGCGACTTCGCGGTGGGCGCGTACGTGCGCCTGCGACCGGATGCCACCGGCGGCTACGCGCCGGGAAGCGTGCAGCCGTGGGTGGCCGCGGCCACCCACCCCGCCCGCACCGGCACCACCATCGACGCGCACCCCGAGGCGTCGGGCAACATCGTGGCGTGGTCCAAGGTCAGCCGCACCGACTTCTGGCGGCGGGCGGGCCTGCGGTTCCCCGACGGCCGACTCTACGAAGACCAGATCGTGGCGCAGCAGATGTACAGCCGCGCGCGCCGCTTCGACACCGTTCCCGATGTGGTCGTGCACTGGCGCCAGCGCGCCGACGGCTCCTCGATCACCCAGGGCACCACCGACCTGGCGGTGCTGCGGGCATACCTGGCGGCGATGACCGACGGCCTGGAGGTGCTGCAGTCCGCCGGCCACAGCGCCGCCGTGCGCGCCCGCGTGCAGCTCATCCTCTCGATGGATCTCCCCCCGCTCGTGGAGATCGCGCGCATCCACCCCGACGACGCCTACCGGCGGGCGCTGGGCTCGTTCGTCCGCGACGTCTGGGAGCGCGGCGGCGCCGGTGCACGACTCGACGACCACACGGCCAGGCTCGCGGCCGCTGCACTGTTGTTCTGAGTCCGCCCCGGGGCGCTACGGGGTGCGCCGCGCGATCTGCTGTTCGGTCTCGAGCACCCGGGAGGCGGCGACCTGCTCCGCCGCGAGCTTCGCGTACAGACCGCCGGCGGCCAGCAGGTCGGCATGCGTCCCCGACTCCACGATGCGTCCCGCCTCCACGACGTGGATCACGTCGGCGCCGATCACGGTCGAGAGCCGATGGGCGACCGACAGCGTCGTGCGGCCTCGGGCTGCGGCATCCAGCGCATCCTGCACGACCCGCTCCGAGACCGTGTCCAGCGCCGACGTCGCCTCGTCCAGCAGCAGCACGGGCGGATCCTTCAGCAGCACGCGCGCGATGGCGATGCGCTGCTTCTCCCCGCCCGAGAGCCGGTAGCCGCGCTCTCCCACCACCGTGTCGTAGCCGGCCGGGAAGCCCGTGATGATGTGGTGGATGTTGGCCGCGGCGCACGCGGCGGCCAGTTCCTCGTCGGTGGCGTCGGGCTTGGCGTAGCGGAGGTTCTCACGGATCGTGGCGTGGAAGAGGTAGGTCTCCTGCGACACGATGCCGACATGGTCGATCAGGGACTCGTGGCGGAGCCGTCGCACGTCCGCTCCGGCGAACATCACGCTCCCGCCCGAGGCCTCGTACAGCCTCGGGGCGAGATACAGCACGGTGGTCTTGCCCGCCCCCGACGGCCCCACGAACGCGACGTGCTGGCCCGGCTCGGCGACGAACGACACGCCGTCGAGCGTCGGCCTGGTGTCCGTTCCGGCATCCGGGTACCGGAACACCACGTCCTGGAACTCCACGCGTCCGAGCGGCCCGGGGGCGTCGGCCACGTCGATGGCATCGGGGGCGTCCGAGATCGCAGGCGTCAGATCGAGGTACTCGAAGATGCGGGCGAAGAGGGCCGCCGATGTCTGCAGGTCGAGGGCGACGCGCATGAGGCCGGTCAGCGGCTGCAGCAGGCGCGCCTGCACCGTGGTGAACGCCACGATCGTGCCGGCGGTGATGTCGGGGCTGCCCCCGGCGACGAGATACCCGGCGACGAGGTAGATCACGGCGGGCACGCTCGCCATGAGCACCTGCACGACGGCGAAGAACCCCTGCCCGCTCATCGCCCGGCGCACCTGCAGCACGACCTGATTGCGGTTCTCCGCGCGATACCGCTCGGACTCGGTGCGTTGCCGGTTGAAGGCCTTCGACAGCAGGATGCCGGACACGCTCAGCGTCTCCTGCGTGATCGCCGTCAGCTCCGACAGCGATTCCTGCGTCTCCCCCGCGATGCGGGCACGCACCTGCCCGACCTTGCGCTGGATGAGCACCAGCGCGGGCATGAGCACCACGGCGATGATCGTCAGGCGCCAGTCGATGATGATCATCGCCACGAGCGATGCGACGACCGTCACGGCGTTGCCGAGGATGCTGGTGACGGTGTTGGTGAGCACCCCCGCCACCCCGCCGACGTCGTTCTGCAGGCGCGACTGGATGACGCCCGTCTTGGTGCGGGTGAAGAACGCGAGCTCCATCGCCTGCAGGTGGTCGAACAGCCGCACGCGCAGGTCTCCGGTGACGCGGTTTCCCACCGTCGCGGTGAGCCACGTCTGCACGACACCCACGCCCGCCGACGCCAGGAACAGCCCGATCATCAGCGCCACCAGCCGCAGCAGGAGGGAGAGGTCGGGTCCGCCGGTGGGAGGGAAGAGCGCCTCGTCGAACACCCGCTGCACCAGCAGGGGCGGCACCACGGCCAGGCCCGAGCCGAGGATCACGAGCGCGCCGGTGACGGCGATGCGCGCGCGGTACGGGCGGAACAGCGCCAGCACGCGGCGGCCGAGGCCCGGGATGCGCGGCGCCTGCGCGTTGAGGCGGCGCTGGGCGGACTCGTCCACCCCGCGGAATCCGCCGCGCGGACCGCCGCCGGCCATGCCCATGGTCATCCGTTCAGCCTACGTCCGCGCATCGGTAGGGTGGCGGGCATGAACACGACACCCGGTGACGCCGACCGTGCCGAGCTCGACGCGCTCCGCGAGGAGATCGACGAGCTGAAGGCCATCCCCGAAGAGGAGCTGGTCAACCCCAGCCCCACGAAGGGACATGAGGACGAGCTTGACGCGGAGCCCAACGAGGCTCCCGGCTCCGAGGAGTTCGGCGGACCCGCGTAACGCGGGTCAGTTACCGCCGCAGGCGCTGCCTCCGCAGCACGACGACCCCTGCTGCGGCGTGGCGAGCAGGTTCTTGTCGTCCGCGATGGGCTGAAGGGGCTGGGTCACGGTCGGGTCAATGGTGGCCATGCGCTCCATGCTAGACCCGCCTTAGGCGACCGGCTCCGCACGCGCAACCCCGGGGTGTCGGTTCGCGCCTGCTCCTACCGTGGAGGCGCGCCGGGGAGTCCCCGGCGCCTCGACGACGAAAGGAAGACGCATGACCGACATCTCCGGCAAGCGCGTGGCGTTCCTGCTCACCGACGGCTTCGAGGACAGTGAGCTCACCTCGCCCTGGCAGGCCGTGACCGACGCCGGCGCCACCGCCGTGCTCGTCTCCCCCGCCGATGGCTCGGTCACGGGCAAGAACGGCCACGAGCAGCAGGTCGACCTCGCCGTCGCACAGGCCACCGCCGGCGACTTCGACGCCCTGGTCCTTCCCGGTGGCGTCGTCAACGCCGACCACCTGCGCATGGACGACAAGGCCGTGAGCTTCGCCCGCGACTTCTTCGCGCAGCACAAGCCCGTCGGCGTCATCTGCCACGGCGCCCGGATCCTGGCCGATGCGGACGTGCTCGACGGCCGCACGGTGACCAGCTATCCGAGTCTGAAGACCGACCTGCGCAACGCGGGCGCGACCTGGGTCGACGAGGAGGTCGTGGTCGACGCCGGCCTGGTCTCCAGCCGCACGCCGGACGACCTCCCCGCCTTCAACGCGAAGGTGGTCGAAGAGATCGAAGAGGGCGCGCACGCCGGCCAGACCGTGTGACGCGCAGCGCCGAGGGGGCGACGATCCGCAGGGACGTCGCCCCCTCGGCCTACCCGGGTGCTTTTTCCCGGCAAGCGCGTGGACCTGTGGTCTGACCACAGTCTAGAATGATCGCGAAGGACGGCGAACGCCCGTCCGCAAGGAGTGATCATCATGACTTCGATGACGAACGCGGCCGCCCCGGCCGATCGCGGCGTCGTCCCCGGTGGCACCATGCGCGCCGCCGTCGTCACCGCCCCCGACCAGCCGCTGCAGGTCACGGAGGTGCCGATCCCGACCCCCGGGCCCGGACAGGCTCTCGTGCGGGTCATCACCAGCGGTGTATGCCACACCGACCTGCACGCCGCCCGCGGCGACTGGCCGGTGCCGCCGAAGTCCGATCTCATCCCGGGCCACGAGGGCTACGGGGAGGTCGTCGCGCTGGGTGAGGGCGTCACCACCCTCGCCGTCGGCGACAAGGTCGGCAACGCGTGGCTGTGGAGCGCCTGCGGCGTGTGCGAGTTCTGCCGCACCGGCTGGGAGACGCTCTGCACCGAGCAGCAGAACGGCGGCTACTCCGTCGATGGCAGCTTCGGCGAGTACATGCTCGTCGACGAGCGCTTCGCCGCCCGCATCCCCGACGGCGTGAACACCGACGAGGTCGCGCCGATCCTCTGCGCCGGCGTCACGGTCTACAAGGGCCTGAAGATGACCGAGGTCAAGCCCGGCGAGTGGGTCGTCATCTCCGGCATCGGCGGCCTCGGCCACATCGCCGTGCAGTACGCCCGCGCCATGGGCATGCGCGTCGCCGCCGTCGACATCGACGACGACAAGCTGCTCCTCGCCCGCCGCCACGGCGCCGAGATCACCGTCAACGCCGCCAAGACCGATCCGATCGCCGAGATCCAGGAGCGCACCGGTGGCGCCCACGGCGTGCTCGTCACCGCCGTGCACCCGCAGGCGTTCGCACAGGGCACCGGCATGAGCCGGCGCGGCGGCACCGTGGTGTTCGTCGGCCTCCCCCCGGGGCAGTTCCCGGCCGACATCTTCGACACCGTGCTGCGGGCCATCACCATCCGCGGCTCCATCGTCGGCACGCGCCAGGACATGGTCGAGGCACTGGACTTCTTCGCCCGCGGCGAGATCCACCCCACCGTGACCGTCGAGAAGCTCGATGACATCAACGACATCTTCGAGCGCATGGAAGGCGGCAAGATCGAAGGCCGCATCGTGATGCGGTACGCGCGGGACTGACCTTCACCACGTGCGACGCCCCGGCCACTGCGGCCGGGGCGTCGTCGTCTCACGCGGAGATGTGAACGGGCGGCGCCGCGGCATCCCGCCCCGACGCCGACCGCAGCGCGCGGTCGAGGTCCTGGATGAGGTCGTCGACGTGCTCCAGGCCGATCGACAGCCGCAGCACCGCGGCCGACGGACGCGCGTGCGGGGCGACGGGGCGGTGCGTCAGCGCGGCCGGATGCTGGATGAGCGAGTCGACCCCGCCCAGCGAGACGGCGTGGGTGAACAGCTGCACGGCCGCCGCCGCCGCGGACGCCGCCTCGTACCCCTCCGCCATCTCGAGCGCGATCATCGCGCCGCCGCCGCTCATCTGGCGCGCCAGGAGCCCGCGCGGGTCACCGTCGAGCCCGGGGTAGTACACCCGCGCGACGGCGTCGTGGCCGGTGAGCCAGGCCGCGATGCGCGCGGCACTGTCCTGCTGGGCGCGCATGCGCACCGGCAGCGTCGCCAGCCCGCGGTGCAGCAGATACGCGCCGAACGGGTGCAGCAGACCTCCGGTGATCGCACGCACCCGCCGCAGCGCCTGCGCCTGCTCCTCGGAGCAGGCGATCACGCCGCCCATGGTGTCGCCGTGGCCGCCGAGGTACTTCGTCGCGCTGTGCAGGCTCATCGCCGCGCCGAGGTGCAGGGGACGCTGCAGCACGGGCGTGGCGAACGTGTTGTCCACCAGCACCGGCACGTCGCCCGCTGCGGCGACGACCGCCGGGATATCCACGAGCTCGAGGGTGGGGTTGGCCGGCGTCTCCACCATCACGAGGCCTGTGTCGGGCCGCAGCGCGCCGGCGACCTCGTCCTCGGCACAGAAGGTCGCATCGGCCCCGAGCAGCCCGGTGGCGAGCAGGTGGTCGGTGCCGCCGTAGAGCGGCCGCACCGCCACGACGTGCGGCCGGCCGACGGCCTGCGTCTGCGCGAGCACCGCCGCGGTCACCGCGGCCATGCCGGTCGAGAACGCCACAGCGGCCTCCGCTCCTTCGAGCGCGGCCAGGGCGTCCTCGAAGCGCGCGACGGTGGGGTTCCACAGTCGTGCGTAGACGAAGCTGTCGTCGTCACCGGGTCGCCCTCCGGTGGCGAGGGTCTCGTACGCATCGCCGCCGCGCTCGACGTCGGGCAGCGGGTTGGTGGTGGACAGGTCGATCGGCGGCGCGTGCACGCCGGCTGCGGCCAGGTCCTCGCGTCCAGCGTGAACGGCGGCAGTGTCGGGATGCCAGGAAGAGGGGTGCATGCCACGATCATGCAGGAAAACGCAGGCGAGAGAGCCGAAGTCCGCACACTACGCTGGCACCAAGGCTTCCTGCAGCGATTGCTGCGGCCTGGACGATCGAAGGGCGTGGAACGTTGGCGAGATCACAACCGACCGACGACGAGATCGACGACGTCGACCTGGCGATCCTCGCCGCGCTGAGCTCCCGGGCCGACATCACGAACAAGGCGCTCGCGGCGCGCCTGCACCTGGCGGAATCCACCTGTGCGCACCGGGTGCGGATGCTGCGTCGCCGGGGGCTCATCGTCGACACCCGTGCGCGAGTGGACACCGCGGCGCTCGGCTTCCCCCTCCGCGCACTCGTCAATGTGCGACTCGGCAGTCATACCAAGTCCGGCGTCACCGACCTGTTCCACGCGCTGACGCGGATCCCCGGGGTCATCGAGGTGTTCCACGTCGCCGGCGAGGACGATTTCGTCCTGCACGTCGCCGCGGCCGATGCGCACGCGCTGCGCGACCTCGTGCTCGAGCACGTCACCGTGCACCCGGCGGTGCGCTCCACTGAGACGCACCTCGTCTTCGATCGTCGTGACGGCGTCGGAGTGCTGCCCGCCGGCTGACGGCGCCGCCCGCGCTCAGGAGCGCACGAGGCGGGCGATGGCCGCCGTCGCCTCAGCGACCTTCGCGTCCGCATGGTCGCCGCCCACGCGCGCCGCGTCCACGACGCAGTGGCGCAGGTGATCGTCGAGCAGCCCGACCGCAACCGAGTTGAGCGCACTGGTCAGTGCGCTGATCTGCGTGAGGATGTCGATGCAGTACTTCTCCTCGGCGATCATGCGATGCACACCGCGCGCCTGGCCCTCGATCCGCTTGAGGCGGTTGAGGTAGCGCTCCTTGTCGGTGATGTAGCCGTGGACGTGTTCGGCGTCGTCCTCGTCGGCCGGGTGCGCGTGCGCACTCTCCGCGGCGGGCAGGGTCTCGTCGGGCACGGTCTCGTCGGCGAGGTCGGTCATGACACGGCATCCTTTCGGGTGGAGCGGCCGGCGGCGGCGGACAGCGGGCGGAACCGGCGCAGCCGCAGGCTGTTGCCGACGACGAAGACGCTCGACAGCGCCATGGCGGCGCCCGCGAGCATGGGGTTCAGCAGGCCGAGGGCCGCCAGCGGGATCGCGGCGACGTTGTAGGCAAAGGCCCAGAAGAGGTTGGTCTTGATCGTGCGGAGCGTGCGGCGGGAGAGCCGCACGGCGTCGGCCGCGGCTCCGAGGTCGCCGCGCACCAGCGTGATGTCCGCGGCCTCCATCGCGGCATCCGTGCCGGTGCCCATCGCCATGCCCAGATCGGCCTGCGCGAGGGCGGCGGCGTCGTTGACCCCGTCACCGACCATCGCCACGACCCGCCCCTCGGACTGCAGGCTCGCCACGACGGCGACCTTGTCCTCGGGGCGCACGTCGCCGATGGCCTCGTCGATGCCGACCTCGGCCGCGATGCGCGCGGCGACGGCGGCGTTGTCGCCGGTGAGCAGGATGGGCCGCAGGCCGAGCCTGCGCAGATCGGCCACCGCGGCGGCACTGGTCTGCTTCGGCCGGTCGGCGACCACGACAGCGCCACGGGCGCAACCGTCCCACGCCACCACGACGGCGGTCTGGCCGCGTTCGTGCGCCGCGTTCACGGCGGCGGTGAGCTGCGCGTCGACCTGGACCGACCACTGCTCGAGCAGCGCGGCCCGGCCGACGACGATCCCGTGCCCGCCGACAACGCCGGTGACGCCGAATCCCGCGGTGCTGCGGAAGTCCGTGACGGCGGGAAGGTCGCCCGCGCGCCCGGCCGCGTCGGCGATGGCGCGCG
The DNA here is from genome assembly GCF_024623595.1 of Microbacterium sp. zg.Y1084. Classification (NCBI taxonomy): domain Bacteria; kingdom Bacillati; phylum Actinomycetota; class Actinomycetes; order Micrococcales; family Microbacteriaceae; genus Microbacterium; species Microbacterium sp. zg.Y1084. The sequence continues at coordinate 516,901 of NZ_JANJGV010000002.1, forward strand.
CGATGGGGTGCTCGCTGGCGTGCTCGACCGCACCGGCCAGGCGCAGCACCTCCGCCGCGTCCTCACCGGCGGCGGGCACGACCTCGACGACGCTCATGCGTCCCGTGGTGACGGTGCCGGTCTTGTCCAGCACGATGGTGTCGACCCGGCGGGTGGATTCGAGCACCTCGGGACCCTTGATGAGGATGCCGAGCTGCGCGCCCCGCCCGGTGCCGACCAGCAACGCCGTCGGCGTCGCCAGCCCCAGGGCGCACGGGCAGGCGATGATGAGCACCGCCACCGCGGCGGTGAACGCAGCCGCCGGGGCGGCCCCCGCGATGAGCCATCCGGCCAGCGCGGCCAGAGCGATGCCGATGACCACCGGGACGAACACCCCGGAGATGCGATCGGCCAGACGCTGCACCTCCGCCTTGCCGGACTGGGCCTGCTCCACCAGGCGGGCCATCTGCGCCAGCTGGGTGTCGGCGCCCACGCGGGTGGCCCGCACGACGAGGCGCCCGCCGGCGTTGACGGTGGCGCCGGTGACGGGGTCGCCGGCGCCGACCTCCACGGGAAGGGATTCGCCGGTCAGCAGCGACTGGTCGACGGCCGACGACCCCGCGACGACCACACCGTCGGTGGCGATCTTCTCCCCCGGGCGCACGACGAACTCGTCGCCCACCCGCAGTCGCTCGACGGGGATGCGCCCCTCGACGCCGTCGCGGATGACGGTGACGTCCTTCGCGCCCAGCTGCAGCAGCGCACGGAGGGCGGCACCCGCGCGCCGCTTGGCGCGCTTCTCGACATAGCGCCCGGCGAGCACGAACATCGTCACCCCGGCGGCGACCTCGAGGTAGATGTCACCCGCTGCGTCGGCGGCGCCGATCGTGAAGGTGAAGGGATGCGTCATCCCGGTCATGCCGGCGGTGCCGAAGAAGAGGGCGTACACCGACCACAGCAGCGCGGCGGACGTGCCGATGCTGATGAGGGTGTCCATGGTCGCGGCCCCGTGGCGCAGGTTGATCGCCGCCGCACGATGAAAGGGCCACGCGCCCCACACCACGACGGGAGCGGCCAGCGTGAGCGAGAGCCACTGCCAGTTCGGGAACTGCAGAGCAGGGATCATCGCCATGAGGATCACCGGCACGGCCAGCACCGTCGAGCCGATGAGTCGCTGCCGCAGGCTCCGCAGCTCTGGGTCGAGGGGTTCGGTGTCGGCATCCGGCTGCGCCTCAGGGGTGACAGGCAGAGCGGCGGTGTACCCGGTGCGCTGCACCTCGGCGATGACGGTCGCCGCGTCGAGCGCGGCCGGTCCGGTCACCTGCGCCTTCTCGGTGGCATAGTTCACCGTCGCGGTCACCCCGTCGAGGCGATTGAGCTTCTTCTCGATGCGCGCCGCGCACGACGCGCACGTCATGCCGCCGATCTCGAGTTCGAACCGAGCCTGGTCGGCGCCGAGGGTGTTCGTCATCTGCCGGGCGCTCCCTCAGGCCCGTGTCGCGGTGTAGCCGGCCTCGTCGACGGCGGCCAGCACGTCCTCATCGGAGATCGCAGCGGATGCCGTCACGGTCAGCCGTCCGGTCTTCGCACTGACCTGCACGTCCTCCGCGCCGGCGAGCTGCGAGACCTCGCCGCGCACCGCTGCCTCGCAATGACCGCAGGACATGCCCGTCACCTGGTACTCGCTGATCGCCATCTGCCTTCCTTCTCTTGGTCCATATACCCCGGTGGGGTAACCTCAGGGTACAACGCGGATACCCTCATAGGGTATTCCCCGGTGATAGCAGAAACCGGAGCGCAGGTCAACGGTCAGCGATGCGCAAAATGCGCGCGTAGCGTGGTTTCCAGCATGTGAGAGAGCCCCGGTTGAGGCGGCGACGTTCGGGTCGTCGCCGCCTCCCGGCCTCGCACCTGGCGGCCCCGGTGGGACACGTCCCACCGGGGCCGGATTCCGTTTCAGGCCTTGTCTGCGAGCATCCGCTCGCGCACCTCGCGGCGCAGCACCTTGCCGATGAGCGAGCGCGGGAGGTCCTCCATCTGCACGATGCGCCGCGGCACCTTGTAGGCCGCCAGCCGCGTGCGGCAGTAGTCGCGCAGCCCCTCCACGTCGAGCACGGCGCCCTCGCGCAGCACGACCGCGGCGGCGACGTCCTCTCCCCCGCTGCGGCGCGGCAGCGCGACCACGGCGGCCGCGTCCACGTCGGGGTGGGTGTGCAGGGTGTCCTCGACCTCGGTCGGCGACACGTTGAAGCCGCCCGTGATGATGAGTTCCTTCAGGCGGTCCACGATGGTGACGAACCCGTCGGCCGAGACCGATGCGATGTCGCCGGTGCGCAGCCAGCCGTCCTCGAGCAGGGTCGCGGCCGTCTCGGCGGGGCGCCCCCAGTAGCCCTGGAACACCTGCGGTCCGCGCACGAGCAGTTCGCCCGCTTCACCGAGCGGTCGGTCGACCGACGGATCGTCGGGGTCGACCACGCGGATCTCCGTGCTCGGGAACGGCACGCCGACGGTGCCGGGGCGGCGCGTGGTGCCCATCGGGTTGCCGATGGCCACCGGGGAGCTCTCGGTCATTCCGTAGCCCTCCACGAGCAGGCCGCCGGTGGCCTCCTCCCACCGCTTGACCGTGTCCACCGGCAGGCTCATCGCACCGGAGATCGCGAAGCGCACGCTGCTCAGGTCGATCGTGCCGCGGGCGGCCGCGCGGGCCAGCTGATCGTAGATCGGGGGGACGGCGGGAAGGAACGTCGGCGGGCTCTTGCGCGCGGCATCCGCCACCAGCCCGACGTCGAACTTGGGGAACAGCACGAGCTTGGCGGCGATGCCCATCGCGAAGGTCAGGCACAGCGTCATCCCGTACGCGTGGAAGAGGGGCAGCACCGCGTAGAACGTCTCCTCGCCGTCGACGAGACCCGGGACCCACGCGCTTCCCTGCATCGCGTTGGCGCGGAGGTTGCGGTGGGTGAGGATCGCCCCCTTCGGGGTTCCCGTCGTTCCGCTGGTGTACTGCAGCACGGCGATGTCGTCGACCGTCGGTGCGGGATGCCGGGCGGAGAGGCGCCGGTGATCCAGCAGCGCCTTCCACGTGTACGGCCGACGCAGCTCCGGGGTGGTGGTCAACTGGGCGCGCGACTCGCGCGCCCGCGGGATCGGAAGACGCAGCGCGAGCCGCTTGACCAGCGGCAGCGCCTCGGTCATGTCCACGCTCACGATGCGCTTCGGACGCACGTCGCTCGGGAAGTCGGCGACGACGTCGACGGTCTTGTCCCAGACGATCGCGACCGAGGCGCCGTGATCCTCGAACTGGTGCCGCAGCTCACGGGCGGTATAGAGCGGGTTGTGCTCGATGACGATGGCACCCAGCCGCAGCACGGCATAGAAGGCCACCACGTGCTGGGGGCAGTTCGGCAGCACGATGGCCACGCGGTCCCCCTTGCGCACACCCATGCGGCGCAGGCCCTCGGCGGCGCGCAGGATCTGGTCGCCGAGCTCGCCGTACGTCGTCACCGCACCGAAGAACTCCAGCGCCGGCCGGCGCGCGTGCGCCTTGATGCTGGCCTCGATCGTCTCAGTCAGCGACTGCGTCGGGGGGACGATGTCGGCAGGCACGCCGTCGGCATAGGCCGCCAGCCAGGGACGCGATGCGAAGGGGTTCGATGGCATGCTTCCATCTTCCACCCCGCGGGCTGAGGGTTCGCTCACGCGCGCACCAGATGCACGGTCGGCCCTCGCACGCAAGGGGGTACGAGTTCCGGTGAACGCGACGTAGAACCGAACAGCGTCGGATCCCCCCGGCGCGGAAGGAGAGAGCAATGTCAGAGAGTTACGGAACGGGGGCACCGACCTCGTCGGGTGCCGCCAGCGGCAGCACCTCGGCCAAGGTCGACACCGCCAAGGCGGAAGCCGCCGACTTGAAGAACACGGCTGCCTCCAAGGCATCCGACGTGGCCTCGACGGCGAAGGACGAAGCCGCCACCGTGATCGGCGAGGCCGGCGCACAGGCACGCATGCTCTACGCGCAGACGCAGCGGGAGCTGAACGACCAGGCGAGCAGCCAGCAGCAGCGCGTCGCCTCAGGGCTGCGCGACATGAGTTCCGAGCTGGCATCGATGTCGTCGCATGCCGACAGCCAGGGCGTCGCATCGGACCTCGTCCGCCAGGCCGCCGACCGCCTCTCTGGGGCAGCGGCGTGGCTGGGTGACCGGGACCCCGCGGGTGTGCTCGCCGAGGTGAAGAGCTACGCCCGTCGCCGGCCCGGCATGTTCATCGCTGGTGCCGCCATCCTCGGTGTCGTCGCGGGGCGCCTGACGCGCGCGCTCGCGGCGAACGCCTCCGACGACAAGGACAGCGCAGCCGCTGCTCCGCGCGTCGCGCCGTCACCGGTTGTCGCGCAGACCGGCTCCGTGGCCGACGGCACGGCAGCGCCGGTGCCGCCGACATCGACACCGGGCCACGTCGACACGCCGCTGTACGAGCAGTCCACGACCATGCAGAGGTCGGGACCGTCCGCGGAAGGGAAGCCGGATGTCCGACGCGACACCCTCTGAGCAGAAGGCGGCGACGACGTCGCTGGGTGATCTGCTGTCCGAAGTCACCAGCGACATATCCACGCTGATGCGGCAGGAGGTCGCCCTCGCCAAGGCGGAACTGAAGGAGTCGGCCAGTCGCACGGCCAAGGGTGCGGGCATGCTCGGCGGGGCCGGATACGCCGCGCTGATGGCCGTGTTCTTCCTGTCGTACGCGCTCTGGTGGGCATTGGGAACCCTGGTGGGCGGCGGCTGGTCCGGCGTCATCGTGGCCGTGCTGTGGGCGGTCATCGCCGCGGTGCTCTACGTGATTGGCCGCAACAAGTTGAAGGAAGTCGAGGGTGCCCCGCAGACGGTGGAGACCCTCAAGGAGATACCCGAGACGCTGAAGAGGAATGAGGAGAACCGATGAGCGATTCACCCGACCAGATCCGCGCCGACATCGAGCGCACCCGGCAGGACCTCGGCGGCGACGTCGATGCACTGGCCGACAAGGTCACTCCGTCGAAGATCGTGGACAGGCAGAAGGACAGGGCACGCGAGGCCGTCCGATCGGTGCGCGAACGCATCATGGGCGCCGCCGACGACGCCGGCTCGGCGGTGTCCGGCGCGGGATCCTCCGCGGCGGGCAGCATCGGCGACGCAAAGGACCGGGTCGTCGCCAAGGCGGAGGGCAACCCGCTCGCCGTCGGGCTCATCGCATTCGGCGCAGGGCTGCTGGCTGCATCGCTGATCCCCGCCTCGTCGCAGGAGAAGCGGATGGCGGCGGACGTCAAGGACAAGGCCCAGCCCCTGGTCGATGAGGCCTCGCACGTCGCCCGCGACGTCGGCGAGCACCTCAAGGAGCCCGCCCAGCAGGCGGCGAGCGCCGTCAAGGATGCCGCAGCCGACTCCGTCGAAACGGTGAAGACCGAGGCGCAGTCCGCCGCGACGGACGTGAAGGATCAGGCGCAGCACAGCAGGGAGAACATCGCCGGCGGCTGACGCCAGCCCGGGCGGGGGTCGCAACGACGGGACCCCCGCCCGCTGGGCGGGAGCAGGATAAGCCACCATCGCCGCGCGCAACAGGGATTGCGGCGATCACCCGCGAGCAGTGAAGTGGTGCGATGAGCAAAGACATAGCCGCGGTGGCTCCCACCGCACCGATCGGGCTGAAGCGCGCCGTCGGCACGCCCCTGCTGTTCGCCTTCATCGTGGGCGACACCCTGGGTGCGGGCATCTACACCCTCGTCGGCTCGATGGCCACCGATGTCGGTGGGGTCATCTGGCTGCCGCTGCTCGTGGCTCTTGTCGTGGCGCTGCTCACGGCCGGCACCTATGCCGAGCTCATCACCAAGTACCCCCATGCCGGCGGCGCTGCCCGCTACATCGACCGCGCCTTCGGCAAGCCCTACCTGTCATTCCTCGTCGGGTTCCTGATGATGGCTTCCGGCATCACCACCGCCGCCGCGCTCGCCAACGCGTTCGCCGGCGACTACCTCACCGCGCTGATCGATGTGCCCCCGATCCCCACCGCGATCGTGTTCATCATCGTGCTGACCCTCATCAACCTGCGCGGAGTGCGGGAGTCGCTGGGCGCGAACCTCGTCGCGTCGGTCATCGAGGTCAGCGGTCTTGTGATCGTCATCGTCGTGTGCGCCATCGTCTTCGGCAACGGCGACGGCGACCCGTCCCGCATCTTCGAGTTCGCCCCCGACGTTCCTCCCGTCGAGGGCGTGTTCGCGGCATCGATCATCGCGTTCTTCTCCTTCCTCGGGTTCGAGGCGGCCGCGAACATGGCCGAAGAGGTGAAGAACCCCTCGAAGGCGTACCCCCGGGCTCTGTTCGGCGCGATCAGCACGGCCGCCGTCGTGTACCTGCTCATCGCGATCGGTGCGGTGATCGTCCTACCGCCCGCAGAACTGGCGACCTCGACCGGCCCGCTGCTCGATGTCGTGTCCGCGAGCGGCCTCGGCATCCCTTCGTGGCTGTTCGGTCTCATCGCGCTGGTCGCGATCGCCAACGGTGCCCTGCTGTTCATGGTCATGGCCAGCCGGGTGAGCTACGGTCTCGCCGAAGCCGGCCTGCTGCCGCACGCCTTCGCGCGGGTGCTGCCCAACCGGCGCACCCCGTGGGTCTCGATCGTCGTCGTGGCGGGCATCACCATCCTGCTGACCCTCGTCGGTGACGTCGCCACCCTCGCCGAGACGACGGTGCTGCTGCTGCTCCTCGTCTTCCTCTCGGCGAACGTCAGCGTGCTGGTGCTCAAGAAGGACAAGGTCGACCACCGTCACTTCTCGGTGCCGCGGTTCATCCCCGTCATCGGCATCCTGGCGTGCCTCGTGCTGCTGGCCCAGCAGTCGTGGCAGGTCTGGCTGGGTTCGCTGGCGTACATCGCCGTCGGATCGGTGCTCTTCTTCGTGGCGCGGTACGGCCGCAAGCGCGGCGACGAGAAGCGGCGTGTCAAGGCCGCGAACCCCGCGCCGATCGCCTGAGGGCCGGCGACCACGGCGCGGGTCGCGCGGGCACCGCATCGCGCGGTCGGGCAGCAGTCGGACGACTCCCTAGAATTGGCCGGTGCAGGCAACCCGATACGTCACCGACGCCGCCCGCGCGAACCTCAGTTCGGCGATCGCCGCAGCGCTCGGGTTCGCCTTCGCGGTCGCGACCGCCGCGATGCGCGGGGACCTCGGCGTGGTCGATCCGCTGCGACTCGGAATCGACGTCTACCTGTTCATGTGGCCGTCGTTCGGCGCGGTCTATCTGGTCTGGACGCACCTCGCGTACTCCCGGCACGACGTCGCGACCCTCCGCTGGCGCACGCAGCGGGAGCTGCAGGCGCAGCGCCGCTGGTGGTGGCCGCTCGTCGGATTCGGCGGCGCGTCGAGCTGGACGCTGAGCGCGGCGCTGGCCGCGGTGTTCATCACCGTCGTCATCGCGCAGACGCCTGAGTACCGCGGCAGCCTGCTGTACGTCGCCCTGGGGCTGCTGTGCGTCGCCTGCTCGTGGGCGCTCATGGTCTACGCGTTCGCCCTGCAGTACCTGCGTCTGCAGGTCGGCACGATCGACGCCGATCACATCCGCCTGGAGGTCGGCAGCCCCGCCACCTTCGGCGACTACCTCACGCTGTCGATCCTGCTGTCGACGATGGCGGCGACCGTCTCGGCGTCCGTGCGCACCCGGCAGGCGTGGATGCTCGTGCGCACGAACGTCCTGTTCGCCTTCACGTTCAACTCGGTGATCGTGGCGATGGTCGTCTCGCTGCTGCTCGGCGGCCTGAGCGGCTGAGGATGCCGCGTCGAGCGGCGGCGATGTCGGTGGCTGCCCCTAGCGTGGCCGGCGTGGACCGCGACGCGCTGCCGGGGCCGTGCGCACTGTGCGGCGGACTGGCCGGCGTGCGCGCGGAGGGCTCGTGGGTCTGCGCCGCGTGCGGGTGGCGCTACGGCGCCGCTCCCGACCCCGATCTGCCGCTCCCCCGCATCGACGTCGTGTACTACCTGCGCTTCGACGCACGGGTGAAGATCGGGACGACGTGGCGGCCCCGGCAGCGCCTCGCCGCGATCCGGCACGAGGAGCTGCTCGCGTTCGAACGCGGCGCCAGAGCCCTCGAGCAGCAGCGACACCGCGAGTTCGGCGATATCCGCGAGGGTGGCGAGTGGTTCACCCTCGACGAGTCGCTCGCCGCGCACATCGCCGCGGTGCGCGCGGCCGGCGACCCGTGGACCCTCTACGCCCGCTGGCTGAGCGAGGCCCTCCGCCGCTGACCGCCGCGCTCGGCCGCGTCGCGGATCCCGCCCGCCTCGGGGCTCGGGGCGCGTATCCGTCCCCGAACCCACGCATCCTCAGGTTCGGGGCGCGTAAAGGGTCCCACCGCTGGCCCTGTTCGAGGACTAGCCTGCGAGTGATGGTGACTGAGCGTCGGACAGCACAGGACAGTCGTGCGGGAGGTGGCGACATGCGTGCACTGATCGTCTATGAATCGCTGTGGGGTAACACGGAGAAGATCGCGCGAGCAGTGGCAGAGACGCTTGCCGGAACCGGAACGGTGGATGTGGTCGAATCGGATTCCGCCCCGGCGTCGCTGGACGGCTACGACCTGCTCGTCGTCGGCGGTCCGACGCACGCGTTCTCGATGCCGCGGCCGGCCACCCGCGCCGAAGCCGTCACCTCGCACGGTGCGCCGCATGCGCCCGAGCGCGGGATCCGCGAGTGGCTCGCCGGGCTCACCGCCGGCCTAGCCTCGATCCCCGCGGCAGCGTTCGACACGCGGGTCGACAAGCCTCGTCTGCCCGGCTCGGCCGCCGCATCCGCCCGCCGCGAGCTGCGCAGGCTGGGCTTCGACACCGCCCTCAAGCCAGCGACCTTCCGCGTGCACGGGTACGAGGGTCCGCTGCTCGAGGGCGAGATCGAGCGCGCGCACGCCTGGGCCGCTGGGCTCGCGGCAGCAGGGTCGCGCGGCTGAACCCCGGCACGCGCACACCGCTGCTCGCGGCACCTGCTGACACCGGACTCGCGACCGGTCTATCGTGCCCTCATGACGACCGACCCACGGGTGCTCGACTGGCTGCTCGACTCCGACCCGGCCCTGCGATGGCAGGTGGAGCGCGACCTGGCGGGCGCACCTGACGAGGTGTGGCAGCGCACGCGCGCACGCGTTCTCGTCGAGGGCTTCGGGGCACGTCTCCTGTCGCACCAGGACCCCGACGGCCAATGGGCCGGCGGTGCGTTCTTCCCGGCCGGGTTCTTCGACAGCGAGGAGATGCAGCAGCCGGGCCAGCCGTGGATCGCCACGACCTGGAGCCTCAAGGACCTGCGCGAATGGGGCGTGGATGCCGCCGCCCTCGGCGACACCGCCGAGCGCCTCGCCGCGAACAGCCGCTGGGAGTACAACGACCTCCCCTACTGGGGCGGGGAGGTCGACATCTGCATCAACTCGTACACGCTGGCATCCGGCGCGTGGCTCGGGGTCGCCGTCGCACCGCTCGCTCGGTGGTTCGTAGAGCACCGGCTGGCTGACGGCGGGTGGAACTGCGAAGCCGAAGAGGGCCACTCGGTGCGCTCATCGTTCCATTCGACCCTCAACGCCGTGCGTGGGCTGCTCGCCTACGAGAAGCTCACCGGAGACACCACGGCGCGCGATGCCCGCCATGGCGGCGAGGAGTACCTGCTCGAGCGGCGCCTGCTCTACCGCCTCAGCACCGGCGAGCCGGTGGGAGAGTTCGTGTCGCGGTTCGTCGCCCCCACCCGCCATCGGTACAGCGCCCTCACCGCACTGGACCACTTCCGCGACGTCGCGCTGCACGAGGGCCGCGCGCCCGACGCCCGCATGGCCGACGCCGTCGCCGTGGTGCGCGACGCGCGCCGGCCCGACGGCACGTGGCTGCAGGGCGCTCCCCTCCCGGGCCGCACGTGGTTCGACGTGGATGCCGGCGAGGGCGAGCCGTCGAAGTGGCTCACCCTCACCGGCACGCGCGTGCTCGACTGGTGGGATGCCGCCACGGCGTGACCGGCCGCCGCGGCATCCACCCGATCAGGTGCGGGCGGTCCCGCCGGTCACTGCGCGCGCCACAGCTCCCAGACGCGTTCGGCGATGCGCTGGTAACGCCGGCGCGGACCGGCGATGTCGCGCCCGAACATCGCGATGAACACGCGGTGCACGAGTGTCAGGGTGTCGTCGTACGAGCGGACCGCTGCCATCCGCGGGGCGATCTCCACCGCCTCGGGGTGATACTCGTCGGGGTTCGTCCCCTCGTAGTCCAGACCTATCGGGTCCTCGTCGAACAACAGGCGTTCGAGGCGCTGCACGCGGTCGTCGGTGGTGTTTACGGGCATGGCGATACTCCTTCGGTGCCCCGGCCTTCGGGGCTCAAGAGGATCGCTCGCCCTGGGGCGACGGCGTTCAGGCCCGGGAGGGTTCGCGCGCATCCCGTCCGTCGAGCATGATCGGCAGTCCATCGATCTGCGCGAGCGCCTGCGCGCGGTTGTTGCGTGCGGCCTGCGCGTGGTCGGCGATGTCGGCACGCACGTCGTCGGAGTACTCGCCGGTCGACGCGGCCACGACCGCGGCGTTCGCCCGGTTGCGAAGCGAGATGAACATCGGCTTGTTCTGCATCGACCGATCGACCCACTGCGGTCGGTCGAACACCGTCCCCATCTGGATGGTGCCCTCGTCGATCCACATCGACGCGTACACCTCTGCCGCGCCGAGGGCGGCCTGGATCCCGAGGTCGGCGTCGACCGGAGTGTCGAGCAGGGCGCGCACCTCGTGCTGCAGATACGGCACGACCGGCAGCACCTCCGCGGCATCCGCCTCACTCACGGCTTTGGCCTCGCTCGCGCGTGCGATCACCGCACCGACGAGGTCGAGCCGTGAGGTGAGTTCCTCTGCCAGGGCGGCATCCAGCTCACGCCCGTCCCGCATGGCGAGGGCGTTGTGGAAGACCATGAGGCGCTGCAGGTTGGCGAACATCAGGATCAGCGCATTGAAGCGGTGTTCGTCGGGAGTCATCGTTCGACGCTATCGGATGCCGGCGCCTGCGGCCCCTCGGTCGTTGAGCGGGCACCCCTTCGGTCGTTGAGCGAGCGAAGCGAGACGAAACGCGGTGTCCGTGCGGGCAGGCCCTCGGTCGTTGAGCGAGCACCCCCTCGGTCGTTGAGCGAGCGAAGCGAGACGAAACGCGGTGTCCATGCCGGCAGGCCGGCCCCGGGCAAAGAGAAAGCCCCGACCGTTACCACGCGGCCGGGGCGAGACGGATGAGAAATCCGCCTATCGAGAATCAGTCTACGCCACCACAGGGGCGACCCGGACCACAGCGGCGTTCAGTGCCAGACCGCGCGACCCTGGCAGATGTCGTCCACGCGCGCGGCCAGGTCACCGGCGCGATCCTCGGGCACGGCGAAGCTCAGCTCGACCTCGACCCCGTGGCTGGCCTCTCCGAGCTCCGCGCCGGCGACCTCGAGCTCGCGGCGCACGGCGCCCTCCTGCGCGTAGGGCACCGAGACGCGCAGCATCCGCGTGCGGATGAGCGGCACGCGCTCGGCACCGAGGAGCGCCTGCGCCACGGCATCCGTGTATGCGCGGACGAGCCCTCCCGCACCCAGCTTCACGCCGCCGAAGTACCGCACCACGGTGGCGAGCACTCCCTCGAGCTCCTGGTGCCGCAGCACCTCGAGCATGGGGCGGCCCGCGGTGCCGCTCGGCTCGCCGTCGTCGTTGGCGGCGGAGTGGCCGCCGGCCATCAGCGCCCAGCAGATGTGACGGGCGTCCGGATGCTCGGCCCACAGCTCCTGCACCCGCGCGACGGCAGCTTCACGTCCCGCGACCGGCTCGACGCACCCCAGAAAGCGGCTCTTCTTGATGACGAACTCACTGTGAACGGGCGCGGCGAGGGTGAAGGGCATGGCTCAGGACTGCTCGGGGCGAGCGCCCGACCGCCGGTGTGCACGGTCGGCCGTCGCGTACTCCGTCATCTGCTGCGCCCACCGGGCCAGGTGCGCCTGCACGAGGTCGGGCTGATCGTTCTCCAGGTTGTGGCCGGCCCCGTCGAGCACGGCATACGTCGCACGGGGGAAGCGCTGCGCGAGCGCCCACTGATCCTCATAGCCGACCACGGCGTCCTGACGACCGGTCAGCATCAGCACCGGACGATCGAAGCCGGCGAGGTGATCGTCGGGTAGCGCGGGCAGGGCGTAGTCCTTCGCCAGGCGCGCCATGGCGCGCACGTCGGCGCTCTGCAGGCCGGGGAGCACCGACCGTCGGAAGCGTTCCCAGTTCTCCCGGGACTGCACGACGGCCAACTCGGTGTAGGCCTCGGCATCGGCGGCGCTCAACCCGGCGACGAGCGCGGCATCCTCGACCAGAACGGCGTGCGGTGGGACCAATCGGTTCTCGCGCACCGAGTCCACGACAGGAGCCAGCAGCGCCATGCCGAGGCACTGGTGGGGCCGACGCGCGACCAGATCGCGGGCGAGCAGGCCGCCGAGCGACGCGCCCACCACGGCGAACGGCGTGGAGCCGAGCAATCCGCCTACTGCCTCATCGAGCCAGTCGGCGAGCTGGGACAATCCACCTGGGGCATCCAGCGCCGGCGTCGCACCGAACCCGGGCAGATCGAGGTAGATGCGTTCCCACAGCCCGGACTCGTCGAAGGCGGCATCCAGCGCCAGCATCATCCGGTGATCCACGCCGTTGCCGTGCACGAACACCACTGGGGTTCCGCTGCCGAGCCGGACGACGTGCGGGGGCCGCGGCACCGTGAGTGCGGTCACTGACATGAATACATCATGACCCCCGGAGCCTGGACCCGCCCACTCCCGTCAGACGCCCGGTCGGATCGTCAGGTCGGGGATCTGCGCGTCGCGAGGCAGGTCCAGCACGGTGAGGATGCTCGTGACGACCGAGTCCGCATCGATGAAGGCGGCCGGGTCGTAATCGCGTCCTTCCTGCTCGTGCACGCGCTCCTGCATCGCCGTGGCGGTGCGCCCGGGATACACCGACGACACCCGCACGCCGTGCGGCGACTCCTCGGCGCGCAGGCTGTCGGCGAGCGCCTTAAGTCCGTGCTTGGATGCCGCGTAGGCCGCCCAGTCGGGCGCCGCACGCAGTCCGGCGCCGGAGTTGACGAACACCACCTGGCCCTTCGCCGCGCGCAGCGCCGGCAGCAGCAGCCGGGTCAGCTCAGCCGGCGCGACGAGGTTCACGTCGAGCTGCGATGCCCACTTCGCGACGGTGAGCTCGGCCACCTGGCCCAGGTCGACCACGCCCGCGACGTGGAGCAGCGAGTCCAGGCGGCCGGGGAGGTCGTGCCGCGTGAGCGCCGCGGCAAGCTCGCCCGGCGCCGCCAAGTCGGCGACGATCGTCTGAGCACCGGGAAACCGTTCCCGCAGCTCCGCCGCACGGGCGTCGCTGCGCGCGAGCAGGATGAGATCGTCGCCACGTGCCTGCAGGCGCGCGGCGAGGGCGGCGCCGATGCCGGAGCCGGCGCCGGTGAGCAAGTGCAAAGCCATACCGCCATCGTCCCACGGCGCGCGAACGCGGCAGGGTCTGGGCGCGCCCTGCGAGGGGGACGTAGCATCAGCGCACCCACCTCTCACCTCCGGGGGCACGATGAAGCTTCTCCTCACGTCTGGCGGCATCACCAACGACAGCATCCGCGCTGCGCTCCTCGAGATGCTCGGCACCGACATCGAGGAGGCGTCCGCCCTCTGCATCCCCACCGCCCAATGGGGCCATCCGCTGTGCGGTCCCGTCTCGGCGCGCCGCTTCGTCAGCGGTCTGCCGCCATCGGGCGGGATGACTTCGCTCCCTTGGAAGTCGATCGGCCTTCTGGAACTCACCGCGCTGCCCACCATCGCGCCGGAGCGCTGGCAGGGGTGGGTGGGCGACGCCGATGTCCTCCTCGTCGACGGCGGCGAGGCGACCTACCTCGCGCACTGGATGCGGGCGTCCGGGCTGGCCGACTCGCTCCCGTCACTCACCGACACCGTGTGGGTGGGGGTGAGCGCGGGCAGCATGGTGCTGACCCCGCGCATCGGCGACTACTTCGTCGAGTGGCCGTCGGCGCCGGACGACACGACCCTCGGGGTCGTCGACTTCGCGATCTTCCCGCACCTCGACGTCTTCCCCACGAACACGATGGATGCCGCGGAGCGCTGGGCGGCACAGATCGGCGTTCCCGCGTATGTCATGGATGACGAGACCGCGGTCCGCGTCGTGGATGGGACGATCGACGTCATCTCGGAGGGGCGCTGGGCGCGGCTCGGATGAGTCCCGAGCGTTTCGTCTCGCTGCGCTCGCTCAACGACCCGTGTTGCGGCCGTTTCGTCTCGCTGCGCTCGCTCAACGACCGGGCCGTTGACAGGCAAGTGGATACTTGCATAACGTGGGCGCGTGGATCAGGACGCAGAACTCTATCGGGCGCTTTCGGATGCGACGCGCCGACTGATCCTGGACGAGCTCGTCGATCGCGACGGCCAGACGCTCTTCGAGATCTGCGGGCGACTCACCATGAAGCACGGGGTGACCTCATCCCGCCAGGCCGTGTCACAGCACCTCGAGGTCCTCGAATCCGCGGGCCTCATCCGCACGCGCCGCGAGGGCCGATACAAGTTCCATGACCTCCACACCGAACCACTCGCGGCGATCGCCGCGCGGTGGCAGCGAAAGGAATCCGCATCATGATCAGCATCACGACGACCAGCGTCTACGTTGACGAGCAGTCGAAGGCGCTCGATTTCTACACCGAGAAGCTCGGCTTCATGAAACAGGTCGATGTGCCGACCGGCGAGTACCGCTGGCTGACGGTGAGCAGCCCCGCCGATCCGAACGGCGTCCAGGTGCTGCTCGAACCCGATCAGCACCCCGCCGCAAAGGCGTTCAAGGCCGCTCTGGTCGAGGACGGCATCCCGTTCACGCAGTTCGCCGTCGACGACATCGACAGGGAAGTCGCGCGCATGAAGGAGCTCGGCGTGAGATTCACGCAAGACGTGACGGACTACGGAAACGTGGCCGTCGCCGTCTTCGACGACACATGCGGCAACCTCATCCAGCTCGCGATGATGAAGGGTTCCGCTGCCTGATCGTCGGACATTGACGGAGAACTCCGTCGCTCAACGACCGGGCGGGCGGCGCGTATCGCTCGTCGGCGCGGAACGGTACGCCCCGCGCTCCCTAGACTCGACTCGATGACGACCGAACCTGCCCCTCAGCTGTCCCCGGACTCCTCTCCTGCGGCTGCGCCGGTCTTCGGGACGGTTGCCGCGGCATCCGTGATGGCCGAGTGCCTCAGCGTTCAGAGTCAGGTGCATCCGCGCTCAGCCCTCGCCCGATGCTTCGGCAGATCGCCCCTGTCGGAGGACTCGCGCTCCTGGTATCTGGGAACGCTGGGCGAACTCGACGCGGCAACCCGCCTTGAGTCGCTCGATGAGGGCTGGGCCGTTCTCCACTCCGTGCCCATCGGAACCCGAGGCAGCGACATCGACCACGTTGTCGTCGGCGCCGCCGGCGTGTTCACCATCAATACGAAGCTCCACGAGGGCGCGCGGATCTGGGTGGGCAGCCGGCGGCTACTGGTCAATGGTCAGAAGACCGACCATCTTCGCAACACGCGGTACGAGATTGAGAGAACGCGCAAGCTGCTGTCGACCGCGGCCGGCATCGACGTCCCCGTGCGCGGAGCCATCGTCATCGTCGGCGCCAAGGAGATCACGATTCGAGAGCAGCCGGAGGATGTCGCGGTGTTGGCGGCGCCCCAGCTCCTGCGGTGGCTGAAGAAGCAAAAGCCGCTTCTCAACCCGGCGAAGCTGACGGCGGTGACGGCGGTTGTCCGCGACGAGGCGACATGGTCATCGCAGCCTCAGCCGCTTGTCGATGCGCAGAGGTTCAGCGAACTGCGTCGCGAAGTCGAGTCGGCGAGACGCATACGGATGCTCTGGGGCGGCGTCCTGCTCGTCGCCATCCTCTCGGTGGGTGTTCCGTTCGCGGTGGACTTGTACACTCGCGTATTCGGCAGTTGACGCAGGCCTCGACGGCGTGGTGGCGCAGCCCTCACTGGGTCACTCCCGCCCCCTCACGACGCTCAACGCCTGAGTCGCGGCGCGTTTCGTCTCGCTTCGCTCGCTCAACGACCCAGACGCGAGGAGAACGTCAGCGGAGCGGCTTCACCATGATCAGGCACGGCGTGCCCTCGCCCCAGAGGCCCGTCTCCTCCAGGGGCAGGAAGCCCATCTTCTCGTAGAAGCGCCGGGTGAGCGCGTACCCGGCATCCGGGTGCGAGGGACCGAGCGTCTTCACCTCGAGGAGGCGAACCCCTCGGCCGACCGCGTCGGCCTCGATCGCAGCGAGCATCGCCGTTCCGACGCCGGAGCCATGCGCCGCGCGATCGACCACGGTGAGATGGATCTCCGCGACGTGCGGATAGTGCCGGTCCACCAGAGTGACGCCGATCACCGAGCCGTCGGCGTCACGTACCGTCCAGGTCTCCTTGGTCTGCGCCGCCTCGATGTACTCTGCGTTCGCTTCCGGTTGCCCGAACCATTCCGGCACCCTGTCGAGCAGGCGGGCGACGTCCTCCGGGACCGCGTGGTCCTGCGCGGCCTTCCACGCGGGGCGGTGCCTGCCGTCGGCTCGCGGGGCGGTTTCGTCACTCACCGTGCGCTCCTCTCCGAGCGGGGCGTTTCGTCTCGCTTCGCTCGCTCAACGACCGGGGAACACGCTCGCTCAACGACCGGGGGGGGGTCAGTTGTTGAAGCGGAACTCCACCACGTCGCCGTCCTGCATGACGTAGTCCTTGCCCTCCAGCCGCGCCTTGCCCTTCGCGCGGGCCTCGGCGACCGAGCCGGTCTCGACCAGGTCGTCGAACGAGATGACCTCGGCCTTGATGAAGCCCTTCTCGAAGTCGGTGTGGATGACGCCGGCAGCCTGCGGCGCCTTCCATCCCTTGCCGATCGTCCAGGCGCGGGCCTCCTTGGGACCTGCCGTCAGGTAGGTCTGCAGGCCCAGCGTGTCGAAACCGATGCGGGCGAGCTGATCCAGACCCGACTCGTCCTGTCCGGTGGATGCCAGCAGCTCGGCGGCGTCCTCGGGGTCGAGGTCGATGAGCTCTGACTCGATCTTGGCGTCGAGGAACACGGCCTTCGCCGGGGCGACGAGCGCCTCCAGCTCGGCCTTGCGCGCGGCATCCGTCAGGATCGACTCATCGACGTTGAACACGTAGATGAAGGGCTTGGCGGTGAGCAGGCCCAGTTCCCGGATCGGCGTCACGTCGATGCCGGACGACGACAGCAGTTGCCCGCGCTCGAGCGCGTCCTTCGCGGCGAGCGCCGTTTCGAGCACGACGGGCTCGGCCTTCTTGCCGCGCACTTCCTTCTCGTAGCGCGTGATCGCCTTCTCGAGGGTCTGCAGGTCGGCCAGTGCCAGTTCGGCGTTGATCGTCTCGAGGTCGTTCTTGGGGTTCACCGCACCCTCGACGTGCACGACGTCGTCATCGGCGAAGCCGCGCACGACCTGCGCGATGGCGTCGGCCTCGCGGATGTTCGCGAGGAACTGGTTGCCCAGGCCCTCCCCCTCGCTGGCGCCGCGCACGATGCCGGCGATGTCGACGAACGACACCGCGGCGGGCAGGATCCGCTCGGAGTGGAAGATCTCCGCGAGCTTGTCCAGGCGCGGGTCGGGCAGGTTCACCACCCCGATGTTCGGCTCGATCGTCGCGAACGGGTAGTTCGCCGCGAGCACCTGATTCTTGGTCAGGGCGTTGAAGAGCGTCGACTTGCCGACGTTGGGGAGACCGACGATTCCGATGGTAAGAGCCACGGGCATCCAGTCTACGTGGCGGGCGGCGCCGGGCCCGACCGGCGCGTGCTGAGAGAATGGATGCCGCCGGGTCCCTCCGGCGGAGGAAGGCATCCTGTGAACATCACGCACCTGGAGCGGTTCGTCGCCGTCGCCGAGGAACTGCACTTCCCGCGCGCTGCGGAAGCCCTCGGCATCCCACTGGCATCGCTCTACACCTCGATCGACAAGCTCGAGGCCGAGGTCGGGCAGGCGCTGATCACCCGCGACGGTTCCGGCACGCGTCTGACGAAGGTGGGCGAGCTGTTCCTCGACGAGGCCAAGGAGCGCATCGCCTCCGCCCCCGCCCCCGCGCCGAAGCCCGTCGTCCCCGCGGGCGGCAAGGCGAAGGCTTCCAAGGGCAAGGGACGCGCCCCCGTCGTGAAGGGTCAGCCGAAGCCCTACAAGAAGCGCCAGGGCCGCTGACGCGCGGCATCCGCTCGGCTAGAGCTCGGTGACCTGACCCGCTTCGACCCGCCAGCGGCGATCGGTCTGCACCGTGTCGAGCATCCGCCGGTCGTGCGTCACCAGCAGCAGGGTGCCCTCGTAGGTCTCGAGCGCCTGCTCGAGCTGCTCGATCGCCGCGAGGTCGAGATGGTTGGTCGGCTCGTCGAGCACGAGCAGGTTGACTCCGCGCGCCTGCAGCAGCGCAAGCCCGGCGCGCGTGCGCTCCCCCGGTGACAGCTCGTCGACGGGACGGTTCACGTGGTCGGCTTTGAGCCCGAACTTCGCCAGCAGGGTGCGCACCTCGCCGGATGCCAGCTGCGGCACGAGCGCCTCGAAGGTGTCGGCCAGCGACGCGGACCCCACGAACAGCGACCGGGCCTGGTCTACCTCGCCGATCTCGACGCTCGCGCCGAGGCTCGCGGTGCCCTCGTCGGGGCTCTGCCGCCCCAGCAGCAGCCGCAGCAGCGTGGACTTCCCCGCCCCGTTGGGACCGGTGATGCCGATGCGCTCGCCCGCGTTGACCTGCAGCGAGACCGGGCCGAGGGTGAATGCCCCCTGTCGCGCCACCGCACCGCTGAGGGTCGCCACGACCGAGCTGGAGCGGGGAGCCGCGCCGATCGTGAACTGCAGCTGCCATTCCTTTCGGGGTTCGTCCACCTCGTCGAGGCGCGCGATGCGACTCTCCATCTGGCGCACCTTCTGGGCCTGCTTCTCACTGGACTCGCT
The DNA here is from genome assembly GCF_024623595.1 of Microbacterium sp. zg.Y1084. Taxonomy (NCBI): domain Bacteria; kingdom Bacillati; phylum Actinomycetota; class Actinomycetes; order Micrococcales; family Microbacteriaceae; genus Microbacterium; species Microbacterium sp. zg.Y1084. The sequence continues at coordinate 535,882 of NZ_JANJGV010000002.1, forward strand.
CGCGGCCTTGCGGCGGATCTTGTCGTTGTCGGGCGATTTGCGCATCGCGTTGCGCACTCCCTGGCTCGACCACTCCCGCTGCGTCCGCGCGCGCGAGACGAGGTCGGCCTTCTTGTCCGCGAACTCCTCGTACTGCTCCCGTGCGTGACGGCGCAGCGTCGCCCGCTCTTCGAGGTAGGCGTCGTAGCCGCCGCCGAACACGCGGTTGCTGCCCTGGGCGATGTCGAGTTCGAGCACCTTCGTCACGCAGCGTGCGAGGAACTCGCGGTCGTGGCTGACCAGCACGACCCCACCACGCAGTCCGCGCACGAAGGCTTCGAGACGCTCGAGCCCGTCGAGGTCGAGGTCGTTGGTGGGCTCATCCAGCAGCACGATGTCGAAGCGGGACAGCAGCAGCGCGGCAAGCCCCACGCGCGCGGCCTGCCCGCCCGACAGCGACGTCATGAGCGCGTCTCCCGCCGTGTCGGCGTCGAGTCCGAGGTCGGCCAGCACCACGGGCACCCGTTCGTCGAGATCGGCGGCGCCGCTGGCGAGCCACCGGTCCAACGCGGCCGAGTACACGTCGGCCGGGTCGGCGCCGGCGCCTCCCACCGGAGCGGGTTCGGCGAGCGCGGCCGCCGCGGCATCCATGTCGGCGGTCGCCTGTGCACACCCGGTGCGCCGCGCGATGTAGTCGGCGACCGTCTCACCGGGCACCCGCTCGTGCTCCTGCGGCAGCCACCCTACGAACGCGTCGGGCGGCGACAGCGCGATGGAGCCGGCCTGCGGCTCATCGATGCCCGCGAGCAGGCGAAGCAGGGTGGACTTGCCCGCGCCGTTCGCACCGACGACGCCGACGACGTCGCCCGGCGCGACCGTGAGGTCGAGTCCGTCGAACAGGGTGCGGTGGCCGTACCCGCCGGCGAGGCCGCGGGCGACCAGTGTGGCGGTCATCCTTCCATCCTCCCACCGTGCGCCCCCTCGCCCGGTTCACTCCCCGGCCGCTGTTCGGGATACCGTCGAGCATGGTCAGCCCGATATCCGACGCCGCACCCGCCTCCGCACCGGATGACAGCGGTGCCCTCGCACGGCGGCTCGAGATCACGATTCAGCGGCCGAAGCTGGCGCTGTACGCCGGGCTGCGACCCACGCTCGTCATCGACGGCCGCGGTCAGCCGACGCAGTGGGGCGTGGGCACCTGGCAGGTTCCCCCGGGGGCGCACGCGGTGATCGCGGTGTACCTCTTCAACCGACTGTGGCGATTCGGGCAGGCCGAGGCGACCGTCGCCGCGGATGCCCTCACGCCGCTCGTCTACCGGGCGCCCGTGCTGCCCTTCGGCCGCGGCCGTCTGGCGCCCCGCCGCTGACGCCAGACCTCACACCGCGACGCGGGCCCTGAACGCGTAGGTCAGATAGGGCACGTCGACGACCTCATCGCCGACCGCGCCGATGTCGTCGAACAGGTCGGCCAGTTCGGCGTCGATGCGGGCGCGCTCATCATCGGATGCCGTGATGACGTGGCTGCGCGAGAAGGCCATCGCCCGCAGGTCGAAACGCGTCATCGGGCGCGACCAGCTCCACGTCTCCTCCTCGAGCGGGCCGAAGGGTGAAGACACGGGTGGGTGACCGGCCGCCAGCATCCGCTCGGCGGCGCTGCCGTCCATGATCGACCCCATGCGCGCCACCCATTCCACCGCCTCGTCACGGATGTTCCAGATGAGGCCCAGCACCCCGCCCGGGCGCAGCACGCGCGCCGCCTCGGCGGACGCCGCCGGAGGGCGCACCCAGTGCCACGACTGGCCGAACACCACGGCATCCACGCTGTCGTCGGGCAGCGGAAGGTCCTCGCCGCGTCCGACGAAGGCCGGAATGCCGCTGCTGGTGGCGCGCAGCGCATCGAGCATCCCCGGATCGGGATCGACGGCCACGACGTCTGCGCCGGCATCGCGCAGTCCGCGACTCAGCTTGCCGGTGCCCGCCCCCACGTCCACGACCCGCACGGCCCTGCCGTCGATGGTCGGCAGCAGCCACCGCACCGCGTCGAGGGGGTAGTCGGGGCGGCCGGCCTCGTACTCTCCGGTCGCCCCGCCGAACGATGTCGCCAGGAAGTCGTGATCAGCCATGCTTCCACTGTACAAACGGCACCCTGGGGCGGATCCGGGTCGCCGCGGCGTGCCCTCCGCGCCTCGGCGTGGGTCGGACCGAGAGTGGAGGGGTGCCCCTGGACTTCACCGCGATCGACTTCGAGACGGCGAACTCCTCCAGCGCTTCGGCCTGCGCCGTGGGACTCACCCGCGTGCGCGCCGGCGTCGTCGTCGCCACCGCGGGCTGGCTCATCCAGCCGCCCGCCGGGCACGACCGGTTCTTCGACCTGAACGTCGGCATCCACGGCATCCGCGCCGAGGACGTCGTCCACGCCAAGAGCTGGTCGGCGCAGCTGCATGACATCGCCGCCTTCGTCGGCTCCGACGTGCTCGTGGCCCACAACGCCGGCTTCGACATGACGGTGCTCCGACGCGCCTGCGAGGTCACCGGCGACGTGTGCCCGCCGTACCGCTACGTCTGCAGCCTGCAGGTGGCGCGCAAGACCTACGAGCTGCCGTCGTACCGGCTGCCGTCGGTGGCCACGGCGGTGGGCTTCCTGGAGTTCGCGCACCACGACGCCGCCGCCGACGCCCTCGCGTGTGCGCACATCATGATCGACGCCGCCGCGCGCGCCGGGGTCGACGATGTGTCCGACCTCGCTGCCACCCTCGGGCTGCGGGTGGGTCAGATCGCGGTTCCGGCGCCGGCGCCGGCGGTTCTGTCGGCGGATGCCGTGGCCCTCGCCGTCTGAGCCTCGCCTCAGCCTGCGGCCCGAGCGCCGTCACGGCGATGTCGGTGGCCGATGGCATCCTCGGATCATGGACGCCCTCCCCCTCGCCCTGCTGATCCTCGTGGTCCTCGCCGTCGGTGTCGGCGCCGGCTGGTTCGCCGGCGCCGCGCGCGCCTCCGAGCGCGCGGGCAGGGATCGCGGCGAGCTCGCCGCCCGCGCCGCCGCGGCCGAGACCGCACGTGACACCCTGGCCCGCCAGCTCGACGAGCAGCGCGCCCTGCAGCGCGACCTCGGGCTGCAGGCCCGTGCCGAGCAGGCCGCCCGAGAGGAGCGCGAGCGCCGTGAGCAGGCGGTGCTGCGGGCCCTCGCGCCGGTGCAGGAGTCGCTGTCGTCGATGCAGCACAAGGTGGAGCAGCTCGAGCGCGAGCGGCAGCAGCAGTACGGCTCACTGGCAGAGCAGCTGCGCCGCGCCCAGGAATCCGACGAGGCACTGCGCTCGACCACCGAGTCGCTCGCCGGCGCGTTGCGCTCCAACGCCACCCGTGGCGTGTGGGGCGAAACCCAGCTGCGCCGCATCGTGGAGTCCGCGGGCCTGACCCGCTACGTCGACTTCGACCTGCAGTCCTCCGTCTCCTCGGATGCCGGTGCCGGCCGGCCCGACATGATCATCCGCCTCCCCGGGGGCAAAGCGCTGGCCCTCGATGCGAAGGTGCCGCTCGACTCCTACCTCGAAGCGACGGCCATCCCCGAGACGGCTCAGGGCGAGGAGGGCGCACGCCGACAGGCCCTGCTGGACCGGCACGTGAAGGCGGTGCGCGCGCACGTGGACGCCCTGTCGAAGAAGGCGTACTGGGCAGGCCTGGATGCCAGTCCCGAGTTCGTCATCTGCTTCGTTCCGAGCGAATCGCTGCTCTCGGCCGCGCTCGCGCAGGACCCGGCACTGCTCGATCACGCCTTCGGCAAGCGCGTCGCCCTGGCGTCACCGGTGAATCTGTGGGCGGTGCTCAAGACCGTCGCGTACACCTGGACGCAGCAGGACGTCTCCGAGGAGGCCAGGGAACTGCTGGCCCTCGGCACGCAGCTGTATGAACGCCTGGGCTCGCTGACGGGCCACGCCGACGACATGCGCCGGGCGATCGAACGCACCGTGGAGTCGTACAACAAGCTCGTGGGCTCCCTCGAGAGCAGGGTGCTGGTGACCGCGCGGCGGTTCCCCGGCATCGACGAGACCAAGCTCGATGTGGTCGCCGCGCCCGCAGTGATCGAGAGCACGCCGCGTCGGCTGACCGCGCCGGAGTTCGATCAGGCCGAGCCGGCGCTCATCGCCGATGTCGGTGAGGTGCGCGACCGCGTGGCGGAGGACTGAGCGGTCGGGCTCAGAGCCCGCCGGGGAAGAAGGTCATGAGACCGATGACGGCAGCCGACACACCGAGGAAGGCACCGATCATCCACCACGCGCTCACCTGATGACCCTCAGGGGTCCGGCGGCGGAACAGGACGTCGGGGCGTCGAGCGGGGTCGGTCGAGATGATCACGGGCATCTGCCCGGTCTTCGGGCCGTTCACCTGAGTGCTCATGTGTGGATCCCCTCGGAACTCGGAAGCGATGATGTGCATCGCCGTCGACACCGATCCCCATTGTGCCAGAGGCAACGCTGGGAGAAGGGTCACAGACCCATCACGTCTGCCCTCGGGGTCAGAGCCACTTCGATGTGAGGTGCTCCGACGTGATGCGGCGGAGCGTCCCGGACGCGCCGCGCAGCACGACCGACTCGGTGTAGATGTGGTCGCCTTCCCTGCGCACACCAGCCACCAGCTCGCCGTTGGTGACGCCGGTCGCGACGAAGATCGTGTTCGTCCCGGTCACCAGGTCGTCGGCCTCGTACACCTCGCCGTCGACCTTGAGCCCGGCATCCAGACCCAGCTGCTTCTCGTCGTCGTCCCGCGGCCACAGCCGCCCCTGGATGTGACCGCCCAGCGCCTTGATCGCGCACGCGGTGACGATGCCCTCCGGGCTGCCGCCGATTCCCACGCACATGTCGGTGCGGGCGTTGTGGCGTGCGGCGTTGATCCCGCCGGCGACGTCGCCGTCGCTCATCAGCCGGGTGCCGGCGCCGGCCTCGCGGATCTCCTCGATGAGGCGGTCGTGACGGGGGCGGTGCAGCACCGACACGACGATCTCGTCGACGGGCTTGCCCAGCGCCTTCGCCAGCCGGCGGATGTTCTCCCCGATCGGCAGGCGGATGTCGACGACGCCCACCCCGGCCGGCCCGGTGACCAGCTTGTCCATGTAGAAGACGGTGGAGGCGTCGAGCATGGTGCCGTGCTCCGAGACCGCCAGCACCGACAGCGCGTTGTTGCGACCTGCGGCGGTGAGCGAGGTGCCGTCGATGGGGTCCACCGCGACATCGCACTGCGGCCCGCGACCGGTCCCGACACGCTCGCCGTTGAACAGCATGGGCGCGTTGTCCTTCTCGCCCTCGCCGATCACGATCGTGCCGTCGAAGTTGACGGTGGTCAGGAACGCGCGCATCGCGTCCACGGCCGCCCCGTCGGCGAGCTCCTTCTGCCCGCGGCCGATGAACGGCACCGACCGGATCGCTGCCGCTTCGGTCGCTCGCACGAGCTCCAGAGCGAGGTTGCGGTCGGGGTGCAGGGGACTCATATCCGCGGTCAGGCTCACCATGGGGCACAGCCTATGCCGCGCGGTGCCGACGCGCCCGGGTATGGCGCTGTCGGAGAGCGAAGGAAACGCGGTTCTTTCCGGCTCGTTATGTGCACGCGGCCGTTTGCCACGGCCGACCCCCGGGACCGAGTGGGCCCGCTTCGCTAGAGTGAAGCAGGATCAACCGCCGACTTTAGGAGCTGACATGCCCGTCGCAACCCCCGAGCAGTATGCCGAAATGCTGGACCGTGCGAAGGCCGGCGGATTCGCATACCCGGCGATCAACGCCGCCAGCTCGCAGTCCATCAACGCCGTGCTGCAGGGACTCACCGAAGCCGGCTCCGACGGCATCATCCAGGTCACCACGGGCGGCGCGGACTACTTCGCCGGCCACACCGTCAAGGGCCGCGCCACCGGTGCCATCGCCATGGCCAAGTTCGTCACCGAGGTCGCGAAGAACTACCCGATCACGGTCGCCCTGCACACCGACCACTGCCCCAAGCCCGCGCTGGACGACTTCCTGCTGCCGCTGATCGCCGCCTCCGAAGAAGAGGTCAGGGCCGGCCGCAACCCGATCTTCCAGTCCCACATGTGGGATGGCTCCGCGGTGCCGCTCGCCGAGAACATCGAGATCGCCCAGACGCTGCTCCCCCGCATGAAGGCCATCAGCGCCATCCTCGAGGTCGAGATCGGCGTCGTCGGCGGCGAGGAGGACGGCGTCAAGCACGAGGGCACCAACGACGCGCTGTACACGACGACCAACGACGTCGCCCAGGTGGTCGAGGCACTCGGTCTCGGCGACCAGGGCCGCTGGATCGCCGCGCTCACCTTCGGCAACGTGCACGGCGTCTACAAGCCCGGCAACGTGAAGCTCAAGCCCGAACTCCTCGGCGAGATCCAGGAAGGCATCGCCGCGCGCTTCGGCACCGGCCAGAAGCCCCTCGACCTGGTGTTCCACGGTGGCAGCGGCTCGACGCCCGAGGAGATCGCCCTGGCCGTCGCCAACGGCGTCGTGAAGATGAACATCGACACCGACACGCAGTACGCCTTCACGCGTGCCGTCGCCGGGTACATGTTCCAGAACTACGACGGCGTGCTCAAGATCGACGGCGAGGTCGGCAACAAGAAGGCCTACGACCCCCGCGCCTGGGGCAAGGTCGCCGAGTCGGCGATGGCCACCCGCGTCGTCGAGGCGACCCAGCAGCTGGGTTCCTACGGCAAGTCGCTCGGCGCCTGACACCTTCGCAACGCGAGAACGCCCCGGCCCTGGTGGTCGGGGCGTTCTGCGTGCCGGCACGGAGCGCGTACATTCGAACGAATGTCCGAGGTTCGCGCGACAATGGTCGCATGGCAACGGACACGACGCGCAAGGCCCCGCAGGCGGAGGTCGACACCGCTGCGCTGCACGCACTCGTGACCGCACTCGGCGGCGTGCGATCGGCGATCGCCGGGTTCCGCGCTCTCGAGGCGTCGCTGCTCACCGCGGCCTTCGACCTCGCAGACGAGGCCGCCGGTTCACTTCCCCTCCGCGAGCGCGAGCGCGAGATGGCGCTGCGCACGGTCGCCGCCGAGATCGGTGCCGCCCTGCACGCCGGCGACCGCACCGTCCAGCGCCGCATCTCCGAGGCCTGGACTCTCACGCAGCGGTTCCCTGCCACCCATGCCGCCCTCGCCGACGGACGCATCGAGGCCGCTCACGCGTCCGCGATCGTGGATGCCGGGCAGGGCATCGGTGACGACGCCCAGCGGGCGGCCTTCGAGGCCTCGGCCGTAGCGCTCGCAGAAGCTGAGACCCCTGCCCGCCTGCGCGCGGTCCTCGGCACCCTCGCCGAGCAGGCGGAGCGCGGTGATCGAGAAGCGCGCCATCGTGCGGCACGTGCACGCCGCGCGGTGATCGTGCGCGACGTCGGCGACGGCATGGCTGAGTTGCTCGCCACGCTCCCCGCCGTCCTCGCCCACGGCATCCACGATCGCCTGACGACGATGGCGGGCGTCATCCGCCGCACGACCCACGATGCCGAGCGCGCCGCGGGTGCCACGGACGCCACGGACGCCACGGACGCCACGGACGCCACGGATGACGATCGCCGAACGATCGACCAGATCCGCGCCGACGTCCTCTGCGATCTGGCGCTCGGGGGCGGCCCGATCGCCTCCGGCGACGGCCTGGCTGCCATCCGCGCACAGGTGCAGGTGAGTGTGCCGGTGCTCACGCTCGCCGGCCGCACCGACGGAGGCGCGCGCCTGGCAGGTTCCGGCCCGATCGACGCGCAGACGGCGCGACGGCTCGCCGGCCACGCCGTCGGCTGGGACCGCGTGATGACTCACCCGGTGAGCGGTGTCGTCCTCGCCGTCGACCGCTACCGGCCGAGCGAAAACCTCCGCCGCGTGCTGCGCGTGCGTGACGAGCATTGCCGCTTCCCCGGCTGTCGCCAGCCCGCACGGCGGTGCGATATCGACCACACGCATGATGCGGCGCTCGGCGGCGCCACCAGCGCAGAGAATCTCGCCCACCTGTGCAGGCGACATCACTCGCTCAAGCACGCCTCCGCGTGGCGGGTGCGCCAGCGAGGCGGTGGCGTGCTCGAGTGGACGAGTCCGACCGGGCGGAGCTACGTGGACACGCCGGTCACGGCGGTGCGGTTCGCACCGACCTGCGATCCGCCGCCGTTCTGATGTCGGTGCGCGGCGCTGTCACGCCACACGGGCGGCGAGCGGTCGGATCAGCCTGAGACGGTGCGCTGCAGCGCTTCCCAAGCGGCCGGGTCGTTCATGATGGGGATCACCATCAGCGTGCCCGAGACGAAGTTGAACAGGATGCCGCCGACGAGCGGAATCCACCACGTCAGTCGCCGAGCCGCCAGGCTCCGCCACGACAGCCAGGCCGTGAGCACCCAGCCTCCGGCGAGAGCCGTTGCCGCGGCCACACCCCAGCCGCGCCCGGATTCGGGGTCGGCCAACTGCGCGTCGACGCCGAGGGTCTGGAACATCGTCTGCGCGAAGGCGCCCACGTCGAGCATCTGCGGCGCCGCCACCAGCACGGTCACGAGCCCGTATGCCAGCAGCGCCAGTGTGATGACCCGGTCGGCCATGCGGGTCGGCCGTGCCACCGCTGACGTCGCGGGCTCCGCGGGGAACGGCGCAGAGCCTCCCCGCGGCTGCGACGCGTCGTGCATCCCGGCCTGCGGCGCCACGCCCGACGACAGCGCGTCGGTGGCATCCGGTTGCGCGATGCGCGCCCGCTGCTCCTCCGGGGTGGCGTACTCGCCATACTGCGGCCGCGGGCGCGGATCGATGTCGCTCACGGGCGACCCCGCCCGCCGAGTGCACGGTCGTCCCGCTTGCCGGAGGCGTCGTGACGCAGCTCCTTCGGCAGGGAGAACAGCAGGTCCTCCTCCGCCGTGCGCACTTCCTCGACGTCGCGGTAGCCGGCACCGGCCAGATCCTCGAGCACCTCGGTGACGAGCACCTCGGGCACCGATGCACCGCTGGTCACGCCGACCGTCTCGACGCCGTCGAGCCACTGCTGCTTGATCTCGTGGGCGTAGTCCACGCGGTAGGCGGCCTTCGCGCCGTACTCCAGCGCCACCTCCACCAGCCGCACGCTGTTCGACGAGTTGGCCGAGCCGACGACGATCACGAGGTCCGCTCCCACGGCGACCTTCTTGATGGCCACCTGACGGTTCTGGGTCGCGTAGCAGATGTCGTCCGACGGCGGATCCTGCAGCTGCGGGAAGCGCTCACGCAGACGGCGCACGGTCTCCATCGTCTCGTCGACCGACAGCGTCGTCTGCGACAGCCACACGACCTTGGACGGGTCGCGCACCTCGACGAGGTCCGCGTCGGCGGGCGAGTTGACCACCGTCACGTGTTCGGGCGCCTCACCGGCGGTCCCCTCGACCTCTTCGTGGCCATCGTGCCCGATCAGCAGGATCTCGAAGTCGTCGCGGGCGAACCGCACCGCTTCGCGGTGCACCTTGGTCACCAGCGGGCACGTCGCGTCGATGGCCTGCAGACCGCGGTCCGCTGCCTGCGAGACCACGGCGGGCGACACACCGTGCGCACTGAAGACCACGTGCGCGCCCTCCGGCACCTCGTCCACCTCGTCGACGAAGATCGCGCCCTTCGCCTCGAGCTCGGTGACGACGTGGATGTTGTGGACGATCTGCTTGCGCACGTACACCGGCGAGCCGAACCGCTCCAGCGCCTTCTCCACAGCGATGACAGCCCGGTCCACCCCTGCGCAGTATCCACGGGGCGCAGCGAGGAGCACCCGCTTGTGTCCAGCCACCGGCATATCCTGGAGGTGGCCGCGCCGCCCCGGTACGCGGGGCACGGGCAGTCGAACGGCTGAAGTGCTCACAGCTCGATTCTATGAGTCGGCGGCTGTGTGAAGGCCGGTCGCCGCGAGGGAGACGCAGATGACGACGTTCCAACCCGCGCCGGGGCAGACGCCGCCGGCCGATGCCGTGCATCCTTCCGCGTCCTCTCCCGAGACCCCGACCTCGGTCTCCCGGTTGAACGAGACCATCCGCGACTTCGTGCAGAAGTGGGGCGCGGTGTGGGTCGAGGGCGAGATCACGTCGTGGAACGTCCGCGGCGGCAACGTCTTCGGGCGCCTCAAGGATCTCTCCTCCGACGCATCCATCTCGTTCCGGCTGTGGTCGTCGACCCGCAACAGGGTGCCGGCCGACCTCAAGTCCGGCGATCACGTCGTCGCGTGCGTCAAGAGCGAGTTCTACGTCAAGACCGGCGACTTCAGCTTCATCGTCTCGGCGATGAAGCACGTCGGTCTCGGCGAGCAGCTCGAGAAGCTCGAGCGGCTGCGGGCCCAGCTGCGCGCCGAAGGCCTCTTCGACGCGTCCCGCAAGAAGCCGCTGCCGTTCCTGCCGCATCGCATCGGGCTCATCACCGGCGAACGCAGCGATGCGGAGAAGGACGTGCACCGCAACGCCGAGCTGCGGTGGCCGGCGGTCAGCTTCCGCACGGTGCACGTCGCGGTGCAGGGCGACAGATGCGTCCCCGAGACGATCGCCGCGCTGAACATGCTCGACGCCGACCCGGATGTCGACGTCATCGTCATCGCGCGCGGCGGCGGCGACCCGCAGACACTGCTGGGGTTCAGCGACGAGAAGCTGCTGCGGGCCGTGGCCGCGGCATCCACCCCCGTCGTGAGCGCGATCGGCCACGAGAACGACCACCCGCTGCTCGACGACGTCGCCGACCTGCGCGCCTCCACACCCACCGACGCCGCCAAGCGCGTCGTCCCCGACGTCTCGGAGCAGCGCGCGCTGGTGCGGCAGTTGCGCTCCCGCGCCGGCACGCGCCTGACCCAGCGCATCTCCCACGACATCGCGCAGCTGCAGCAGCTGCGCTCCCGCCCCGTGCTGCGCGCGCCGGAGACGATGATCGAGTCGCGCGCGCAGGACCTGTGGTTCCAGCTCTCCCGGGGCCGCGAGATCATGGCTCGCCGAACGGATGCCGCGGCGCGCACCACCGCCGAGCTGCGCGCGTCGCTGCGCGCCCTCTCCCCCGCAGCGACCCTCGCCCGCGGCTACGCCATCGCCCACCTCGACGCCGGCGTCATCGTGCGCGACGCGGCGCAGGCGCCCGACGGCACCGAGGTGACCGTGACGGTGGGTCGCGGGTCCTTCACCGCCAGGTCCACCGGGGAAGTCGACGAATCCCCCACGGCAGGGCTCCCGGAAGGCGCGAACTAGGATGGACGACATGACCGAAGCCAGCGACGACGCCCCCGACGTCGCCGCACTCTCGTTCGAGCAGGCGCGCGACGAACTCGTGCGCGTCGTGGCCGAGCTGGAGCAGGGCGCACCCACCCTCGAGCAGTCGCTCGAGCTGTGGATGCGCGGTGAGGCCCTCGCGGTGCACTGCGAGCAGTGGCTCCTCGGCGCCAAGCGCCGCCTCGACGCCGTGCGCGCGGACGCCCAGGGTTCCGGGGACGCGTGATGGCAGCCCGCATCGTCGCCGAACTCGGTCGTCCCGAGACTCCCGAGGAGACCGCCGCACGCAAAGCGGAGTCCTCCCGCGTGCACCGCGCGAGCCGCAACACCCGCAACCTCCTCGCCGCGCTGCTGGTGACCCTCGCCGTCGTGGCGGTCATCATCTTCGGCGTGCCGCGCGGCGAGCTTCCCGCGCCCGAGCCGATCGACGTGGCCGCCGTGGCCGCCGACACCTCCGCAGCCCTGGAGCGCACCGTGATCGTCCCCGAGGTCCCCGACGACTGGGCCGTCAACCGCGCATCGGTCGACGGCGACGGGTCCGTGCGCGCCTGGACCGTCGTCTACGCCCCCGAGCGCGGCTTCGTCAACGTCGCTCAGGGCTTCGACGCCGACGCGGCATGGCCGACCCGGGTACTCTCCGGCAGCGGCGCCACCGGCACCACGACGCTCGACGGCATCGAGTGGAGCGTGTACGAGGTCTCCGACCCCGCCACCGCGGGCAACATCTCCTATGCCCTCAGCACCCCCGCCGGCACCGACACGATCCTCGTGTACGGCGCCACCGACGCAGCCACCGCCACCGCGGTGGCCGAAGACCTTTCCGACGATGTGCGCGCGCTGCGCGCGGAGGACTCATGACCGCTCCCGCCTTCCGCCCGACGCCGCAGCAAGCCTGGGACGAGATGCGCAGGGGCAACGCCCGCTTCGTCGCAGGCGAGCCGCGGCATCCGCGCCAGGACGTCGAGCGCCGGCACGAGACCGCCGGATCCCAGTTCCCCACCGCGGCGCTGTTCGGCTGCTCCGATTCCCGCCTGGCTGCCGAGATCATCTTCGACGAGGGTCTGGGCGACCTGTTCGTCATCCGCAACGCCGGACAGGTGATCTCCGAATCGGTCGTCGGAAGCATCGAGTACGCCGTCGCCGTGCTGGAGGTGCCGCTCGTCGTCGTACTCGGCCATGACGCGTGCGGCGCGGTGCGTGCGGCCATCGAATCCACCTCCGTCGATGCGCCGGCGCTGCCGGTGCACGTGTGGCGCCAGATCGCGCCGATCGTGCCGGCGGTGCGCCGCGTGCTGCGCCAGGGGGCCGCTGCCGGCGTCACCCCCGAGACGGTGGATGCCGATCATGTCGGCCGTGAGCACCTGCGCGAGACCATCGCCGCACTGCTGCAGTCCTCCGAACTCATCAGCGATGCCGTGGCCGAGGGTCGCGTGGCGATCGTCGGTGCCAACTATCGCCTCGCCGAGGGCACCGCCGTCGCCGACGTCATCGTCGGCGACGTCACCGACGCCTGATCCCATTCCCATCCCCCATACCCCCGCAAACCCGCAAGGAAACGAGGACGTGACCGTCATGGCAGAGACCGAGTACCGCATCGAGCGCGACACGATGGGCGAGGTGCACGTGCCCAAGGATGCGCTGTACGCCGCGCAGACCCAGCGCGCCGTCGAGAACTTCCCCATCTCCGGCACCGGGCTCGAGTCGACCCAGATCGCCGCGCTGGCGCGCATCAAGAAGGCCGCGGCGCTCGCCAACAAGGAGCTCGGCACGCTCGACGCCGGCATCGCCGATGCCATCGCCGCCGCCGCGGACGACGTCGTCACCGGCCGCTTCGACGCCCACTTCCCGGTCGACACCTACCAGACCGGGTCGGGCACCAGCTCCAACATGAACATGAACGAGGTGCTCGCGACCCTCGCGACGCAGAAGCTCGGGGCCCCGGTGCACCCGAACGATCACGTCAACGCGTCGCAGTCCTCCAACGACGTCTTCCCCACCTCCGTGCACATCGCCGTCACCCAGGCGCTCATCGAGGACCTGATCCCCGCTCTCGAGCACCTCGCCACCGCGCTGGAGGCCAAGGCCGAGCTGTGGAAGGACGTCGTCAAGTCCGGCCGCACCCACCTGATGGATGCCACGCCCGTCACCCTCGGCCAGGAGTTCGGCGGCTACGCCCGCCAGATCCGCCTGGGTGTCGAGCGCGTGAAGGCCGTGCTCCCCCGCGTCGGAGAGGTGCCGCTGGGCGGCACCGCCGTCGGCACCGGCATCAACACCCCGCTGGGCTTCCCCCAGAAGGTGATCGCCCTGCTCGCCGCCGAGACGGGCCTGCCGATCACCGAGGCACTGGACCACTTCGAGGCGCAGGCCAACCGCGACGCGCTCGTCGAGGCTTCCGGCGCCCTGCGCACCATCGCGGTCTCGCTGACGAAGATCAACAACGACCTGCGCTGGATGGGCTCCGGCCCCAACACGGGACTCGGAGAACTCCACATCCCCGACCTGCAGCCCGGCTCGTCGATCATGCCAGGCAAGGTCAACCCCGTCGTCCCCGAGGCGACGCTCATGGTGTGCGCTCGCGTCATCGGAAACGACGCCAGCGTGGCGTGGGCCGGGGCATCGGGGTCCTTCGAGCTGAACGTGGCGATCCCCGTCATGGGCACCGCGCTGCTGGAATCCATCCGACTGCTGTCCAACGCCATGCGCGTGCTGGCCGACAAGACGGTCGACGGACTCGAGGCCAACGTGCAGCGAGCGGCCGCGTTCGCCGGTATGTCGCCGTCGATCGTGACGCCCCTGAACAAGGTCATCGGCTACGAGGCCGCCGCCAAGATCGCCAAGCACGCCGTCGCCGAGGGCATCACGGTGCGCGAGGCCGTCATCGGCCTCGGGTACGTCGAGCGGGGCGAGATCACCGAGGAGCAGCTCGATGAGAAACTCGACCTGCTGTCGATGACCCGCCCGGGTTGATAATCAGAGGGTGAATCGCACCGCCCGGCAGGCGCCGACCCAACGACGCATCGTCGGCATCATCCTCGCCGTCGCGGCGGCCGGCTTCGTCATGGCCGGCGCCGTGACCGGGGTGGTGCTCGGCGCCGCCGGCGTGGAACTGTCGATCCTTTTCCCCGCTGCCGGGCTGTATCTGCTCGCGGCGCTGCTCGCCGTGTCCGCCCTCGCGGCGGCCTACTGGCTGGCGCTGCAGCCCACAGCCGCGACGCCGGTGCCGGCATCCCCGCCGGAAGGCGATCCGGCGGAGCGCTGGGAGGCGTCCTTCGAGGCGCAGCGGCGACTGCTGGACGACGTGCGGCACGAGCTGAAGACGCCCATCACCATCGTCCGGGGTCACCTCGAGATGATGGACATCGATGACGCAGCCGATGTCGCGGCCGTCCGTGACATCGGCATCGCGGAACTCGACCGCATGACCCGACTGGTCAACGACATCGACCTGCTCGCCGCGGTCGACGGAGACTCCTACTCGTTCTCCTTCGTCGACCTGGCCAGCCTCACCCAGCGGGTCGGCGAGCTCGTCTCGGTGATCCCCGGCCACCAGTGGAGCGTCGAGCACACCGCGTCCGGACGCATCCGCGCCGATCACGACCGACTGCTGCAGGCATGGCTGCAGCTTGCCGACAACGCTGCGAAGTACACCCCGGAAGGCACCCCGGTGGAGATCGGCAGTGCGCTGCACGCCGACGGTGCGCAGCTGTGGGTGCGCGACCACGGCCCCGGCATCCCGCCCGCCTTCCGGCACCGCATCTTCCGGCGATTCGACCGCGCTGCGGGCAAACGCACCGTGGGCGGATCGGGGCTGGGACTCGCCATCGTGGACACCATCGCGCGCGCCCACGGCGGCCACTGCACCGTCGCCGACACGCCCGGTGGCGGCGCGACGTTCACGATGGCCGTACCTTTGGGAACGGGGACCCCCGCGCCCACACCGGTGCGAGCCGGCGACGTGGTGCTTCAGAGAGAGGCGAGCGCATGACGCGCATCCTGGTCGTCGACGACGAACCGCACATCGCTGCGCTGGTCACGCGCGCACTCACGGCCGAGGGGCATGAGGTCGACGTGGCCGAGAACGGACCGGATGCGCTCACCCGCGCCGTCGCCGAGGACATCGACCTGGTGCTGCTGGACGTCGGCCTGCCCGGGATGGACGGCATCGAGGTGCTGCGCCGTCTGCGCGCCACCGGCTCCACGGTGCCGGTGATCATCCTCACCGCACGCTCGGGAACCCGCGACACCGTCGACGGGCTGGATGCCGGCGCGAACGACTACGTGTCCAAGCCCTTCGTGGTGGCCGAGCTGCTCGCCCGCGTGCGGTCACGGCTGCGGGAGAGCGCCGCCGCCACCGGAGTGATCACGCACGGCGACGTCACGCTCGATGTGCTCGCCCGGCGCGCGACGATCGGGGACCGCGAGGTCGATCTGTCGGCGCGCGAGTTCGCCCTGGCGGAGCAGTTCCTGCGCCACGCCGGCGAGGTCCTCAGCCGCGAGACGCTGCTCAGCCGCGTCTGGGGCCTCGACTTCGATCCCGGCTCCAACGTGGTCGACGTGTACGTGCGTTACCTGCGGGCGAAGTTCGGTCCGCACCTGATCACCACCGTGCGCGGCTCCGGCTACCGCTGGGAGTGACCGCGCGCCCTCTCAGGGAAGCCGAGAACCCCCGGGCTTGAATGCTCCGGGGGCTCTCGTGGGGCGAAGCTGGGGGTCTTCGCGCTGCCGCTTAGGCGGTACACCTATGTTCACCCATGGGGCGGGGGATTGTTAGTGCTGGGCCATGAGATTGTTCTCATGGCCCAGCACTCAGCTCAGTTCCGCCGCCTCGAGCAGGTCGGTGACCAGCGCCGCGATCGCCGAACGCTCCGAACGCGTCAGCGTGACGTGACCGAACAGGCCGTGGCCCTTGAGGGTCTCGATCACCGAGGCGACGCCGTCGTGCCTGCCCACGCGCAGGTTGTCTCGCTGCCCGACGTCGTGGGTGAGCACGACCCGCGAGTTCTGACCCATGCGGCTGAGCACGGTCAGCAGGACGTTGCGCTCGAGCGACTGCGCCTCATCGACGATGACGAACGCGTCGTGCAGCGACCGCCCGCGGATGTGGGTGAGGGGCAGCACCTCCAGCATGCCCCGTGCGATGACCTCCTCGACGACGTTGCCCGAGACGATGGATCCCAGCGTGTCGAAGACCGCCTGACCCCACGGGTTCATCTTCTCCTGCGCGTCGCCGGGCAGGTAGCCGAGCTCCTGACCGCCCACGGCGAAGAGCGGCCGGAACACCACGATGCGCTTCTGCTGCTGGCGCTCGAGCACCGCCTCTAGGCCTGCGCACAGCGCCAGGGCGGACTTGCCGGTGCCGGCACGTCCGCCGAGCGACACGATCCCCACGTCCGGGTCCAGCAGCAGGTCGATGGCGATGCGCTGCTCGGCCGAGCGGCCGTGCAGCCCGAAGACCTCCCGGTCGCCGCGGACGAGCCGGTAGCCACCCTCGCCGGTGACCCGCCCCAGCGCCGAGCCCCGCTCGGAATGGATGATGAGCCCGGTGTTCACCGGCAGTCCCCGTACGGTGTCCGCCGAGCCCACCTCGCTCTCGTACAGGTCGCTCATGTCGTCGCCCGAGACGGCGACCTCCGCAATGCCGGTCCAGCCGGAGTCGATCGCCTGCTCGGCGAGGTATTCCTCGGCGGGGATGCCGAGCGAGGCGGCCTTGACCCGCATCGGCAGGTCCTTGGACACCACCGTGACCTCCTGCCCGTTCTGCGCCATGTGCATCGCGACGGCGAGGATGCGGGTGTCGTTGTCGCCCAGCCGCAGCCCCGCCGGCAGCACCGACGTATCGGTGTGGGTCAGCTCGACCTGCAGGGTGCCGCCGGTGCCCACTGGCACCGGGAAGTCCAGGCGACCGTGCTCGACGCGCAGCTCGTCGAGGTGACGCAGCGCCTGGCGTGCGAAGTAGCCGATCTCCGGATCGTGCCGTTTGGCCTCCAACTCGGTGATGACGACGACGGGGATCACGACGGAATGCTCCGCGAAGCGGAAGAACGCGCGCGGATCGCTCAGCAGCACCGACGTGTCCAGCACATAGGTGCGCAGGTCCTGATCGGCACCGTCGTGCTGTGTGGTCGAATCCTGCTGCGCGGCTGGTGCTCGTGTGGTCACAACCCACTCCCGACCCGGGCTCTGCCCGGCAGTCACGAGTCGACCAGGGGGTCACGAGTCGCGATCCGAGGGCCGACCCGAACGGGCGCCTTACCCGTTGGCATCACGGTAGGACCACGACCCGACCGTCGCCCCTCGCGACACGCCCGGGCGATGTGACGCACAGATGACGTTCCGGTGTCGACGGGCAGTGAGGCGTCAGCGCATGCGGGTGCCGGCGAACTCCGTCAGCGCGTCTTCGAGCAGCCGCAGCGAGTCCTCGCCGGTTCCGGCGTGCGCGCCCATGCGCACGGCGCCCGATCGCAGCGACGCCGCGATGCCGTGGTTGGCGAGGGCGGCCGCCAGCGGCGCGATGTCGGCGGGATCGGGGGTCAGCGCGATGACCCCGGCGTGCCGGTGCGGCTCCAGCGGTGTCAGCACCGGCAGCCCGAACCGCTCGGCCAGCGCCGCGATCTCACGCACGCGGGCGCGCACCAGTTGGGCGATCTCCGACACGCCGGCGTCGCGGACGTCGCGCAGCGCGGTGGCCAGCCGAGCGGTGGCGAGGTGATCGGGCACCGAGACGGTGAACGCCTCCGCTCCCGAGGCGGCGGGCGGAACCGGGAACACGTCGAGGGCGCTCTCAGCGCCGGCGAACCCGGAGAGCACAGGGGTGAGCCGCTCCAGCGCTCTGTCCGAGAAGGCCGCGAAGCCGGTCCCCCGGCCTGCGCGCAGCCATTTGTAGCCGTTGCCGCACACGACGTCGGCGACGTCCCAATCCTCGTCGACGACGCCGAAGGCCTGGATGGCGTCGACGATCAGCAGCCGGTCGCCCACCACCTCGCGCAGCCCGGGCAGATCGGCGCGGTAGCCGGTGCGGTAATCGACGGCGCTGACAGCGACCGCCGCCACATCCTCGGCGTCGGCGAGCGCCTCACGCACCGCCTCCGGGGTGACCATGCCCTCGGCCGCATGCAGCCAGTGGGGCCGCGCGCGCCCGACCTCGCCGGCGCGCTGCGCGGCGACGGTCAGGCTGGGGAACTCGCGCGCCGAGACCAGGATGCCGCCGCCCAGCCCGTACACGGCCTGCATCAGCCCGTGCGTGGTCGACGGCTGCAGAGTCACGTGCTCGACGGTGGTCGACAGCAGGTCCGCCAGCAGCTCCCGCGCCTCGCCCGCACGCCCGGCGACGAGGTCGATGCCCGAGTTGCGCCCGGAGGCCAGCAGCTCGGCGTCGGCGTGCGACTCGGCACGCACCGACGGCGACAGCGGCCCGAACTTCGCCCAATCGAGGTAGCCCGGCTCCGCGTCGAAGGAATCCAGATAATCCTGCAACCCGGTCACAGGTCCATTGTCTCACGCAGGCGCCGCGGGCTTCGGTCGCGAGCGACGCGGGCTTCGCCGCGAGCGCTGCAGGACTCAGTCGCAGGCGCCGCGGGCTTCAGCCGCCGGCGGCGCGGGGCCTCAGCCGCCGAAGCGACGGTCGCGCGTGGCGTAGTCGCGGATCGCCCGCAGGAAGTCCACCTCGCGCAGATCCGGCCCGAGGGCCTCCACGAAATAGAACTCGCTGTGCGCGGACTGCCAGAGCAGGAAGTCGCTCAGCCGCTGCTCCCCCGACGTGCGGATGACGAGGTCCGGATCGGGCTGGCCTCCGGTGTAGAGGTGCTCCCCGATCTGCTCGGGAGTGAGGCTGGCAGCCAGCTCCTCCAGCGAGCCGCCCTTCTCGTCGTGCTGCGCGATGATGCTGCGCACCGCGTCGACGATCTCGCTGCGCCCGCCGTAGCCGACGGCGAGGTTCACGTGCAGTCCGGTGTTGTCGTGGGTGCGCTCCTCGACGCTCGTCAGCACCCTGGCCAGTTCCGGCGGCAGCAGTTCAGTGCGCCCCACCGGCCGCACGCGCCAGCCGGGTTCATGCGAGAGCGTCTCGGCGAGCTCGGCGATAATCTCGATCAGATCCGACAGCTCCCGGGAGTCGCGCTTGCGCAGATTGTCGGTGGACAGCAGATACAGCGACACGACGGGGATGCCGAGGTCGTCGCACCATCGCAGGAACTCGTGCATCTTCGCCGCGCCCGCGCGGTGGCCCTGTGCGGCGGAGGCATAGCCGAGCTGGCGCGCCCACCGCCGATTGCCGTCGATCATCATCGCGACGTGGTGGGGCACCGTGGCGCCGGCGAGCTGACGGCGCAGGCGCGAGGCATACAGACGGTACAGCAGACCGCGCCCCTCATTCGTCGCGCGCGTCGTCACGCTCCTACGCTAGCGCCCCTCGTTGCACGGCGTCTGTGCAGGGTCGCTCTCCGAGGGCGCGTAGGCTGGAAGCGTGTCCGGAAGCATGAGATCCGACGGTGCGGAAATGCCCGAACTCCCCCTCATCGATGCCGGCGGCGTCAGCGCGCACGCCGATCTGAAGCCCACGTGGCGAGGCTGGATCCATGCCGCGACCTTCCCCGTCGCGATCGTGGCGGGCATCATCCTGATCAGCGTCGCCCAGGGCGCGCCGGCGAAGTGGTCATCAGCGGTGTTCACCGCCACTTCGATGCTGCTGTTCGGCAACTCGGCGCTGTACCACCGCTTCAACTGGAGCCCGCGGACGCTCGCGGTGCTCAAGCGGATCGATCACGCCAACATCCTGCTGCTGATCGCCGGCACGTACACGCCCCTCGCGGTGCTGGCCCTTCCCACCCCGAAGACGATCCTGCTGCTGTCGCTCGTCTGGGGTGGCGCGCTGCTCGGCATCCTGTTCCGGGTGTTCTGGATCGACGCGCCGCGCTGGCTCTATGTCGCGCTGTATCTGCTGCTCGGCTGGGCCGCGGTCATGTACCTCGGCGACCTGCTGGCCGCGAACGTCGCCATGATGGTGCTCGTGGTCGTGGGCGGCCTGCTGTACACCGGCGGCGCCATCGTCTACGCCCTCAAGAAGCCCAACCCGTGGCCGGGACACTTCGGCTTCCACGAGATCTTCCACGTCTGCACGGTGCTGGCGTTCCTCTGCCATTGGACCGCCTGCCTGCTGATCGCACTGCAGCCGGCCTACCACGGCGGCTGATCAGCGCGTGGGCGGGTCCTGGACGTCGTCGGCGTCGCGCTCCTGCGCGTCGAGCTCCTCGCGCACCTCGGCGCGGTACCGACCCCGACGCACGCGACGCAGCATGTCCCACACCAGCAGGATGACCGCGCCCGTGATGAGGGCGATCGCGCCGAAGCCCCACGGACCGGGCGTGACCAGCTCGGGGTCGACCGTCGATACCGGGGTCGGCACGACCGAGCCGAACACCGCGAGCGCGTCGAGCACAGAGAGCATGGAGAACCTCGTTCCGCGCCGCAGCGCCTAACCTGGAATCAAGCCTAATCTCCCGGAGACACCCATGACGACGCAGCAGTTCCTCGACGAGCGCTACGGCCGACGCACCTCGCGCCGCCTCACGCGCGTGTGGTGGATCGTCGTCGGCGCGGTGGCCGTCGTCGCCACCGTCGCCCTCGGATGGTCGACCGTGGCGACCAGTCTCGCCGCCATCGACGTGGATGCCACCGGCTACGCCGTCGTCGACGACCGCACCGTGACCGTGACGTTCCAGATCGTCGCTCCGACGGACTCCACGGTCGCGTGCGCGCTGGAGGCGCAGGACGAGGAGCACGGCGTCGTCGGCTGGCGCGTGGTCGAGCTCCCCCTGGAAGGCGGGCAGATGCGGGCCTTCACCGAGACCATTCCGACGCTCGCGCCAGCGACGACAGGTTTGGTGAACTCCTGCTGGGTCGCGTAGTCTGACGTGAACGCATCGCGCCCCGGCTCTCGCCGGGGCGTTTGGCTTACTGCCTCGCACTCACCCACGAAGGAGACCGTCGTGTCCACCGACGCCCCCGAGACCTTCCTCACGCAGGACGCTTACGACCGCCTGGTCACGGAGCTCGAGCACCTGTCCACCACCGGGCGCGAAGAGATCGCCAAGCGCATCGAGGCCGCCCGTGAAGAGGGCGACCTCAAGGAGAACGGCGGCTACCACGCCGCCAAGGACGAGCAGGGCAAGCAGGAGGCGCGCATCCGCACACTGCAGCATCTGCTGAAGAACGCCAAGGTCGGCACCGCTCCCGAGTCCACGGGGGTCGTCGAGCCCGGCACCGTCATCACCGCCGTCGTCGCCGGCGGCGAAGAGGTCTTCCTCCTGGGCAATCGCGAGATCGCGGCGGGTTCCGAGCTCGACGTGTACAGCGAGGCCTCCCCGCTCGGCACGGCGATCCTGGGGCTGAAGGAGGGCGACTCGACGTCGTACACCGCGCCCAACGGACGCGCGATCCCCGTCGAGATCGTCAAGGTCGAGACCTACAACGGTCAGTGACCCGGCTCAGTCCTTGACGATGGCCGGCGCGTAGCCGGCATCCGTCAGCGTCTGGATCACCAGCGCGCGGTGCTCCGCGCCCCGCGTCTCCACGCTCAGCTGCAGGATCACCTCGCTGATCTGCAGCCCCTGGCCGTGCCGCGTGTGCAGCACCTCGATCACGTTCGCTCCGGCGATCGCGAGCAGCTCCGACACCCGCGCCAGCTGGCCGGGGCGGTCGGGCAGCGGGATCTGCAGGGTCATGTAGCGCCCGGAGGCGGCGAGACCGTGCGCGACCACGCGCTGCAGCAGCAGCGGGTCGATGTTGCCGCCGGAGAGCACGACGGCCGTGGGGCCTGTCGCCTGCACCTTGCCGGCGAGGATCGCCGCCACGCCGGCGGCGCCCGCCGGCTCGACGACCTGCTTGGCGCGCTCGAGCAGCACCAGGAGCGCGCGGGCGATGTCATCGTCGCTGACGGTGACGACCTCGTCCACCAGCTCGCTGATGATCCGGAACGGCACGTCCCCGGGTCGTGCGACGGCGATGCCGTCGGCGATGGTCGGCAGCGTCGTCACCGCGAGCGGCTCGCCCGCCTCGAGCGACGAGGGGTAGGCCGCGGAGTTCTCCGCCTGCACTCCCACGACGCGCACCGTGCGGCCCTCCGCGGCGGCGCGGGCCTTCACCGCGGCGGCGACGCCGGCGATGAGCCCTCCCCCGCCGATGCTGACGATGACGGTGTCGAGGTCGTCGATCTCATCCCACAGCTCCAGGCCCAGCGTTCCCTGCCCGATGATGACGTCGCGGTGGTCGAAGGGATGGATCAGCACCGCGCCGGTGCGCTCGGCGAACTCGGCTGCCAGGCGCAGCGGCGTCTCGACGGTGTCGCCCTCGAGGATCACCTCCGCGCCGTACCCGCGGGTGGCCAGGAGCTTCGGGACGGGCACGCCCAGCGGCATGAAGATCGTGGCGGGGATGCCGAGCTTCTGCGCCGCCAAGGCGACGCCCTGCGCGTGGTTGCCGGCCGACGCCGCGACGACACCGCGTGCCCGCTCGTCGGCGGTCAGCCGGGAAAGTCGGTACGTGGCGCCGCGGATCTTGAACGATCCGGTGCGCTGCAGGTTCTCCAGTTTGAGATGCACGGGGGCGCCGAGCAGATCGCTGAGATGCTCGGAGTCCTCCATCGGGGTGCGCACGATCACGCCGCGCAGCGCCTCGGCGGCATCCTCGAACTCCGCCAGGGTGGGGGTGGTCACGCGGGGTTCCTCCAGTCGCGGGGCACAGTGCTCCAGATGAGATCGTCGGGGCGCGGGGGCTTCCCCGTCTCCCAGCCGCGTCGGGCCAGGTAGATCCAGACGACGTTGACGAATGCCGCCAGCGGCACGGCGAACAGCGCCCCGGGGATGCCGCCGACCATGGCGCCGCCCGCGACGACCAGCACGACCGCAAGGGGGTGCACCTTCACCGCGGAGCCCATGAGGAGCGGCTGCAGCACATGGCCCTCCAGCTGCTGCACGCCGAGCACGACGATCAGCATCCAGAACGCGATCCAGGGGCCGTTGTAGACGAGGGCCAGGAAGACGGCGACGGCGCCGGTGAGCACGGCGCCCACGAACGGCACGAACGCGCCGAGGAACACCAGCACGGCGATGGGGATCGCCAGCGGCACGCCCAGCAGGAATGCCCCCAGGCCGATGCCGATGGCGTCGATCGTGGCGACCAGCAGCTGCGTGCGCGCGTAGTTGATGACGGTGAGCCAGCCGGTGCGGCCGGCGCCGTCGATGGCGGCGCGGGCGCGCTCGGGGAACAGCCGCACCGTCCAGCGCCAGATGCCGGCGCCATCGGCGAGGATGCACAGCAGGATGAAGATCGCCAGCAGCGTTCCGGTCGCGACATGGCCCACCGTGCTGCCGATGGCCAGGGCGCCCGACAGCAGCAGCTCCGCCTGCTGCTCCATCAGCGTCCAGCCCTGATCGAGCAGACCGTCGATCTGCTGCGCGGTCAGGTGCAGCGGACCGTCGATGAGGTACTGCCGGAACTCGCTCAGAGCGGCAGAGGTACGCCCCTGCACGGAGCCGAGATCGCGGGTGATCTGCCAGACAGCCAGCCACACCAGACCGGTGATCACGGCGATCGTGCCGACCACCGAGATGACGATCGCCAGCCACCGCGGGAACCGGTAGCGCAGCATGAGCGAGAAGCCGGGCCACACGAGTGCGGTGACGAGGATCGCGACCAGCAGCGGGATGACGAGCAGCTTCAGCTGGATGACGAGCCAGATGGCCACGCCGATCGCGGCCGCCAGCACGAGGAACCGCCACGCATACGCGGTCGCGACCCGCAGCGGATGCGGCACGACGGCCGCGACCTCGCTCGGGGCGCTGCGACGACGCACGGCGTCGAAGAACGCGCTGCGCGGCTTGTCGTCGGAGGCACTCATCACGACATTCTAGAGTCGCGGGGCGCTCGTTCCCGCCCGCATGACCGCGCGCGAGAGCAGCGTCGGTGGGGTTGGGTAGGCTCGCGGCCGTGACCACCGCCACCGGCCTGCAGCGCCCGCGCGATCTCAGCCGCGCCGAAGCGCGTCGCATCGCCCTCGCCGCGCAGGGCTTCGCACGGCCCCGCCCGGGCACGGTGGGCACCCGTCAGCTGAACCTCGCCCTCGCGCGCATGGCGACGCTGCAGATCGACTCGGTGAACGTGTTCGCCCGATCGCACTATCTGCCGCTGTTCTCCCGCCTCGGACCCTACGACCCGGCGCTGCTCGATCGACTGCTGTTCTCCCGCGGCGGCCGCTACACCGAGTCGTGGGCGCACATGGCCTCCTTCATCCCGACGTCCGATTGGGGGCTGTTCGCCTTCCGCCACGAGGCGATGCGCGAACGGTACCTGCGCCGCGATGCGGAATGGTTCCGCGCGCACGGCGACGTCGTCGATGAGGTGCGCGCGCAACTGGCCGCGCGCGGGCCGCTGCGCGCCGCGCAGATCGACCACGCGTCACGGGTGGGCGGGCGAGGCCCGTGGTGGGACTGGGACGTGGTGAAGAGCGCACTGGAGTATCTGTTCCTCTTCGGCGAGGTCGCCATCGCCGGGCGGCGTGGCTTCGAGCGGCGCTACGGCCTCGCCGCCGACGTCATCCCCGAGGCCGCGCGCACCCCCGTCGCCCGCGACGAGGCGATCCGCGAGCTCGTCGGGCGCGCGGCCGCGGCGTACGGGGTGGCCACCGCTTCCGACCTCGCGGACTACTGGCGCATCCGCGACCGCGCAGCGGTGATGCAGGCGGTGGGTGAGCTCGCCGACGCCGGCATCCTGCGCCCGGTGACGGTGGAGGGCTGGCAGGCGGCGGGGCGCCCGGCGAAGGCCTGGCTGCATCGGGATGCCGCGCTCCCCCGCCGCATCGACGCGGCCGCGGTGCTCACGCCGTTCGACCCGCTGGTGTGGTTTCGCGACCGCGCCGAGCGCCTGTTCGACTTCACCTACCGCATCGAGATCTACACCCCCGCGGCCGAGCGCCGCCACGGCTACTACTCGCTGCCGGTCCTCATCGGCGACGACGTCGTCGGCCGGGTGGATCTCAAGGCCGACCGCGCCCGATCGACCCTGCTCGTGCAGTCGGCCTGGTGGGAGCCGGGGCGGCCCGCGCGGGCTGCGGAGCGACTCGCCGACGAATTGCGTGCCGCTGCGCGGTGGCAGGGACTCGAGAGCATCTCCGTCGGCCGCTGGGGTGACGCGGCCGACGAGGTCGCCGGCGCCCTCGGCGACGCCGAGCGGCACGACCGGCAGACGGAGCCTGCGGCCGCCACGCCCGCATCGGCGGGCAGCCCGGACGGTGCGGCGACCGACGCCGCCGCCACGGTGACGGGATGAAGCGGGGAACGGTCATCGGGGTCGTCGCGGCATCCGCCGCCGCGGCGGTCGCCGTCGGCGCGCTGGTCTGGACGCTCACGCGACCGGGTGACGCCGACGACGCCGCCCTCGCCTACCTCGACGCCCTGCAGACGGGGGACGTCGCCGCGCTGCAGTCGCTGCTGCCCGATGATGCCGACGCGGCCGCTGCGCTCGATGCGTTCGCCGACGCCGATGCCCGCGTCGAGGGCGCCGAGATCATCTCCCGAACGACGCACGACGACGTCGCGTCCTACACGGCGGACGTTCGGCTCGGCGACACCTCGGGGACGCTCGGCTTCGCGCTGCGCGCCGACGACGGCGCATGGCGGCTCGACTCCGGCGCGCTCATCACCGTGGACGTGGCAGTGTCCCTGGGCACCGCCGTCGCTGTCGGCGACGTGGTGCTTCCCCTCTCGCCGGACGGCGAAGTGCGGCTGCTCCCCGGCGGGTACACCCTGCACGCGGCGCCCGCGCGCTTCCTCGACGGCCAGGCGCAGGTGAGCGTGCTCGCCGACGATGCACCGGCAGCGACGATCGACGCCACCCTGTCCCCCGATGCCGCCACGCTCGCCCAGCCGCAACTCGACGCCTACGCGCGGACGTGCGAGGGCTCCCGCGCTGCGCTCCCCGAGGACTGCGGTCTGCACGTGCCATGGGCGGCCGACCTCGCGACGCTGACCGAGGTCGTGGTGAAGGTGCAGTCCTCCCCCCAGCTGTCCCTCGACGCCGATGCGCTGTCGTTCCTCGCGACCGGCGGCCAGGTGGTCGCCACGGCGACCGGCACTCTGCCCGGCGGCGGCGTCGCGTCGTTCACCTACCGCGACGACGACTGGACGCTGCGCGGAGCCGTGCGTTTCGACGGCGATGAGATGCTGCTGCAGCTGTTCTGATCCCGCGTCAGCCCCAGCCCTGCAGCTCCAGTCCCAGCCAGGACGCCAGCGCCTCGATCTCGGTCGTCACGGCCGCACGCGCCCGGTCGTCGAAGCCGTCGTCCTCGTGCACCGCGTTGACCCGCAGCACGCCGGCGCGTCGGTCGGCCCGCGCATCGAGCTTGCCGACGAACCGGTCGCCGTGCAGGATCGGCAGCGCGAAGTAGCCCCACCGTCGCGCGGATGCCGGTTTGTACATCTCCAGCAGGTATTCGTACCCGAACAGGGTCTGCAGCCTGCTCCGGTCGGCGACGAGCGCATCCAGCGGCGAGACCAGCACCGTGCGCCCGGCGAACGCCGCGGGGTCCTCGAGCGCCTCGGCATCCACCCGCCACGTCCCCTCGGTGTCCTCGACGACGGCGGCGACACCGACCTGGGCGTCGGCCCCCTTCGCGCGCACGATCCCCTGCGCGGCCAGGCGCCGCTCGGCCAGCTCCCGTGCGGCATCGGCCTCGGCGACGTCGGGGAGGTCACCGGGGTACACCCTCTCCGCGATGTCGAACAGTCGTCCCTTCGCGTCGCGCCCCCACACGGCCACGTCGCCTCGGGCGAGGAGGATCTCGAGCATCTGCGTGGTGTTGCGGCTGTGGGTCCAGCCCGTCGACTGCCACGATTCCTGCGCGCTGTCGGGGATCTCCGCGGCGTGCAGCGGGCCCTCTGCGCGGAGGCGGTCGAGCACCTCGCGGCGGAAGCCGTCGTTGGCGGTGAACCACTCCCGTGTGCGCGGGTACTCCGGCCGCGGCGCCATGATCGCCCGGTACAGCGGCAGGTCGGACATCAGGCGGTACGAGCCGTCCCACTCGAACAGATCCCGGTCGCCCTCCACCGCCTGCCGCAGGTCGGCCGGCAGGTAGGGCCAGCCCAGGCGGCTGTACAGGATGTGGTCGGCGCTGGGCATGATCGCCGCCGTCGGATCGACCGGCACCACCGTGAGGGCGTACGCCACCTCGACGATGCCCGCCGGGCGCGGCTCGCTCAGCAGCTGGGCGCGCACCGCCAGCCGGCGTGCGTCGCGACGCGACAGCCGCACCGGCCCGGGCATCTCAGAACCGTCCGCCGATGGTCTCCAGGCGCTCGATGCGATCCGGCAGGGGCGGGTGGGTGGCGAACAGGCGCGCGACGCCCCCGGAGGGAAGCGGGTCGGCCAGCCACAGGTGGGCCATCGACGTGTTGGCGCGCTGCAGCGGCTGTGCGGCGGTGCCGATCTTCTCCAGCGCGGATGCCAGCCCTTCCGGATCGCGCGTCGTGAGCGCCCCGGTGGCATCGGCGAGGTACTCCCGCTGCCGCGAGATCGACGCCTGCACGACCGCGGCCACGAGCGGGGCGACGAGGGCGGCGACGATGCCGAAGAGCAGGAAGATCAACTGGGACTGATTGTTGCCGCCGCGCCGGCCGCCGCCGAAGAAGGCCATGCGCAGCACCAGGTCGGCCAGCGCCCCCACCGCCACGACCAGGCCGAACACCACGAGTGAGACGCGGATGTCGTAGTTGCGGATGTGGGCGAGTTCATGCGCGAGCACGCCCTCGAGCTCACGGTCCGTGAGCAGCTCGAACAGCCCGGTGGTCACCGTGATCGCGGCTTGCTCGGGCGTGCGCCCCGTCGCGAAGGCGTTCGGCGCCGGGTCCTCGACGACGTAGAGCCTCGGCATGGGCGTTCCCGTGGTGATGCAGAGGTTCTCGACGAGGCGGTGAAAGCGCGGCGCGTCGGTCGCCGAGACCTCCACCGCACCCGACAGGGCGAGCGCCTCGCGGTCGGCGGCGAAGTACTGCACCGTGGCGTACCCGACCGCGAACACGAGCACGAACGCGGTGATCCACCAGTTGTTGCCGGCGAGCCAGCCGGCGAGCACGCCCACCGCCCCGATCGCCAGCACGAACCCGATCAGGATGAACCAGGTGTTGCGCTTGTTGCGGGCGATGGCGGAGTACACGACGTCTCAGCTCAGCGGGGCGCGGTCGCGTCGGGACAGGGCGGGGCGCTGCGGCATCCGCGCCCTGAGGTCAAAACTGAACCCGCGGCGGCTCCGCGATCGCGGCGCCGTCGAGGACCTCGAAGAACTCGCGCTCGTGGAACCCGAGGTTGCGGGCGAAGAGGTTGTTGGGGAACACGCGGATCTTCGTGTTCAGTTCGCGCACGCCGCCGTTGTAGAACCGGCGCGAGGCCTGGATCTTGTCCTCGGTGTCGACGATCGACTGCTGCAGGTGCAGGAAGTTCTGGCTGGCCTGCAGCTGGGGGTAGGCCTCGGCCACGGCGAACAGGGACTTCAGCGCCTGCTGCATGTGCCCCTCGGCCACGCCCGCGTCTGCGGGTCCGGTGGCCGACAGCGTCTCTGCGCGGGCCCTCGTGACGTTCTCGAACACCGCCTTCTCATGCGCGGCGTAGCCCTTCACCGCCTCGATGAGGTTGGGCAGCAGATCGGCGCGGCGCTTCAGCTGCACCGTGATGTCGCTCCAGGCCTCGTCGACGCGCACGTTCAGCGAGACCAGCGAGTTGTACGTCGCCCACAGGTACACACCGACGATGACGACCAGCGCCACGACGATCAATACCGGGATAAGCCATTCCCACATGTGTACCTGACTCCCCTCCGAGTGTGTCTACATCCTAAGGGAGCGCTTGAGGCCCGACAGGACCAGCCTGCGCACTCCCAGCCGTTACCCACCGAGCACGCGGTCGAGATAGGGGTTGCTCAGCATGCGTGCCGGATCGAGGCGGTCGCGGAGCGCGATGAAGTCGTCGAAATGCGGGTAGCGCTCGCGCAGGCGCGCGGCATCCAGCCCGTGCATCTTGCCCCAGTGGGGCCGCCCGTCATGGCGCAGCATGATCTCCTCGGCAGCCTCGAAGTACTCCGCGGGATCCTCCCGCCAGTAGCGGTGCACCGCGATGTACCCCGTGGGGCGACCCGACGCCGTGGACAGCCACAGGTCGTCGCCCGCGGCGATGCGCACCTCCACGGGAAAGGAGATACGCCACCGGCGATCGGCGACGAGGGCGCGCACGTCGGCGAAAGCCGCGCCGAGCCGATCGACCGGCACGGCGTACTCCATCTCTCGGAAGCGCACGGTGCGCCGCTGGGTGAACACGTCCGGCGCCACGTCGGTGTACTCCCGGTCGCCGGTGAGCCGGGTGGCCAGGCGATTCACCGGCGGCACGAGGGCCGGGACGGCGGCGCCGGCGGCGCAGGTGGCCCGGTACAGGCCGTTGGCCAGCAGAGACTCGTCCACCCATCGCCCCAGGCCGGGAAGCGGCCGGCGCGGCGCCGAGCCGGGGAGCCGCACGTTCGTCTTCGTGAGCGCCCGATCGGTGCCGGGGAACCAGTAGAACTCCACGTGATCCGCCGCCTCCAGCCGCCCCGGCAGGTCGGCGGCGACCAGCTCGAGCGGCTCGGGCCGCTCCACGGCGTGAAGCAGAAAAGTCGGCACGCACTGCAGGGTGACCTCCACCAGGATGCCGAGTGCCCCCAGCCCCAGCGCGACGGCCGGCAGCAGCTCGGGCTCGTGCGTCTGGTCGACCGTCAGCAGCTCCCCGTCCGCGGTGACGAGGGTCGCACCCACGACCTGCGTCGCCAGGCCGCCGAAGCGCGCACCGGTGCCGTGGGTGCCGGTGGAGATGGCGCCGGCGATGGTCTGCCGGTCGATGTCACCGAGATTGGCCATCGCCAGGCCCGCGGATGCCAGCAGGCGCGGGATGCGGTGCAGGGGCGTTCCCGCCCGCAGCGTCGCCCGCGCGCGATCGCCGTCCACCGACACCAGTCCGGTGAGCGCCCCGAGATCGAGCAGCACGCCGGGGGCCACCGCGATGGGCGAGAAGCTGTGCCCGGAGCCGACCGCCTTCACCTGCAGCCCCCGGCGAGCGGCGGACTGCACGGCGCGGCGGACGGCGGCGACCGTGGCCGGCCGCTCCACGCGCTGCGGGCGCACCCGCGCCGAACGGCCCCAGTTCTGCCACGTGCCTCCCGGACGGGTCACAGGAACGCCCTGCCCTCGCCACGGTAGGTCGGCACCTCGCCGACCACCCGGTCGCCGTCGACGAGGTGGTAGCTGTCGACGCGCTCCGCGAGCTCCCCGCTCTTGGCGTGACGGAACCAGACCCGGTCGCCCACCGCCATCGTGCGTGCGGCTTCGCCCTGCAGCGGGGTCTGCACCTCCCCCGCCCCTTCCCGGGCGAGCGTGCGCAGCCCGGCCGGCCACACCGGGGCGGGCTGGCGCGACGCGAGCGCGGGGCCCGAGGCGATCCACCCGCCGCCGAGCACCGTGACGATGTCGGGGGCGGGCTTGCGCACGACCTCCAGCGCGAACGCGGCCGCCGGAGCCGGAGCGAAGGCCCGGTACCCGTCGAAGAGATGGCCCGCCAGCAGCCCGCTGCCCGCCGTCACCTCGGTGACGGCCTGGTCTGCCGCGGTGTACTCCAGCGAGCCCGTGCCACCGCCGTTGACGAATTCCAGCACGGCCATGTCCTGCACGGCCGCGACCACCGCACCGCGGCGGTCGCGCAGTTCGCGGCCCGAACGACGCTGCATCCAGCGGATCACCGCGTCACCCGCCCCGGCGGCGTCGGGCTGCCCGGCGATCTGGGCCTCGTACATCATCAGCCCCACGAGGCGGAAACCGGCCCGTCCCGCCACCTCTCTCGCCAGGGCGGCCGCCTCGCCCGGGTGGTGCACCGGCGAACGCCGCACGCCCACGTGGCCGAGGCCGGTCGCCTGCCACGACGCGTCCACGTCGAGCGCGACGCGCAGCGGGGGACGTCGCCCGGGCGCGACCACGGCGTCGATCAGGTCGAGCTGCGCGGGATCGTCGACCATCAGCGTCACGCGGCGGGCCGCCTCCTCATCGCCGGCGAGCCGGGCCAGCGCGGAACGGTCGGCGGTCGGGTAGCCCATCACCACGTCGTCGCAGGTCTCCGCGAGCCACAGCGCCTCGGGCAGGGTGAACGCGAGGATGCCGCGATAGCCGTGAACGCGCTGCACGGCATCCTGCACCGCGCGAACGCGCACCGACTTGCTGGCCACCCGGATCGGCACCCCGCCGGCGCGCACGACGAGGTCCAGCGTGTTGGCCCGCAGCGCGGGGATGCTGATCGCGGCGACGGGACCGGACAGACCGGCGATCGCCGCCGTCATCGACTCCCAATGACCGGCTGCGCCCCCACGGGCGGTGGCGCGGTCGGGGGCGGCGGAGATCAGGTCGAGCACGAGGACAGCCTAGGGCCGACGTCGGGGTACCCCCGGTGGGACTCGAACCCACACTGAAGCGATTTTAAGTCGCCTGCCTCTGCCATTGGGCTACGGGGGCGCGGCGCGGTCAGCACCGCCGCCCCACATTAGCGTGGCGCCGTCGGCACGCCGGTCAGCGTGCGGCGGGTGCGGACTCCGGAGACTTGCCGGCGTCCTCGGCGACGACCGACTTCGGGTCGATCGCCGGCGACTCCGGGGCCGCCGCGGGCTGAGCCGGACGCGGCCGGGCGGCGAACTCCTCGAAGACGTAGCGCGGGTTCTGCACGGCCTGCAGCGACACGTTGTCGCGGTTGAGCCAGAAGTTGTGCCACCAGTCGCCGATGACCCGCCACTTGCGCTCCCACGACGGCATGGCCATGCCGTGGTAGCCGCGGTGCGCGAACCACGCGATGAGTCCCTTGAGGGCGATGTTGCCCGACTGGAACACACCGTTGTACAGCCCCAGGCCGGCGACGGCACCGAGGTTGTGGTGGATGTACTCCGAGGGGAGCTCGCCACGCAGCACGGCGGTCAGGTTCTTCGCCAGCAGCTTGGCCTGACGCACGGCGTGCTGGGCGTTGGGCACGCAGTAGCCGCCGACGCCCTTGCCGGTGAGGTCGGGGACGGCCGAGATGTCACCGGCGGCCCAGGCCCCCTCGACGATCTCGTCCTCGGTGCCGACCCGCAGGTCGGGACGGGTGCGGATGCGGCCGCGCTCCTCGACGGGCAGGTCGCTGCCGCGCACGACGGTCGGGTTGGCCATGACGCCGGCGGTCCACACGATCAGGTCGGTGGGGATCACCTCGCCCGTGGACAGCTCGACGTTGCCGTCGACGGCACCCTTGACCTGCGTGTCCAGGTGCACGTTGGCGCCCCGCTTGGCGAGGTCCTTCAGCACCCACTCGCTCGTCTTCAGCGACACCTCGGGCATGATGCGCCCCATCGCCTCGATGAGGTGGAAGTGCGTGTCCTCGAAGGTCAGCTGCGGGTAGTTCTTCAGCAGCGACGAGGCCAGCGCCCGCATCTCCGCGAACACCTCGATGCCGGCGAACCCACCACCGACGACGACGACGGTCAGCAGGCGGTCGCGCTCGGGACCGGCGGGCAGGTTGGCGGCGAGGTCGAAGTTGGTGAGGATGCGGTCGCGGATCGCGACGGCCTCTTCGACGCTCTTCAGACCGATCGCGTTCTCGGCGATGCCGGGGATCGGGAAGGTGCGCGAGACGGCGCCGGCGGTGACGACGATCTGGTCGTACTCCTGCTGCCAGGGCTCACCCACGGCGGGCGTGATGGTGGCGACCTTGTTCGCGTGGTCGATGCCGGTCACCTTGGCGGTGACGACGCGGGTGCGCTTGAGGTGGCGACGCAGGCCGACCACGACGTGCCGGGCCTCGATCTCGCCTGCGGCGACCTCGGGGAGGAAGGGCTGGTACGTCATGTACGGCAGCGGGTCAACGATCGTGACCTCCGCTTCGCCCTTGCGCAGATGCTTCTCGAGCTTCCATGCGGTGTAGAAGCCCGCGTAGCCTCCGCCGACGATGAGGATCCGAGGCACGATGCTGGTCACGGGAAGAGAACTCCTAGATTGGGCGGCTCGACGCGCGGTACGTGCGCGCCGATCGGATGCGCCGGGCAGCAGCGGTGACACCGAGCGCCACCAGTATACCGGCCAGGGTGGTCACGGCCAGCGGAAGCGAGCCGTAGATAAGCGATTCCTCCGACGGCAGCAGCGGGGATGCCGGGCGGGAGACCGGGTCGGCGGCGGGGAGCGACGGGACCTCCACCGGCTGCGCCGTCGGCTCGGGAACGGGCGCGGCATCCGCTCGCCGGTAGATGCGGATCCAGTCACTGAGGTTCCCCATCGGGTTGGCCTGCACCGCCGCGACAGGGGCCGAGACCGCGGCTGCGGCGTCGACGAGCCCGTAGCCGTAGAGCGGGTCGGGCACCGACGACGC
Organism: Microbacterium sp. zg.Y1084; assembly: GCF_024623595.1. Classification (NCBI taxonomy): domain Bacteria; kingdom Bacillati; phylum Actinomycetota; class Actinomycetes; order Micrococcales; family Microbacteriaceae; genus Microbacterium; species Microbacterium sp. zg.Y1084. The sequence goes on from NZ_JANJGV010000002.1 coordinate 569,521, forward strand.
GCCCGCCGCCGGCGACGCCGTGCGCACGATGCGGTTGATGACGTTCGCCGCGTCGAGGTCGGGGTGGGCCGCTCGCACCAGCGCGGCGATGCCGGCGACGATGGGCGCCGCGCCGCTCGTGCCGTTCCACATCACCACGTCACCCTCGGGGGAGACGCCCAGCAGGTCCTCGCTGGGGGCGGAGACGCCGATCGTGATGCCCTGGGTGGACGCCTCGATGCTGGCAGTGCCGGTGCGGTCGACGCCGCCGACGGAGAGCACCCCGGGAATGGTGGCGGGCGCGCCGACGCGGTCGGTGCCGCTCCCCCGGTTTCCCGCCGCGACGATCACCACGACGTCGTTCTCGGCCGCATACAGGAACGCGTCGTCCCAGCTCTGCGGCCAGTCGAGGGTGTTGGTGGTGAACGACAGGTTGATCACGTCGGCATCGTGATCCACCGCCCACCGCATCGCATCGGCGACCTGGTCGGTGAAGGGCGTCGCGGCCGCCGCGCCGAACGACAGCGACAGCGACAGCAGCTGCGCCTCGGGCGCCACGCCGATGACGCCGGCGTCGGGGCCCGTCCCCCGCCCGGCGGCGAGCGAGGCGACGAGGCTGCCGTGCGCGGCATCCACCGCACCGACCGGTGTGCGCCCGTCTGCCGAGCCGAGGCCGGAGAAGTCGGCGCCGTCCACCACGCCGCCCAGTTCCACCGGTCCCCGCGCGATGCCGGTGTCGATCACCGCGATGCGGGTGCCGGCCCCCCGGGTCGTCTGCCACGCGTCGCGGATGCCGTAGTCATCGAGCCAGTACTGCGCCGTGCGCACCGGATCGGCCTGGATGTCGGGAGTCGGCGTCGGGGTGGGCGTGGCCGTCGGCACGGCGCCGAGCATCCCGGACGTCGCCAGCACCACTGCGGCCGCGGCGAGGCGGCCGTTCATGGCGTGGGCCCTCCCGGGTGAGCGCACGTGCACCGCTCGGGCGACCACTCGGACATCTCCAGCGCCCGGTCGCCGATCGGGTTGACCCCCGGTCCCGCGGCCAGGGCATGGCCGGCGAGGGCGTGCAGGCACTTCACGCGCGTGGGCATGCCCCCCGCGGAGATGCCGGCGATCTCGGGCACGTCGCCGTAGGGTGCGCGGTCGCGCAGATACGCCTCGTGTGCCCGGGCGTACGCGGCGGCGAGGTCGGCGTCGGCGGCCAGCTCGTCGGAGAGCTCGCGCATCACCTGGGTGGCCTCCAGCGTCGACATCGCCGCGGTGGCGCCCGGGTGCGTCAGGTAGTAGAACGTCGGGAACGGGGTGCCGTCGGGCAGGCGCGGCGCCGTGGCGACGACGGTGGGGTTGCCGCACACGCAGCGCGCGGCGATGCCGAGCACCCCGCGGGCCGGTCGTCCCAGCTGCTCGCGGAGCACCGCGAGATCGTCGTCGTCGGCAGGGTCGAACGGCGGGGTGGTCACCTCATCAGGTTATCGCGCGCTCCTGGACAACGCCCGTCACGGGGCGGGCTGATCCTGCGGAGCGTCGGGGACGCCGATCTCGTATGTGACGGTCTCGGTGACACCTGCCGTCGTGATGGAGCGGATGAGCCGGGTCATCCAGTCACTCTCGGTCTCCTCGACCTCGGAGCTCACGGGTGCCTGCTCCTGCGGGAGCTCGACGGCGGGGAGGTCGTTGTCCACCAGGAACACCACTTCGCCGGGATGCGTGTAGTACAGCCGTTCGCGCGCCTGCGTCGTGATGTAGGCCGGGTCGCCCCAGCGGTCGCGGGATGCCTCCAGTTCGGCGACCTCCTGCTCCCCCAGCGTCACCGCGCGCTCGAGGCCCGCGATCTGCTGGCGCTGCTCGAGGTACATGCCGAACGTGGGGACCAGCACGAAGGCGGCCAGCACCACCAGCCCCAGCATGATGAGCATGAAGCCCGACAGGCGGATGCCGCCCAGCCACTGCCGCACGTCGACCTCGCGGGAACGAGAAGAGGGAGCCGTCAGTCTCGCCACGGCTCCCCCTCTCATTCGGTCTGCGTCGTGCGCTTATCCCTTGAAACGGGGGAAGGCGGAACGGCCGGCGAACGTCGCGGCGTCGCCGAGCTCCTCTTCGATGCGCAGAAGCTGATTGTATTTCGCCACGCGCTCGCTGCGCGCGGGCGCGCCGCTCTTGATCTGACCGGAGCCCACGGCGACCGCGAGGTCGGCGATGGTGGTGTCCTCGGTCTCGCCGGAGCGGTGGGAGAGCATCGTGGTGTAGCCGGAGCGGTGGGCGAGGTCGATGGCGTCGAGCGTCTCCGACAGCGTGCCGATCTGGTTGACCTTCACCAGCAGCGAGTTGGCGGCACCGCGGGCGATGCCGTCGGCCAGGCGCGCCGGGTTGGTGACGAACAGGTCGTCCCCGACCAGCTGCACCTTGCGGCCGAGCTGCTCGGTGAGGGCGGTCCAGTTGTCCCAGTCGTCCTCGGCGAGCGCGTCCTCGATCGTGACGATCGGGAAGTCGTTCACGAGACCGACGTAGTACTCGGTGAGCTCGGCGGCCGTCCAGTCCTTGTTGTCGAGGCGGTACACCCCGTCGTTGAAGAACTCGGTGGCGGCCACGTCGAGGCCGAGCGCGATGTCGGCGCCGGGCGTGAAGCCGGCCTTCTCGATCGCGCGGACCAGGAACTCCAGGCCCTCGCGGTTGCTCGGCAGGTCGGGGGCGAAGCCGCCCTCGTCGCCCAGGCCCGTGGCGTAGCCGGCGGCCTTCAGCTCGCTCTTGAGCACCTGGTAGACCTCGGCACCCCAGCGCAGCGACTCGGCGAAGGTCTCGGCGCCGATGGGCGCGAGGAAGAACTCCTGCATGTCGATGCCGTTGTCTGCGTGCTCGCCGCCGTTGATGACGTTGAACAGCGGAACGGGCAGAACGTGCGCGTTGGGTCCGCCGAGGTAGCGGAACAGCGGCAGGTCCGAGCTGTCGGCCGCAGCCTTGGCGACCGCCAGGCTCACGCCGAGGATGGCGTTGGCGCCGGTGCGCGACTTGTTCTCGGTGCCGTCGGTGGCGATGAGGATCTCGTCGACGATGCGCTGCTCGCTCGCGTCGATGCCCTCCACGGCCGGGCCGAGCTCGTCGATGACGGCGTTGACGGCCTTCAGCACGCCCTTGCCGCCGTAGCGGCTCTTGTCGCCGTCGCGCAGCTCGTACGCCTCGAATGCGCCGGTGGATGCGCCGGAGGGGACGGCCGCACGCTGGACGATTCCGTCGTCGAGCAGCACCTCCACTTCGACGGTGGGATTGCCGCGCGAATCCAGAATTTCTCGCGCGCCTACAGCCTCGATCAGTGCCACGGATGACTCCTTTGTTGTGGAGGGTGGATCTCGGGAACGTCGTCGGTCCGTTGTTCCCCACTCTACTGACGACCGCGGCACCGCCACAGGCCACCGGCCGTGGGAATGGCTAGACGACGAGGGCGACGGCGATGCCGTCCCACCCTTTGGCGTCGAGTGTCTGGATGGCGGTCGCGTCGAAGCGCGGGTCGCTCCCGAGCTGCTCGAGGCCGCGCTGGGTGCCGATCACCTGCTCGTCGGTGGTGTCCGGATCGGCCACGCGGCCGCCACGGCCCACGTTGTCGACGACGACGACGGTGCCCGGATGACCCAGCCGCGCAGCCCAGTCGAGATAGAGCGTGTTGGATTCCTTGTCGGCGTCGATGAAGACGAAGTCGAACGGCTCCTGCCCGGCCAGGGTGGGGAGCACGTCGGCGGCGCGACCGATGAGGATCTCGACCTTGCCGCCCACCCCGGCGCGGTCGAGGTTGGCCCGCGCGACGGCGGCATTGTCCGGCTCGGCCTCGATCGTGATGATCCGACCATCTGCAGGGATGCCGCGGGCGAGCCAGATGGTGGAGTAGCCGCCGAGCGTGCCGATCTCCAGCACGCGGCGCGCGCCGCTCATGCGGGCGAGCAGATGCAGGAGCTTGCCGTTGACGGGCGCGACCTCGATGGCCGGCAGGCCGGCGCTGTTCTGGTGGGCGATGGCCTCTTCCAGTGCGGTGTCGTGGCCGACGAGGGTCTCGGCGAAGTAGCGGTCGACGCGGCTCCAGGCCTCCGGGGTGGGTTCGGTCATGCCGTCCACCCTCGCGAACGGCTCGCCACCCGGTCAACCCCGGGAGCACGTCAGAGGGGCGGCCGCGCCGTGCGCGCCCGCTCGACGATGGCCTGCAGCACCGCGGCGCCGGTCTCGGCATCGTCGACCGTGATCACGAACCGTCTGCCGTCGCGTCGCGTGACCTGGATCGCCTCACCGGCGCGGGTGATCACGCCGAACGCGCCCGGTCGCCAGCGCCACCCCCAGCCGCCGAAGTCCGCGGTCGGGTTCACGGAGACCACGGCGACATCACGGATGCCGCGGGGGTCCAGGCGCCAGCGCGGCACCCCGGCGAACGCCCGCACCGTCAGCCCACGAGAGTCCACGACCACGCGATAGGCCGTGCCCGTGGCCACGAGCAGAGTCACGACGGCGCCGGACGCGAGCGTGATCCACCCCGCCGCGCCGTCACCGGTCAGCAGCAGCACCACGCCGAGCCCGACGGTGAACAGCGCCGCGCCGACCAGCAGAGCCAACGGCAGCCCGGCCACCATCGCGGTACGCACCCAGACGGCGCTCTCCTCGTCACGCAGGTCGAGTGCATGGGCGGCCTCGCCCTCGACCGGCGGCGCGGTCTCGCGCGGCTGCACCCACCAGCCGGCCAGCCCGCACGCCAGCCCCGCGACCGCGGCAGCCAGCAGGGGCAGGCCTGCCCCTGCCGTCGCCTGACCGGGGCCCGTGGCCTGCGCCGCGACGAGCACTGTCGACAGGACGCTGAGGAACGCCACCGTGGCGAGCACCATCGCGGCGACGAATCGGCTATTCGCAGTCGGAGCCGCCGGTCGCCCCACCCGGCGGGCAGCAGCACGATCGGATGCCAGGGCCGTGCCGGACAGCAGCGCCGGCAGGCCGACGCCCAGGGCGGCCGTCAGCACCGGGAACGACCACGCCGGCCCGAACCCGTCGGGCGTGCCGCGGAAACCCCAGTGGACCGCGACGGTGGCATCGAGGTTCGGCAGCATCACGAGCTGCAGGACCGCTGCGACGAGCGCGAGGGCGATCGGGGCGATGAGGGCGACGATGATGAAGCGTCGGCGGGCGTCGACAGGGCGTCGTGTCACGGTGTCGGCCTTTCCTGGGTGTGCGGGACGCGGACGGTGGACGCGGGGGCCAGGTCGGCGATCAGCGCGGCGAGCGTGTCGGGGGCGATGCCGGCGTCGGCGGCGCGGGCGACCAGGGCGGCCAGCTCCGCGCGCAGCTCGACCACGCGCGTCGCGGCGTCCGTCACGACGGCGCCCCTCCCCCGCCGCAGCTCGATGAGACCTTCGTCGCGCAGCTGCTGGTAGGCGTGCAGCACGGTGTGCAGGTTCACCCCGAGCGACGGCGCGATCTGCTTCGCCGACGGCAGCCGCTCTCCGGCGCGCACCCGACCCGTCGCGATCTCCGCGCGCACCGAGGCGGCGATCTGCGCGAAAAGCGGTGCGTCCGCGCGCGGACCGATCCTGATGAGCATGGCCCTATTCTAGGAGAACTAGAACAATAACGATTGTGCGGATCCACCGAGGATGTGCGAAACCTGTGCGCATAGGCCACAATTCCCACTCATGCGCATCACACCCCGACGCCTGTCCATCGGCATGAGCCTGTGGGCGCCGAACCTGTTCAGCGGCATCCGCGTGCGCCGCTTCGCGCCGGACTGGACCAGTGCCACGGTCGAGCTGCACGTGAACGTGTTCACCCGCAACTACGTGAAGACGGCCTTCGGCGGGTCGCTTTCGGCGATGACCGACCCGTACTTCTTCATGCTGGTCATGCACCAGCTCGGTCGCGATCACGTCGTCTGGGACACCCGGGGCGAGATCGAGTTCCTCAAGCCCGGGCGCGGTGTGCTGACGGCGCACTTCGAGGTTCCGAAGGAGAAGGCGCAAGAGCTGCGCGAGCGCGCCCGGGGCGGGGCGAAGGTGCTCGAGTGGTTCGAGACCGAGATCAGGGATGCCGCGGGCGATGTCGTCGCACGCGTGCGCCGCGAGGTCTACGTGCGCGAGAAGCGGCGGGTGACCGCGTCGGCGAGCGGCTGACCGATCACGGCGACTCCGGCGGGATGCCCCGGTCGCGCACGAGGTAGAGCCAGGGGAAGGCCCGGCATCCGATCTCCCAGCCGTCGCGCTCCTCGGCCGCGAGCGAGGAACGCCAGAAGAGGCGGCGGTGCTCCCACTGCGTGTCGGTGCGACGCATGCGGTGCGAGAGCATGCCCACCTCGACGGTGCGCCAGCCCATCCGCCCGGCGGCGTCGAGCTCGGCCATCTCGTCGAACGCGGTGACGGGACCGAGCCACCGTTCCGTGTCGGAGGCGGGTGCCGCCGCGCTGGCCTCGACCACGGCGCCGAAACGCTGCTGCGCGGCCTGGCGCGACATCCCCAGCTCAGCACCGATCGCCGCCCAGCTCGCTCCCCCGGCGCGGGCCGCGGCGACCGACCGCTGCAGGATCGCCCGGGCCTCCCCCTCCGCCCGCGCGGCGGCGCCGATGAGGGCGAGGTGCTCCGGCAGCCCGATGTCGGACGTGTCGTCGACCTGCGCGGCTGCGAGCACCGCCCGGCCGACGGCGTCGGCCAGCTCGCTCACGCCCGGTCGTCCCGACTGGGAAGCCAGGCCGCCTGCGGCACGGCGCGGCGGATGCCGTCACCCAAGCCCCAGAAGTACGCGCCCACGGCGATCAGGCCGATGCCGGCGCCCTGCGCCGCCCCGCCCCAGAATCCGCGCCACTCCAGCGCGATGGCGACGAGCAGCAGCACCGCCCCCGCGAGCATGCCTGCGATGGCGACCCACTTGACCCGTGCGATGGCGGCGGACGCTCGATTGCTGATCTGCTTCATAGCGTCAAGGTATCGTTGACATCGTGAAGCTGTCAACCGATTCTTGACATTGGCCCGCGTCGGCGGGATGGCGTCAGCCGAGCGGCTTGACCTCGACCTCGCCCGGGGCGGCACCGGCCGACACGGTCGCGAAGGCGGTGTAGCCGTCGTTCGCCGCGCGCTCGAGCAGTCCCTTGAGGTTCTTGGTCCGCTGCTCCAGGCGCACCCGCGTGCCGGATGCCACGAAGGCCGCCTTGTGCGCGAGCAGCTCGGCCACCGGCACATCCCGATCATGGACGAGCACCACGCTCGCCGCGTCCGCGGCGACGGATGCCGACAGCAGGTCGACGATGCGCTCGAATCCGATCGAGAACCCGACGGCGGGCACCTCCTGGCCGAGGAACCGACCGATCATCCCGTCGTAGCGGCCGCCGCCACCCAGCGAATAGGTCACGCTCGGGTGGGCGAGCTCGAAGATGGTGCCGGTGTAGTAACCCATGCCCCGCACGAGGAAGGGGTCGAACACGAGCGGGATCTCCCCGCCGGCGCCGCGTGCCGCAGCGACCGTCTCCCCCAGGCCGACGAGGTGCGCGATGATCTCGTCCGGAACGCCCTCGGGCAGCGAGGCGCGGATCTGGTCCTCGCCGAAGGGCCCGTCTCCGCCGCCGGCCACACCCGCCAGGAACTGCTCGAACGCGTCGACGGCCGCGCCGGTCGCGCCGCGCTCGCGCAGCTCCGCGGCGACGCCCGCCGGGCCGATCTTGTCGAGCTTGTCGATCGTGATGAGCACGCCGGGGCGCTCGTCGGCGGCGAAGCCGAAGACATCGAGCATGGCGTCCAGCAGTCGGCGGTCGTTGATGCGGATGGAGCCGCCCTCGAGACCGAGCGCGTCGAGGGCGTCGAGGCTCGCCACGATGAGCTCCGCCTCGGCGCGTGCCGAAGCGTCGCCGATGATGTCGATGTCGCACTGCACGAACTGGCGGTAGCGGCCCTTCTGCGGGCGTTCCGCGCGCCACACCGGGGCGATCTGGATCGAGCGGAAGACGCTCGGCAGCTCGGCGCGGTGGCTGGCGTAGAAGCGCGCCAACGGCACGGTGAGGTCGTAGCGCAGGCCGAGGTCGGCCAGCGCCGCGACGTCGAGCGACGGCTGCTCGGCCGCGGCGCGCACCGCGTCGGCATCCAGCCCGCGCTTGAGGATGTTGAAGGCGAGCTTCTCGTTGTCGCCGCCGATGCCGGCATGCAGGCGCGAGTACTCCTCCATCACCGGGGTCTCGATCTCGTCGAACCCGTGCGCGCGGTAGCGCTCGCGGATCACGGCGAGCACGCGCTCGCGACGGGTCTTGTCTGCGGGGAGGAAGTCGCGCATGCCGCGCGGCGGATTGACGGATGCCACGGAATGATTCTCTCAGGATCCCGGCGTCTGCTCCGCCGCACGGATCTCGCCCTCGAGAACCCGCAGGCGCTCGCGCAGCGCCCGCTCGGCGTCCCACCCGTTCGCGCGGGCCGTCGCCACCAGCACCAACAGGGCGTCGCCGAGCGCCGCCTCGTCGGTCGGGGCGGATCCCGGCGACGCGGCAGCGCCCGCGGGCGCGACACCGACGGCCGCCGACTTGCCCAGCAGCTTCTGCGCGAGGGCGAGCGACGGCATGTGCCGTGACACCCCATCGAGCACACTGGTGCGGGCGTGCTTCTCGGCTGCCTTGGCGGCGTTCCAGTGCACGAGCACCTGCTCGGGAGTGGTGGCGATCTCCCCGGCGAAGACGTGCGGATGCCGGCGCACCATCTTCTCGGTGAGGTCGCCGGCGACGTCGTCGATGTCGAACGGGTCGTCGGGATCGCCGGCGGCGACCTCGGCGTGGAACAGCACCTGCCAGAGCAGGTCGCCCAGCTCCTCCCGCAGGTCGGCTCGGGACCCCGCCTCGACGGCATCCACCAGTTCGGCGGCCTCCTCGACGAGGTAGGGCACGAGCGCGCGGTGGTCGATCTGCTGGGTCCACACGCACCGCTCGCGCACCGCGTGCATGGTGTCGGCGGCTGCGCGCAGGGCGTCGGCGGGAGGCTCGGTCTGCGATGTGCTCACCCGCACCATTGTGCCGCTCAGTTCAGCTGACCGCCGGTGGGCGAAGGCGGTTCCGGCGCCTGCTCGCGCTCCGCCTGCGACCGGGCGAGTCGCCGATAGTGGCGCGCGCGCTCCGAGACCAGCAGCGCGGCGACGATGAGCGAGATGCCCGAGCCGGCGAGCACGCCGAGCGTGGCCTCGTCGCGCACGAGAGGATCGCCGACGAACGCCAGCTCCGACAGCAGCAGCGACACCGTGAACCCGATGCCGCCGAGCGACCCCGCGGCCAGCAGGTCCCGCAGCGACAGATGGGGCGCGGCCCCCCGGTTGCCGATGCGCAGCGAGAGCCACCCGAACACGGTGATGCCGATCAGCTTTCCCACCGGCAGGCCCACCACGACGCCCCAGAAGGCCGGAGACAGCTCCGCCGGCGACACCTGCGGAATGACCACCAGGGCGGCCGAGAAGGCGAACAGCGGCAGCACGATGCCGTTGACCCACGGCTCGAGCGCGTGCCGGGCACGCAGCGCCGGGCGCTGGGCCATCGCCAGTCCCAGTGCGACCCCGGCGAGGGTGGCGTGCACCCCCGAGAGGTAGACCAGCACCCACGTCGCGATGCCGAGGATCACCAGGATGACGGCGATCGGCACGCGGGCCCGGGTGTCGAGCCTGCGACTGAGCACGCCGAAGAGGATGACCACGAGCATCGCGACGGCCAACAGCCCGATGTTGACGTCGGTGGTGAACAGCACGGCGATGAAGACGATCCCGACGATGTCGTCGAGGATCGCCAGCGCCAGCAGGAAGATGCGGATGCCCGACGGCAGTCCCTTGCCGAAGACGGCGAGCACCCCGAGCGCGAAGGCGATGTCGGTGGCGGTGGGGATGGGCCAGCCGGCGGCGACGTCGGAGCCGCCCGCGAACATCAGGAACACGCCGATCGGCACCAGAACGCCGCCGGCGGCGGCGATGGCCGGCTGCAGCGCCTTGCGCGCGGAGTTGAGCTCGCCGTTGGTCAGCTCGAACTGCAGCTCGACCGCGACGACGAAGAAGAAGACCGCCAGCAGTCCGTCCTGCACCCAGTGCCCCACCGACAGCTCGAACACCCCCGGGATGCCGAGGTGTGTCTCCTTGAGTTCGAGGACGGCACCGCCGAGGGGCGTGTTCGCGATGACCAGGGCGGCGATGGCGGCCGCGAGCAGGATGACGGCGGGGAAGCGCGCCGAGCGCAACAGGGACATAGGACCTCCAGGGGTCGGAGTCAGCAGCTCCGCCCTCGAGTCCCGAGGACGAGCCGACCAGACTTCCCGGCGCACCGCCGCCCATCGTAGCGAAGCGAAACGCGACCGCGGGCTCGCGTTAGCGTTGAACCCATGCGTGATGTCACCCCCACCGAGGCCATCGATCTGGTCGGCCGCTTCGAAGCCGGTCAGGAACTACCCGAGCAGATGCGCGCCGACGTGCGCCTGCTGGGCGGTTTGCTGGGCGATGTGCTGCGCGAGAGCGGCTCCCCCGGGCTGTTCGACGACGTCGAGCGGCTGCGCACCGCGACGATCCACGCCTACACCGACGAGTCGGATGCCGCAGCCGCCCGCGCCGCGGCCATCGCCGACGGGTTCACGCTCACGCGGGCCGAAGAAGTCGCGCGTGCCTTCACCTGCTACTTCCACCTCGTGAACCTGGCCGAGGAGCACCAGCGCGTGCGCACGCTGCGCGAGCGCGCCGCCGACCCCGACGCCGCACCGGTGGACACGGTCGCTGCGGCTTTCACCCGGCTGTCGGAGGAGGTCGGCGACGACGTCGCCCTGACACGGCTGCAGGCGCTGCGCTTCCACCCCGTGTTCACCGCCCACCCGACCGAGGCCCGCCGACGCGCGGTGTCCACGGGAATCCGTCGCCTGGCGGATCTGCTGGTGGAGCACGACACGACCGCCCCGGAGGGCGCCGACCGCACCCGGGTCGAGGGCCGCATGCTCGAGGAGATCGACACGCTGTGGCGCACCGCGCCCCTGCGCCCCGAGAAGCCGTCGCCCACCGACGAGGTGCGCTCGGTCATGGCGGTGTTCGACGAGACCCTGTTCACCACCGTGCCGCAGGTCTACCGCCGGGTCGACGACGCGCTGCAGGGCCCCCTCGCCGGCAGCCGGCCCCCGCTCGTGGCGCCCTTCGTCCGGCTGGGCACCTGGGTCGGCGGCGACCGCGACGGCAACCCGTTCGTGACCGCGGCCGTCACCCGCCGTGCCGCCGCCATCGCCAGCGAGCACGTGCTGCTCGGTCTCGAGCGTGCCGCCAGCCGCATCGGCCGCGCGCTCACCCTGGATGCCACGACGACGCCTCCGAGCGACGAGCTGATCGCCCTGTGGCACCGGCTGCGCGCGGGCGACGAAGACGCGGCGGCTGAGATCGCCAAGCGCTCCCCCAACGAGCCGCACCGGCGGGTGCTGCTGCTGATCGCCCGGCGGATCGCGGCCACCGGCGCCCGCAACGCCGACCTCGCCTACGCCGATCCCGAGGAGCTGCTCGCCGATCTGCGGGTCATCCAGGATTCCCTCGTGCAGGGCCGCGCCGCGCGGCAGGCGTATGGGGCCCTGCAGCAGCTCATCTGGCAGGTCGAGACCTACGGCTTCCATCTGGCCGAGCTCGAGGTGCGCCAGCACTCCGACGTGCACGCCCGCGTGCTCGCCGAGCTCGAGGCCGGCGGGGCGCGCAGCGACCTTTCCGAGGAGGTGCTCGACACCTTCCGTGCGGTGGCCTTCGTGCAGCAGCGCTACGGCGCCCGCGCTGCGGGTCGCTACATCGTCTCGTTCACCCGGTCGGCCGAGGACCTCCTCGCCGTGCACCGCCTGGCCCGGTTCGCCGTCGGCCCGGGCGGCACCCCGCCGGTGCTCGACGTCATCCCCCTCTTCGAGACGTTCGCCGACCTTCAGGCCGCCCCCGGCATCCTGGCCGAGGTCGTCGAGCACCCGCAGTTCCGCGAGCGGCTCGAAGCGACCGGGCGGCGCATGGAGGTCATGCTCGGCTACTCCGACTCGTCGAAGGACGTCGGGCCCGTCGCCGCCAACCTCGCCCTGTACGAGGCGCAGGCGAAGATCGCGGCCTGGGCGCGCGAGAACGACATCGAGCTCACCCTCTTCCACGGCCGCGGCGGAGCCCTGGGCCGCGGCGGAGGCCCCGCGAACTCGGCCATCCTCGCCCAGCCGCCCCACTCCGTCGACGGCCGGTTCAAGCTCACCGAGCAGGGCGAGGTGATCTTCGCGCGCTATGGCGATCCCGCCATCGCGATGCGTCACATCGACCAGGTGGCCGCGGCGATCCTGCTGGCATCCGCGCCGTCGAACGAGCAGCGCAACAGCGCCGCCGCCGAAGAGTACGCCGACGTGGCGCGCACGATGGACGCGGCGTCGCGGGAGCGCTTCTTCTCGCTGGTGAAGGCGCCCGGATTCGCCCCGTGGTTCGCCACCGTCACCCCGATGGAGGAGGTGGGCCTGCTCGCGCTGGGCTCGCGTCCGGCCCGTCGCGGTCTGTCGGTGGAGTCCCTCGAGGACCTGCGCGCCATCCCGTGGGTGTTCGCGTGGACGCAGGCGCGCATCAACCTCGCCGGCTGGTTCGGGCTGGGGACGGCGCTCGAGGCCGTGGGCGACGAGGAGCGGCTCCGCGGCGCGTACGAGCGCTGGCCTCTGCTGCGCACGCTCGTCGACAACGTCGCGATGAGCCTCGCCAAGGCCGACCCGCGCATCGCGCGGCAGTACCTCGACCTCGGCGACCGCCCCGACCTGGCCGCGCTGGTCATGGACGAGATGACCCTCACCCGCGAGTGGGTCGTGCGGCTCACGGGCGGAAGCGGGCTGCTGGCGGGCAAGCCCGTGCTGCAGCGTGCCGTGAAGATGCGCAGCCCTTACGTCGATGCGCTGTCACTGCTGCAGCTGCGGGCGCTGCGGGCCCTGCGGGACAACGGCTTGACCGAGGAGGATGCCGCCGACACGCGGCACCTGCTGCTGCTGTCGGTCTCGGGCGTCGCGGCGGGGCTGCAGAACACCGGGTGAGTCCGCGGGCGCTCAGTCCAGGCGCCGGTCGTGCTCGTGGCGGGCGAGGGAGCGGGCGTACCGCTCGGTGAGCTGCGCCATGAGGTCGGGGGTGTCGCGGTCGAGCCCGAACACGTAGCCGGGGAAGTCCAGCTCCTGCTGAGCGGCCCAGATCTCCTCGTGGCGCTCCGGCGGCAGGATCTGCATCGGGTTGCCGACGGCCACCCACCCGATCGGCACCACGGTGCGCTCGGGGAGCGTCGTGCGCAGGTGCACGACGGCGTTGATCCGCACCTCGCTGCGCGCTCCGATTCGGGCGCCGTTGAAGACGCGCGTGCCGGTGGCGAGGAACACCTCCTCGCCGATCGTGGCACCCGAGATGCTCGCCATCGGACCGACCAGCGTGTGGTCGCCGACGCGCACCGCGTTGGTCGACGTCGCACGCACCAGGGCGTTCTCCATCACGATCACGTGCGCCCCCAGGCGCACCGGCCCGCCCTCGGAGGTGATCACCGCCCCGTGCAGCACCTGGCAGTCCGGACCGATCTCGACGTCGCCGCTGATGACCGCCGTCGGCGCCACGACCGCGTCGGAATGGATACGGGGCGCCGCCCCGAGATGCTCGAACCGCACGTGCTCCCACCTTCCGGACGGCCACGTCGCCGCCCGACCGCCAGCGTAGGGCGGAGGCGTCACATTCGTCGAGGCCTCGGGAAAGCGCGGGTAGTGTTGATTGGGCCGTTTCGCACGGTCTGCCTCTCCCGTCGGCCAGAAAGCTCCACCGTGACCGAAACCCTCGCTGTCCTGCCTGCCTCCGTCCGCGACGTCTACGACGCCGTCGTGACCCGCGACCCCCACGAGCCCGAGTTCCAGCAGGCTGTCCACGAGGTCCTGTCCTCCATCGCCCCGGTGCTCGAACAGCATCCGCAGTTCGTCGACAACGGCATCCTGGAGCGCATCGTCGAGCCGGAGCGGCAGATCATGTTCCGCGTGCCGTGGGTCGACGACGCCGGGCGTCTGCATGTCAACCGCGGCTTCCGCGTGCAGTTCTCGTCGGTGCTCGGCCCGTACAAGGGCGGGCTGCGGTTCCACCCGTCGGTGAACCTCTCGATCATCAAGTTCCTCGGGTTCGAGCAGATCTTCAAGAACGCGCTGACCGGTCAGGGCATCGGCGGTGCCAAGGGCGGCAGTGACTTCGACCCGCACGGCCGGTCGGATGCCGAGATCATGCGGTTCTGCCAGTCGTTCATGAACGAGCTGTACCGCCACCTGGGCGAGCACACCGACGTGCCCGCGGGCGACATCGGCGTGGGCGCCCGCGAGATCGGCTACCTGTTCGGCCAGTACCGCAAGGTCACCAACCGCCACGAGTCCGGCATGTTCACCGGCAAGGGCGTGCAGTGGGGCGGCGCAGAAGTGCGCACCGAGGCCACCGGCTACGGGGCGGTCTTCTTCGCGCAGGAGATGCTGCACGTGCACAACGACTCGCTCACCGGAAAGCGCGTGGCCGTCTCCGGCTCCGGCAACGTCGCCCTCTACGCGATCGACAAGGCCTACCAGCTGGGAGCCACGCCGGTGACGGCATCCGACTCCTCCGGCTACATCGTCGACGACGCCGGCATCGACCTCGCGCTGCTGCGCCAGGTGAAGGAGATCGACCGCGCGCGCATCTCGACCTACGCAGCCCGTCGCCCCAGCTCCCGCTTCGTCGAGGGCAAGCGGCCGTGGGAGGTGCCGGTGGACATCGCGATCCCCGCGGCGACGCAGAACGAGCTGGACGACACCGACGCCGAGGCACTCATCGCGGGGGGCGTGCGCGCGGTGGCCGAAGGCGCGAACATGCCGTCGACGCCCGCTGCCGTGGCCGCGTTCCAGCGGGCCGGCGTGCTCTTCGGCCCGGGCAAGGCCGCGAACGCCGGTGGCGTGGCGACCTCCGCGCTGGAGATGAGCCAGAACGCCTCGCGCCAGCGCTGGAGCTTCGAAGACAGCGAGCGCAAGCTGCACACCATCATGAAGGGCGTGCACGACGCCGCCTTCCACGCCGCCGAGCGGTACGGCCACCCCGGCGACTACGTCGTGGGCGCCAACTCGGCCGGCTTCGAGCGCGTCGCGCACGCGATGCTCGCCCAGGGCGTCATCTGACCACGGCCGCGTGACGCGTCCTCGCGACGCCGTGAGCGCTCAGCCGACGGGCGGAGCACTCACTCGGCAGCGGCTGCGGGCACCGGCGCGGGGAAGAACTGATCCATCAGCTGCCCCACCCAGGCGATGAGGTCGCGGTCGGCCAGCGCCTCGCCGCCTGCGGTCGGCAGCGGCACGACCATCGCGTCGCCCCCGGCCAGCAGCTTGCCCTTGGGATACAGCCGCTGCAGGCGCACCCGCAGCGAATCCGGCAGATGCGCCGGTGCGATCCGCAGGTTCGGCCCCATCGCCACGACATCGGTCAGCCCTGCCTGCGCGGCACGGCGACGCAGCCGGGCGACCGCGAAGAGCCCTTCGGTCTCGGGCGGCAGGTCGCCGTAGCGGTCGGTCAGCTCCTCGATCACGAGGTCGATCGCGTCGTCCTTCGCGGTGGCCGATGCCGCAGCCGAGAGCTTCTGGTAGGCCTCGAGCCGCAGCCGCTCGCTGTCGATGTACGACTCGGGGATGCGCGCCTGCACGGGCAGTTCGAGCCGCAGTTCCGCCGGGCCCTCGACATCCTCGCCGCGGAACGTCGCCACGGCCTCGCCGATCATCCGCAGGTACAGGTCGAAGCCGACCCCGGCGATGTGCCCCGCCTGCTCGGCGCCGAGGAGGTTGCCGGCACCGCGCAGCTCGAGGTCCTTCAGCGCCACCTGCATCCCCGACCCCAGGTCGTTGTTGACGGCGATCGTCTCCAGCCGGTCGGCGGCGGTCTCGCTCAGCGGCTTCATGTCGTCGTACAGGAAGTACGCGTACGCCCGCTCGCGCCCGCGTCCCACGCGACCCCGCAGCTGATGCAGCTGGCTGAGGCCGTACTTGTCGGCCCGGTCGATGATGATGGTGTTGGCGTTGGAGATGTCCAGGCCCGTCTCGATGATCGTCGTGCAGACGAGCACGTCGGCGCGACGCTCCCAGAAGTCGTCGACGACCTGCTCGAGCGCGTGCTCGCCCATCTGCCCGTGCGCGACGGCGACCCGCGCCTCCGGCACGATCTCGGCGAGGTGGGCGGCGACCCGCTGGATCGAGGACACCCGGTTGTGCACGTAGAACACCTGGCCCTCGCGCAGCAGCTCGCGGCGGATGGCGGCGGCGATCTGCTTGTCGCTGCGCGCGCCCACGTACGTCAGGATCGGGTGCCGGTCCTCGGGCGGGGTCTGCAGGGTCGACATCTCCCGGATGCCGGTGACCGCCATCTCGAGCGTGCGCGGGATGGGCGTGGCGCTCATCGCCAGCAGGTCGACGTTGGTCTTCAGCTTCTTCAGCTGCTCCTTGTGCTCGACGCCGAAGCGCTGCTCCTCGTCGATGATCAGCAGACCCAGGTCCTTGAAGATCACCTTCTCGGTCAGGATGCGGTGCGTGCCGATGACCATGTCGACGGTGCCGTCCAGCAGGCCGGCGACGACCTCGCGTGCCTCCTTGTCGCTCTGGAACCGCGACAGCGCCCGCACCTTGACCGGGAAGCCGGCGAAGCGCTCGGTGAACGTCTCGAGGTGCTGCTTGACCAGCAGCGTCGTCGGCACCAGCATCGCGACCTGCTTGCCGTCCTGGATCGCCTTGAACGCCGCGCGCACCGCGACCTCGGTCTTGCCGAACCCGACATCACCCGACAGCAGCCTGTCCATCGGGATCGGCTTCTCCATGTCGGCCTTGATCTCGTCGATCGTCTGCAGCTGGTCGGGGGTCTCCGCGAAGGGGAACGCCTCCTCCAGCTCCCGCTGCCATGGGGTGTCCGGGCCGAACGCGTGACCCTTGGCGGCCATGCGCGCCGAGTAGAGCTTGACCAGGTCCACCGCGATGTCCCGCACGGCGCGGCGCGCCTTGCTCTTGGCCTGCGACCAGTCGCTGCCGCCCATCTTCGACAGCGCGGGCGCCTCACCCCCGACGTACTTCGACAGCAGGTCGAGCTGGTCGGTGGGGACGTAGAGCTTGTCGCCCGGGTACCCGCGCTTCGAGGGCGCGTACTCCAGCACGAGGTACTCGCGCTGCGTCTTCACCGCGTTGCGGCCGCCGCTGGACACCTCCCGCTGCATGAGCTCCACGAAGCGGCCGATGCCGTGGGTGGCGTGGACGACGTAGTCCCCCGCCTTCAGCTGCAGCGGGTCGACGACGTTGCGCCGGCGTGAGGCGAGCTTCTTCACGACGCGGCCGTCGCTGCCGATCGTGCGCCCGTAGAACTCCGACTCCGTCAGCACCGCGAGCTTCGCATCGGGCACCTCGAAGCCGCGCTCGAGCGTCGCGACCACGGTCAGGGCGACACCCGTCTCCGGAATGCCGTGGACGTCCTCGACCTCCCGCGCGGCGAACCCACGCTCGGCGAGCACCGAACGGGCGCGTTCGACCAGCCCTGCGCCCGACGCGGCCACGACCACGCGCCAGCCCTCCGACAGCAGCCGGCCGATGTGGGCGGTCGCGCCGTCGACGTTTCCCTGGAAGGACGGCACCGGGCGCGCGTCGACACGCACCGCCGCAGCGTGCTCCAGGGCGACGTCGACGTCGATGAGGCCCTCGGCCGTGGCATCCGCCGCACCGGAGTCGAACGCGCTGAAGGTCCACCACACGCCGTCGCGGTCGTGGGTGGCCTGCTGCAGCTGTGGGAGGGTGAGGAAGTCGCCCGCGCCGAGGTCCACCGGGCTGTCGGCACCGGCCGTCGCCGCGCTCCAGGCCGCTTCGAGGAACTCCCGGTTGGTGTCACCGAGGGTCATCGCGCGGGTGACGGAGCGCTCAGGGTCGACCAGGGCCGCGGCCGTGCCGCGCGGCAGGTAGTCGGCGATCGTGACGATCTCGTCCACGAGCACCGGCAGCAGCGACTCCATCCCCTCGGCGGGGATGCCCTCGGCCATCTTCTCCAGCATGCCTGCGAGCCCGGGGTACTGCCCCGCCAGACCGCGGGCGCGCTCGCGCACCGCGTCGGTGAGCAGCAGCTCGCGGCTCGGGATGAGGGTGACCTCCTTCACCTCGCCCGGCAGCGACCGCTGATCGGCCACCGAGAAGGCCCGGATCTCATCGACCTCGTCGCCGAAGAACTCGACGCGGTAGGGATGATCGGCCACCGGCGGGAAGACGTCGAGGATGCCGCCGCGCATGGCGAACTCGCCCCGCCGGGACACCATGTCCACACGGTGGTAGGCGAGTTCGACCAGGCGCCGGGCGACGTCGCCCAGGTCGTGGCCACGCCCTCCGGCGACGAGGTGCACGGGCTCGACGGCGGTGAGCCCGCCGGCGATGGGCTGCACCGCACTGCGGACGGACGCCGTGACGATCAGCGGAACGGACCCGTCCCAGGCGGCGACCGCCCGCAGCACGGCCAGGCGCTGCCCCACGGTCTCGGCACTGGGGCTGAGCCGCTCGTGCGGCAGCGTCTCCCACGCCGGGAAATGGTGCACCTGCGCGCGGGGCAGCATTTCGCCCAGCGCCGTGCCCAGCGACTCGGCCCGCCGTCCGGTGGGGGCGATGGCCAGCAGGGCGGCGGGCTTTCCCGCCTCGCGGCGGCGCTCGACCAGGGCCGCGAGCAGCGGGGCGTCGAGGCCCTCGACCATCGAGAAGTCGGTGTCGACCGACGATGACTGCACCGCCTCCCGGAAGGAGTCGGCCTGCATGAGGGCGCGCACGATCCCGGGAACTGTCACCCTTCCAGTCTACGGCGGGACCGGGTGGGGGCGCCTCGCGACCACTCCTAGGATGGGGGCGTGAACCAGCAGCCCGTGCCCCCGGCATCCTCCGGCCCCTCCGGGTGGCAGCCGGGCGCACCCGCGCCGTACGGCGCATACCCGGCACCGGGTTTCGTCGCCCCCTACACCGCCCCGGGCGCTCCCCGGACCGGCATGCAGCCGCCTGCGCCCGACGGCACGAACACGCTCGGGATCCTGGCTCTCGTCCTCGCGCTGGTCGGGGCCGTGGGTGCGGGCATCGTGGCGGTGATGTCATGCGCCCCCATCGGCGAGGTGCTGGCGCTGCAGCAGGGCGCGACACCGATGGCGACGGGGTTCGACCTGGCGATGCTCGCCCCCGTGCGCGGCGAGGTGCTGGCGACCGAGGTGGCCTTCTGGTCGGGGACGGTGCTCGGCACCTGGGGGTTCGTGCAGGGGATCGTCGCGATCGCGCGCCGGCGCGGCCGCGGCGCGGGCATCGCCGCCGTCGTCGTCGCCGCGGTCGGGCCCGTGATCTTCGGTGTCGCCGCTGCGCTGTCCTTCAGCCTCGGCGTCGCCGCCTCCCTCGGCCCCTGACGTCGGCCGCGAGACCTCAGTCGCGCGGGGCGTGGTGCCGCTGCTGGGCGGCGAGCAGCCCCTCGGCGATGAGCTGCTCGACGGCGTCGGCGGCGTCGGAGACCAGGATCGGCAGCGTCTTGCGCTCGGTCGCGGCGAACGGGTCGAGCACCCAGTCAGCGGCATCCTGTCGTCCCGGAGGGCGCCCGATGCCCACCCGCACGCGGGGGAAGTCGACGGTGCCGAGCGCCTTCGCGACGTCGCGCACGCCGTTGTGTCCGCCGTGCCCGCCGCCGATCTTCAGCTTGATCGTGTCGAACGGGATGTCCAGCTCGTCGTGGACGACCACCACGCGCTCGGGGGGAACCCCGTAGAACGACGCGAGACCGGACGCCGGGCCGCCCGAGACGTTCATGAACGAGTTGGGCTTGGCCAGCACCAGCTTGTCGGCACCCGGACGCAGCCAGGTCTCCGCCACACGGGCGTTCGCCTTGTGGGCACGGAAGCTCTCCGACCGCCGCGCCGCGAGCTCGTCCACGACGAGCTGGCCGACGTTGTGCCGCGTCATCTCATACCGCGGACCGGGGTTTCCCAGTCCTACGACCAGCCAGGTCTGTGCCATGTCATCCCTCCTGCCCCAGCGCCGGAAAACGCGATGAGGGGGTGCGGAATCCGCACCCCCTCATCATGAGCGTCTTACTCGGAAGCCTCTTCGGACTGCTCCGTGGCGACGGCCTCGTCGGTAGCCGCGATCTCGTCCTCGGCCGCGAGGGTCGCAGACGGCACCGAGATGGCGACGATGAGGGTCTCCGGGTCGGCGGCCAGCGTCGCGCCCTTGGGCAGCTTCAGGTCGGCGGCGGTGATGTGCGCGCCCTCCTCGAGGCCCTCGACGTCGATCTCGATCGACTGCGGGATGTGCGTGGCCTCCACCTGCAGCAGGATGCTGACGGCGTCGAGGTTGGCGATGGTGCCGGGGTAGGGCTCGCCGTGCACCGTGATCGGCACGTCGACCTCGATCTTCTCGCCCTTCTTCACCACGAGCAGGTCGATGTGCTCGATGATCTGGTGCACGGGGTCCTTCTGGACGTCCTTGACCAGCGTCAGCTGCTGGGTGCCGTCGAGCTCGAGCTCGAGCACCGCGTTGGCGCGGCGGATGAGCAGCAGCATCTGGTGGCCGGGCAGTGCGACGTGCACGGGGTCGGTGCCGTGGCCGTAGATCACGGCGGGGACCTGGCCGGACGCACGCAGGCGGCGGGCGAAGCCCTTGCCGAAGTTCTCGCGCTTGGTGGCGACGACCTTGGTGTCGGTCTCAGTCGACATGTTGATATCTCCTTGCGGGCTGGTTCAGCCCAGATCTGGGTCTGTGGTTCGACTCGAACGCATGCGCGTGAGGAAAGCCGCAAGGCCTGCATCACCGCGTCGATCACGGATGCCGGCGCACGTGCGCCCCATCCCTCGCCGAAGTTCGTTCCGAGTCTACCAGCGACGCGGGTAGCATGAAGACGCCCGCTCGCACTCCCGGAGGACACCCCATGGAATACGGCTTCATCTCGCACGTCCTGCTGTGGATCATCGGCATCATGACCGCTGCGGCGGGTGTGGGCGCTGTCGCAGCCCTGTGGTCGTTGGGCCGCCAGGGCTACAAGCAGGGCTGAGCGGACCCCGGCCGCACACGCCGATCGGAGCCCTCGTGGCGCAGGCATCCCACGGATCCGTGGTCGACGACCTCGGCATCCGGATCGCGTCGGGAAGCGTCTCCCCCGGCACGGTGCTGACCCTCGCCGGCCTCGAAGAGGAGTACGGCGTCTCGCGCACCGTGATCCGCGAGGCGGTGCGCGTGCTCGAGGCGATGGGCATGCTGCAGTCCCGGCGCCGCATCGGCGTGACGGTGCGGCCCACCGGCGATTGGAGCGCGCTGGACACGCGACTGATCGGCTGGCAGCTGCGCGGCCCGCACCGCGACCGGCAGCTGGTGGTGGTCAACGAGCTGCGCGCGGCGGTGGAGCCCATCGCCGCCAGGCTGAGCGCGGTCCGCGCCACCGACGCCGAGCGGACGGAGCTGGTGCGCCTGGCCGCCCTGCTCCAAGAGCTGGGCGCGCAGGGCCGCGGCGACGGCGATGAGTACCTCGCCGTCGACATCGCCTTCCACGACCTGCTTCTCGACAGCAGCCGAAACCCGCTCCTGGCCGCCGTCAAACCGGCCGTCGCCGCCGTGATCGCGGGCCGCTCGCGTGCCGGCCTGACCCCCGGCGTCCCCCACGCGCAGGCGCTGCACAACCACGTGCAGACCGCCGCGGCCATCGCCCGCGGCGACGCCGACGCCGCGGAGCACCACACCCGGCGCTACGTCGACACCGTGCTGGGCGAAGTCGGCGCGGATTCCTGACCGCCCGCTCAGGCCTCCGCGCCCGTGCGGGCGTAGCGGTCCAGGTACCGCGCGAAGCCGGCGTCGTACTGCGCGCGCCGCTCGGTGCGCGGGGACACCACCACCGGCGCGACGTCGTCGAAGGCGGCATGGCGCCCGCTCAGGCCCGACGCCCGCAGCCCCATGCGCACGGCGCCGACCAGTGAGCTGTGCCGGCGCGGCGAGAGCTCCATCGCGACGCCGAAGACGTCCACCGTCAGCTGCGTCCACATCGGCGACGACAGCACGCCACCCGACAGCACGATGCGCCGGGGCGCGCCCGTCAGCGGCGTCAGCTCGGTGTAGCAGTGGTACAGCGAGTAGACGATGCCCTCCAGCACGCCCTGGTACATGTCGGCGCGGGTGTGGTGCGGCTGCAGGTCGAGCAGTCCGCCGCGGCGCCCGTCCTGCCACCCGGGGCTGCGCTCCCCGAACAGGAACGGCAGGAACACCGGCAGGTCGGTGCGCTCCGCCGACAGCAGCGGCTCCAGCTCGCGGTACGGGACGTCCGCGCCGAACAGACGGTCGCGCGCCCAGTCGACGCAGTTGCCGCAGCCGGACGTGGCGGCGCCGCTGAGCGGCCCGAGCGGGGAACGGTATGCCCACGTGCTGAGGGTGGGCGAGAGCGCCGGATGCCGCGTCGCCATGCGCAGCGCCCCGCTCGTTCCCATCGAGAACGTCATGTCCCCGGGCTCGGTGGCCAGATCCCCCACCTGGCTGAGGCCGCCGTCGGGGCCGGGCGTGAGCACCGGGATGCCGGCGCGCAGTCCCAGACGCGCCGCGGCGTGGGGAGTCAGCGGCGCCGTCGCCGTCGCGGCGCGCACGGCGGGCAGCTCGACGTCGCCGAGTCCGAGGCGATCGACCACCTCGGCATCCCACTCGCCGGTGGCGACCCCCAGCAGCCCCGTGCCCGATGCCAGCGACGCGTTGGTGGAGATCTCGCCGGTCAGCCGCGCGAACAGCACAGTGGGCTGGTCCATGGCCACGAGTCCGCTGAGGTCCTGACCCGCGTCGCGCAGGTGGCGCAGCTTGAAGGCGGGGTAGGACGCGTTCACGAGGCATCCGGTGCGCCCGTGGAACCAGCGGGCGAAGTCGTCGTCGCGCCGCAGGCGGGCCGTGAGCTCCCGCGCGCCGGTGTACGGCCACTCGAGAACGGGTGTCACGGCCTCGAGTTCGGGGGTGCGCAGCGTGAGCCCGTGCCAGGTGCCGCTGAGGGCGATGAGGTCGACGGGCCGGCCGGCCGCCGCGTCGCGACCGAGGTCGAGCACCTGCGCGACGATGTCGTCGCCGTCGCGCACCGCGCTGTCGCCGCCGGGCACCGTCAGCCGTCGCTCCTGCACCTCCACCAGACCCGCATCGGCGTCGAACAGCATCGTCTTGGCGGACGTGGTGCTGCATTCGAGGGCGAGGATCAACATGGGGACGTCCATCGTCGGGCGGGGCGGCGCACGCGGATCGCGGACACCCCCCAATGATATGATCTTTCCGTCCTCGCGCGACGATCGCGCCCGACGGAAGCGGATGATGAATCAGGTCCTCGCACTGCTGCGCCCGCATCGGATCGTCCCCGTGGTCACGGCCGACTCCAGCGGCCAGGCCGTCGCGATCGCCGGCGCGCTCGCCGACGGCGGCGTGCCGGTCGCCGAGATCACCTTCCGCACGGCCGCGGCGGCCGATGCCATCGCGGCCGTCGCCGCGCGCGGCGACGTGCTCGTCGGTGCGGGCACGGTCGTGCGACCCGATCAGGTGGATGCCGCCGTCGACGCCGGCGCCCGCTTCATCGTCTCCCCCGGCACGAGCCGCGCCGTCGTCGAGCGCTGCCGTCTGCGGGGGGTCCCGGTGCTCCCCGGGGCGGTGACGGCCACCGAGATCCAGGCGGCCCTCGAACTCGGCATCACGACGGTGAAGTTCTTCCCGGCCGCAGCGTCCGGCGGTGCTGCGGCCCTGCGCGCGCTGGCGGCGCCCTTCGGGGAGGTCACCCTGGTCCCCACCGGCGGCATCGGGCCCGACGACCTCGCGGACTACTTCGCCATCCCCGCGGTCCCGGCCGTGGGGATGTCATGGATGCTGCCGGAGGCGGCCGTCGGCGCCGGCGATTGGGCCGAGGTGACCCGTCGGACCCGCCGGCTCGTCACACTTGCGGGGGCACCCCGATCCGACGCGGCTGCCGCACTACGCTAGAACCCGCCCCGGGTGCGGCCAGCACCACGGCGCACCGCAGGCCGGCAGGCACGAGGAGAAGCATGAACGACAAGGCCCAGACCACCACCTCGGACGATCGCGACGACACCCCCGGCTCCGCCGAGGTGCACGAGGGCGCGCCCTCGCCGCAGGACGTGCCCCGCCCCGCGGCGACCCCGGAGGGCCCGGACTCCGCGGCCGCCCCGCGCGCCAACATCGGGGTCGTGGGCCTGGCGGTGATGGGCTCGAACCTCGCCCGCAACCTCGCCTCGCGCGAGGGGAACACCGTCGCGGTCTACAACCGGTCGCGGTCCAAGACCGACGAGCTGGTCGCCGAGCACCCCGAAGCCGGGTTCGTCCCCACCTTCTCGTACGACGAGTTCGCCGCGTCGCTGCAGCGACCGCGCACCGCCATCATCATGGTCAAGGCCGGAGGCCCCACCGACGCCGTCATCGACGCGCTCACCAAGGTGTTCGAGCCCGGCGACATCATCGTCGACGGCGGAAACGCCCTGTTCACCGACACGATCCGCCGCGAGAAGGCGGTGCGTGAGACGGGCATCAACTTCGTCGGCGCCGGCATCTCGGGCGGCGAGGAGGGTGCGCTGACAGGGCCCTCGATCATGCCCGGCGGCTCCGACGAGTCGTGGGTCACCCTCGGGCCGATCCTGCGCTCGATCGCCGCCGTCGCCGAGGGCGAGCCGTGCGTGACGCACGTCGGGCACGACGGCGCGGGCCACTTCGTCAAGATGGTGCACAACGGCATCGAGTACGCCGACATGCAGCTGATCGCCGAGGCCTACGACCTCATCCGCCGGGGCACCGGCAAGTCCCCCGCCGAGATCGCCGACGTCTTCGCCGAGTGGAACCGCGGCGAGCTGGAGTCCTACCTCATCGAGATCACCGCCGAGGTGCTGCGCCAGGTGGATGCCGAGACCGGCCGGCCGCTCGTCGACGTCATCCTCGACCAGGCCGGCGCCAAGGGCACCGGGGCCTGGACCGTGCAGACGGCCCTGAATCTCGGCACCCCCGTGTCCGGGATCGCCGAGGCGGTGTTCGCCCGGTCGCTGTCGAGCCACCCCGAGCAGCGTCAGGTGTCGCGCGAGCTCCCCGGCGCCTCCGAGACCCTCACCGTCGATGACCCCGACGCGTTCATCGAGAACGTGCGCCTGGCGCTGTACGCGTCGAAGATCGTCGCCTACAGCCAGGGGTTCGACGAGATCCGGGCCGGGGCCGCAGAGTACGACTGGGCGATCGATCTCGGCGCGATCGCGAAGATCTGGCGCGGCGGCTGCATCATCCGCGCGCAGTTCCTCAACCGCATCAGCGACGCGTACGCCGCAGCCCCTGACCTTCCCGTGCTGCTCACGGCGCCCTACTTCGTCGAGGCGCTCGGTCGTGCGCAGGACGCGTGGCGCGGCATCGTGGCGACCGCCGCGACCGCCGGCATCCCCGCCCCGGCGTTCTCTTCGTCGCTGGCCTACTACGACGGGCTGCGCGCCGAGCGGCTGCCCGCTGCCCTGATCCAGGGCCAGCGCGACTTCTTCGGCGCCCACACCTACAAGCGCATCGACAAGCCCGGCACCTTCCACACGCTGTGGTCGGGCGACCGCACGGAGATCGAGGCCGAGGACACCCACTGACGCCCGCCCTCATCCCCGTTCGGAGCCGCCCCGGGCTGATCGTGCTCGGGGCGGCTTCGGCGGCCTACCTCGCCTGGCTGGCATCGCTGACGCTCGGCCCGCAGCCGGAGGGCGCCGGCGGCACCCTGAAGGCGCTGTCCGAAACCTTCGCCACACTGCCCGTGACGGCCTGGCTGACCTATCCCGTGCTGGAGTTCACGGCGAACGTCGCCCTGTTCACCCCTGTCGGGGCGCTGTGGGTGCTGTGGACCGGCCCCCGCCGGTGGTGGTTGGCCACCGGCGTCGGACTGGCGCTGAGCGCTGCGATCGAACTCACCCAGGCGATCGCGCTGCCCGCCCGCTACCCCGACGTGCGGGACCTGATCGCCAACACCCTCGGCGCCGCCGTGGGCGCCGGCGCCGTGGCGGCCATCGCGCGGGTGTCGCGCCGCGCTCGTCGCTCTCCCGGCGCCGGTGATCTCACAGCGGGCGCATAGCGCGCTCCATAGGAATCCTCTCCAGGGAGGTACACAATGAGGGCATGACCGCGAGCGCCCCCCAGCCGGAACTCCGACGCCCCGATGGCTCCCCTGTGCGCGTGCTGGTGGTCGATGACGAGC
The DNA here is from genome assembly GCF_024623595.1 of Microbacterium sp. zg.Y1084. Classification (NCBI taxonomy): domain Bacteria; kingdom Bacillati; phylum Actinomycetota; class Actinomycetes; order Micrococcales; family Microbacteriaceae; genus Microbacterium; species Microbacterium sp. zg.Y1084. The sequence goes on from NZ_JANJGV010000002.1 coordinate 595,696, forward strand.
AGATGCTCACCGACCTGCTGTCGATGGCCCTTCGGATGGAGGGGTGGCAGGTGCGCACCGCGGCCTCCGGGTACGAGGCCCTGCAGGCGGCAGGCGACTTCGCGCCCGACGCGATGGTGCTCGACATCATGATGCCCGACCTCGACGGCATGTCGGTGCTGCAGCGGCTGCGCCACTCCGGCAATGACGTGCCGGTGCTGTTCCTCACGGCCAAGGATGCCGTCGGCGACCGGGTCGCCGGCCTCACCGCCGGCGGCGACGACTACGTCACCAAGCCCTTCAGCCTCGAAGAGGTGGTCGCACGCCTGCGCGCCCTGATGCGCCGCGCCGGGACCGCTGCGGTCGCCGGCAGCGAGCCGATCCTGCGCGTGGGCGATCTGACGCTCAACGAGGACTCGCACGAGGTCGAACGCGGCGGCGAGCAGATCGAGCTGACCGCCACCGAGTTCGAGCTGCTGCGCTACCTCATGCGCAATCAGCGCCGCGTGGTGTCGAAGGCGCAGATCCTCGACCGGGTGTGGAACTACGACTTCGGCGGACGCTCCAGCGTCGTGGAACTGTACATCTCGTACCTGCGCAAGAAGATCGACCAGGGCCGCGAACCGCTGATCCACACGGTGCGCGGGGTCGGCTACATGATCAAAGCCCCGCAGTGACCGAGACCTCCGCATCCGGGGATGCGCCACGGGTGCGCCGCTGGAGCCTGCAGACCCGGCTCATCACCGCGGTCGTGTCGCTGGTCGCGCTGATCCTCGTCAGCATCGGCCTGGCCACCGGCACCATCCTCGGCACGATCATCCAGCAGAATCTCGACGGTCAGGTGCGCGAAGCCGCCGACCGGGTGCGCATCACCACCACCGGCACCGCCGCCGAGGCGCTCTCCGTCGGCCGCCAGCAGCCGGGAACCCTTCTCGTGCTGCAGACCCTCGTCGACGTCACCGGCGCGTACGTGGCCGACGACGAGAGCATCGTCACCCTCGACGACGCGGAGATCGACCGCATCGCCACAGCCTTCGAAGACCAGCGGGACGGCACCGTCACCCTCCCGGGACTCGGCGAGTACCGCGTGCTCATGCGCAGCGACGGGTCGGGCCTGTACGCCGTCGTCGGGCTTCCCACCACCGACGTCACCGCCACGATCGCGCAGATCCTGACGACGGTGACGCTGCTCACCGCGGGCGGCCTGCTGCTGCTGTCCGCGGCGATCGCGCTCATCATCCGCTCGTCGCTGCGGCCGCTGCGCGCCGTCGCCGAGACCGCCACGCGGGTGGCGATGAAGCCGCTGTCGGAGGGTGAGGTGTCGATCTCCGAGCGCGTGCCGGCGGACCAGGCCGACGAGCGCACCGAGATCGGCCAGGTGGGGGCGGCGCTGAACATGCTGCTGGACCATGTGGGCACCTCGCTCATGGCGCGCGAGCGCAACGAGCGGCGCATGCGCGCATTCGTCGCCGACGCCAGTCACGAGCTGCGCACGCCCCTGGCATCCATCCGGGGCTACTCCGAGCTGTCGCTGCGCGCCCTGCACCAGGCGCCCACCGCGCCCGAGACCGCGGCGAACACCGAGCAGGCCCTTGAGCGCATCCAGGCGCAGTCGCTGCGCATGACCGCTCTGGTGGAGGATCTGCTGCTGCTGGCCCGACTCGATGAGGGGCAGGAGCTCGTGTTCGGCTCCGTCGACCTCACCCGGCTCGCGGTCGAAGCCGTCGGCGACGCGCGCGTCGCGGGCCCGGACCACTCCTGGCGACTGGAGGTGGATGCCGAGCCGATCGTCATCGCCGGCGATGCCGGGCGCCTGCACCAGGTGGCGGCGAATCTGCTCGCCAACGCCCGCGTGCACACCCCCGCCGGCACCACGGTGACGACCTCGGTGGCGCGCGAAGGCGACAGCGCGGTGCTGCGGGTGCACGACGACGGTCCCGGCGTCGACCCGCGGGTGGCCGACGAGCTGTTCGAGCGCTTCGCCCGCGGCGACCGCTCGCGCGCCCGCCGCACCGGCGGCACCGGCCTGGGGCTCGCGATCGCCCGCGCCATCGTGCAGGCCCATCACGGCGAGCTGACGGTGCGGAGCCGACCCGGTGACACGGTGTTCGAGGTGCGTCTGCCCGTCGCGGGGACCGCGTCGGCGGCCGGCGGCGGCCCGGACTCCCCCGAGCCCGGCGCCGAGGAGCAGGGCTGAGGGTCAGTACCCCGAGAACGCGTCCGTCGTGATCGAGCGGGCGCGTTCGAGCGCCGGCGCCAGGTCGGCGATGAGTCCCGCGGGGCCGGAGATGTAGGCGTGCCGTGCGGCGATGTCGGGCACCACCTTCAGCAGCCCGTCGGCGTCCAGCCGCACGCCGCGCGCCCAGCGCCAGTGCATGGGCAGATCGGCCGGGCGATCGCGGGTGAAGACCACCACCGGCACCCCGGAGGCGGCGATCTCGTCGCGGAAGGCCAGCTCCGCTGCCTCCGATGCGACGTAGACGAGCACGATGTCGCGCTGCTCGTCCGCCAGCCGCATGTGGGTCAGCTGCGACACGAACGGGGTGACGCCGATGCCGGCCGCGACCATGAGCACCGGGCTCGTGGTGCGCCGCGGGAGCACGAAGTCGCCCCAGACGCCGGTGACGGCGAGCGGGTCGCCGGGGGTGACCGCGGCGAGGGCCTTCTTGTAGCTCGACTGCGGGCCGCCGCCCTCGCGGAAGGCGATGCGCAGCTCCGGCAGCTCCTCGGGCGAGGAGACGATGCTGAACTCACGCCGCGTGCCGCGTGCGTCGGGGTGACGGTGCGGCACCTCGAGCTCGAGGAACTGCCCCGGCACGAACGCCAGCCGGCGACGGGTGCGGAAGGTCAGCTGCCGTGCCGTGGGCGTGAGGTCGGTCCGCGCCGTGAGCGTCAGACTCACCGCTGCGCGCCAGGTGAAGAAGAAGGCGACGAGGTTGCCGATCAGCAGCGCCCGCTCCTGGCCGAGGCTCACGACGCCCACGTCGATCGGCCAGCCGGCCAGCACGCCGACGACGGCGGCGACGGTGAACTGCTGCCAGCGCCGTGGCGGCATGGTGAGGGGCTCGGACAGCATGAAGGCGCCGAGGAACAGGAAGGGCGAGGCCGTGACGATCTGCCAGAGCAGGTCGCCGCCGGCGACCTGCACGCCCGCCTGCTGGTACTGCACCGAGGTGCGCACGACGGCGACTCCGACGGCGATGACCCAGAACACCGCGACGACGCGCAGCTTCTCGGCGCGCAGCAGCACCGTGCACCCCAGCAGCAGCACCGGCAGGGCGAGGAAGGGCGAGCCGACCCACCACGCCGAGGTGCTGAAACCGGCGATGGTGACGACGGCCGCGCCGACGGCGGCGGGGTTGAAGATGTGGCGCCCGCGCCAGGCCAGCAGGTACTTCGACAGCGAAGCGATCGCGCCGGCCGCGGCGATGCCGAGGAGCGCGCCGACCTCGAGTGACGGCCGCAGCACGAACAGCAGGATGTGGGCCGTGATGAGCGAGGATTCCACACGCCACGGCAGCTTCAGCAGCCGCTGCGCGCCGGCGTCGACGATGCTGCAGGCGGCCGCGAGCACCAGCAGCGTGGCGACCAGCTCTCCGGGCGACGGAACGAGGACGCCGAAGAACGACAGCACGAACGCGATGACGGCGAGGGCCCCCAATGCGACGAGCACGAGCCGGTAGGTCGACGCCTTGCCGAGCACGGCGAAGACACGCCCCCACAGGGCGGTGAGCCCGCCCATCAGGCCGCCCCGGGCGTCGCGGCGGCGGGGAGGGAGGGCACGGCTGTCATGACATCAACGCTAGCGCGCCGAGCGGAAGACCTCGGCCGTACAGCCCGGCGACCAGTCGACGGTGCCGTCGGTGCGCATGCGCACCCACGACACCCCCCAGCGGGCCGCCAGCTCGGCGCCGCCGGCGAAGAACAGCGCCGTCGCGGCGGCGTCCGCGCGCATTGCGGTGGCGGCGACCGCCCAGGTCGCCGCCACCGCCCGCACCGGCTCGCCGGTGCGGGCGTCGAGCACGTGGTGCAGCCCCTCGCCCCAGGCCCGCCGGGTGACGGCGGAGGCGCAGAGCGCGGCATCCGTCATCTCCCACACCCCGATCGCGCGCGTCGGGTCGTACGGATGCTCCAGGCCGATGCGCTCGGTGGTCCCCCGCACCAGGACGTCGCCCCCGGCATCGACGACGAGCGCGCCATCACCCGTCCACGGTGCCAGGCACGCGCCGACGAGGTCGACGAGGCGACCCTTGCCCAGGGCTCCCACGTCGATCGTCGCGGGTCCGTCGAGCTGCAGTCTCTCGGCATCCCATCGCAGCCGGGTGCGCCAGTCCTCGCGCGAGGGGAGGGCCCCGCGATCGACCAGGCTGTAGTCGGCGTCGTACCCGCGCGCGGCCAGGGCGTCGCCCACGAGCGGCGAGACGGCCCCTCCGGTCGCCCCCGTCAGCTCGGCGAAGACCCCCAGCATGTCGCCGGCGTCGTCGGGCGGCGGGACGGATCCCCCTGCAGCCAGGCGCGACACGAGGGAGTCGGAGCGGAAGCGCGACCACGCACGGTCGAAGCGGTCGACCGTCTCGGCGACGAGGGCACGCGCGGCAGGGGGCAGCGCCGCTTCCGTGACGATCTCCCAGCGCGTGCCGATGGCCTCGAAACGCCAGGACACCGGTGCGCCGGTCACTTCGCGGCGTCGGCCTTGATGGCCTCGAGGGCCTCGGCGAACCCGCCGCTGGTCAGCGACGACCCCGCCACCCGGGTGACGGAGATCTCGTCGAGGGGCTTTCCCACGACTTCGTCGGCGATGCCGCCGATGAACTGCGACTGGTACCGCGCCGATTCGGGCCTGGTCGGGTCGCCCACCACCTGCACGTCGGTGACGATGCCGTCGGCGAGTTCGACGGTGACGTCGATCTGCTCCACCGACTCCGGTGTGGCGTAGGAGCCGGTGGCCTCGTACCTGCCGTCGGCGTAGTCCGCGTCGGGCGCGGCGGCGGTGTCGGCACCGGCGCCGCAGCCGGACAGCAGCAGGATGCCGGCCGCTCCTGCCAGCGCGGCGGCACGAGGCGTGCGGGAGGAGGGGCGCATCGGGAAGTCCTCTCGGTGGGGGCGTGGGTCGTCCACGGTAGCCGTCGGCACCGGGAGCGACGCTGGGTGGGGGCTATGCGTCGACGGCGAGGATGCGGCGCCGCAGCGTCTTCAGACCCTCGACGGCGAGGAAGACGGCCAGCGACAGCACGACAGGCAGCACCCACGAGGATGCCGCCAGCGGGCGGGAGCCGAACAGGTCGTTCATGAACGGGACGTAGGTGTAGACGAGCTGGAGCAGCAGCAGCACCCCCGCCGATCCCCAGACCACCGGGTTCGCCCGCAGCACGTCGCCGGTGAGGCTGGAGCGCGTGAGGAAACGGCAGTTGAACAGGTAGGCGAGCTGCCCGAGCACCAGCATGAGCACCGCCTCGGTGCGCGCGTAGCCGAGGTCGACACCGGTGCCGACGACGCTGTAGAAGAGGCCGAGGGTCGCCCCGCCGATGAGCACCGAGACCAGCAGCACGAAGCCCAGCTCGCCACGATTGATGAGCGATCCGCCCGGTGCCCGTGGCGGACGGGTCATGATGCCCCGCTCCGCGGGCTCGTACGCCAAGGCGAGCGACAGGGTGATCCCGGTGACCATGTTCACCCACAGCACCTGCACCGGCGTCAGCGGCAGCGCGAGGCCGAAGACCACGGCCACCAGGATGACGAGCGACTGCGCGCCGTTGGTGGGCAGGAGGAAGACCACCGACTTGCGGAGGTTGTCGTAGATGCGCCGCCCCTCGCGCACCGCGCTGCGGATCGTGGCGAAGTTGTCGTCGGCCAGGACGATCTCGGCGGCTTCCTTCGTGGCCTCGGTGCCCTTGATGCCCATCGCGATGCCGACGTCGGCGCGCGTCAGGGCAGGGGCGTCGTTGACGCCGTCGCCGGTCATGGCGACCACCTCGCCGTGCGACTGCAGCGCCCGCACGATGCGGATCTTGTGCTCGGGGCTGGTGCGGGCGTACACGTCGACGTCACGCACGACGCGGGCGAGCTGATCCTGGCTCATCGCCTCGAGCTCGCCGCCGGTGAGCACCGTCACGTCGTCGCCCGAGACCAGTCCCATCTCGCGGCTGATGGCCAGTGCCGTGCCGGCGTGATCGCCCGTGATCATCTTCACGCGGATGCCGGCGGCGTGGCAGTCGGCGATGGCCTCGATCGCCTCGGGGCGAGGCGGGTCCAGGATGCCCCAGAGCCCGAGGAACTCCAGGTCCTCGAGGTCATCGGCCGAGAGCTCGTCGCCCTCGCCCGCGGGCCGACGCGCGGCCGCCAGCACCCGCAGCCCCTGAGAGCTGAGGTCGTCGATCGCCGCCTCCCAGAAGGGGATGTCGAGCGGTTCGGCACCGTCCGCGCCCCGCTGCGTGCGGGAGCGCTCGAGCAGTCGGTCGGGGGCGCCCTTGACGAGCACCGCCCTCGCCCCGTCGGCGGACTCGATCAGGGTCCCCATGAACTTGTAGGCCGAGTCGAAGGGCACCACGGCGACGCGGCGGGTGCCCCGCGTGCTCACGCCGCCCTTCAGCGCCACGACCTTCAGCGCGCCCTCGGTGGGCTCGCCGACGAGGGCGTACCGGGGGCCGTCACCGCCGCCCTCGCGTTCGGCGAGGTGGGCGTCGTTGCAGAGGGTGGCCACCGCCAGCAGCGGTGCGAGGTCACGCCGCTGCTCGGCGGGACTCAGGCCGCGCTCGGGGTCGGCCGGCACGATCTCGCCGGAGGGGTCGTAGCCCAGACCCGTCGTCGCGTAGGCCGCGCGGGCGGTGACCATGCGCCGCACGGTCATCTCGTTCTTGGTGAGGGTGCCGGTCTTGTCGCTGCAGATGGTGGTGACGGCGCCGAGGGTCTCGACGGCGGGGAGCTTGCGGGTGATCGCCGAGCGGCGGGCCATCTGCTGCACGCCGATCGCGAGGGTGATGGTCACCAGCGCCGGCAGCCCCTCGGGGATCGCCGCCACGGCGAAGCCGATCGCCGCAGAGATGAGCGCGTCCAGTGGCATCCCGTGCAGGTACCGGCCGATGAGCAGCATGACGGCGGCCATGCCGAGGATGACGATCGTCAGCACGCGCCCGAACGAGTCGAGCTGCTTCGTCAGCGGTGTCGTGATCGATCCGGCCTCGCCCACCAGCGCCTGGATCGTGCCGATCTCGGTGCGCCCGCCGGTGGCGGTGACGATGCCGCGGCCCTGCCCCGCCGACACAATGGTGCCCGAGAACGCCATCGATCGGCGGTCCCCCACGCCCGCACCGGCGGCGACGGGCTCGATGCCCTTGGACGCCGGCACCGACTCGCCGGTCAGCGCCGCCTCGTCGATGCGCAGCTGCGTCGCCTGGAAGAGCCGCAGGTCGGCGGGCACCTTGTCACCGGGCGCGAGTCGCACGACGTCGCCCGGCACCAGGTCGGCCGCCTCGATCGTCGTCCACCGGCCGTCGCGGCGCACGCTGGCGTCGTTCGAGAGCATGCCGCGGATGCCGGCGAGGGCCTTCTCGGCGCGGCCCTCCTGGACGAACCCGATGATGGCGTTGATGATCGCGACGGCCATGATCACCCAGAAGTCCAGCCAGTCGCCCATGACGGCCTTGATGACCGCGGCGGCGAGCAGGATGTAGATCAGGGTGTCGTTGAAATGCGCCAGGAACCGCAGGATCGCGGGACGCCGAGGCGGCTCGGGCAGCTCGTTTCGGCCGACCTCGGCGATGCGCTCATCCGCCTGCGCCGAACTCAGGCCCTCCCGACGGGTGGCGAGGGCGCGTTCCACCTCGTCCACCTCGAGGGCGAACGGATGGTCGACCTCGAAGTCCGTCGGAACCGCCTCCGGCGCGCCCATCGAGCCTACGCAGCTCCGTCGAACATGCTGGTGACCGATCCGTCTTCGAAGACCTCCTGGATACCGCGGGCCAGCAGGGGTGCGATGGGCAGCACCGTGAGCGTGGCGAAGCGCTTCTCGTCGGGGATCGGGACGGTATCGGTGACGACGACCTCATCGATGGCCGGGCTCTGCAGCCGTTCCGTCGCGGGGTCGGAGAAGATCGCGTGCGTCGCCGCGACGATGACCCGCTGGGCGCCGTTCTTCTTCAGCGCCTCCGCAGCCTTCACGATGGTGCCACCGGTGTCGATCATGTCGTCCACGAGCAGGCAGACCCGCCCGGAGACGTCGCCGACGATCTCGTTGACGGTCACCTGGTTGGCGACGTTCGGGTCGCGGCGCTTGTGGATGATGGCCAGCGGCGCCCCGAGGCTGTCCGACCAGGTGTCGGCCACGCGCACGCGCCCGGTGTCGGGAGAGACGACGGTGAGCGCATCGCGGTCCTCGGGCGAAAGCGTGCGGCGGAAGTACTCCAGCAGCACCGGCTTGGCGAAGAGGTGGTCGACCGGGCCGTCGAAGAATCCCTGGATCTGCGCAGCGTGGAGGTCGACGCTCATCACGCGGTCGGCGCCGGCGGTCTTGAGCAGGTCCGCCACCAGGCGGGCCGAGATCGGCTCGCGGCCGCGCCCCTTCTTGTCCTGGCGGGAGTAGGGGAAGTAGGGGGCCACGACGGTGATGCGCTTGGCCGACGCGCGCTTGGCGGCATCCAGCATGATCAGCAGCTCCATCAGCCACTCGTTGACCGGCGGGCCGAACGACTGGATGAGGAACACGTCGCAGCCGCGGATCGACACCTCGAAGCGGGTGAGGATCTCACCCGACGCGAACGTGCGGTACTCGGTGGGCACGAGCTCCGTGCCGATCTGAGCGACGACCGCGTTCGCGAGCGCGAGGTGCGATCGCCCGGAGGCCACGACCAGGCGCTTCTTCGTCTTGGCGACGAGCCCGGGCGCGATGTCCTTCGCCCTGTCGAGATCAACCGTCTTGTTCTTGCGAGCCATCGTCCGCTTTCTGTGCAGACCGGGCTCGGGCGGCGAGATCCGCCGCCTTCGTACCCGGTCGATTCGTCTCGACCCACCCTTCGACGTTGCGCTGGGGGGCGACGCTGAGTGCCAGTGCACCGGCAGGCACATCCTTGCGGATGACCGCACCCGCACCGGTTTTCGCGCCATCTCCGATCCTAACCGGCGCGACGAACACGTTGTGCGAACCGGTGTGCACCTCATCGCCGATCTCGGTGCGGTGCTTGGCGATGTCGTCATAGTTCGCGGTGATCGCCCCGGCGCCGAGATTGACCCCTGTGCCGATCGTGGTGTCGCCGATGTACGAGAGGTGGGGCACCTTGCTGCCCTCGCCGATGGTGGAGTTCTTCGTCTCGACGAACGTGCCGATCTTGCCGCGGTCGCCGAGGTACGTTCCGGGGCGCAGATAGGCGAAGGGGCCGACGGTGGCGCCGGCGCCGATGACGGCGAGCGTGGCGTCGCTGCGGGTGACGGTGGCATCCTCCCCCACCTCGCAGTCGACCAGGCTGGTGTCGGGGCCGACGACGGCGCCGGATGCCACGGTGGTGGTGCGCAGGATGTGCGAACCCGGGAGCACGGTGACGTCGGGCGCGAGCGAGGCGGTGACGTCGATCCAGGTGGTGGCGGGGTCGAGGATCGTCGCGCCCTCCAGCTGCCACCGGCGCACGACACGTGCGTTGAGCAGACGCGCCGCCTCCGACAGCTGCACCCGGTCATTCACCCCGAGCGCGGTCGCGGCGTCAGGGGCGGTGAGGGCGGCGACCGGCGCGTCGTCGGCGCGCAGCAGCCCGATGACGTCGGTGAGGTACATCTCGCCCTGCGCGTTGTCGACGCCCACCCGCGCGATCTGCGCGCGCAGCGCATCGGCGCGGAACACGTAGACGCCGGCGTTGATCTCGGTGACGGCGGCCTCGGCCTCGCTGGCATCCTTCTGCTCCACGATCCGGGCGACCGCGCCGGTGGAGTCGCGGATGACGCGGCCGTAGCCCGTCGCGTCGTCGAGGACCGCCGTCAGCAGGGTGGCGGCGGCATGGGAGGCGCGGTGCACCTCGACCAGGCGCGCCAGCGTCTCGGCTTCGATCAGCGGCACGTCCGCCGACAGCACGAGCACATCGCCGGTGAAGCCGGGCAGCCCGTCCAGCGCCACCTGCACGGCACGGCCGGTGCCGGGCACATCGTCCTGGTCGACGATGTGCACGTCGGGGCCGATGCCGGCGACGGCGTCGGCGACCTGGTCGCGCTCGTGGCGCACCACGACCAGCACCTGGGCGGGGCCGAGGTCGCGCGCGATGTCGAGCACGTGTCCGATGAGCGGTCGCCCGCCGATGCGGTGCAGCACCTTGGGCAGCTTCGACTTCATGCGGGTGCCCTGACCGGCGGCGAGCACGATGACGGCGAGCGCGTTGTCTGTCATGCTCCGCCGCCAGGATTCGAACCTGGGCCTAACAGCTCCAAAGGCTGTCGTGCTGCCGTTACACCACGGCGGACCGTCGTCCCGCAGAACGACGTGACAAGTCTGCCAGAGGGGCGGTCAGCGGGTGACCGCGACGGCGAGTGTCCTGCTCGAGGTCACCCCCGCCGCGTTGGAGAACTCCACGCGGTGCACGTGCGTCCCCCGCGCGGCGCCGACCACGTTCAGCCGCGCGCTCTGCGCCCAGGGGGTGCGGGCTTCCAGCACCCCCTCCGCCACGAGCACACCATCGGTGAAGAACCGGTACGCCGTCGCGTTGGTGCCCCACCACATGTCGGCGGTCACGGTGTAGCGCCCATCGCGATCCCCGTTGTCGTGCCGCAGCACGGGGGTGCCGGGGGACGCGTCGGTCACGGTGACGGTGACCGGTCGGGTGGCGGTGACGCCCGAGGCGTTGACGATCTCACCGGTGTACACGTACGTGCCGTCACGACGGCCGGTGATCGGGACGGCGGCGGTCTGCGGGGCGATGCCGCCGTAGACGAGGGGCTGCACGGCGACGAGCACACCGTTCTCGTAGAGCCGGAACGACGAGCCGTTGACCCCCCACCACAGGTTCATCCGCACGGAGTAGTCGCCATCGCGGAGCCCCGTGTCCCAGCCGTTGTCGTGCGCCAGCACGCCGACGGCGGGGGCGGACGTCGACGGGTCGGCGTCGCGGCGCACGAGCAGCGACGTCGCGTCGGCCAGCCCCGCCCGCGCGGCGGAGACCGCTTCCGGCGTCGGCCAGCGCGCGGCCACCACGACGTCGGCCACGGCGAGGGCGTCGGCGAGCGCCTCCGAGGAGGCTGCGGTGTAGGGGGCGGGGTCGAGTGCCCGGGCGGCGGCGATGTCCGCGGCGAGCGCAGACGTGTCGGTGCGCTCCCCCGCGCGCACCAGGCGCAGGTCGTCGACGGTGCCCCAGGCACCCGCACTCAGCGCGGCGCGGACGCCGACCGTGAGCACCTCGCCTTCGGACACGGTGAACGGCGCGGTCGTCCCCGTCGCGAACGCCTGCCAGCCCTCCAGTGGCAGCGCGGCGGCGTGCGCGCCGGATGCCGTGGCGGCGGTGACCTCGAGGGTGTCCCCCGGCGCCTCGCCGTCGCCCTGCGCGGTGGCCGAGAGGCCGTAGGTGCCGGCGGTGACGCCGTCGATCCGCTGGGTCACCTCGAACCCGTACGCCGCATCGTTCCAGAAGTCCACCGCGCGACGGCCGTTCGCCGCGTCGGCGGTGTCGGTGATCGCGGCGCCCCCGCCCGTGACGGTCCACGCCGAGCCGTCGCCCTCGAACCCGCCGTCGACGACCCACTCCCGCTCGGTGACCGTGATGCGGGCGACCGCCGGGGCGCCGTCCGCGGTGCCGGGCACCGTGTAGGCCCCGGGCCCCGTGATCCACTCCACCGCCTCGGACCAGGTCACCGGGACCTCGTCGACGACACCGTTCCACGCGGTGCGCCGCACCGTCGCCGGGAGGGCGATCTCGGCACCCTCGGCCACCGTGAGCTCGACCGGCGCGAGCACGGCGGGCGGCACCTCTCCCCCCGCCTCGAGAGCGGCGAGCGCGGCCTCGACCAGGGCGAGGGCGTCGGCGACCTGAGCGGCGGTCGGCGCCGCGGCGCCGCGCACGACCCCCGCGATCGCGAGCGCGGCATCCAGGCCGGCCAGGGACTCCGGCGTGGCGACGGTGCGGTCGACCGCCGCGGCCCTGGCCACGGCGTCGTCGAGCGCGGCGGTGTCCGCACCGGGTTCGGCCGCCGCTGCCAGCACCAGATCGTCGAGCGTCCCCCACGCCCCGCCGGGGAGGTCGCCGCGCACGGTGACGGTGAGCGTGTCGCCCTCGGCGATCGTCACGACGCCCGTCCGAGGCTCGGACCAGACCCGCCAGCCCGACAAGGCGAAAGGCGTCTCTGCGGCATCCCCGCCCGACGACGACAGGGACAGCGTCACCCCGCCGTCGCCCTCACCGTCGCCCTGCAGCGCGCCGGAGGCGGTGTAGTCCCCCGCCGGCAGACCGGTGACGGTCTGCGCGAGGGTGAAGCCGAAGGCGTCGGCCGCGTAGAAGTGCGCCGAGGCGGTGCCGCTGCGGGGGTCATCGGCGGCGCGGAGCGTCAGCGGCCCCGATCGCTGCCACATCGACAGGTCGGGGTCTTCGAATCCGGGATTGCGGAGATGGTTGACCGCCTGCACGGTGATGGTCGCCACGGTGGCGTGCCCGCCCGCGGTGACGCCGCTCACGCGGTAGACACCGGGCCCGGTGATCCAGTCCGCGGCATCCGACCAGGTCACCGCCTCCTGTTCCACCGATCCGTCGTTGTAGGTGATCGCCACAGTGGCGGGGAGGGCGATCGGGTCACCGGCGGGGCGGGTGAGCACCGGCTGCTCGACCGCACTCACCGCACGCGGGGCGGTGGCCCCGGTGCGGGCGTAGCGGAACGTCTGCAGTGATTCCAGCGGTGTGCCGTCGAAGGCGAACAGCGCCTGGTTGTCCCACGCGGAGCCGCCGTACCACTGGCCCGCGTCATCCGGGTCGTACTCGCCGGCCGCGCTGGTGGCCCACCCCGAGCCGAAGGTCTCCCACAGCTCGCGGTTGCGCTCGACCTCGGACGGCGGCCCCACCGGCAGCCAGGCCGGTTCCCAGTAGAAGACGCCGATGCCGGCGTCGCCGACGTCGACGACCGCCTGGATCACGTCGCGCAGCGCGGTGGCCTGCCCCTGCACGCTCACGGGGTACGCGGTGGCCTCCGAGGGGAGGTCGATGACGTTGCCGTGGCCATCGCCGTCCTCCAGCGTGTGCGCCCACGACGTCTCGGCCACCATCACCTGCGTGCCGTAGGTGTCGGCGACGTCCCGCAGCACCGTGGTGAGGTTGCCCAGCGAACCGTGCCAGAACGGGTAGTACGACGAGGCGAACACGTCGTAGTCGACCCCGCGGTCCGCCAGCTCCCTGGCGTACCCGGCATAGCGCCCGGCGGTCTCGGGATTGGTGAAGTGCACCACGACCTTCGCATCGGGGAGGGCGGAGCGCACGGCTGCGGAGCCGGCGGCGAAGACCTGCGCCATGCCGTCCCAGCCGGTCAGGCCCGCCACCGCGCCGTTGGTCTCGTTGCCGATCTGCACCATCCGCACATCGACCCCGGCGGCGATGAAGTCGGCGAGCGCCGAGCCGGTGAATTCCGCCACGGCATCCGCGGTCTGCTGGGCGGTGTAGCCCTCCCATGCCTTGGGCGCATGCTGCTTGGCCGGATCGGCCCAGAAGTCGGAGTAGTGGAAGTCGACCAGCACCCCCAGCCCTGCCGCGGTGGCCCGCTGACCGATCTCGACCGCGCGCGCGACATCGGTGTCGCCGCCGCCGTACCCGTTGCCGGCGGCGTCGAACGGGTCGTTCCACACCCGCACCCGCACGTCGGTGAGCCCCGCGTCGGCGAGCACGGCGAAGAGGTCAGCCGGCTGACCGGCGGCGTCGCGGAAGACCACGCCGGACTGCTCGAGCGCGATCACCGACGAGACGTCGGCGCCGGCGATGAAGTCCGCCAGCATCCCCTCGACCTTCGGCACGACGATCCCGGCCTCGACCGGGCCGTCCGCTGCGGCCGCCGGAAGGGCCAGTCCCGTCGTCACCAGCACGACGGATGCCACGGCGGCCGCGCCCCGCATCCACCTGTTCGTCCCGCGTGCGCGCATGGTGCTCCCATCCCCTTCGACGGCCGGGTCTTCTGTGACCGGTCACAGTCTCCGACGGCGCCTCCGTCGCCGCCAGGGGGCAGCCGGTCGTCGTAACCGAACCGTGACCTGTGCGGGACCGATAATGGGGGGATGGCTCAGCAGACGGACGAGGTCGACCGCATCGTCGGTGCGTGGCAGACCCAGCGCCCGGACCTCGACTTCTCCCCGCTGGAGGTGCTGTCCCGGGTGGACCGCCTGTCGCGCCATCTCGACCGCGCCCGACGCGAGGCGTTCCACCGCAGCGATCTCGAGCCGTGGGAGTGGGACGTGCTCTCGGCGCTGCGCCGGGCGGGAGAGCCGTTCCAGCTCAGCCCCAAGCAGCTGCTGCAGCAGACGCTGGTCTCCAGCGGGACGATGACCAACCGCATCGACCGCCTCGTGGCCCGTCGGCTCGTGCGCCGCGAGAGCGACCCCGCCGACGGCCGCAGCGTGCTCGTGACCCTGGCCGGCGACGGCAAGACCCGCGTGGACGCCGCGATCACGCGCCTGGTCGACGCCGAGGCGACCCTGCTGGGCTCGCTGTCCCGCCCCGACCGCGAGCGCCTCGCCGCCCTGCTGCGCAAGCTCAGTCTCAGCTTCGACTCCTGACCGTCTGGGACGATGGAGCATGCCCGTCTCCCCTCGTCCGGTCCGTGACGGTGTCGGCGCCACGCGCCTGCGCGTGCCCGTCACCGGTCCGTGGCCGACGATCGCGGACTACGTCGTGGAGCGCTTCGACCACCTCGACACCGCATCGCTGCACGACCGCTTCGACCGCGGCGACGTCGTCGACGCCGCCGGCGCGGTGGTGCGCCGCGACACCCCCCTGGGTGCGGCGGAGTTCATCTGGTACCACCGGGAGCCCCCCGCCGCGGAGCGCACGGTGCCCTTCGATGAGGAGATCCTGCACCTCGACGACGACCTCGTCGTAATCGACAAGCCGCACTACCTCCCCACGACGCCGGGCGGACGGTTCCTGAACCACACCGCGCTGGTGCGTCTGCGACGCCGGCTCGACAACCCCGACCTCGTGCCCATCCACCGCCTCGACCGCGCCACGGCCGGGGTGCTGATGTTCTCCGCCCGGCCCGCGACCCGCGGCGCCTACCAGTCGCTGTTCGAGCGCCGCGAGGTGCAGAAGACCTACGAGGCGGTCTCCGCTCTGCCCGCCGACGGCCTGCCGCCCTTCCCCCTGGTCCACCGCAGCCACATCCAGAAGTTCCGCGACAGCCTCTGCGTGCAGACCAGGCCGGACCTCGACCCCAACGCCGAGACGCTCATCGAGCTCATCCGCACCGGCACCAGCGGCGGCGGCCACGCCGGTCTCCCGGTCGTGCACACGCGCCTGCGTCCGCGCACCGGACGCATGCATCAGCTGCGCGTGCACCTGGCGCAGCTCGGTCTCGGCATCCTCGGCGACCGCTACTATCCCGAGCTGCTCCCCGAGACGCCCGAGGACGACCCGCAGCGCCCGATGCAGCTGCTGGCGGCCGAGCTGCGCTTCACCGATCCGCTGACCGGGCGGCCGCGGGTGTTCACCACCCGGCGACGGCTGGCCGACGCGCCGCCGCGGGCCTGAGTCGGGGTCACGGCGACAGACCGGGCGGAGCGCCCAGCCGCGCCGCCTACGCTGGAGGGAACATGGCGCATCTTCTCGGGGCCGAAGCCCTGCATCTCGAATATCCCACCCGTGTCGTCTTCGACGGCGTCTCCATCGGCGTCGACGAGGGCGATCGCATCGGCATCGTCGGCCGCAACGGCGACGGCAAGTCCAGCCTCATGGCGATGCTCGCCGGCCGGGTCACCCCCGACGCCGGCCGCGTCACCGTGCGCGGCGGGGTCACGGTCGGCGTGCTCGACCAGGCCGACACGCTGCCCGACGACATCACCGTCGCCGAGGCGATCGTCGGCGACCGCGTCGAGCACGAGTGGGCGGGCGACGCGCGCACGCGCGACGTCGTGGCCGGTCTCGCCTCGGACCTGCCCTGGGACGCCCGCCTCGGCACCCTCTCGGGCGGTCAGCGTCGCCGAGTCGCCATCGCCCGGCTGCTCACCGGCGACTGGGACGTGCTCATGCTCGACGAACCCACCAACCACCTCGACGTCGAGGGCATCGCGTGGCTGGCCGAGCACCTCAAGCGCCGCTGGTCGGCGTCGTCGGGCGCCCTGCTCGTCGTCACCCACGACCGCTGGTTCCTCGACGAGGTGTGCACGCGCACCTGGGAGGTGCACGACCGCATGGTCGAGCCGTTCGAGGGCGGATATGCCGCCTACGTGCTGCAGCGCGTGGAGCGCGACCGTCAATCCGCGGTGATCGAGCAGCGTCGGCAGAACCTCGCCCGCAAGGAGCTCGCGTGGCTGCGCCGCGGCGCTCCCGCCCGCACGTCCAAGCCGAAGTTCCGCATCGACGCCGCCAACGAGCTCATCGCCGATGTCCCCGAGATCCGTGACCCCGTCTCCTTGCAGTCGCTGGCGGTCTCGCGCCTCGGCAAGGACGTCGTGGACCTGCTGGACGTCTCGGTGTCCTACCCCTCGCCCGGCTCGGCGACCGGGACGCGCGAGGTGCTGCGCACCGTCGAATGGCGCATCGCGCCGGGCGAGCGCACCGGCATCCTCGGCGTCAACGGCGCCGGCAAGTCGACGCTGCTCGGCCTCATCGCCGGCACCGTGGAGCCGACTGCCGGGCGGGTGAAGCGCGGCAAGACGGTGAAGGTCGCCACCCTCAGCCAGCGCATGGACGAGCTCGACCCGCACCTGAGCGACCCGGTGCGCGTCGTCATCTCGGGACTGCGCACGAGCTACACCCTCGGCTCGGGATCCAAGGCGCAGGACCTCACGCCCGGCCAGCTGCTGGAGCGCATGGGCTTCTCGAGCGAGCAGCTGTCGACGCCCGTGAAGGATCTCTCCGGTGGGCAGAAGCGGCGTCTGCAGCTGCTGCTGATCCTGCTGGAGCAGCCCAATGTGCTCATCCTCGACGAGCCGACGAACGATCTCGACACCGACATGCTCGCCGCGATCGAGGATCTGCTGGACTCCTGGGCGGGGACGCTGCTCGTCGTCTCCCACGACCGCTACTTCCTCGAGCGCGTCACCGATCAGCAGTACGCGATCCTCGGCGGACACCTGCGGCACCTTCCCGGAGGCATCGACGAGTACCTGCGCCTGCGGCACGCGCAGCAGCGCGCTGCGGATGGCGGACCGGCCAAGGCCGCCGCAGCTCCGGCATCCGCCTCGGCCCTGTCGGGCGCCGAGCGCCGCACCGCCGAAAAGGAGCTGTCGGCCCTGGATCGCAAGATCGAGAAGATGCAGAAGGGTCTCGCCGAGATCGACGTCAAGATCGCCGACGCGGCGGGCTCGACCGCCTACGACGACGTCGCCGACCTGTACCGGCGACGCGACGCGCAGGCGGCCGAGATCGCCGAGCTCGAGGAACGCTGGCTCGAGCTCGGCGAAGCTCTGGACTGACGCGGGTCAGAGCAGACCGTTCTCCTCGAGCCATGCCGAGGCGATGTCAGCAGGCGACATCTGGTCCTCGGTGCTCTGCACGTTGATGGCCACGAGGCCGTCGGGGGTCAGCGCGGCGCTGATCGGGTCGATGATCTCGGCCAGTTCGTCCGCGAGGTCCGCGCTCACCAGCGGCACCACGTTGGATGCCAGGAAGAGCCCTTCCGGGTCCTCGAGCACGACGAGGTCCTGCGTCTGGATGCGCGGGTCGGCGGTGTAGACGTTGGCGATGTCGACCTCGCCCGCCACGAGGGCGTCGACGCTCGTGTCGCCGGTCGCCTCGAAGGTGACGTCGACGCCGTAGGTGTCGGCGAGACCCGTCGGCCCGTACGGGCGCTCGGCGAGCTCGGGCGGACCGCCCAGCGACAGGGGTCCGGCGACCTCGGCGAGATCGGCGATGGTCGTCACCCCGTTCTCATCGGCGAACGCCGCCGTGACGGTGTACGAGTCCTGATCGGTGGCGGTGGACTGCTCGAGCACGGCGAGCGAATCCGGCAGCACCTCGACGAGCGCGGCGTACACGTCGTCCGCCGTGCGCGCCTCGGTCTCGGGGTCGTAGGACTGCAGCAGGTTGCCGGTGTACTCGGGGAACAGGTCGATCGCGCCGCTCTCGATCTCGGGCAGGTACGCGTCGCGCTGGCCGATGTTGAACGAGCGCTCCACGGTGTAGCCGGCGTTCTCCAGCGCCTGCGCGTAGATCTCCGCGATGATCTCGTTCGAGTAGTACGCCTGCGAGCCGATGACGATCGTCTCGCTGTCGCCGGTCTCGGCATCGGTCCCCGGCTCGAGCGGGTCGGACGAGGCGCAGGCGGTGAGGCCGGCCGCCAGGACGAAGGCGGCGGCGCCGGCGATCAGCCGGCGGGAGGTGCGTGGGGTGGGCATGGGTCGTCTCCTCGGTGCAGGGTGCGTGGTCAGGAAGGAACGGGGGCGGTGGCGGTGGCGCGGGCCGCCGTGGGGGCGCCCGTGCGGGCGGCGCGGCCGGCGCGCAGCCCGCGCGGGACGGCGACGCGCTGCAGCACGGCGAAGAGCAGGTCCAGCAGCAGGGCGAGCGCGATCACCAGCAGCGCTCCGCCGAGCACCATGTCGTAACGGCGCAGCGGGATTCCGGCGATGATGTACTGCCCCAGCCCGCCCAGGTTCACGTAGGCGGCGATGGTGACGGTCGCCACGACCTGCAGGGTGGCCGAGCGCAACCCGGCGACCAGCAGTGGCAGTCCCAGCGGCACCTCGATGCGCCACAGCACCTGCCATTCGGTCATTCCCATCGCCCGGCCCGAATCGCGTGTGGCGGGGTCGATGGCTTCCACACCGGCGTACGCGCCGGCGAGGATGGACGGGATCGCCAGCAGCACGAAGGTCACGACGGCCGCTTCGGGGCGGTGCAGCACGCCGAACAGCAGCACCAGCAGGATGAGCAGCCCGAAGGACGGCACGGCGCGCGCGGCGCCCGACACGATGACCGCGATCTCGCGCCCTCGGCCGGTGTGACCGATGAGCCACCCCAGCGGCACCGCGACGGCGGCGGCGAGCAGCACCGAGATGATGGTGAACAGCAGGTGCACCCCGATGGCCGAGCCGATCGCGGCACGCCCGGTCCACTGCTCGGGGGCGAAGATCCAGGCGAGTGCGTCGGCGAAGAGGTTCATGCCGCCGCCCCCACCGGTCGTGCCGCTCGCCGTGCGCGCACGCGAGGCGACGGGGTGCGGCTCCACGGCAGCAGCATGCGCCCTGCGGCGACGAGGAGCAGGTCGATGACGACCGCGATGAGCATGACGGCCACGATGCCGGCGAGCACCTCGGGGATGATGCGTCGCTGCAGTCCGTTCGTGAACAGGTACCCGAGGTTGGTCACCCCGATGAGCACGCCGACGGTCGCCAGCGAGACCGTGCTGACGGCCGCGACACGGAGCCCTGCGAGGATGACCGGACCCGCCAGCGGCAGGTCCACTCCCCAGAACCGGCGCACCGGGCCGTAGCCCATCGCCACCGCCGCGAGCCGCACATCGGGGTCCACCGCGTCGAAGCCGTCGGCGACCGACCGTGTCAGCAGGGCGATGGCGTAGAGGGTGAGCGCGACGAGCAGGTTCACCTCGCTCAGGAAGCTGACCCCGAGGATGCCGGGCAGCAGCGCGAGCAGCGCCAGCGACGGGATCGTGTACAGCAGGCCGCTCACCGTCAGCAGCGCCCCGCGCAGCAGCCGGTAGCGCCACGCGAGCCACCCCAGGGGCACCGCGATCAGGAGGCCGGCCAGGATCGGGATCACGCTCTGTCGGATGTGCTCGAGCGACAGCGACCCGATCAGCCCCAGGTTGTCGATGACCCAGTTCACGGCGCGCGGCGCTCCCGCGCCCCCACGAAGGCCTCGACGAACGGCGAGGCGGGACTGCGGCGGATCTCGTCGGGCGTCCCTCGCTGGGCGATGCGGGCACCCCGCTCGAGGATGATCACCTGGTCGCCGAGGTAGAAGGCCTCCTCGATGTCATGGGTGACGAAGACGATCGTCTTGCCGATGTCGCGCTGCAGCCGCAGGAGCTCGTCCTGCAGCTCGGCGCGCACGATGGGGTCGACGGCGCCGAACGGCTCGTCCATCAGCAGGATGTTCGGTTCGGCCGCCAGCGCACGGGCCACGCCGACGCGCTGCTGCTGACCGCCGGAGAGCTGACCGGGGTACCGGTCGGCCATCACGGTGTCCAGACCCACCGTTCCCATGAGTTCCAGCGCCCGCTCGCGCGCGGCGTCGCGCGGCACCCCGTTGAGCCGCGGCACCGTGGCGATGTTGGCCGCGACGGTGAGGTGGGGAAGCAGCCCGGAGTTCTGCATCACGTACCCGATGCTGCGCCGCAGCTGCACCGCCGGGCGCGAGGTGATGTCGTGTCCGTCGATCGTGATGGTCCCCGAACTCGGCTCGACCATGCGGTTGATCATGCGCAGCAGGGTGGTCTTGCCGCACCCCGACGACCCGACGAACACCGTCGTGCCGTGCGGCGGGATCTGCAGGGAGAAGTCCTCGACGGCGCGGGTGCCGTCGCCGAACGACTTCGAGACGCCGCGGAACTCGATCACCGCTGGTCGCCGACCTGCACGTCCTGCCAGAAGGCCACGTAGCCCGAGAAGTCCTTCCCGACGCGCTCGACGGCGCCGTCCTTCGGCTCCGGATAGGCGAACGCGTTGTCGGCGTGGCCGTCGACGTCGTAGTACTGGCACTCCCCCTTCCACACGCAGGTGTACGGGGTGTCGCTCGGCGTGAGCAGATCCCAGTTCACGCTCGCGGGCGGAAAGTACCAGTTGCCCTCGATGCGGATGAGATCGGCCTCGTCGGCCTGCGCGATGACGGTGTCACCCAGACGTGCTTCCATGGCCGCTCCTCCGTGCCGGTGGGCCTCCCACGCTAGCGAAGAGGGTACGACGAGATCGGGGGTTGCGCGACCGGGATGAGTGGGGTAGCCGACGCGGTCTAGTACCAGAGGCTGAGGCGCGGGGCGGTGTGCCACCAGAAGGTGCGCGCCAGCGCGGCGGCGTCCGAGGAGCGCACGAGGCCGGCGCGCGCCAGGGTCTCCGGCGACACGCCGCCGAGCACGATCGCACCCAGTTCGCGGATGCCGAGGCTCACGGCGACGGCGTCGGCCTGCTCCCCCGCCGCGAGCGCGCGCAGGGTGGCGGTGCCGTCGGGGGCGACCTCGAGCAGGAACCGCCCGCCGGCGATGCCGAGCGGATCGTCCACGTCGAGCGCGAAGCGGCCGGGCGCGGCGTACCGGCGGGCACCGAGCACCGCGGGGACGTCGAGGATCCGCACGTACTGGTGGTCGCGCAGCGCGAGCGTGACGGCGCGCTGGTCGTCGATCATCCACAGCAGCGGCTCGTCGGCCGACTGCTGGTGCGCCCGCAGCGTGGCGATGAGGTCGAGTTCCAGGAGGAAGCGCCACAGCGCCGCATACGCATCGTCGGTCGCGGCGAGGAAGTAGGACACGTCGACGGTGCCCTTGGTGCCGTCGCCTGCGGTGTCCTCGCTGATCTTGAACGACGCCAGTCCCTGCACCTCGCCGTCGGCGTCGGTGTACTGCACGGCGCGGATGGCGCCGGCATCCTTGACGTCGGCGCGCGTGCCGGCGAAGCGGTCCCAGAGGCCGGGCGCCACCTCGATCTCACCCGGGTACCGCAGCCGCACGCGCTCGTGGACGCCGGGCAGGAGGCTGCGCAGGCGCTCGCGCGGGATGAAGTCGACGCGACCGTCCGGCACCGGGCCGGTCCAGCGCAGCCGCTTCGTCTCGATCTCCCAATCAGCCGCGGCGCCGGCGGGTGCGAAGCCGTAGCGGCCGTAGATGGTCGACTCGCTCACCGTCAGCATCGCCGCAGGAAGCCCTGCCGCGGCCGCGGTGCGCAGCTCCCCTTCGACCATCGCGCGTGCGATGCCCCGGCGGCGGTGCGTCGGCGCGACGGTGACGGCCGTGATGGCGCACGCGGCAACGGCGCGCTCGCCCGGCAGCGTCAGCTCGGCGACCCACGAGCCCAGGGTGCCGACGGGGGTGCCGGCCATCGGCGCCACCGGGTCGTAGACGCCGGTGCGGCGCCGGAGTGCGCTGCCTTCGCGGCTGGCCGCGAGCCGCGGCTCGTCGTACTCGCCGTCCTGGAACCCGCGGGCGACCGCCTGCACCCAGTCATCGAACAGCGCGGTGTCGGGTGCGGCCGGGCCGGCGGTGAGGACCCGGTAGTCGAGCCCCCGCTCGCTCAGTGCGGCGGTGGAGCGCAGGTCGGCGGGCTGCTCCTGCCAGTCGCGCACCCGGGCGTCGACGGCGGGCGCCACGGGCGCGGAGTCGTTGTCGGTCGTCATACGGTCTTCCTCTCGTCAGCCGACCACGCGCGCCCCGGCGACGGGACCGTGCACCGTGAGCGCGTCATGGCCGGCGGCGGCCAGGTTCACCCGCAGCTCCATGGCGGCGGTCGGGTCGGCGGTCAGGAACGCCACCGTGGGGCCGGAGCCCGACACCATCCCCGCCAGCGCGCCCTGGGACATGCCGAGCTCGCGCAGCTGGGCCAGCTCCGGGCGCAGCGAGAACGCGGCCTCCTGCAGGTCGTTGTGCACGACGGCGGCCACGGCGGCGGCATCACCGGTGCGCAGCGCCTGCAGCACCGCCGGGTCGACGTCGGGCACGCTCGGCGGCGGCGCGATGTCCGGGGCGCCGGCGCCGTCGCGCAGCCGGTCGAGTTCGCGGTAGACGTCGGGCGTCGACATCCCCATCGGCGTGGCCACGATCACCCAGTCCATGCGGCCCCGGGCGAGCGCGGGGCTCAGCTGGTCGCCGCGGCCGGTGCCGACCGCGGTGCCGCCCATGAGCGCGAACGGCACGTCCGCTCCGAGTCGCGTGGCCAGGCGCTGCAGGTGCGCCGGCGACAGTCCGGCGCCCCACAGCGCGTCGCACGCCACGAGCGCGGCGGCGGCGTCGGCGGACCCG
Source organism: Microbacterium sp. zg.Y1084 (assembly GCF_024623595.1). NCBI lineage: Bacteria > Bacillati > Actinomycetota > Actinomycetes > Micrococcales > Microbacteriaceae > Microbacterium > Microbacterium sp. zg.Y1084. The sequence goes on from NZ_JANJGV010000002.1 coordinate 618,730, forward strand.
CCGCCCATGCCCCCTGCCACGGGAACGGCTTTGCGCACCTCGAGGTGCACGCCGCCGTCGTAGCCGATCTCGCCGGCGAGCAGCCTCGCGGCGCGCACCGCGAGGTTGCGGTCGTCGACGGGCACGCCGCTGACGTCCACGACGCCCTCGACCTCGATCGTGAAGCCGTCGGCGTGCGAGGCGTACACGTCCTCGTAGGCCGACACCGCCTGGTAGACGGATGCCACGTCGTGGTAGCCGTCGTCCTGCACGTCCCCGACCTCGAAGAAGACGTTGATCTTCCCGGGCGCCCGCACGTGCACGCGTCGGGAGGATGCCGTGGAGGTCACGAGTCCGCCGACTCCCACATGCCGTCGCTCATCCCGTCGGAGAGGGCGTCGATGCGCTCGAGCTCCTCGGTGTCGAAGGCGGGACCGGTCACGGCCGCCAGGTTCTCGTCGAGCTGCTCGGGGCGCGACGCGCCGACCAGCGCCGAGGCGACGACGTCGTTGCGCAGCACCCACTGCAGCGCCATCTGCGCCAGGGTCTGACCGCGCTCCTTCGCGATGGCATCCAAGCCGAGGAGGCGACCACGGCCGCGCTCGGACACCGTGTCCCGCGGCAGCGACCACCGGGTCACCGAGCGGTCCGCCGGGGCGTCACCGAGGTACTTGTCGGTGAGCAGGCCCTGCGCGAGCGGCGAGAAGGCGATCGCGCCGAGACCCTCCTGCACCAGCGCGCCCGTGAGGCCGTCCTCGATCCAGCGGTTGGCGAGGGAGTACGACGGCTGGTGGATCACCAGCGGGGTGCCCAGGCTCCGGGCGATCGCGGCGGCCTCGACGGTGCGGGTCGCGCTGTAGGAGGAGATGCCGACGTAGAGGGCCTTCCCCTGACGCACCAGCGTGTCCAGCGCCCCGATGGTCTCCTCGAGGGGGACGGTGGGGTCGTCGCGGTGGGAGTAGAACACGTCGACGTAGTCCAGCTGCATCCGCCGCAGCGACTGCTCGGCGCTGGCCAGCACGTACTTGCGGGAGCCGCCCTCACCGTACGGACCCGACCACATGTCGTAGCCGGCCTTGGACGAGATGATCAGCTCGTCGCGGTAGGGGGCGAAGTCCTCGCCCATCATGCGGCCGAAGTTGGTCTCGGCGGCGCCGTAGGGCGGACCGTAGTTGTTCGCGAGGTCGAAGTGCGTGATGCCGATGTCGAACGCGTGGCGCAGCACGCTGCGCTGGTTGTCGAACGGCACGTTGTCGCCGAAGTTCCACCACATCCCGAGCGAGATGGGGGGCAGGACGAGCCCGGAGGCTCCCACGCGCCGGTAGTCGACGGCGCGGTAGCGGTCGGCGGCGGCCGTGTAGGGCCGATGCAGGTCGGCGACGGGGGGCTTGGAGCGGGCGTTGTCTGTCACCCCACCCACGCTAGTGCGCGAGGGGGTCCGCGCGCGCGATCCTCAGGAAGTCGTCCACCACGAGCTCCTCGCCCCGCGCGGTCGGCGCCACGCCCGCGGCCTCCAGCACGGCGGATGCCGCGGCGGCGCTGCCGCCCAGCACGCTCGACAGCGCCTGACGCAGCATCTTGCGGCGCTGCCCGAACGCGGCATCCACGATCGCGAACGTACGGCGACGCTCTTCCTCGGTCCCGCGCGGCTCGGCGTCGCGACGGAAGCCCACCAGCACGCTGTCGACGTTGGGAACGGGCCAGAACACCTGGCGCGAGACCGTGCCCGCCAGGCGCCACGGCCCGTACCAGGCCGCCTTCACGCTCGGCCCGCCATAGGCCTTGGTGCCGGGCTTCGCGGCGAGACGCTCCCCCACCTCGGCCTGCACCATCACGACACCGCGGTCGAGGTGGGCGAAGGTCTCGAGGAAGTGCAGCAGCACGGGCACGCTGACGTTGTAGGGCAGGTTGGCCACGAGCACCTCGGGGTCGCCCGGAAGCTCGGTCACCCGCAGCGCATCGGCGTCGACGACCGTCAGCGCGCCGTCGGGCACACCATGGTGGGCGGCGGTGGCGGCCAGCCGCTCGGCGAGGCGGTGGTCGATCTCGACGGCCGTCACGGTCGCGCCGGCCTCGAGGATGGCGAGGGTGAGCGACCCGAGCCCGGGGCCGACCTCGACCACGCTGTCGCCGGGGGCGACACCGGCGACCTGAACGATCTTGCGCACCGTGTTGGCGTCGACGACGAAGTTCTGTCCGAGCTTCTTGGTCGGGGTCACGTCGAGCTCGGCCGCCAGCGCGCGGATCTCCGCCGCGCCGAGCAGGGTGACGGTCATGGTGTCTCCTCGAAGGGGCCGTAGACGGCGAGGGTGTTGGCGGCCAGCTGGGCGCACAGGTCGTCGACGCCGAGCTCGAGCTCGGCCGCCAGGAACCGCACGGTCGCCGGGATGAGATAGGGGGCGTTGGGCCGGCCGCGGTACGGCACCGGAGTGAGGAACGGTGCGTCGGTCTCCACGAGGATCCTCTCGCGGGGTGTCACGGCGAGGGCATCGCGGAGGTTCTGGGCGTTTTTGAACGTGACGTTCCCGGCGAACGAGAGGTAGTACCCGGCGTCGGCGGCGATGCGGGCCATGTCGGCGGCCCCCGAGAAGCAGTGGAACACCGTGCGGTCGGGGGCGCCGACCCGGCGGAGGGTGGCCAGCACCTGGTCGTGGGCGTCGCGGTCGTGGATCTGCATGGCGATGCCGTGGCGCTTGGCCATGGCGATGTGCGCTTCGAAGCTCTCGTACTGCGCCGGCAGGCCATCGGGACCGGTGCGGAAGAAGTCGAGCCCGGTCTCGCCGATCGCGCGCACCCGCGGCTGCGCGGCGAGATCGTCGATGGCGGCGATCGCCTCGGCGAGCATGCCCTGCTCGGCATACGCCGGTGCCTCGTTGGGGTGGATCGCCACGGCAGCGAGCACCTGCGGGTGGGATGCCGCGGCCCACGCGGACCAGCGGCTGGAGTCGATGTCGCCACCGGCCTGCACCACGCCGATGACGCCGACCGCGGTGGCCCGCGCGAGCTGCTCGTCCAGACTCAGCCCGACCTCGCCGTCCTCGATCTCGAGGTGGGCGTGGTTGTCGTACACCGGCACCGCCAGCGGCTCAGGGGCGGGCGGATAGCTGACGTCGCGCGCACCTTTCTCGCGCTGCCGTGTGTACTGGCTGGGGTCGGTCATGCGCTCTGTTCGACGCGGGGGAACAGCGGCGCGAGCCCGCTGACCGAGGCGCCCGCGGGCAGCTGGCCCCAGGTGCCCGCAGCGCGGATCGGCTGGTCCTGGAGCGCGCCGAGGGTCGCTGCCGCGCCCAGGGCGTCCCACAGGATGCCGGTGGCGTGCGGCATGACCGGCGACAGCAGCACGGCGAGGGCGCGCAGGCCCTCTGCTGCGGTGTACAGCACCGTGCCGAGGCGCTCGCGCTGCGCGTCGTCCTTGGCCAGCGCCCACGGCTCGTTCTCGGTGATGTAGAGGTTCAGCGCGTCGACGATGGTCCAGATCGCGTTGATGGCCTCGTCGGGGCGGAACCGCTCCATGGCGGCATCCGCCGCGGTCGCGGCATCGGCGACGGTGCGCTGGATGTGCAGGTCGGCGTCGGTGTACTCGCCGGCCGGCGGGATGATCGCTTCGAAGTAGCGCTCGATCATCGCGACGGTGCGGGAGGCGAGGTTGCCGAAGCCGTTGGCGAGCTCGGCCTGGTAGCGGGCGGAGAGGTCCTCCCACGAGAACGAGCCGTCCTGGCCGAAGGCGATGGCCGAGAGGAAGTAGAACCGGTAGGCGTCGGAGCCGAACACGTCGGTGATCTCGGTGGGAGCGATGCCGGTGAGCTTGGACTTGGACATCTTCTCGCCGCCGACGAGCAGCCAGCCGTGGGCGAAGACGCCTCGGGGCACCTCGAGGCCGGCGGCCATCAGCATGGCCGGCCAGATGACGGCGTGGAAGCGCAGGATGTCCTTGCCGACGACGTGGTAGGCGGGCCAGCGGCGCTCGAACTGCTCGGGGTCGCTGCCGTAGCCGACGGCGGTGGCGTAGTTGAGCAGCGCGTCGACCCACACGTAGATGACGTGGGACTCGTCCCACGGCACCTTGATTCCCCAGTCGAACGTGGAGCGCGAGATGGAGAGGTCCTTCAGCCCGTTCTTGACGAAGGAGATGACTTCGTTGCGCGCCGAGTCGGGGCGGAGGAAGTCGGGCACCGTCTTGTAGAGCTCGAGCAGCTTGTCCTGGAACTCGCTGAGCTTGAAGAAGTAGTTCTTCTCCTGCAGCAGCTCCAGCGGCTTGGAGTGGATCGCGCAGACCTTGAGACCTTCGAAGGCTCCGGTGCCGTCGACGATCTCGGACTCCGGCTTGAACTCCTCGCAGCCGACGCAGTACAGCGCCTCGTACTCACCGGCGTAGATGTAGCCCCGGTCGTACAGCGCCTGGAAGAAGACCTGCACGTTGCGCTCGTGGCGCTCCTGCGTGGTGCGGATGAAGTCGTCGTTGGCGACGTCGAGCGTCTCGAGCAGCGGGAACCACGACTCGGTGACGAGCTTGTCGACCCACTGCTGCGGGGTGACGCCGTTGGCGGCGGCGGCGCGCAGCATCTTCTGGCCGTGCTCGTCGGTGCCGGTGAGCATCCAGGTGTCGTCGCCGCCCTGGCGGTGCCAGCGGGCGAGGGTGTCCACCGCCACGGTCGTGTAGCCGTGACCGATGTGCGGCACGTCGCTCGGGTAGTAGATCGGCGTCGTGATGTAGAAGGATCGGCCTGAAGTCACCCGTCGATTCTAGGCGGGCCGCCGGCGCGGATGCCGACGGTTACGGCCGCGGTACCGGCCCCACCACGGGCGGCACCGGATACAGGCCCGCCTCGGGGTCGGCGGCGACCGGCGCCGTCGTCTGGCGACCGCGGTGGCCGCGCGACGGCTCGCGCCCCGGCCCCTTGCGCGGCACGGGTCGCCCGTCGAACGAGACGCCGCCGAGGGGATCACGCTTGTTCCGCAGGTCGGAGTCCCAGCCGAGACCGCCCGCCATCATGCGGCGCAGCCGCTTCACCGCGGTTTCGAGCCGGCGCAGGCCGTCGTTCGTGAGGAAGTACCAGCGCCACCGTTCGTCGGCGCGCACGTCGACGAACCCGGCATCCCGCAGGATGCGCAGGTGCCTGGAGACCGCGGTGCGCGAGATGCGGAACTCCCCGCCTACTGCGGCGGCGAGCTGGCCCGCGGTGTGCTCGCCGCTGGCCAGCACCTCGACCAGCCGCCGCCGCACGGGCTCAGCCATGGCCTCGAACGGGTTCACGTTCTGCGCGTGCGTGTCCATGGGCGCACGCTACGCGCGCCCCCCGACACGAGGCGCGCCGGCGCCGCGGCCGAGCTTCCCTCGCCGACCGCCCTCGGAAAGCGCCGAGTTTCTCTCTTTTCGCCATGTGAGTTCCCGCTCACACGCGGTCCCCGCTCGCCCCGGGTAGCCGCCCGCGCCGGGTCTGCGCCCGGGCCGCAGCTGACTCGGCTGCGTGAGCGGGAACTCACATGGCCACAGCGCGCCCGCGCGGAGCCGGCTGAGGCGGCGGGACGGTTGTCGGAACAAGGCGGGACGGTTGTCGGAACAAGAGGCTCACGTCGCGCTGTGGAGAGGTCGCCCGCAACCTCGAGATGCGTGAGCGCGAACTCACATGGCGGATGGAGTCGCCGAGTCGCTGCGTCACCGAGGCGCCGAGTCGCCGGCGCGGCGAAGCCGACCCCGACTGACGTGCGACCGGGAACTCACATGAGAAATCGAGAGAACGTCGGCGGCAGGCGATCCTGCGGCGGCCGTCGCACGAACGGGACGGCAGGGAGCTCACGCGCGAGCGGCGGCGGTCAGGCGCTGTCGCGCACGATCAGCGTCGTCGGCAGCACCACATCGTCGCGCGGGATGCCATTGGTCACGTCGATGAGGATCTCGACCATCGCCCTGCTGATCTGCGCCCAGGGCTGGCGCATCGTCGTCAGCGGCGGGTCGTGCGTCTCGGCGAGGCCGGAATCGTCGAAGCCGGCGACGGCGATGTCCTCCGGCACCCGCAGTCCCGCGCGGCGTGCCGCCGCGATGGCGCCGACGGCCATGACGTCCGAGGCCGCGAACACCGCGTCGATGTCCGGTGCCCGCTCCAACAGCCGCGTCATCGCCTCAGCCCCCGCCTCCCGCGAGTACACGTCCTGCTCGACCAGCTCCGGGTCGAACCGGTCGCCCATCTCCTCCCGGAAGCCGACCAGGCGGTACCGGCCCCCGGAGGTGTCCTCGGGGCCCGTGATCACGGCGATCTTCCGGTAGCCGCGATCCATCAGGTGACGCGTCATCACGCGCGCCGACGCCACCTCGTCCACCGACACGGTGGGCACGTGGGCGCGGTACCCGAGCGGCACTCCGGTGCACACCGTGGGGACACCTGCGTCGATCAGCGACGCGAGCAGCGGATCCGACTCGTGCGAGGAGATCAGCAGCACGCCGTCGACGTGACCGGCGCTGACATAGTGCTCGACATTCGCCCGCTCGTCCGCCGTGTCGGCCACCAGCAGCACCAGCGTCATCGACCGCTGCGCCAGCGCCTCGGTCGCACCGCGCAGCAGCAGCGCGAAGGTGGGGTCCGAGAAGAGCAGGTGCTGCGGCTCGGTGAGCAGGAACGCCAGCGAGTTCGACCGACCGGTCGCCAGGCTCCGCGCGGCATGGTTCGCGGTGTAGCCGGTGCGGCGGATGGCATCCTCGACGGCCTGGCGCGCGTCCGGCGACACCCAGTGACCGCCGTTGATCACGCGCGACACGGTGCCGCGTGACACTCCGGCGGCCGCCGCGACGTCTCGGATCGTCGGGCGGCGGCGCATGTCGCTGCTCTCCTCCACGTGCAGGACTTTACCCCCGTCCCCTCCCGAACTGTGACCGGTCACAGTTCGGTAACGCTGAGCGATCTTCAATCCCCGGATCACGTAGGCTTGCCGACAACACCTGGGACCGGTCACAGCCCGACACTGCGGTCCCCTGACCCGAGGATGTGTTCCATGACCTCGACGCCTCGCTGGCCCGACATCGACGGCATCGCATACGGCGGTGACTACACGCCCGAGCAGTGGTCGCGCGAAACCTGGCGCGAAGACGTCGCGCTGATGCGTGAAGCAGGCGTGAACCTCGTGAGCATCGGCATCTTCTCCTGGGCCCTCCTGGAGACCAGCGAGGGCGTGTTCGACTTCTCCTGGCTCGACGAGGTCGTCGAGCTGCTGCACGCCAACGGCATCCGCATCGACATGGGGACCCCCACCGCCTCGCCGCCGGCCTGGTTCTTCGCCGAGCACCCCGACGCGCGGGTCATCACCCGCGACGGCGTGGTGATGGGTTTCGGAGCCCGTGGCATGGCCTCGCACTCCGCCCCGGCCTACCGCGAGGCCGCGGTGCGCATCGCCACCGAGCTGGCCAAGCGCTACGGGAACCACCCCGCTGTGGTGCTCTGGCACGTGCACAACGAGTACGGCGTCCCTGTGGGCGAGGACTACTCGCCGCACGCCGTCCGCGAATGGCGCCTCTGGCTGCAGCAGCGCTACGGCACCCTCGACGCGCTGAACTCGGCGTGGGGCACGGCCTTCTGGGGTCAGCACTACACCGACTGGGAGCATGTCGGCGCCCCCGCCGCCGCGCCCTCGGTGGTCAACCCCGCACAGCGCCTGGATTACGCGCGGTTCACCGACCACCAGCTGCGCGCCTGCTTCACCGCCGAGCGCGACGCGATCCGCGCGCACAGCGACCGTCCGGTCACCACCAACTTCATGGCCAACCAGCACAACGGCTGCGACCTGTGGGCGTGGGCACGCGAAGTCGACGTGGTCTCGGACGACCATTACCTCTGGGCCGCCGATGAAGAGGGCGAGATCGGCCTGGCCATCGCCGCCGACCTGACCCGCTCGGTCGCCGGCGGCGCGCCCTGGATCCTCATGGAGCACTCCACCTCCGCCGTGAACTGGCAGCCCCGCAACATCGCCAAGCGGCCCGGCGAGATGGCACGCAACTCCCTCATCCACTTCGGCCGCGGCGCCGACGGCATCCTCTTCTTCCAGTGGCGCGCCTCGCGCTCGGGCGCCGAGAAGTTCCACTCCGCGATGCTCCCCCACGCCGGGACGGACTCGCGTGTGTGGCGGGAGGTCGTCGACCTCGGTGCCAAGCTGAGCGCCCTCGGCGAAGCGCGCGGATCCCGCGTGCACGCCGACGTGGCGATCCTGTGGGACTTCGAGTCGTTCTGGGCCCAGGACCTCGAATGGCGTCCTTCGGAGGACGTCGGCCACGATGAGCGCATCCGCGCGTATTACGAGCGGCTGTGGCGCGACGGGATCACCGTCGACTTCGCCCTCCCCGGCCAGGACCTCTCCGGGTACAAGCTCGTCATCGCCCCGGCGCAGTACATGCTGAGCCGCTCCGACGCCGACAACCTCAACCGGTACGTCGAGGCCGGCGGCACACTGCTGGTCTCGTTCTTCTCCGCCGTCGTCGACGAGCACGACGCCGTCCACACCGGCGGCTTCGCCGCCCCCCTCGAGCCGGCGCTCGGCCTGCGCGTGGAGGAGCACCTGCCGTTGCGCGAGGGCGCCACGGCAGCGATCGAATTCGACGGCGCCACCCTCGCCGCAGATGTCTGGCAGGAAGACCTGACACTGTCGGGAGCCGAGGTGCGGGCGACCTACCTCGAGGGTCCCGCCGCCGGCGCCCCCGCCGTCACCCGCCACCCGCACGGACAGGGCGTGGGCTGGTACGTCAGCACCCGCCCCGACGCCGCCGGTCTGGCCGCTATCATGACCGCGGTGTACGCCGATGCGGGCGTCACCCCCGCAGACCTGCCTGCAGGTGTCGAGATCGTTCGGCGTCGCAGCGAGAGCGCCGAATACACCGTTGCCGTCAACCACGGCGCCGAAACCGTTTCCCTGCCCGCAGATGGGGTCGACCTCCTGACGCGGCGCGAGATCGGGGGCATGCTGGAACTAGCGGGTGGCGGCGTTGTCGTCATCCGCACAGAGGCACAGCACACTCCGCACTGAGAGATGTACCCGTTGCGGCCACCCGGCCCAACACCCACCACCGGTCGTAACGGCGCGACCTCAGCTGAGGCCAGCCAGGATCGACCACCCACGGAAGGAAAATCCATGCGCAAGTTGGGAATCGGAGTCGTCGCGATCGCGTCGACCGCCGTCCTGCTCGCCGGCTGCGCCGGCGGCGGCTCCACGGAGGAGGCCGACGAGACCACCGACGGTTCGGGTGCAGTCCTGACCGTCTGGACCGACGAGAACCGTGAGCCTGCCATCGAAGCCGCCGCAGCGGCCTTCGAGGAGGAGACCGGCGCCAAGATCGAACTGGTCCAGAAGAACTTCGAGGACATCCGCGCCGACTTCATCGCGCAGGTTCCGACAGGCGAGGGCCCGGACATCACGATCGGCGCACACGACTGGCTGGGCGCCCTCGTGGCCGCCGGCGTCGTGGACACCGTCGACCTGGGCGACAAGGCCGACTCGTTCGAGCAGGTCGCCATCGACGCGATGACCTACGAGGGCCAGCTGTACGCCCTGCCCTACTCGCTCGAGACGATCGCGCTCATCCAGAACACCGACCTGGTCGGCGAAGAGGCTCCGGCCACGTGGGACGACATGGTCGCCGCCGCGCAGGCGGCCGGCGCGGAGCGCCCGATCGTCATCAACACCGCCGGCCAGACCGGTGACGCCTACACGATGTACGGCTTCCAGACCTCGTTCGGCGCCCCCGTCTTCCTGCAGGACGACACCGGCTCGTACACCACCGAGGTCGGCATGGGCGGCGCGCCCGGTGAGGCGTTCGCCACGTGGCTCGGCGCCAACGGCGCCAACGGCACCGGCATCATCTCCACCACGATCGACTACGACACCAACAACGAGCTGTTCGCGTCCGGCCAGGCCGCGTACACCGTTCAGGGCCCGTGGGCGATCGAGGCGCTGACCGCCGATGGCGTCAACGTCACGGTCAACCCGATCCCGTCCGCCGGTGGCGAGACCGCCGCTCCGTTCGTGGGCGTGCAGGGCTTCTACCTCAGCTCGCAGAGCGAGAACGCGCTGCTGGCCCAGGAGTTCCTGACGAACTACCTCGCCACCCCCGAGGCGCAGAAGGCCCTGTACGAGGCCGACCCGCGCATCCCGGCGTGGAGCGAGCTGGCCGAGGAGGTCTCGAGCGACCCGATCATCGGTGGTTTCGTCGCCTCGTCGCAGAACGGCGTCCCCATGCCGTCCATCCCCGAGATGGGTTCGGTCTGGGATCTGTGGAACGCCGCACAGGTTCAGATCATCGGTGGCGCCGACCCCGTGTCGACGTGGAACCAGATGGTCGCTGACGTCGAAGCAGCCATCGGCTGACACCCCGCGGGGCGGGAGGCTCACGTCTCCCGCCCCGCACCCCTCTCGCCACCGCGAGTCCCCGATGCAGGAGAAGCACATGTCGGTCCCGCAGGAAAAAGCCGCCGCACCAGCGCCGCAGCTGTCCTCCCCCTCCCTGACCCCCCGAGGCGAGTCGCACGCGCGCAACTGGCGCGGCATCGGCTGGGGATTCGTCGTCAAGCTCCTGCTGATGGCGGTGGTCAACGCCTTCGGCATCATGGCCGCGATCAGCGCCGTGCGCGCGGAGTCGTGGCTGGTGCTGTCGGTGTCGATCCTGCTGCTGGTCGCCGCGAACGTGGTCTACTTCACCAAGCGCGCGCTGCCGCTGAAGTACCTGCTGCCCGGCCTGATCTTCCTGCTGCTGTTCCAGGTGTTCATCTTCGTGTACACCGCCTACATCGCGTTCACCAACTACGGCAGCGGTCACATCGGCTCGCAGGAGCAGGCCGTGAACGCCGCCCTGATCCAGGGCGAGCGCCGCGTGGACGGCTCCCCCACCTTCCCGCTGACCATCATCGAGCGCGGCGGTGAGTACGGCTTCGCGATCGTCGACGACGGTGACGTTTTCGCAGGCGATGCCGACGAGCCGCTGAGCGAGGTCGACGACGCCGTCATCGGCGCGGCCGGCAACGCCACCGAGGTGCCGGGCTGGAACGTCGTCCCGCGCGCCGAGCTGCTCACCGACCAGGCGCTGCAGAAGACGGTGCAGAGCCTGCGCGTGCCCGTGTCGGATGACCCGAACGACGGGTCCATCCGCACCCGTGAGGGCACCACCGGCGCGGTCTACGAATCGACCCTCGTGTGGGACGAGGACGCCCAGACCATCACCGACACCACCAGCGGCACGGTGTACTCCGCGAACGACCGCGGCAGTTTCGTCGCCGATGACGGCACCGCGCTCACCACCGGCTGGTACGTCAACGTCGGCTTCGACAACTTCGTGCGCCTGTTCACCGAGCCGAGGCTGGTGCAGCCGCTGCTGATGGTCGCCGGCTGGACGTTCGCCTTCGCCATCCTCTCCGTGGTGCTGAGCTTCGGGGTCGGGTTGCTGTTCGCCCTGATCTTCAACGATCCGCGCGTGCGCGGCCGGAAGTGGCTGCGGACGCTGTTCATCCTCCCGTACGCCTTCCCGGCATTCATGTCGGCGCTGCTGTTCCGCGGCATGTTCAACGCCGAGTTCGGCGTGATCAACGACCTGTTCTTCTTCGGCGCCGAGATCAACTGGCTCGGCGACCCGTGGCTGGCGCGACTGGCGGTGCTGTGGGTGAACCTGTGGCTCAGCTACCCGTACTGGTTCCTGGTGTGCACGGGCGCGCTGCAGGCGCTTCCCGCCGACACGCTGGAGGCTGCGTCGCTGGACGGCGCCGGCCGGTTCCGGCAGTTCCGCTCCATCGTGCTGCCGCTGCTGCTGGTCTCCACGGCGCCGCTGCTGATCTCTTCCTTCGCGTTCAGCTTCAACAACTTCACGATCATCTACATGTTCAACAACGGCGGACCGGCCATACCGGGTGCGCCGTACGCGCTCGGATCGACGGACATCCTCATCTCGGCGATCTACGACATCGCCGGCATCTCGGGCGGCGCGGCCGATTACGGCCTGGCCAGTGCCCTGTCGATCATCATCTTCATCATCGTCGGCGCGATCTCCGCCCTCGCCTTCCGACAGACCCGCAAGCTCGAGGAGTACCAGTGATGTCCGCCACGACTGAGCAGGCTGTTCCCCCCACCCGCGCCGACGAGCGCCAGGCCGACCAGCGGCGCGCCGGTCAACGGCGTCGCTGGCTCGCGGAGGTCGGCTGGAAGTACATCGTCGCCGTGGCGATCATCTTCTACGCCTGCTTCCCGCTGGTGTACGTGCTGTCCGCCTCGCTGAACCCCCGCGGCACGCTCTCGGCGGCCAACGCGCTGTTCAGCGCCTTCGACCTGTCCAACTACATGGCGCTGGCCGACACGAAGTACTGGGCGTGGGCGGGCAACACCCTGATCGTCGCCGGCGTCTCGTCCGTCGGTGCGGTGGTCATGGGCGCCGCCGCCGCCTACGCGTTCTCGCGCTTCCGCTTCAGCGGCCGCCGCGTCGGCCTGACGACGCTGCTCATCGTGCAGATGTTCCCGCAGGCCCTGGCGTTCGTGGCCATCTTCCTCATGCTGCTGACCCTGGGCGAGGTCATCCCCGCCCTCGGACTCAACTCCAAGATCGCGCTGATCTGCGTGTACCTCGGTGGCGCGCTGGGGACGAACACCTTCCTCATGTACGGGTTCTTCAACACGATCCCGGTGGAGATCGACGAGTCGGCGAAGATCGACGGCGCCACGCACGCGCAGATCTTCTGGCAGCTGATCATCCCGCTGGTGACGCCGATCCTCGCCGTGGTCGCCCTGCTGGCCTTCATCTCCGCGTTCGCCGACTTCATCATCGCCAAGATCGTGCTCGTCTCCGAGGATCAGTGGACGCTGGCGGTGGGCATGTACCAATGGGTGTCCAACCAGCTGTCATCGAACTGGGGCCTGTTCGCCGCCGGTGCGGTGCTCGCCTCGATCCCGGTGCTGGCGCTGTTCCTGTCGCTGCAGCGCTACATCGTCGGCGGCCTCACCGCCGGCGCCGTCAAGGGCTGACCGGCACCACCGCGGCACTGGCCGCTCGCACCGGGCTCAGCCCGCGCTGCGGGCGGCCAGTGCCGCTTGGTACAGGTCGCGGGAGGACAGCCCGGATGCCGCGGCGACCTGGCCGGCGGCATCCTTGAGACGCACCCCGTCGGCGACGAGTTCCTGCACGTGTGCGAGGGCGGCCGCGGGGTCGGTGGCACGGGCGGGGGCTCCGCCCACCACCACGACGATCTCGCCGCGCACGCCCTCCTGCGCCCACGCCGTCAGCGCGGCCAGCGGGCCACGCACGACCTCCTCGTGCAGCTTCGTCAGTTCACGGCACACCGCGGCCGGCCGGTCATCTCCGAAGGCGGTCGCCATCGCGGCGAGCGTGGTCGCCAGGCGCGAGGGCGCCTCGAAGAACACCAGCGTGCGGGGCTCGGCGGCCAGAGCGCCGAAGAACGACGCGCGCTCCCCCGCCTTGCGCGGTGGGAACCCCTCGAACGCGAATCGGTCGGTGGGAAGCCCGCTCACCGCGAGCGCGGTGAGCACGGCGCTCGGCCCGGGAAGCGCCGTGACCGTCACCCCCTGCGCCGCCGCCTCGGCGACCAGGCCGTAGCCGGGGTCGCTGACGGTGGGCATGCCGGCGTCGCTGAGCACGAGCAGGTCCTCGTCACGCGCGAGCGCGACCAGCTCCGCCGCCCGCGCCTTCTCGTTGTGGTCGTGCAGGGCGATCAGGCGCGGCCGGTTGGTCACCCCCAGTGCCGCCAGCAGCCGCTGCGTGGTGCGGGTGTCCTCCGCGGCGATCACCTTCGCCGTCTCGAGCGCCTCCACCAGCCGTCGCGTGGCGTCGCCCAGATTGCCGATCGGAGTCGCCGCGAGGATGATCATCGAGCCAGCATAAGGTGGTCTGCGTGACCGCCCCGACGCTGCTGACTTCGGTGCCGTCGTGGGACGAGCGCCTGCTGTCGCGGGTCTCCGGCGACCCTCGCGTGCGCAGACTGCTCGGCTGGATCCTGCCGCTGACGATCACGCTGCTCGCCGGCATCCTGCGCCTGACGAACCTGGGGCACCCGCACGAGATCGTCTTCGACGAGACCTACTACGTCAAGGACGCCTGGAGCCAGTGGAATCTCGGCTACCCGGCGACCTGGCCGGAGGATGCCGACGCCGCCTTCGCCGCGGGACGCACCGACACCTTCACCGACATCGGCAGCTTCGTCGTGCATCCCCCGCTGGGCAAGGCCATCATCGGCGCCGGCATGGCGCTGTTCGGCCCGGCCTCGTCGTTCGGGTGGCGGGTGGGGGTGGCCCTGGCCGGCACCGCCGCGGTGCTGGTGCTCTTCCTGCTCGCCCGCACCCTCACCCGCTCCCTCGTGGTCGCCTCCGTCGCCTCCACCCTCATGGCCGTGGACGGGCTGGCGATCTCGATGAGCCGCGTCGCGCTGCTGGACACGCCGCTGATGCTGTTCGTGCTGCTGGCGTTCTGGTTCGCGCTGCGCGACAGGCTCGGCCACCTCGACCGGCTCGCCGAGACGATCGCCGTCCGCACGCTCGACGGCGGCCCGCCGGTGTGGGGTCCGGTGCTGTGGAACCGGCCGTGGCTGGTCGCGGCAGGGGTGGCTGCCGGCGCCGCGACGGCGGTGAAATGGTCGGGGCTGTGGGTGCTCGCGGCGATCGGGATCTACGCCGTGGTCACCGACGCGCTCGCCCGGCGGCGGGCGGGCGTGTGGCAGTGGCCGGCGGATGCCGTGCGCCAGGGCGCCGCGGCCTTCCTGCTGCTCGTCCCCCCGGCGGCGGCGGTCTACCTCGCCTCGTGGGCGGGGTGGCTGGCCACCGACGGCGGATACGGCCGCGACGCCGCGACGGATTCACCGGCCACGGGCGCGTGGGCGTGGGTGCCCCTGCCGCTGCAGAGCCTCTGGCGCTATCACGAGGGGATGTATGCGTCGGCCGCGGGCATGGAGACCCCCCACGGCTACGCGAGCCCCGCCTGGCAGTGGCCGCTGCTGCTGCGCCCGACGTCGATGTACGCCCACCGCACCGACGACGGCGACGCGGGCTGCCATGCGGCAGGCGGGTGCATGGAGGTCGTCTACAGCATGCCGAACCCGCTGGTGTGGTGGGCGTCGATGGCGGCGGTGCTGTTCCTCGTCTGGCGATTCGCGGTGCGCCGCACCTGGCGCGATGCGTTCGTGCTCACCGGCATCGCGGCGACCTACGTGCCCTGGCTGCTGTACCCGCAGCGCACCGTCTTCCAGTTCTACACGGTGGTGATCCTGCCCTTCGCGCTGATCGCACTCGCCCTCGCGCTGCAGGCACTGGCGCATCCGCCCGGGGCCGACGCCCGCCGACGACGCATCGGGCGGCGCGCGGTGGCGGTGTTCCTGGTAGTCGCCCTGCTGGTGGCGGCGTTCTGGTATCCGCTCGTCGCGGCGATCAGCGTGCCGTGGGACTTCTGGCGTCTGCACAACTGGATGCCGACCTGGATCTGATCCGCCCAGGCGTCCCCCGTAGGGTGGGAGACGTGTTCAGCTACAGCGTGCCCCCGCCGTCGGCTGCGGCCGGCTTCGGCATGGTCGCCGAC
The DNA here is from genome assembly GCF_024623595.1 of Microbacterium sp. zg.Y1084. NCBI lineage: Bacteria > Bacillati > Actinomycetota > Actinomycetes > Micrococcales > Microbacteriaceae > Microbacterium > Microbacterium sp. zg.Y1084. The sequence goes on from NZ_JANJGV010000002.1 coordinate 634,244, forward strand.
CGGTTCCTGCTGATGACCGACGCGACGGTGGGCGAGGCCCGTGCCCGTGACCTGTTCCAGATCCTCAGCGCGTCCGATGCCGCCCTCGAAGACGTCCTCGCCGCCCTCGCCGCCCCGGGCATCGAGCACCTGCCCGACTTCGCCCTCGTCGAACTCGTCGACGCGCGCACCAGCTCGGTGAGTGTCGCGGTGCGCGGTGCTGCCGCGGCGACGCTGCACGGCCGGGAGCGCACGAGGATCTCCGGCCCCGGGGTCGGAACGTGGGTCGAAGCCGCCGCGCAGCAGGTCAGCGGCATGGCGCTCACGCTGCACGACGGCGCGTCAGCGGCGTCGCTGCCGCTCGGCCGCGGCGTGGTGCGCACCGACCGCGTGCAGTGGGGCGAGATCCCGCAGGCGGGTTCCGTGGCCGCGCCGCCCGCCCCGGCGGCGACCGCGCAGGAGGCACCCGCCTCGGACCTGCCCGCGTGGGTGGGCGACGTCGGTGCCGACGCCGCGGGCCAGACCACCGCGTTCGATCGCGACGAGCTCGCCGCGCTCGTCGCCGCGGCCGCACCGGTGCACCAGCCGCAGCGGGTGCCGCACGCGGCGGCGCCCCGCCGGTTCGTGCTCACCTTCGACGACGGGCGGGAGCTCCCGCTGGAGCTGCCCGTGGTGCTCGGCCGTGCGCCGCGGCCGTCCGCCCATCCGGGTGCGCGGCTGGCAGCGCTGCCCTCACCGCGACGGGAGGTCTCCGGCACGCACGCGGAGGTCTATCTGGAGGGCGATCAGCTGGTCGTGCGGGACCTCGACTCCACCAACGGCACGGTGGTGCGCCACGCCGACGGGTCGGCGATGCTGCTGCGCGGCGGAGCGGTCGCCCGTCTCTCCGAGGGAGCGGTGCTGGACATCGGCGACGGCAACGTGGCGCGCTTCCGAGCCGCGCCGTGACGACGCCGATCGATCGCCCGCTCACCCGTGGCCATGTGAGAAACTTCTCAGGAAGTCGACGATCCGGGGGGCACCGGCTTCGAGGTGGCGCGCCCCCGTCCATCCAGAGCAGCGAGGTGAGCGGTGGCTAACAGGCTTCCTTCCGCGCCTCCCGTGCTGGCCGGATTCACCTACGTGCGACCGCTGGGCACCGGCGGATTCGCCGACGTGTTCCTGTTCGAGCAGAATCTGCCGCGCCGTCCGGTGGCGGTGAAGGTGCTGCTGAAGGACATCGTCGATGAGGGCCTCCTGCGCATGTTCAACACCGAGGCCGACGTCATGGCCCGCCTGAGCTCGCATCCGTCGATCCTCACCATCTTCGAGGCCAGCATCTCGGCCGACGGGCGGCCGTACCTGGTCATGGAGTACTGCCCCACGTCGCTGACCAACCGCTACCGCCGCGAGGTCATGCCGGTGGAGGAGGTGCTGCAGCTGTCGGTGAAGATCGCCTCCGCCCTCGAGACCGCGCACCGGTCGGGGCTGCTGCACCGTGACATCAAGCCGTCGAACATCCTGGTCACCGCCTTCGGCTCGCCCGTGCTGAGCGACTTCGGCATCGCCGCTGCCGTCAACGGGCGCAGCGGTGTCGACGAGGTCTTCGCGATGAGCGTGCCGTGGAGCGCTCCCGAGATCGTCGACGAGAAGGTGTCCGGCTCCATTCCCGCCGAGATCTGGGGCCTGGGCGCGACGGTGTACTCGCTGCTCGCCGGGCGCAGCCCCTTCGAACGCGCCGGGTCGGGTCAGAACTCCCGTGACCAGTTGAAGGCGCGCATCCGTCGCGCCGCGTACACGCCGATCAGCCGCCCGGACGTGCCGCCGGCGCTGGAGGCGACGCTCGCTCGTGCCATGAGCAAGGATCCCGCCGCCCGCCATGCGTCCGTTGCGGAGTTCGCCCGCGAGCTCCAGGCCACCCAGCACGAGATGGGGCTGGCGCACACCCCTCTCGACGTCGCAGTGGACGAGTGGGCGATGGCGGGGGTCGCCATCGATTTCCAGGACGATCGGGCGCGCGGGCCGGTGCGCCCGACCGTCGAGCGGCCCACGCGGCGCCCGGGGCGCGACGCGCCGGCACGCCGAGCCCGCCACGAGGGCACGGTGCTCGCCGGATCCGGTGGCCGCCGCGACGGCGCGACCCGCATCTTCCTGCTCGCATCGGGAGTCGCCCTGCTCGTCGCCGGCAGCGCCGTGACCGCGTTCCTCGTGCTGGCGGGGGGCCGCTGAGGTGGCGTCCCCGACCTCCCGCCGCAGTCGCAGCGGAAACTGGATCGGCGCCGCCGGCGTCGCGGCCGTCGTGGCGCTCGTCGCGACGCTCGCCGCTGTCTGGCCGGGTTACGACGCGCAGCAGACGCCGCTGGACGACGCCACGGTGTGGGCCATGCAGAACGGGTCGGGCAGCGGCTACGCCCGCGTGAATCTCGAGCTGGCGGAGCTGGACACCGTCAAGCAGGTGGAGAACGGCACCACCCTCGCCCAGGACGGCGCCCATCTCTTCGTCTACAGCGACGGCGCCACCCAGTTCGCCGATGTCGACCCGGCGACCCCTGCCGACCTCACCTCCGACTCGGACGACGCCTTCGCGCCCACCCCGCCGGGAACGGTCGACATCGCCGCCGCAGGAGACTTCCTCGCGTACCGCACCGACTCCGGCGAGGTCTTCGCGGCGACCCTCTCCGGTGACGGTCGGACCATCCTGGTCGACCCGTATGCGGGCGCTGAGGTCGCGGAAGGCGAGGAGCGCCCGCGCTTCGTCGCGGGGGCCGTCGCGGTCGACGCCACCGGCATCCTCTATGCCTACTCGCCCACCGAGCGCCGGGTGGTGCGCGCCGATGCCGCCACCGGCCGCGTGCTCGGAGAGGACGACGCCGTCCACTCCCCCGCCGATGCACGGCTCACCGCCGTCGCGGGCCGATGGGCGCTGCTGGATGCCGCGTCGGGCGAGCTGTCCGTGCGGGGCGCCGACGACACCGTCGCCACCGACGCCGCGACCGGCGCGGTGGTGCAGCAGCCGGCGGCCGACGGCGATGCCGTCTACATCGCCGACCAGAGCGGCCTGATCCGGGTGCCTCTGGACTCGCTGTCACCGACGCGCGCCTTCGCCGAATCGGGCCTGGGCGTCCCGGTGGCGCCGACCGAGCTGGACGGCGTCGTCCATGCCGCCTGGCTCGCCGAAGGCGAGAGCGCCGGCTCCCTGTGGTCCAGCGCAGCCGACGGGGCAGTCGTGCTCGACTACGCCGGCGGCGACATCGGCGAGGGCATCGATCCCGTGTTCGTCGGCAACGGCACACGCCTGGCACTGAACGAACGCCGATCCGGCTGGGTGTGGACGGTGCCCGACGGCGCCCTGGTGAGCTCGTCGCAGGCGTGGAACCTGGACGAGCCGAGCCAGATCGAGCAGGCGGACGACGTCGAATCCGAGCGTGTGCTGGAGCCGAAGCCCCCCGTGGCCGTCGACGACGCGTTCGGGGTGCGGGCGGGCTCCGTGGCGGTGCTGCCTGCGCTGCTGAACGACCACGACCCCAACGAGGACGTGCTCTCCATCGATCCCGCATCGATCGAGCAGCCCGACCCGGCGTTCGGCACGGTGTCGCTCGCGGGCGCCCACCAGCAGCTCGTCATCGACGTGGCACCCGGCGCCAGCGGATCGGCGACCCTGCGCTACCGGGCCACGGACGGCACCACGGTCGGCGGCCTGCTCTCGGAGCCGGCGACGGTGACGATGACCGTCGCCCCGGCGTCGCAGAACACCGCGCCGGTGTGGTGCGGTGTGGAGGGCTGCCTGTCGACCTGGCCGTCGCCGACGGTCTCCCCGGGGGGCACCGTCTCGGTGGACGCGCTCGAGGGCTGGGTCGATCCCGAGGGCGACCCGATCTATCTCGCCGGCGCGGTGCAGGACTCCGTCGGCGGCAGTGTGACGACCGCGCCGTCGGGCACGCTCACCTACCAGCATCCCGATCCCAACGCCGCCGATGCCCTCACGGTCACCGTCGGCGTGACCGTCTCCGACGCGTTCGGCGCCACCGCCGAGCGCCCGCTCAGCATCGCCGTGACCCCCACCCCAGACCTCACCGCGGAGTCGTTCGCGATGACGGGGGTCGCGGGCGAACCGGTCGCGATCGACGTGGCCCCGTACGTCACGGGTTCGCGCGGCACGCTGACGCTCGCCAAGGCGGTCGCACTGGACGAGGCCCGCGCCGGCGTCACGGTCAATCCGACCGGGCTGAGCATGGTGTTCACGGCCGCCGAAGCCGGGTCGTACGTCGTGCCCTACACGGTGCGCGACGAGGCGGGCGAGGTCTCGGCGACCGTGCGCGTGACGATGACGGCACCCGACGCCGCGACGATCGCCACCCCGCCGCTCACCGCCTTCGTGCGCCCGAACGAGGATGCCACCGTCGACGTCTTCCCGGCGGTGTCGAACCCCGCGGGCCTGGTGCTGCTGGTCAGCGATCTGCGGCCCCAGAGCGACGCGCAGGCCACCCTCGGCGTGGACCTCGTCGGCCAGAGCATGCTGCGGGTGAGCGGCTCGACCGACGACGGCCGGCCCGGCCGCCTGGGCGTGGTGCGCTATACGGTCTCGGACGGGAGCGGCTCCCCGCAGGCGACTGCTCGAGGCGAACTGACGGTGATCCTCCTGCCCGCCCCCGCCGCCGACCCGCCGATCGCCGTGGACGACGCGGTCACCGTGCGCGCCGGGGCGCAGATCGACATCCCCGTGCTCGCCAACGACAGCGCGCCGGCGGGCGCGGTCATCGCCGTGGATCCCTCCCGGGTCGTCAACGAGTCCGGCGCCGGGCTCGCCTTCGCCACGGGGCGGCTGCTGCGCTACCTCGCTCCCACGGAGCCGGGCGTCTACGGCGTGGGCTACACGATCTTCCGCCTGGGCTTCCCCGACGTCGTCGACAGCGCGCGTGTGATCATCACCGTGGTCGGCGAGGAGACCAACCAGCCGCCGGTGCCGCGCACGCTCGAGGGGCGCGTGCTCAGCGGGGAGACCGTGCGCATCCCCTTCAGCTCCTTCGAGGTGGACCCCGACGGCGACGCGGTCACGCTGGATCGCATCACGACCCAGCCCCATCAGGGCTCGGCGACCATCTCCGCCGAGGGCGACGCGATCGTCTACACCAGTCCCGAGGCGTTCAGCGGCCAGGTGCGCTTCGCCTATCAGGTGCGCGACGCGCAGGGGGCGACCGGAACGGCAGACGTGCGTGTGGGGGTGCTGGACGCCCAGTCCGATCCGAGCCCGGTGACCTACAGCGACTACATCCAGGTCCAGGCGGGTCCGGACAGCACGGCACTGGTGCAGCCGGCCGACAACGACATCGATCCCGCCGGCAGTGCGCTCGAACTGGTGTCTGTGGAGCCGGTGGCTACGGCCGGCACCGCGGAGTACGACGCGCTCGCGGCACGGCTGGTCGGCGTCGACGACGGCCGCGTGACTCTGCAGGCAGGCGAAGAGCTCGGGACGTTCTCGTATTCCTACACGGTGCGCAACGACAGCGGTGACACCGCGATCGGGCTGATCGTGCTCAAGGTCGTGCGCAGTCCCGTGCCGGACCACCCCGTGGTGCGCGACACCGCGCTGACGGTGGAGACGCGCGAGGCGTTCCCCCGCGGCGTGGACGTGCTCACCGGCAAGGTGTCCTGGAGCACCGGCGACGTCGACGGCCTGCGCCTGTCGCTGTGGGGCGCACCGGACGGGATCGAGGTGGACGGTCGGCGCATCTCCGGTCCGATCCCCGAGGAGACGCTGCTGATCCCGTTCGAGGTCTCCGGAACCTCCTTCGACGGCACCGAGGTCACCTCCTACGGCTTCCTGCGCGTCCCCGGCGACCGCGACGTGCGGCTGAGCCTGCGCAGCACCATGGCGACGGTGACCGTGCAGGAGAACGAATCGGTGCAACTCGATCTCGCGGACGCGGTCGCCGTGCCTGCGGGCCAGACGCTCCAGGTCGACGGTGCCGCCGTGCGGGTGAGCGGCGCGCGCGTGAACGCGAGCTGCGCACTCGTGGCGGGGACGACCGTGCGCTACGACGCGGGCGCCGGAACGCCGTGGACCGACAGCTGCGTGGTGCCGGTCAAACTCGGCATCCAGGACGAATACACCTTCCTCACGGTGCGGGTGCTGGTCGAGGCGGCGAGCCCGCAGCCGGTGCTGCGCAGCGCCTCCCTCGGCATCAGCCCGGGCGAGACGGCCGAGTACGACCTGCGCGACATGGTCGGCTGGGCCGGCCGTGAGGACTGGAATGCGCTGTCGTACTCCGCCGTGCACCGCGGCGACCAGTTCACGGTGACCCAGTCCGGGTCGGCCCTGACGATCGCCGCACGCGACACCGCACGCCCCGGGCGCGAGGAGTCGGTCGTCATCACGCTGCCCAGCCACCCCGACGCCGCCGCCGCGAGCCTCATCCTCACGGTGGGCCCGGCCCCGTCCGCGCTTCCCAAGGGCGGCTCCGCCGTGGCGCCGTGCTCGCAGTCCGGTGGGGCGACCTCCTGCACGATCTCGGTGATCGGCGCACCGGGCGAGGTGAACCCGCTCCCCGGCACGCCGCTGACGCTCGTCTCCGCGAGCGGCCCGGCGAACTGCCCCGGGGTGACCTTCTCCGTCGCCGGCGACCGCGCCGTGCGCGCGACCTGGGCCGCGGATGCGGCGGGTGCGGCGGACTGCACCGGGTCGTTCGTGGTGCAGGATGCCCAGGGCCGCCAGTCCAGCGGCGACCGCAACGGACAGGTGGTCCTCGACCTGCAGGGTCTGCCGGCCAACCCGGCGCGCCTGGACTGGACGAGCTTCACCGGCACCTCGGTCACCCTGCGCGTGATCTCCGATGCGGCGTCCTATCCCGCGGTGGAGGGCTACCGCATCAGCACGGGTGGCCGCATCGTGGCGACGTGCGCCGCGTCGGGAGAGTGCCCGGCCATCGAGGCCCCCGTCGGCGAGCGCATCTCCTACGAGGCCCGCGCCTTCAACGCCGTGGGCGAGTCCCGCCGCGGGGTGGCGACCACCGCGTCGGCGTACCGGGTGCCCGCAGCCCCGACCGGCGCGGAGGTGACGCCCACGCCCAACGGCACGGCGGGTGGCATCGCCACGATCACCGTCACCGGCGTCGACTCGAGCACCGGATTCGTCCGGCTGGCCGGCGGCGCCGGCGGCGAGGTCACCCAGCCGGTGGAAGGCGGTCGCGTGGTCTTCCGCGACTACAACGTCGGCTCCAACGCCCCCACCCCGCTCACGGCGACCCCGCTCACGCGCTTCGAGGTGCCGACGATCCCCGGCGGGTCGCAGTCGGGCGGCTCGTACCAGTTCTCGGCCAGCGGCATCGGCGCGCCGACACTCGGTCTCGGCGTGACCGCGTCCACGAACGGCCGTCCCGGCACCGTCACCGCCACCGCGCGCGTCACGCCCAACGGTGTCGGCGACCAGCTGCAGGTCGGGTTCGTCGTGAGCGGTCGGTGCGAGCCGAGCGAGGGCATCGACCCCGCCGGCGGCACGGTCACGCGTGTCTTCGAGGACCAGCCGCTGTGGCGCCCGGTCACCGTCGTGGCGTGCGCGGTCACGCTGCGCGGCGGCGACCGGTTCGGGGTGACCGAGGCCACCGGCACGGCCACTCCCGTGGCGGGGATCGACCTGCCGAGCGGCGCGGCGCTCTACACGATCGACGGCGCGTACAGCCGTTCCGGCAGCCAGTACACGTGGGACCGGCTGTCCGCCGTGCCGCGCCTGTCCGTGACCGCGCCGTTCGAGCTGCGCTACCGCGCGGGCGACGTCGAGACGACCGACTTCGGCGCCCTGTTCAGCCTCGGCGTCCCGCCCGGACCGATCGGCGCCTTCGCGTGCAATGCGGTCTTCGGGTGCAGCGCCCCCGCCGTGCCGGTGGTCGCCACCGGCGCCGCCTACACCGCGCGGGCAACCTTCCCGGAGCGGTGCCTCAGCCAGGATCCGGCCCCGGCGCCCACCGTGCTGGCGAACCCCGCGGATCGCGCGTGGTCGGTGACCTCGACGACGGATGCCGCAGGCGTCGTCACCCACACCTACTCGCTGCGCTGGCAGGGCGCTCTCGCCGGCCTCGACGACGTCACCGGGCACACCGTCACCTGCGACCCTCCGCCCGCGCCCGAGCCCCCGCCGGCACCCCAGCCCCCTCCGGCTCCGCCCGGCGACACCACCCCGTGACCCGCGCCCTCACCCCCCTCGAGAGGACCCCATGACCATCACCGCCGAGCAGACCGACCGGTTCCGCGACACCTTCGCCCAGCTCGTCGACAACGTCGAGCAGGTCGTGCTCGGCAAGCGGCACGTGATCGAGCTGGCGTTCACGGCCATGATCTCCGAGGGCCACCTGCTGCTGGAGGACTTCCCCGGCACCGGCAAGACCTCGCTGGCGCGCGCCATGGGGCAGAGCGTGAACGGGACGAGCACCCGCATCCAGTTCACCCCCGACCTGCTGCCGGGCGACGTCACCGGCATCACCGTGTACGACCAGCGCCGCGGGGAGTTCGACTTCCACCAGGGTCCGGTGTTCGCCAACATCCTGCTGGCCGACGAGATCAACCGCGCGTCGCCGAAGACCCAGTCCGCGCTGCTGGAGGTCATGGAGGAGGGGCAGGTCACCGTCGACGGGATCACCCGCCCGGTGGGCGTGCCGTTCCTCGTCGTGGCGACGCAGAACCCCGTGGAGCAGGCGGGGACGTATCGGCTGCCGGAGGCGCAGCTGGACCGCTTCCTGCTGAAGACATCGCTCGGCTACCCCGACCACGCGTCGACCGTGCGGATCCTCGAGGGCAGTGGCGCGGCGCGGCGCGAGGTCGACCCCGTCGTCACTCCGCAGGATGTGGTGGCCCTCGCCGATGTGGCGCGCGGCGTCTACCTCAACCCGCTGGTGCTGGACTACATCGCACGCATCGTCGAGGCGACGCGGCTGGCTGCCGAAGTGCGGCTGGGTGTCAGCGTGCGCGGCGCGATCGCGCTGACGAAGGCCGCGAAGACGTGGGCCGTGGCGCACGGTCGGGGCTACGTGACCCCCGACGATGTCAAAGCCCTCGCCGAACCCGTGCTCGCGCACCGGCTCATCCTCGACCCGGAGGCGGAGTTCGACGGCGTCACCGCCAACGCCGTGATCGGCCAGGTGCTGCTGGACACGATGCCTCCCAGCCAGCGGGATGCCGTGTGACCCTTCCCTCCGACTCCCGTCTCGCGCGCACCGCCGACTCCACCGGCGCCGCGCACGCGCGCACCCGCTACTCCACCGGACGGTCCACGACCGTGCTGGCGGTGCGCGGTGAACGCGCATGGCGGCGCACCCGTGCGGCGACGGTCGCCGCGCTGCGGGCGGTGTCGGGGACGGTCACGGCCACCGGGTGGCTGCTGGTGACGGCTGCGGCGGCCGGTCTCGGCTTCGGTCTCGCGTTCGGCTGGCTGGAGTTCGCGGTGGCGGGCACGATCGCCGCCGTTCTGCTGCTGCTGTCGGTGCCGTTCCTGTTCAGCGGCCGGTCCTACGACGTGGACCTCGCGCTCGGTCATGACCGTGTGGTGGCCGGCCAGCAGGTCGAGGGGACGCTGCGCATCGCCAACATCGGGCGGGGCATCGCCCTCCCCGGCCGCATCGACGTGCCGGTGGGGGACGGACTCATCGACGTGCACGTGCCGCTGCTGCGCCACGGACACGAGCACGTGCAGCAGGTGGTCGTGCCCACGCACCGCCGCGGCGTCATCATCGTCGGTCCCGCGCACACGGTGCGCGGCGACCCGCTCGGCATCCTCAAGCGCGAAGCGACGTGGGAGGACACCCACACCCTGTATGTGCACCCGGTGACCACGACGCTGCACAGCACCAGCACCGGGTTCATCCGCGACCTCGAGGGGCAGGCCTCGCGCACCGTGGTCGACGCCGACATCTCGTTCCACGCCATCCGCGAGTACGTCCCGGGCGACGCCCAGCGTCAGATCCATTGGAAGTCCACCGCCAAGACCGGCACCCTCATGGTGCGTCAGTACGAGGAGACCCGCCGCTCCCGCATGGTGATCGCTCTCGCGCTGGGTGAGGCGGAGTACGGCACCGATGACGAGTTCGAGCTCGCCGTCAGCGCGGCCGGCTCCATCGGCATCCGCGGCATCCGCGACGGCCGCGAGGTCGACGTCGTGGCCGGCGGCGAGGTTCCCGAGTTCGCGCGGCGCACGGTGCGCACGATGCGGGAGCTCGCGACGGTCAGCAGCCGCACGCTGCTCGACGACCTCTCCGGGGTGGAGCGCAGCACGCTGGTCGGCCCCCTCGCCGACGTCACCTCCCTCGCCCGCGAAACGCACTCCGACGCGTCGATCGCGTTCCTGGTGTGCGGTTCGACGCAGACCGCCCGCCAGCTGCAGGCCGCAGCCCTCGCCTTCCCCTCCGACGTCGCCGTCGTGGTGATCGTGTGCAACCCCGAGGCCGAGCCGGGCTTCCGCCGCCTGGGCACCGTCTCGGTCCTGTCGATCGGCCTGCTGGACGACCTGCGCCAGCTGCTCGCGCGGGGGGCGCAGTCGTGAGCGTCGACGCATCGCTGCGCCGGCGATCCCGCGGCCGGCAGCCGGCCAGGCAGGGGATGTTCCTGGTCGCGAACGCGGCTTTGCTGGACGCGCTGTTCTTCGTCGGCGCCGTGGCCGTCTGGCCGCTCTACCGTGACCGCGCGTTCCTCGTGCTGGTCACCGCAGCGCTGATCCTGGCGCATCTGATCGCGTACGCGGGGCTGCGCCGCCGCTGGTCGGGCTGGTGGGTGGCCCTCGCCGCCATCGGCGTGTACGTCGTGGCCGGGGTCCCGCTGGCCGCCCCCGGTGCGCTGAGCCGTCCCGACACGCTCGTCCCATCGCTGCTGGGCGTGCTCACCGCGCCCGTCACCGGCTGGAAGGACCTGCTGACCCTCGAGCTGCCATTGGGCAGCTACCAGGCCACCCTGGCACCGGCGCTTCTGCTGTTCCTGGGCATTCCCGTCGCGGCGCTGTCGCTGGCGTGGCGCGCGCGGCGGCTGTGGGTGCTCGCCGCGCCGCTGGGTCTGGGGCTCACCGTCTTCGGCGTGCTCTTCGGCGCGCGCACGCTGAGCGCGCCGCTCGTGGCGGGGACACGCCTGACGGGGGCGGTGGAGATGTTCGCGGGTGCGAGCGCGCTGCTGCTCGCCCTCGTCTACACGGTGTGGCGCACCCAGTACGAGCGACGGCGCGCGGTGCGCGCCGCGGAGGACGCGAGCGGCGTGCGCGCGACCGGCCGCACCGGATCCGCTCTGGCGGGACGCACGACGATCGCCGCGGGAATGCTGGCAGCGGCCATGGCGGCAGGGGTGGCGCTGGCACCGTGGGCGCTGGCCGGTCAGCCGCGCGACGTGCTGCGGGCGGGCGTGGATCCGCGCGTCGAGCTCGCGGGGCAGCTCAGTCCGCTGTCGCAGTTCCGGCAGTTCTTCTCCGACGACAGCTTCGACACGGTGATGTTCACCGTCGACGGTGCGTCGGGCGCGGACCGGGTGCGCCTGGCGACGCTGTCCTACTTCGACGGCAGGGTGGCCAGGGTGATCGACCCTGCCGCCGGCGTGTCCGATCAGACCACCGCCTTCGTGCGGGTGCCCGCAGAGCTGCCCGCCCCTGCCGACACCGTGCCGACCACCGCCGATGTGCGCATCGGCGCTTACCAGGGCGTGTGGGTGCCCACCGTCGGCTCCCTCACCGCGATCGCCTTCGACGGCGGCACGGGCGGGGGGCGCGCCGACGGCTTCTTCTACAACGCCCAGACCCGGATGGGCATCGCACTGCCGGCGCCCGGCCTGAGGGAGGGCGTGAGCTACCGGCAGCAGGCCGCGATCGACGACGACCCCCCGGCCCTCGCCACGCTCACTCCGGGGCGGGACACGCCGCAGCAGGACCCCGCCCTCGTGCCCGAGAGTCTCATCGCGTGGATCGCCGCGCAGGACGCGCCCGCCGCGGGCGCCGGGCTGGAACTCCTGATCGATCGGCTGCGGGCGCGAGGGCTGCTCAGCCATGCGCTCACCGTCGACCCGGTCGAGCCGCCGCAGTGGGCGGCCGCCCTCGGAGACTACGCGTTCGAGCCTTCCCGCGCCGGCCACTCCACCGACCGCATCGATCAGCTGTTCACCGCCCTGCTGGATCGGCAGAACGATGTCGGGGGCAGCGACTCCACCGCACTGGTCGCGGCCCCGGGAGACGACGAGCAGTTCGCCGTCGCGGCTTCGCTCATCGCCGACCAGCTCGGGTTCGCCTCGCGCATCGTGGTCGGGGCTCGCCTGAACGACGCCGCCGACCCCGCCGATACGCCGTTCTGCGTCGGAGGCGCCTGCACCGGCGGCGACATGTCCGCCTGGATCGAGGTGCAGGATGCCTCCGGCGTGTGGGTGCCGGTCGATGTGACCCCGCAGCACGCCGTCGGGGTGACACCCGACCTCGAGCAGCGACGCGACCCCCGCAATCCCACGGAAGTGCGCGAGGAGGTGGCGGAGCCGGTGCTTCCCGCTGATGCCGATCCCGCCGACAGCGGAGACCGCGACGACGACGAGCAGACCTCCGGCCCCGACCTCTCCACGCTGTGGACGGTGCTGCGCGTCACGGGCATCACCGTGCTCGGCCTGCTGATCCTGTTCGGGCCGTTCGCGCTGGTGGTCGTCCTGAAGCTGCTGCGACGCCGGTCGCGGCGCACCGCACCGGACCCGGTGGCGCGCGTCACCGGCGGCTGGGACGAGTACGTCGACACCGCGGTGGATCATGGCTATCCGCCCCCGGGTACCCACACCCGCACGGAGCTCGCCGCCCGCTATGCCGGGGATGACGGCGCGGGCAGCGGGCGGGTGCTGGCCGAATGGGCCGACCGCTCGGTGTTCGCCGAGACCCCTCCCGACCCCGCCGACGGCGACCGGTTCTGGGAGATCGTGGAGGCCGAGCGGGAGCGGTTCGCCGGGCTCGGCGGACGCTGGGAGCGCCTGCGTGCCCGCCTGTCGCTGCGCTCGCTGCTGCCGCAGGGCACGCGCCGGAGAGAGCGCGGCGGGTCGACGGGAGGGCCGCGTGGACGCCGCTAGGGTTTCCAAGGCGATCGCCCCTCGCACCGAGGCGATGCGCGCGCGGCATGACGACGAGGAGGAACGATGACGGGCCTGGGGATGACGGCGGATGCCGCGCGGGAGGCGCTCGCCTTCTACGACGCCGGCGGGACCGGCCGCACGCCGCTGATCGTGCTCGTCCTGCAGCTGGCGCTCGTCGCCGGCGTGTACGCCTGGATCGCCCTCGCGCTGTCCGCCCTGTTCCGCAAGGTCGGGCGCCCGACATGGAAGGCGTGGGTGCCGGTCGTCAACGCCTGGGAGCTGTTCACGCTGGCGGGAATGCGCGGCTGGTGGGCCGTGGTGATCGCGGCGTCGGGCCTCGTCTCCGGCGTCGGGAGCCTCGCCGCGGTCGCACTGTTCGCGGCATCCGCGCTGGCGGCTGCTTCCGATGGCGATGACGGCGGCGCCGCCGGGGCGGCCATCGGCGCGATCCTCGTGCCTGCCGCGCTCATGGTCGGCTTCGGGGTGCTGGTGCTGATCCTCCAGGTGCGCATGGTGCTCGCCGTCACGCGGGGATTCGATCGCGGCGGCGGGTCCGCGGTGCTCGGCATCCTCCTCTTCCCGGTGTGGGCGAGCGTGCTGGGCTGGGGTTCGGCCCGCTGGGTCGGCTTGCCGTCCAAAACCCTGCAGCCGTCGCTGACCGCCCCGCCGCCCCCGCCGCCGTCGAGCCCGTTCACCCTCGGTGCTCCGGCTGCCGCTCACGCGCCGGCCCCGCCGGCCGGAGCAGCGCCCGCGTTCGTTCCGCCCGCGCCGGCGGCACCCACCGCCCCCACGGCGGCCGGCACGCCCGCCTCGTTCGCCACACCCGCGGCCGGTCGGCCCGCGTCATCCGTCGCGCCCGCTGCGCCCGGCCCGGGAGCGAACCCCTGGGCGCCGCCCGCGCCGCCGAGCCCCTCACCGGCATCCGCACCCGCGCCTGCCTCACCGGCGTCAGACATGATCGCCGCGCCCGCAGACCGGGGCTTCGGGTCCATCGTGGCCGAGGTGCCCCGTCCCGCGCCGGCGCCGGTCCCGGCGGCGTCCGCGCCTGCCGCCGTGGGCGTGCACGACGCGGACGATCTCGATGAGCGCACGGTGCTGGCCGCCCGCCGCCTCATCGGGTGGTCGCTGCGCCTGCCCGGCGGCGAGACCGTCGCGCTGACCTCCGATGCCGCCGTTCTCGGTCGCAACCCCGTCGCGCCCGCGGAGGACCCCGGCGCGCAGGTCATCCCGGTGGACGACGCCACGCGCACCGTGTCCAAGACGCATGCGCTGCTGCGCAGAGACGACGCCGACGGCTGGACGATCACCGACCTGGACTCCACCAACGGCGTGTTCCTCGCCGACGAGAGCGAAGTGACCGGCACGCCGGCGGTGTCGGGGACGTTCTTCCTCGGCGACGCGCGGCTCGAACTCCTCTCCGACGCCTGATGCCCGTCCCATCGATGACCGCTCCCCGCACGCTGCAGGTCACCTGCGGCGTGCGCACCGATGTCGGACTGCGTCGCCGCGTCAACGAGGACGCCGTACTCGCGGAGCATCCGGTGTACATCGTCGCGGACGGCATGGGCGGTCATGACGCGGGCGACCTCGCCAGCGCAGCGATCGTGTCGGTGTTCCGGGGTCTGGTGGGTCGCACCGATCTCACCCCCCACGACGTCGCCGCCGCGGTCGACGAGGCGCATACGGCGGTCTCGGCGATCGCGGCGACCCGCACCCGGGGCGCCGGCTCCACCCTCACCGGCGTCGTGGCCGTGCGCCAGGACGGCGTGCGGCGGTGGCTCGTGGTGAACATCGGCGACTCGCGCGTGTATCGCCTGCTCAGCGATCGGCTCGAGCAGCTGACGGTGGACCACTCCGTCGCGCAGGAGCTCGTGGACCAGGGTCGACTCGCTCGGCGCGAGATGTCCAGCTACCGCGGCCGCAACGTCATCACCCGTGCCGTCGGCGAGGAGCGCAGCCGCGCCGACTACTGGCTGCTTCCCGTCGTCACAGGGGAACGTCTGCTGGTGTGCTCCGACGGCCTGTCGGGCGAGCTGACCGACGAGGCCATCCGTGCCGGCCTCGCACTCGGCGGCGCTCCCCCCGGCACCGCGGCCGCGCTGGTCGAGCAGGCGCTGGCGCACGGCGGGCGGGACAACATCTCCGCGATCGTGATCGACGTGGTCTCCGGCGGCATGAGCCCGTCCCAGGAGGACACGACCGGCGGTCTGCCCGCGGGAGATGACGACTCCGCCACCATCGAGGTCTCGACGTTGCGTTCACTGCGCACGAGGGCACGCCGTGGCTGAGTGGTCCTACTCCCCCGGCGATCTGCCGGCGATCCTCGGCGATGACACCGCTGTGCTCTTCGCCGGCGCGCGCGCCACTCCCACCGCCCGCGCCGTGCTCGCCGGCGGCGCGGTCGCCGGCGGCTGGGAGAGCGCCGTCGACGTCATCGTGCGCGCCGGCCTCGCCGCCGCACCGCACTTCGTGGCCGCCGGGATCGACGGCACCTCCCTCACCGGCGTCGTGCGCGGATCGTCGAGGATCGTCGCCACCCACGTCGACGGCCGCGTGAGCGTGCTGACCGGCGCGGCGCAGCGCACCTGGCAGGAGTTCCACCTCACCGATGTGGCCGCCTTCGCCGCCGACGCGGGCGACGACGCGGCATCCCCCACCCGGCCGGCGCACCCCGGCCCGCTCGCGGCGACCCGCCTGCACGCACGGTTGATCCCGGCCCCGCACGAGCAGCTCGACCCCGATCTGACGCTGGACTTCTCCGACGCCCTGTTCGACCTCGGCGCGGCGCCCGCCGTCGGGCCGGAGCGGATGCCCGCCGAGAGCATGCCGGCCGGACGCTACGACGAGCTTTTCGGCGCGACGCTGCACCGTGCCGTGGAGGCGGCTGCCGTGCGCCCTCCTGAGGAGGACGTGCTCGACGATTCCCCCGCCGGCGGTGCCCGCGCCGGCGAGGACGCCCCCGCACCCCGCGCACCGCGGGGAGCGGTCGTGCTTCCCGACGGGCGTGTCCTGCCGCTGACGGGGACGCTGCTCATCGGCCGCAGCCCGCGCGCCGACGGGCCCGACACCGTCGGCCTGCCGACCCTCGTCACCATCGACGACCCGGATGTGTCGCGCACGCACCTGCGCGTTCGCGTCGACGACGCCCACGTGCTGCTGGAGGACCTGCGCTCCACCAACGGCACCGTGTTCACCGCTGCCGGCAGCGGCCCGCGGCACCTCCACCCCGGTGAGACGGTGCGCGTCACCCCCGGGGCCGTCGCCGACCTCGGCGGCACCCGTCTCGTCTTCGAGGGGGTGCGATGATCCCCCGTTCCGGGCCCATCGACCTCGCGGGATTCACGCTCGAGCGACTGCTCGCCGCCGGGGACGATGCCGACGTCTTCCTCTACCGGCCCGAGCATGCCGGCGACTCCGTCGCGGTCAAGGTGCACCGCACCCCGATCGCCGACGAAGCCGCCCGAGTGCGGTTCGATGACGAGGCCGGGCGGCTGATCGCCCTGTCCGCCCATCCTTCGGTCGTGACGATCCGCCGTGCCGGAGTCGCTCGGGACGGCCGCCCCTATCTGGTGATGGAGTACTGCTCGAGCCCGTCCCTCGCCGAGACCGCCGCGGCGCGCCGGCTCGGCGTGGCCGAGGTGCTGCAGACCGCAGTGCGCCTGTCTGGAGCGCTCGAGACCGCGCACCGCGCAGGCATCGTGCACGGCGACATCAGGCCCTCCCACGTGCTCACCACCGACTACGGCTGGCCGGCGCTCACGGGCTTCGAGCCGTCCGCGCTCGGGGTCGGCGGCACGGGCGTGTCGGTGCCGTGGGCCGCCCCGGAGGTGCTCAGCGGCGGGGGGTTCGACCCGCGCAGCGACCTGTACGCCCTGGCCGCCACCGCCTACACCGTGCTCGCGGGCCGTTCTCCCTTCGCCGACCCGCGCGCTCCGCACGACCTCGCCCGCATGGTCACACGCGTGCTCACCGATCCGGTGCCGGCGGTCGGGCGTGACGACGTGCCCGCCGACCTCGAGCTCGTGCTGCGCCGTGCGCTGGCGAAGGACCCCGACCGTCGCCCTCAGACCGCCGGCGACTTCGCGCGGGAGCTGCAGCGCATCGAGGAGCGCCTGCACCTGCCGGTGACCCACGTCGACCTCACCTCGCCTGCCGCGCCGAACGCCTCGGATCCGGATGCCGCTGATGCGGAGCCCACGCTGCTCGCGCGGCGCACGGCGCACGACGACGCCACCCTTCTCGCCTCCCGCACGCCGACGGGGCCGGGCATCACGCCCGCACCCGCACCCGCACCCGCACCCGCACCCGCACCCGCACCCGCACCCGACGATGCGACACTGCTCGCGTCGCGCGGCGGCCCCGGGGCCGGCGGCCCGCCACGGGCGGCGGACGACGGGACCCGTCTGTCCCGCCGCGCTGCCGCCGACCCCGCCGCCGCGCCCGTCGAGGCGCCGACCGCGGGCAGCCGGGCGCCCGCCTCACCCGGCGGGCCCGCGGACGCCGCCCGGCCGGCCGGCCGCACCGCCCGCGACCCCGGCAGCTCCAGCGGGCCGGTGAGCTACGGCATCCGCCGCGAGAAGCCGGCGCCGGTCCGCCGGACCGCCCCGGCGCCCGCGGAGCCCCCGATCGAACGCACGGCGCCCCGCGGCCCCGCCCGGGCGCCGCGGCGGAAGGTGCTCGTGCCGGTGATCGCGGTGGCGGCGACGATCGCGGTGATCGCGGCGGCCGCGGCGGGAATCGCCGTGCTGGTGGGGCTATGAGGGGGAGGAAGTCATGACGACGATGGACGCGCATGCCGTAGCGGAGGGCACACTCGGGATCGAGTTCTGCGGCGAGTGGCACCGGCCGGTTCCCGGCACGACGTTCTCGGTGGGGCGCGATGCCGATCTCACCGTGGACACCAATCGCTACCTGCACCGTCGCCTGCTCGCCTTCGACGCCGACGCGGGGCTGTGGTGGCTCACGAACATCGGCCAGAGCATCTCGGTGAGCCTGGCCACGCCCGACGGCGCCTACCAGGCCGTGCTCGGTCCCGGCGCACGCGTGCCGCTGGTGTTCCCCGAGCTCGCGGTGATGTTCTCCGCCGGCGCCTACACCTACGAACTCGGCGTGCACAACGACGCGGCGAGCTTCGTCGTCGGACGCGATGCGGCGTCGGACGAACCCGAAGGCGACGGCACCACCACGATCGGGGCGGTGAGCCTCACCCCCAGCCAGAAGCTGCTGCTGGTCGCGCTGTGCGAGCCGATCCTGCGCGGCGGCATGGTCGGCTCCAGCCAGCTGCCCTCGTCGGCGGCCGCGGCGGCACGTCTCGGCTGGCCGCTGACGACCTTCAACCGCAAGCTCGACAACGTCTGCGACAAGCTCGACCGTGAGGGCGTGCAGGGACTGCGCGGCGGTGTGGGCAGGCTCGCCACCAACCGGCGCGCGCGCCTGGTCGAGCATGCGGTGCTCTCGCGCCTGGTCACGCCCCAGGATCTGGATCTGCTCGAGGTGGCCGCCGCCGCGAGCGAGAAAGGCACCCGATGAAGATCCGCGCCACGCTGCGCCGCCCCGACGGCTCCACCGAGGACATCGCCCTGGCCGCTGAACCCGGCGTGCGTGTCGGCGAGGTCGCCGACTCCCTGGTCGCGCGCGACCCCTCGGGCGTCTATCGAGACCCCGCCTTCGCTCCCGGTGCCGTCACGCTCGAAGCGCACGCCCCCGCGGTGGGCGGCGTTCCAGAGGTGCTCGACCCGGACGACACCCTCGCCGACCTCGCGCTCGCGTCGGGCGTGGAGATCGGCGTGGTCGGTCTCGATGACGCCCCCCGCCCCGATGTGGCTTACATCGAGATCGTCGGCGGCCGGCATGCGGGGCGCCGCTACGCCGTTCCCCTGGGCTCGACGATCATCGGCCGCAGCGACGACTGCGGCATCGTGCTCGACGACCCGATGGTGTCCAACCGCCACGCGCGCCTGCACGTCGGACGCGACCGCATCGAGCTGGTCGACCTCAACTCCGCCAACGGCATCATCGTGCAAGGGGCGCCCGTCGGGCGCCTGGAGCTGCAGCACGGTCAGGAGGCGGAGCTGGGCAGCACGGTCATCCGCGCGGGGTACCTGCCCTCCGAGATCGCGCAGTCCTCCCCCATCGGCGAGGTGCGCTTCACCCGCTCGCCCAGCGTCGAGCCGCGCTACGTCGGCCGCGAACTGGAGGGCGCGGACCCGCCCATCCCCGGTGACCCGCAGCCGTTCCCGTGGGCCGCGGCGATCCTCCCCGCCATCGCCGGCATCGCCATGTTCGCCGCCACCGGGCGCGCGATCACGCTCATCTTCGTCGCCATCTCCCCGCTGATGATGATCAGCACCTGGGCGACGGCCAAGTCGCAGCAGCGGCGCAAGCTCAAGATGGAGCACGCCCGCTTCGTCGGCCAGATCGAACGCCTGTCCGCCCGGCTCGCCCGCGAGCGCGAGGAGGAATCCCGCATCCGCGCGCGGGAGGCGGTGCCCCTGCACGAGATCTACGACGCGGTCCAGCACCGTTCGCCGCTGGTGTGGACACGTCGCCCCGAGCACTGGTCGTTCCTGCAGGTGCGGCTGGGGGTGGGCGATGTGCCCACCCGCAACACGGTGAAGGAGACCGGCAACACCGACCGCGCGGTGCCCGAGCAGGTCACCCAGCTCGAGGAGCTCATCGCCTCCTACGAGCTCGTGCCCCGCACCCCGGCGGTGGAGAAGCTCTCGGATGCCGGAGCCCTCGGCATCGCCGGCCACCCCGCCGCCGTCGCGGCGTACGGCCGGGCGCTCACCGCTCAGGTGGCGGGACTGCACGCCCCCGGCGACGTCGTGATCGGCGGCCTGTTCGGTCCCGGCTGGGCCGCCCAGTTCGCCGACGCGAAGTGGCTGCCCCACGCCATGAACTCGGAGGCCGTCTTCGGCGGCGCTCCCTTCGCCGACACCGCCTCTGCCGCGGCCAATCTGCTGTCCCGGCTCGAAGAGGCCCTCAGTGCCCGCTCGCCGCGCGGTCAGGACGCACCCCTGCAGCTGGGCGCCATCGGCGACAAGCAGGCGGCGCTGGCCGCCGGCGCCGCCGTCGGGTCGGGCTCCGGTCCCGACGGCGGTTACGACGGGCCCCTGCCGGCGATCGTCGTGCTCATCTCCGACGACGCCCCCGTCGACCGGGCACGACTGATCCAGGTGCTCGAGCGCGCGGCCGGCCGCGGCGTCTACCCGATCTGGATGGCCGCCGACACCGCCGCACTGCCCGCCGCCTGCCGCACCTTCGTCGACATCGCCGCCGACGGCTCCGCCTCCGTCGGCTATGTGCGGCTGGGATTGACCATCGATCCGGTCGAGGTGGAGGGGCTGACGGTCCCCCAGTTCGCCCAGTTCTGTCGCCGGCTGTCGTCGTACGTCGACGCCGGGTCCATCGCGGCGGACACCAGCGACGTGCCCCGTTCGGTGCCGATGCTGCAGCTGATCGGCAAGGAGATGGCCACGGCGCCCGGCGCGGTCGTGGACCGCTGGGAGCAGAACGGCTCGATCCTCGCCTCCGCGACCCGCGCGCCGTCGACGCCGAAGCTGCGCGCCATCGTCGGGCAGGCGGCCGCCGGGGCGATGCACCTCGACCTGCGCGCCCAGGGACCGCACGCCCTCGTCGGCGGCACCACGGGCTCCGGCAAGAGCGAGTTCCTGCAGGCGTGGGTGCTCGGCATGGCCGCGGAGTACAGCCCGCAGCGTGTGACGTTCCTCTTCGTCGACTACAAGGGCGGCGCGGCGTTCGCCGAGTGCACCGCCCTGCCGCACTGCGTGGGGCTGGTCACCGACCTGAGCCCCCACCTCGTGCGCCGGGCGCTGGTGAGCCTGCGGGCGGAGCTGCACCACCGCGAGACGCTCTTCACCCGCAAGAAGGCCAAGGACATCCTCGACCTGGAGAAGCGCGGCGACCCCGACACCCCGCCGGCGCTGGTGATCGTCATCGACGAGTTCGCCGCGCTGGTCAACGAGGTGCCGGACTTCGTCGACGGCGTCGTGGACGTGGCCCAGCGGGGCCGCTCCCTCGGCATCCACCTCATCATGGCCACCCAGCGGCCCGCCGGTGTCATCAAGGACAACCTGCGCGCCAACACCAACATGCGCGTCGCACTGCGCATGGCGGACGAGGTGGACTCCGACGACGTCATCGGCACGAAGGATGCCGCGGGCTTCGACCCCGCCATCCCCGGCCGCGGCGCCGCGAAGACCGGGCCGGGCCGGCTGACGGTGTTCCAGTCCGCCTACACCGGCGGGTGGAGCTTCGTCGAGGAGGAGGCCCCGGAGGTGGAACTGGAGTCGTTCGCCTTCGGGCCGCCCCGCCGCTGGGAGGCCCCGAAGGCCGACGCGGAGTCGGCCGAGCGCGACCTCGGGCCGACCGACCAGCAGCGTCTGGTGTCCACGATGGTCGCCGCCGCGCAGTCGGCGTCGATCGCCGCCCCGCGCCGCCCGTGGCTCGACGAGCTGGCCGCCGTCTACGACCTGACGCTGCTGCGCCAGCGCACCGACCAGAAGCTCCTGCTGGGCGTGCAGGACGTCCCCCAGCGCCAAGCGCAGGACACGGTGTACTTCGAGCCCGACGACGACGGCCACCTGGCGATCTACGGCACCGGCGGCGCCGGCAAGAGCTCCACGCTGCGCACCCTCGCCGTCGCGGCCGGCATCACCCCGCGCGGCGGCCCCGTCGAGGTGTACGGACTGGACTTCGGCTCCGGCGGTCTGCGGATGCTCGAGGCGATGCCGCACGTGGGCGCGGTCATCCCCGCCGACTCCGGCGAGCGCGTCTCGCGGCTGTTCCGCATGCTCAAGCACGAGCTGGACCGACGCGGTGAGGCGTACGCGGCTGTCAACGCCGGCACCATCTCCCAGTACCGCTCGCTCGCCGGCCGCCCCGACGAGGCGCGCATCCTCGTGCTCATCGACGGCTTCCCCACGTTCCGCTCGGAGTACGAGGCGGTCACCGGACGCGCCGAGGCCTACCAGGTGTTCCAGCAGATCATGACCGACGGCCGCTCCGTCGGCATCCATGTCGCCCTCACCGCCGACCGCGGGCAGGCCGTTCCGACGGCGCTGCAGTCGTCGATCCAGAAGCGGGTCGTGCTGCGTCTGTCCGACTCCGACGCCTACGCGATGGTCGGCGCCCCGCGCGACGTGCTGTCGCCGGAGTCGCCCGCCGGCCGCGCTGTGGTCAACGGACTCGAGACGCAGATCGCCGTCATCGCCGGCACCCCCGATCCGAGGGCGCAGGCGCAGGCGATCGGCGAGTTCGCCGACGCCATGCGACGCCAGGGCCGCACCGACGCGCCGCCGGTGCGTGCGCTGCCGGAGGTGTACGGGTTCAGCGACCTGCCGCGCCACGTCGACGGCCGCCCGGTGCTGGGGCTGTCCGGCGACACCCTCGACCCGATCGGGTTCGACCCCCACGGCCTGTTCGTCGTCGCCGGTCCCCCGCAGAGCGGGCGCAGCAACGCGCTGCGTGCGATGGCCGAGGCGGTGCGCCGCGCCGACCCCGGCGTGCGCCGCTATTACATCGGCAACGCCCGGTCCACGCTGCGTGACGCCGTCGCCTGGGACGACACCGCCGTCGACGGCGGATCCGCCAGCCGCCTCATCGACGCGATCCTGCAGGACGAGCGAGGGCTCGCGGGCGTCGCGGTGTTCCTCGAGGGCGCGTCGGAGTACGCCACCTCTCTGGCCGAGATGCCGCTGTCGGACTTCGCCAAGCGCGTCAAGCGGGGCGACGGACTGCTGGTGGCCGAGGGCGAGACGAGCGACTGGACCACGAGCTTCGGCTTGCTGGGCGACATCAAGTCCGCGCGACGCGGGGTCGTGCTGCAGCCGGACACCCATGACGGCGAAGTGGTGCTCAAGACGGCGTTCCCGCGCCTGCTCAAGCGCGAGTTCCCGCCGGGACGTGCCATGCTCGCCGCGAGCGCGAAGACGGTGCGCGTGCACTTCCCGCTGGTCGACGGCGAGGCGGTCGACGCGAATGGGGACTACTCCCCATTGGCGGGTCAGCACGCCCTCCCATAGGTTGAATCACGTCGGCAGAGGAACTGCCGCTTCACGACACAAGGAGTGACCATGGCGAACCTCAACGTCACCTACGACCAGATGCAGAGCGCCGCGAACCGTCTGCGTGCCGGCCAGTCGGACTTGGAAGGCAAGCTGCAGGAGTTGCGCTCCCTCGTCAGCCAGCTCGTGCAGGATGGCTTCACCACCACCCGCGCTTCCGGCGCCTTCGACTCGTCCTACGAGCAGTTCACCTCGGGTGCGCAGCGCACCGTGCAGGGCATCGACGGCATGGCCCAGTTCCTCGAGAAGGCAGCATCGGCGCTGCAGTCCACCGACGAGCAGCTGGCCAGCTCGATCGGCTGATCACAGTCCCTCGACGCGGGGCCGGTCCTTCACGGCCGGCCCCGCGTCGTCGTCTGAGCGGGAGGGAACGGCCGTGGCCGATCTGAAACTGGACTTCGCGGAGCTGCGCCGCAGCGCCCGCACGGCCGAGACCGTCGCCAGCAGCTTCGCGCGCGCGGAGAGCATCGCCGCCGGTGCCGCCGCCGACACCGGCCATGACCGCCTCGGCGGCAAGGTGCGCGAATTCGGCGACAAGTGGGACATCGCCCGCGGCAAGCTCGAGGAGAACCTGCTCTTCATCGCGGACTACCTCGGTGCGGTGGTCGACACGTTCAGCGACCTCGACACCGACCTCGCCGCCGCGGTCAGGCCGGTGCAGGAGGTCCCGGACCCGACGCCGCAGCCCTCGCCCGGCGGACCCACGCCCGGGGCGCCGTCACCGGGACCCGCACCCGCCCCCAGCCCGTCACCGGGACCCGCCTCCACCCCCGCCGCGGAGCCGCCCGTGTGGGCACGTGACCTCACCGCCGACGAGATGACCCAGGGAGCGACCCGATGAGCGTCCTGCCCGGAAACCCCACCTCCCTCGCGGAGCGGTCGGCGTCGTACGTCTCGTCGGCCTCGCTGATCCAGCGGGCCGCCGACGACCTGCGTGCCATCGCATACGACAGCACCGCTCGGTCGATGGATGCCATCCGCGATCGCAGCACCGAGGTCGCCCGCGACCTCGACCGTGCCCACGAGCGTTACGACGGCACCGCCCGCGCGCTCCAGGAGTACGCCGTCGCGCTGAAGGCGGCACACGATCGCGCCGACGACGCCGAGGTCGCCGAAGCCCGTGCCGAGGCCGGTGCCGCAACGGCCGAGTACGACCTGCTGGTGTCCGAGCGGCGCCTGGAACGGCTCGGCGAAGCCGACGCGCCCGCCGGCAACCTCCGCTCCGCCGAGGATCAGGTGCAGGCAGCGCGCGCGCGGCGCACCCGGATGGATGCCGCGGCCCAGGCCGCCCGCGCCGAGATCGAGGCGGCCCGCCAAGACATGGAGCGGGCGGCCCAGACCGCGATCGACCGCATCGATGCGGCCATCGACGGCACGAACGAAGGGTTCTGGGACCGGGTCAAGAACTTCCTCGACGACGTCGGCGACTTCCTGGCGACCATCGCCCGCTGGGTGGGCGACTTCCTCGGAGACCTCTACGCCGAGCTGCAGCGCCTCATCTCCACCGTCGCCGCGCTGCTCGGCGTCGCCGTCATCCTGCTGCTGGTGTTCGCCGTGCTCGCGGCGCTGCCGTTCATCACGCCGCTGATCGCCGCCCTCGTCACGGCGGTGCTGGCCGGGTTCCTGCTGGTCAGCGTGCTGTCCGACGTGCTCAAGCCGACGCCCAGCGTCGGCGAGCACACCCTCACCGACCAGGAGGCGAACTCCTACAAGGGGCAGCCCGCCGACCTGTCGGAGGCGCTGTCCGAGACGGAGTTCGTGGACGGCTTGGGCAAGAGCTGGGACGACAACGGCAAGCCGACCAGCGTCGATGAGACCGTCATCTCCGTGACGCGGGTCGTGAATGCCGATGGGGTGGTGCGCTGGCGCGTCATCCTCCCCAGCACCCAGGAGTGGATGTCCCGGTTCGGCGAGCAGGGTGGCGTGCACGACCTCGACAGCAACCTCTCCCTCATGCTCACCCCCTCGCTGCGCTCGCAGTACGAGCGTGCCGTGATCGACGCCATGCAGCAGGCGGGGGTCGGCGCGAACGACCCCGTGATGCTCGTGGGCTTCAGCCAGGGCGGCATCATGGCCGGCACGCTCGCGTCGTACAACCGGGACTACAACTGGTCCGCGGTCGTCGCCGCCGGCGCGCCGATCGACCACATGCCGATTCCGTCCTCCACCTCCGTCGTCTCCGTGCAGCACAACGGCGACCCGGTGCCACGCCTGGACACCATCGTGAGTGTCGGGACAGACGGCTACGCGCAGCAGCGCCCGAACTGGACGACCATCCACGCGGAGTCGTCGGAGGCGCACAAGGGCGTCCACGGCATCCACAACGCCGGCGCCTACCACGAGACACTCGCCGAGCGGGTCGGCCAGGTGCCCCCGGGCACCGTCGCCGACCTCGACCGGTACTTCGTCGGCCACGACGGCGCCTACGGCTACCAGCGGCGGCAGTACGGCTGGTCGGAGAAGTGACCCGCGCACACCGCAGGCACGGGGCACGGGCGGGAGCGGCGACCGCAGCCGCGCTGCTGGCCGCCACACTCGTCGGCTGCAGCATCCTGCCGGGCACCGCCCCCGGCTCCCCCGCCCCGCAGGGCACCGACCAGGAAGACGACATGTCCCCCACCACCGTCCGCAGTGCCGTGGCTGAATCCGACCCGCGCGTCGTGGACGTGCCCACCGTCATGGTGAACCCGTCGGGCTTCGCCAGCGTCATGACCATCGCCGTCGCACTGTCCGGCGACGAGCCGGTGAGCACCGACACGGTCGTGCGCATCGCCGTGGCCGCGCTGGAGAACGCGACGACCGAGGTCGACCAGCTCACCCTCATCGCCCGGCCCGCGTCCGACGACTCCCGCATCCTCGACCTCACGCAGGCCGCCGCAGGGCTCCCCGACGCGGTGCAGTACCGCTTCATCAAAGACAGCCTGCAGCTGACCACGACGGACCCCGCGGTGATCGGCGGCGCGCGATGACCACAGCCGTCGCCCAGCCGCGGCTCGTGTTCCGGATGATCGGCACGTGGTGGCGGATCGACCTGTCCTCCCCCGAGGCCGTCGCCGACTCCACCAAGAAGATCGCCACCGGCGTGCTCGGGCGCGCCGATGAGCGCGCGACGGAGCGCGCGCGGCTGCGCGAGGAGTTCACCCGCGCGGCCACGGCCGCCGTCGAGGCGGATGCGCAGCTGCTGATGATCCAGACCGAGCTGGGTCCGGAACAGCCGATGTCGGCGACCCTCACCGTCTTCGAGGACGAGGGCATGCGCATGAGCCCGGCCATCGGCACCGGGGCCGACGCGGTGCTGACGGTGTTCGAGAAGTCCCTCCCCCTCATGGACCCCGATGGCGCGGGCACCGCGGTGCGGCGTCGCTGCATGGACTCGGACGTCGTCCGCGTGCACCGGATCGAGGAGACGGTCGAGATCGAGGACGGCGAGCGTTTCACGCAGCGCCGGCTCATCGCGCAGTACTGGTACCCGGTGCCGGGGAGCAAGCGCCTGCTCACCGCGGTGTTCACCACGCCCCTGGGCGACATCGCGCACACCCTGCTGTCGTACTTCGACGCGATCGTGGCGGCCTCGGCGTTCCAGGACGCCTGAGCCCGGCATCCGCGCGTTCGCGCACTCGCGCACTCGCGCGCCGGCCCGACGCCCGCCGGGCATACGATGGAGGGCTGTGTCCGCACCAGAGCCCGTCATCGTCTACCCGCCCGAGCTGCCCGTCAGCGCCGCGCGGGACGAGATCGCGCGCGCCATCGCCGAGAATCAGGTCGTCATCGTCGCCGGCGCGACCGGCTCGGGAAAGACCACCCAGCTGCCGAAGATCTGTCTGGAGCTCGGGCGCACCCGCATCGCGCACACCCAGCCCCGCCGCATCGCCGCCCGCACCATCGCCGAGCGCGTGGCCGAGGAGATGCAGGTGCCGCTGGGCACCACCGTCGGCTACAAGGTGCGCTTCACCGACAACGTCTCGGCCGACACCCGGGTGGCGCTGGTCACCGACGGCATCCTGCTCAACGAGATCCACCGCGACAAGCTGCTGCGCCGCTACGACACGATCATCATCGACGAGGCGCACGAGCGGTCTCTGAACGTCGACTTCCTGATCGGGTACCTGCGCCGCATCCTGCCCCGCCGCCCCGATCTGAAGGTCATCGTCACCTCGGCGACGATCGACCCCGAGAGCTTCGCGAAGCACTTCGCGGATGCCGCGGGCGAGCCCGCCCCCATCATCGAGGTGTCCGGTCGCACCTACCCCGTGGAGATCCGGTACCGCGGTCGCGTCGCCGACGCCGACGACGACGGCCCCGACGATGTCGACGCGCTGCTGGGGGCGCTGCGCGAACTCGACCGCGAACCGGCCGGCGACGTGCTGGTGTTCCTGCCCGGCGAGGCGGAGATCCGCGACGCGATGGATGCCGTACGCGGCATGTACGCAAAGGACACCTCGCCGACGGAGGTGCTGCCCCTGTACGGCCGACTGTCGTCCGCCGAGCAGCACCGGGTCTTCGAGCGCTCTCAGGTCGCGGGCGTCCGGCGCCGGGTGATCCTCGCGACCAACGTCGCGGAGACGAGCCTCACCGTCCCCGGCATCAAGTACGTCATCGACGCCGGAACCGCCCGCATCTCGCGCTACAGCGCGCGCTCCAAGATCCAGCGCCTGCCGATCGAGGCCGTCTCGCAGGCGTCGGCGCAGCAGCGCTCCGGTCGCGCCGGCCGCACCTCGGACGGTGTCGCGATCCGGCTGTACACCGAGGAGGACTTCACCTCCCGGCCCGAGTACACCGAGCCCGAGATCCTGCGCACGAGCCTCGCCTCGGTGATCCTGCAGATGCTGTCGCTCGGATTCGGCGACATCACCGAGTTCCCGTTCCTCACGCCGCCCGACTCCCGCGGGGTCAAAGCCGCGTTCGACCTGCTCGTCGAGCTCGGCGCGGTGCGTCCTGCGACGGGCTCGGGGGGCGGTCGCGGCCAGGGTCGCGCGGCGCGCGCCTCCGCCGACGCGGGCAAGGGGTGGCGCCTCACCGACATCGGGCGTGAGATCGCGCGGCTCCCCATCGACCCCCGGTTCGCGCGCATGCTCATCGAGGCGCGGCGACTCGACGTCGCCGGCGACGTGCTGGCGATCGTGGCGGGGCTGTCGATCCAGGACGTGCGCGAGCGACCGGAGGAGCGCCGCGAGGAGGCGGACCGCCTTCACGCGCGCTTCACCGACCCGACGAGCGACTTCCTCAGCCTGCTGAACCTGTGGAACCACCTGCGCGAGCAGCAGTCCGAGCTCGGCTCGAGCGCATTCCGCCGCATGTGCCGCTCCGAGCACCTCAACTATGTGCGGGTGCGCGAGTGGTTCGACGTGCACCGGCAGCTGCGGCAGCTGACCGACGCCCCGCGGGCGAAGAACAGCGGCGCCGCCGCCCCGGCGCTGGTGCACCGGGCGATCCTCGCCGGGCTGCTGTCGCACCTCGGCATCCTCGACACCCGGTCCACGGCGGCACCGGCGTCCGGCGCGAAGGGCAAGGGCGCGAAGGCTCCTCACGGACGGCCGCGCGCGGAGTACCGCGGAGCGCGGGGCGCCCGCTTCGCGATCTTCCCCGGGTCGGGGCTGCGCAAGGCCTCCCCCGACGCGGTGATGGCCGCCGAGCTGGTCGAGACATCGCGACTGTATGCGCGCACCGTCGCGGCCATCGACCCGGAGTGGGCAGAGGAGCTCGCCGGCGACCTGGTCCACCGCAGCCTCAGCGATCCGCACTGGTCAAAGGATGCCGGTGCCGCCGTCGCCGCCGAGAAGGTCACCCTGTTCGGCCTCGAGATCGTGCCGCGCCGCCGGGTGCAGCTGGCCCGCATCGACCGCCCGCTCGCGCGGGAGATGTTCATCCGCCACGCCCTCGTCGAAGGCGAGTGGAACGTCACCCATCTCGACAAGCGACTGACCGCGTTCGAGCGGCGCAACCTCGAGCTGCGCCGCCGCCTGGAGAAGATCGAGGAGCGCGAGCGCCGCCGCGACATCCTCGCCGGCGATGAGGCGGTCTATGCCTTCTACGCCTCCCGCCTGCCGCACGACGTCTTCGATGTGCGCTCGTTCGAGGCGTGGTGGCGGGATGCCTCGTCCCGCACGCCGCGCCTGCTCGACCTCACCGAGGCGGACCTCGTCGACGACGCCTCGCGCGCCGACGAACGCGACTTCCCGATGCGCTGGCAGCAGGGCGACCAGGTGCTGTCGCTCGCCTACCGGTTCGAGCCGGGCGCCCCCGACGACGGCGTGAGCGTGGTGGTGCCGCTGGCGCTGCTCGCGCAGCTGCGGCCCGACGGCTTCGACTGGCAGGTGCCGGGGCTGCGCGGCGAACTCATCGCCGGGCTGCTGCGCGCCCTTCCCAAGGCCATCCGGCGCTCCGTCGTGCCGGCTGCAGACTGGGCCGCACGCTTCGCCGAGGAGCTCGCCGGCGACGGTCCGGAGTCGCACGACGGCCTGCCGCCCCGCGCCCTGCGCGACGCGCTGGCCGCGCGCGTGCAGCGTGTGGCGAACCAGCCGGTCACCGCCGCCGACTTCGACCTCGAACGCGTGCCCGCGCACCTGGGGATGTCGTTCCGCGCCGTCGACGAGCGCGGCCGCACCGTGGCATCCGATCGCGATCTGAGGGCGCTGCAGGACCGCTTGGCCGACCGTGCCCGCGCCTCGGTCAGCCGATCGCTGACCGCGCCACGCGGAGCCGGCCCGGGTTCCCCTGCGCCACGGCCCGGCGCGGTGGCCGCCGTCACCGGCTCGCCCGGCGGCTCGGCAGACGCGGGCACCTCGGGCATCACCGAGCAGAGCGGGCTCACCGACTGGACCATCGGCGACCTGCCCGCACTGGTCGACACCCGTGTCGCCGGCGGTGTCGTGCGCGGCTACCCCTCCCTCGTCGACGACGGCGCGTCGGTGTCGGTGCGCATCCAGGCGACCCCCGAGGCCGCGCAGCGACTCACGCATGCCGGGGCGCGGCGTCTGCTGCTGCTCACGGTGCCCTCCCCCGCCCCGTATGTGCTCGAGCACCTGACCGCTCAGGAGAAGCTCGCGCTGGCGGCTTCTCCGTACCCCTCGGCGAAGGCCCTCATCGAAGACGCGCGCGTCGCCGTCGCCGATGCCGTGCTCGCGCGGGTGATGTCGGGCGCGCTGGTGCGCACCGCCGCCGATTTCGCGCGCGTGCGTGACGAATTCTCGCGCACCGTGGTCGACGAACTCTTCCAGACGGTGTCGCTGACCGCGCGCATCCTCACCTCATCCCGCGAGGTGGAGAAGGCCGTGCGCGGGCAGAACTCGATGACGCTGCTCGCCGCCTTGGGCGACATCAAGACCCAGGTGGCGGGCCTCGTCTTCCCCGGTTTCGTCTCGCGCACCGGGCTGGCGCGCCTGACGCATCTGCCGCGCTACCTTGCCGGGGCCCTCGAGCGGGTGTCACAGCTGTCCGACAATCCCGGGCGCGACCGGCAGCGTCTCACCGAGTACGAGCGGATGGCCGCGCTCTACGCCGAGGCCGGGGGGACGATCCCGATCGACGAGCACGCCCCGGCGAACCTCGTCCACACCCGCTGGCTGCTGGAGGAGTACCGGGTCAGCCTGTTCGCCCAGCGGCTCGGCACCGCCGAGCCGGTTTCGCCCCAACGAATCCAGAAGGCTCTGCGAGGATAGGCCTGTTCCCCGACGGAAGAGGCTCCGATGACCCGCGCGATCGTCTACACCGAGTTCGGTGACCCCGAGGTTCTGCATGAGCAGGAGGTGGCCGATCCGCAGCTGCGGCCGGGCACCGTCGCCGTGCGCATCCAGGCCGCGGGCGTGAATCCCATCGATGCGAAGCTCCGCTCGGGGCTGCGCGCCTCCGCACCGCCCAGCGCCGACAAACCGCGTCGGCTGGGCATGGATGCCGCCGGGATCGTCACCGACGTCGGCGATGACGTCGACGGCTTCCGCGTCGGCGACCCGGTCGTCGTCTCCGGCGCGAACGGATGCTACGCCGACGAGATCGTCGCGACCGTCGACAAGGTCTTCGCCCGGCCCGCGGCGGTGTCCGCAGCCGCGGGAGCGGCCCTCGGCATCCCCGTCGGCACCGCCTACCAGTGCGTGCGGTCGCTGGCGATCGGGTCCGACGACGTGCTGCTCGTCCACGGCGGTTCGGGCAGCGTCGGGCAGGCGGTCATCCAGTTCGCCCGGCTCACCGGCGCCACCGTGATCGCGACGTGCTCCGAGCGCCGCGCCGGGCGCGTGGCGGACCTGGGGGCCATCCCGGTGCGCTACGGAGATGGCCTCGTGGGCCGCGTGCGGGAGGCCGCCGGCGAGTCCGGCGTCACCGCGGTGCTCGACGGCGCCGGCACCGACGAAGCGCTTGAGGCGTCGCTGGAGCTGCTCGATGACCGCTCGCGCATCGCGACGATCGTGCGGGGGGCGGATGCCGAAGGTCTCGGCATCCGCGCGTTCTCGGGTGGCGCGCCGTGGCCGCTCACCGATCAGCAGCAGGCATGGCGGGCTGAGGCGGTGCCGGTGGCGCTGGCGCTCATGGCCGCGGGGCAGTTCGAAGTGGAGCTCGGCCCGACCTTCCCGCTCGCCGAGGCGGCACAGGCGCACCGTGTGGTCATGGACGGCGTCGACGGCAAGGTGACCCTGGTCCCCTGATCCCCGGTCGTTGAGCGAGGGCGCGCACCACCCCGGTCGTTGAGCGAGGGCGCGCACCACCCCGGTCGTTGAGCGAGGGCGCGCAGCGCCCGAGACGAAACGCCCGCACCCCCGCACCACCCCGGTCGTTGAGCGAGGGCGCACAGCGCCCGAGACGAAACGCCCGCACCCCCGCACAGCCCCCCGGTCGTTGAGCGCGGGCGCCCCGCGCCCGCGCCCAAACGCCCCCCCCCACCCTGGGTGGCGCGGCGCTCGCTCAACGACCCGCGAGGCCGCGCGACGCTGGCGCCCGCCACGTCACAGACCGGCGGATGCCGCAACAATGCGTCACACGATCCGGGTCGGTCCGGCGCCCGCCGACAGGATGGTGCCATGCCCGCTGCTCCGTGTCCCTCGTTCGCGACTGTGCAGGTCCAGGCCGGCTACGACGCCGGTGCCGTACAGCACGCCTCCGTTCCGCCGATCTACCAGTCGAACGCCTACGGTTTCGCCTCGCTGGCCGAGGCGCGTGACCTGTTCGCGCTGCGCCGCGAGGGCAACGTCTACAGCCGCACCGGCAACCCCACGTCCGCGGTGCTGGAGCAGCGGGTCGCCGCCCTCGAGGGCGGCGTGGGCGCGGTGTCCGTCGCGTCCGGCCAGGCCGCGGTCGCGCTGGCCCTGTTGACCTTGGCCCGCCAGGGTGAGCACATCGTCGCAGCGCATCAGCTCTACGGCGGCACCATCTATCTCCTCGCCGACACGTTCGCCGACTGGGGCATCGAGGTCACCTTCGTCGACCAGGACGACCCCGAGGCGTGGCGTGCTGCGGTGCGTCCGACCACGCGCGCTTTCTTCGCCGAGACCGTCGCCAACCCGCTCGCCCAGGTGCTGGATGTGCGCACCGTCGCCGACATCGCCCACGATGCGGGCGTGCCGCTCGTCATCGATAACACCGTCGCCACCCCGTACCTGCAGCGTCCGAAGGAGCACGGCGCCGACATCGTCGTGCACTCGGCGACGAAGTTCATCGGTGGGCACGGCGCGGCCCTCGGCGGACTCGTCGTCGACCTCGGCACTTTCGACTTCACGGCGGATGCCGCGCGCTGGCCGCAGCTGAACACGCCCCTCGCACGCGTGCCGGGCGCCGCCCTGACGGCGCAGTTCGGCTCGAAGGCGTATCTGACGCTGCTGCGCACGAAGTACTCGCAGGACCTCGGGCCGTCGCTGTCGGCCTTCAACGCGTTCCAGCTGCTGCAGGGGCTCGAGAGCCTCGACCTGCGCATGGCCCGGCACAGCGCGTCCGCTCAGATCGTCGCCGAGGCGCTGGCGGCCCACCCGGCCGTCGCGCGGGTGCACCACCCGGGTCTGCCGTCGAGTCCCTGGCACGGCGCCGCCGAGCGTTATCTCCCCCGCGGTGCGGCGTCGGTGTTCTCCTTCGAACTGCACCCCGGCGCGGATGCCGAGGACGACTTCGACCGCGCCGCCGCCCTCATCGACCGCCTGCAGGTCGCCCACCTGGTGGCGAACATCGGCGATGCCCGCACCCTCGTCGCGCACCCGGCATCCATGACGCACAGTCATCTCAGCGCCGACCAGCTCGCCGCCGGCGGCATCACGTCGGCGACGGTCCGGCTGTCGATCGGCCTGGAGGACCCGGGCGACATCGTCGCCGACCTCACCGCCGCACTCGACCCCCTCGCCCCTTCCGGCCGTTGAGCGAGCGCAGCCCCGGTCGCTGAGCGAGCGCAGCCCCGGTCGTTGAGCGAGCGCAGCCCCGGTCGTTGAGCGAGCGCAGCGAGACGAAACGCCCCACCCCACAACCGAACCCCGTTTCGTCTCCGTCGCTGCGCTCCCTCGCTCAACGACCCCCTCGCCGCACCCACCAGTCGTTGAGCGAGCGCAGCGAGACGAAACGCCCCACCCCACAACCGAAACAGCGTTTCGTCTCCGTCGCTGCGCTCCCTCGCTCAACGACCCCCTCGCCGCACCCACCGGTCGTTGAGCGAGCGCAGCGAGACGAAACGCCCCACCCCACAACCGAACAGCGTTTCGTCTCCGTCGCTCCCTCGCTCAACGACCCGAAACGACGAAGCGCGGCTCCCCCGAGAGGGAACCGCGCTCCGTCACCGCGCCGGGTCAGTTGCCCGAGCGCCGCTTGTTGTAGACGTCGAAGGCCACGGCCAGCAGCAGCACCAAACCCTTGACGGCCTGCTGCCACTCGATGCCGATGCCCATGATCGACATGCCGTTGTTGAGCACGCCGATGATGAGGCCACCGATGATGGCGCCGCCGATGGTGCCGACACCGCCCTGCACGGCCGCGCCGCCGATGAAGGCCGCCGAGATGGCCTCGAGCTCGAAGCCGTCACCGGCCTTGGGCCCGGCGAGGTTCAGCCGCGCGGTGAAGATGAGCCCGGCGAGCGCCGCGAGGAAGCCCATGTTCACGAACAGCCAGAAGTCCACGCGGCGCGTCTTGATGCCCGACAGCTCGGCGGCGTGACGGTTGCCGCCGATGGCGTAGATGTGGCGCCCGAAGACGGTGCGGTTCATCACGATGCCGTAGATCATCACCAGTGCCGCCAGCACGATGAGGGTGACCGGCACGCCCTTGTACGACGCCAGCGCCCAGGTGAAGAAGCCGATCACCGCGGCGAAGGCCACGAGCTTCACCACAACCCAGATCAGCGGCTCCACCTCCTGGCCGTACTTCGCGCGCCCGGCGCGAGTGCGCAGCTGCTGCACGACGAGGGCGACGATCGCGACCGCGCCGATGATGAGGGTGAACAGGTCTGGATCGCTCTCGCCGAAGATGCCGGAGAGGAACCCGTTGCCCATCGCGCGGTACTCGGTGGGGAACGATCCGATGTTGGCGTTGCCGAGCACCACCAGGGCGAGCCCGCGGAAGATGAGCATGCCCGCGAGCGTGACGATGAACGCCGGGATGCCGACGTACGCGATCCAGAACCCCTGCCAGGCACCCACCAGCGCGCCGATCAGCAGCGACAGCACGATGGCGAGCCACCACGGGTACTCCATCTTCACCGCCAGCACGCCCGACACGGCGCCGATGAAGGCGGCCACCGAGCCGACCGACAGATCGATGTGGCCGGCGATGATGACCATCACCATGCCGATCGCCAGCACCAGGATGTACCCGTTCTGCACGACGAGGTTGGAGAGGTTCTGCGGGCGCAGCAGGATGCCGTCGGTCAGGATCGTGAACAGCACCACCACCGCGATGAGCGCGATGAAGATGCCGTTCTTGCCGAGGTCGGCCAGAACGGTGGACAGCCACCGGGTGAAGGGGTTGTCGGCGGGCTGGACGAGCGCACCGGCGGCCTGCGACTCGCTGGGGGCCGACGGGGTCTGCGTGGAATTGGACATGATCGTGTCTCCTGCGGCGCCCGTCAGCGGGGCTTTTCCATGGTCATGAGCTTGAGAACGGATTCGGGGGTGGCTTGCTCGACGGGCAGCTCGCCGGTGATGCGGCCTTCGGACAGCGCGTACACGCGGTCGGTGATGCCCAGCAGCTCGGGCAGCTCCGAGGAGATGACGATGATCCCCTTCCCGGCGGCGGCCAGCTTGTTGATGATCGTGTAGATCTCGTACTTCGCGCCGACGTCGATGCCGCGGGTGGGCTCGTCGAGGATCAGCACGTCGGGGTCGGAGTAGATCCACTTCGACAGCACGACCTTCTGCTGATTGCCGCCGGAGAGCTTGCCGGTCTTCGACAGCACCGAGGGGGTCTTGATGTTCATGCTGCGCCGATAGTCGTTGGCGACCTTGAACTCCTCGTTGTCGTTCACGAGTCCGGCCTTCTTGAGCTTGTGCAGCGAAGCCATCGAGACGTTGCGCTTGATGTCCTCGATGAGGTTCAGCCCGTAGGTCTTGCGGTCCTCGGTGGCGTACGCGATGCCGGCGGCGATCGCCTCGGCGACGCTGCGGGTCTTCACCTGCTTGCCGCGCATGTAGACCCGTCCGGAGATGCGCGTCCCGTAGCTCTGGCCGAACAGGCTCATCGCGAACTCGGTGCGCCCCGCTCCCATCAGGCCGGCGATACCGACGATCTCGCCCGCGTGCACGGTGAGGGAGACCTTGTCGACCATGACCCGGGTGGGGTCCTGGGGGTGGTGGGCTGTCCACTCCTCCACGCGCAGCAGCTCCTCGCCGATCTGCGGCTCGTGGTCGGGATAGCGGTGCTCGAGATCGCGGCCCACCATGTCCTTGATGATGCGGTCCTCGGTGACCTCGGCCTTGGCGATCGTCTCGATCGTCTTTCCGTCTCGGATGACGGTGACGGCGTCGGCGACCTTTTTGATCTCGTTGAGCTTGTGGCTGATGATGATCGACGTGATCCCCTCGTCCTTGAGGCTGAGGATCAGATCGAGCAGGTGGTCGGAGTCGGCGTCGTTGAGCGCCGCGGTCGGCTCGTCGAGGATGAGCAGCTTGACCTTCTTCGACAGCGCCTTCGCGATCTCGACGAGCTGCTGCTTGCCGACCCCGATCTGACGGATCTTCGTCGTCGGGTTGTCGCGCAGCCCCACCCGCTTGAGCAGCTCGGCGGCTTCGAAGTTGGTCTTGTTCCAGTCGATGAGACCGCCGGAGGTGCGCTCGTTGCCGAGGAAGATGTTCTCGGCGATCGACAGGTGCGGGCTCAGCGCCAGCTCCTGGTGGATGATGACGATGCCCTTCGCCTCGCTGTCGCGGAGGCTCTTGAACGACACCTCCTCGCCCTCGAACACGATCGCGCCCTCGTACGTGCCGCTCGGGTAGACACCCGAGAGCACCTTCATGAGCGTCGACTTGCCGGCGCCGTTCTCGCCGCAGATGGCATGCACCTCACCGCGCTTGACCGCCAGCGTGACGTGCGAGAGCGCCTTCACGCCGGGAAAGGTCTTGGTGATGTCGCGCATCTCCAGGATGTTGTCAGTCACTGTTCCCGCTTCCTCGGGGGTGGGTGGGGGTCCGGGGGGGGGGGGGGGGGGGGGGGGGGGGGCGCGGCGCGCCCCCCCGCCCCCCCCCCCCCCCCGGGGGGGGGGGTGTTACAGGCCGAGGTCCTCGGCGGTCCAGTAGCCGGTGTCGACCAGCGACGACTCGACGTTGTCCGCGACGACGGGCACCGGTCCGAGCAGGTACGAGGGAACGACCTTCTTGCCGTTCTCGTACGTCTCGGTGTCGTTCACCTCGGGCTCCTCGCCCTGCAGCAGAGCCACGGCCATCGAAGCCGCCACCTTGGCGAGCTCGCGGGTGTCCTTGAAGATGGTCGCGTACTGCTCACCCGAGAGGATCGCCTTGACCGAGTCGACCTCGGCGTCCTGACCCGAGATGACCGGC
Source organism: Microbacterium sp. zg.Y1084 (assembly GCF_024623595.1). NCBI lineage: Bacteria > Bacillati > Actinomycetota > Actinomycetes > Micrococcales > Microbacteriaceae > Microbacterium > Microbacterium sp. zg.Y1084. Next base: position 671,292 of record NZ_JANJGV010000002.1, read on the forward strand.
CACTCGTCGCCGACGCTGTAACCGGCGTCGGTGAGGGCGGAGATGATGCCGCGCGAGATGCCGTCGTAGGGCGAGAGCACCGCGTCCACCTGCGTGCCGTCGGAGTAGTCCGCCGTCAGGATGTTCTCCATACGGCTCTGGGCGGTCTCGCCGTCCCAGCGCAGCGTGGCTGCCTGCTCGAAGTCCGTCTGACCCGACTGCACGACCAGCGTGCCGTCCTCCATGAGCGGCTCGAGCACGTCCATCGCGCCGTTCCAGAAGAAGGTCGCGTTGTTGTCGTCGGGCGAGCCGGCGAACAGCTCGATGTTGAACGGGCCGGCGGGGGCGTCCGCGAGCGGCTCACCCTCGAGGTCGGTGAGCCCCAGTCCGTTGAGCACGGATCGGGCCTGCTGCTGGCCCACGAGGAAGTTGTCGAACGTGGCGTAGTAGTCCACGTTCTCGGTGTCGCGGATCAGGCGGTCGTAGGCGATGACCGGGATGTCGGCGTCGGCGGCATCCTGCAGCACCTCCGACAGCGTCGTGCCGTCGATCGAGGCCACGATGAGCGCCTCGGCGCCCTTGGTGATCATGTTCTCGATCTGCGACACCTGGGTGGGGATGTCGTCCTCGGCGTACTGCAGGTCGACCGTGTAACCCTCGGCCTCGAGAGCCTCCTTGACGGCGTTGCCGTCCTGGATCCAGCGCTCGGAGCTCTTGGTGGGCATCGCGACGCCGATCAGGCCGCCGTCACCCTCGCCCCCGGAACCGCTGCCGCCGCCGTCGTTCCCGGTGCATCCGGAGAGCACGAGGGCGCCGGCGGCCAGGGTGGCCGCTGCGAGGAAGAACTTCTTCGTCTTCACTGTGTTTCCTTTCCAACTGACTGCTCTGTCTTGGTGTTGTCGTGACCGCTGCCCCGGGTCAGGGCTTACCGGCGGTCGTCGGTGGTCTGTCCGTAGACGTTCTGGTACCGGTCGAAGAGACGGTCGATCGCGTCCTGCGGGATGGGGATGAGTTCGCCGCCCTGCCGCGCGAGGTGCACCGTGCGGGCGACGTCCTCCACCATCACGGCGGCCTTGACGGCGTCCTTCGCACTGGATCCGATCGTGAACGGACCGTGGTTCTGCATCAGCACCGCCCGCGAGCGGTGGCCGGTGAGGGTCTCGACGATGCCGCGGCCGATGGAGTCGTCGCCGATGATCGCGAACGGCCCGACGGGCACCTCGCCGCCGAACTCGTCGGCCATCGCGGTGATGACGCAGGGGATGGCCTCGCCGCGGGCGGCCCAGGCGGTGGCGTAGGGCGAGTGCGTGTGCACGACGCCGCCGACCTCAGGCATGTGGCGGTACACGTAGGCGTGGGCGGCGGTGTCGCTCGACGGGGAGCGCTCGCTGCCGGGGGTGCCCGGCACGACATTGCCGTCGAGGTCGCAGAGGATCATGTTCTCGGGGGCCAGGTCGTCGTACGACACCCCCGAGGGCTTGATGACGAACAGGTCGGCGCCCGCCACCCGGCCCGACACGTTGCCGCCGGTCCAGACGACCAGCCCGTAGCGCACCAGCTCGGCGTGCAGCGCCGCGACCTCCGCGCGCACCCGCGCCACAGCGACCTCGGTCTTCACGCCTGAGACGTAGCGGTCCTGCTGCTCGGCGTCACTGCCAGCGCCCACGGTTCGGCTCCTTCGCCCGTCGATCGATCGATGTGATGCTTCGGATTCCGGCCCATGTGACCGTTCACATCGCGGAAACCATAGCAACTCAGCGCCGGTACGTGTCAAGCCGCCGCGCGTTTCGGCTTGGTAACGGCCGTCAGCGGCCCGCCGGCTGCGCCGTCGAGGCCCGCACGACCAGCTCGGGTGGGATGGAGCCGATGGGCGGAGCCGCCCCCGGATCGCCGCCCAGCAGGATGTCGACGCAGCGCCGTCCCAGCTCGGCGAAGTCCTGCCGCACGGTCGTCAGCGGGGGCCAGAAGTGCGCGGATTCCGGGATGTCGTCGAACCCGACGATGCTGATGTCGCGGGGGACGTCGAGGCCCTCGCTGCGGATGGCGTGCATGAGCCCCAGAGCCATCTGGTCGTTGGAGGCGAAGATCGCAGTGAAATCGCGCACCCGCAGCAGCTCTCGCCCGGCATGGAAGCCGAACTCCGCCGTCCAGTCCCCGAGGATCGGCGCGGTGGTGGGGATATCGGCGGCGCTCATCTCCTCGAGGAAGCCGCGCATGCGCGCCTCGGCCTCGATCCAGTCCTGGGGACCCGTGAGGTGGTAGATGTCGCGATGACCGCACTCGATCAGGTGGCGCGTGGCCAGCCGCGCCCCGGCGATCTGGTCGACCGACAGGGTGTGCCCCGGGTCGAGGTCGGTGGACTGCAGGGTGACGTACGGGATGTCCAGGGGCTGGGCGGCGAGCGCACGGAACACCCTCACCTGCGGGGCGATGACCACGAGCCCCTCGATCGACTGGGCCATGAGGTGCGACAGGCCCGCGGGGATGGACTGGGGGTCGGAGGCCTCGATGTTGGCGGTGGACACCCAGTAGCCACGAGCGCGGGCGGCGGCCTCGATGGCCGCGATGCTCGATGCCGGGCCGTACTGGGTGCTGGAAGCGGCGAGGATGCCGATGGTCTGGGACCTGCTCGTCACCAGCGCCCGCGCGGCGCGGTTGGGGCTGTAGCTCAGATCGGCCATGACGGCCAGGACCCGCTCCCGTGTCTCGGGCCGGATGCTCGGGTGCTGATTCAGCACGCGCGACACCGTCTGGTGAGACACCCCCGACAGGCGCGCGACATCGCGGATGCTGGGTCGCCGCCCGCTGCCATCGTCGGTCATCGCCGCCCGTCCTCGCTGCACGCCCGTGTGCACGGTCACATTGCTGCGCCCATTATGCCTGCCCTGCTCCGCGCCGCTGCATCGGACGGGTCAGAGGTTCGCCGACGGCTGGATGCCGCGTCGGCCTAGACTGCCCGCATGCCGGATCTGGGACGTTTCCTGCCGCTGAGCAACCGGCCGCACGGCGATGAGTCCGCGGTCACCGCCGACCGCCGCGCGCAGTTGGCCGATCTCATCGCCGCCGATGCCGGGGTGCTCGCCGCTCTGCCCGCGCCCCGGGCCGCCGCCCTGGCGGGCGAGTACCTCGCCACCGCGCGCATCGATCCGCCGCCCGCCGACGACGTCATCGGTGGCCCGGCACACTCGGCGGCCCTGCTGGAGCGGGCGGCGGCGACGGTGCGCGCCGGCCGCCGGCGCGGCATCCGCGCCCTCGCCCACGGCGTGCGGGCCCATCTGCGCCTGGCCGCCGCGATCGGTTCGCCGCCGCGCCTGCCCCCGACGGTCACCGGAGCGGTCGCGCTGTATGCCGCGACCTCCGCACCGTTCGACCGACGCGCCGTGGTCGCGGGTCACACCGTGCGCGCCGACGACGACGGGTGGGAGTTCGGCCGCGGACCGGTGCTGGCCGGCAACGGTGCCGACATCGCCGCGTTCCTCCTGGGCGTCTCCGACCGGCCGCCCCAGCCGCCGGCGCGACGCCCGGCGACGGGTACGCTCGAAGGATGACCGGTCTTCGCTGGGGAATCCTCGCCACGGGCGGCATCGCCCACGCTTTCACAAGCGACCTGCGCACCGCGGGGCTCGATGTCGTCGCAGTGGGCTCGCGCAGTGCGGCATCCGCACAGCGCTTCGCCGACGAGTTCTCGATCCCGCGCGCCCACGGTTCCTATGAGGACCTGGCCGCGGACCCCGAGGTCGACATCGTCTACATCGCCACGCCGCACCCCGCGCACGCCGACAACGCCGTGATGATGCTCGACGCCGGCAAGCACGTGCTCGTGGAGAAGCCCTTCACCCTCACCGCGGCCGAGGCCGCCCGGGTGCGCGACGTCGCCCGTCGCAACGGCCTGCTGGCGATGGAGGCAATGTGGACGCGCTACCTGCCCCACATGCAGCGCATCCGCCGGCTGATCGCCGAGGGAGCCGTGGGTGAGGTGCGCACGGTGTTCGCCGACCACACCCAGAAGATCACCGCCGACCCGACGCACCGGCTGAACGCCCTCGAACTGGGCGGCGGCGCGCTGCTGGACCTGGGCATCTACCCGGTCTCCTTCATCTGGGATGTGCTGGGCGCCCCCACTTCGGTGCGTGCTGTCGCCCGACTGGCCGAGACAGGCGCCGACGCGGAGGTCGCCACCGTCATGACCCACGCCTCCGGCGCGGTGTCCAGCTCGGTCTCGTCCTCACGCGCCGCCGGCCCCAACACCGCGCACGTCGTCGGCACCGAGGGGCGCATCGACATCGACCGCACCTGGTACGCCCCCACCACCTTCCGGCTGACCGATCCCGACGGGACCATCCGCGAGGAGTTCGTGTCGGACGTCGACGGCCGCGGCATGCAGTATCAGGCCCTCGCCGCCGAGCGTCTGATCGCGGAGGGCCGCACCGACAGCGAAGAGCTTTCCCTGGACGAGAGTGTCGCCATCATGGGCACCCTCGACGACATCCGCGCGCAGATCGGCGTGCACTACCCGCAGGAGACAATCCATGGCTGAGCAGCAGCCGGCCCGCGTGGCCGTGTATCTCGACTTCGACAACATCGTGATGAGCTGGTACGACCGCGTGCACGGGCGCAACGCCTACTCCCGCGACCGCCAGAAGATCGCCGCGGACGCCACCGACCCCGAGGTGGCCGGACGGCTCGCGCTGGCCACGATCGACGTGGGCGCGATCATCGACTACGCGGCATCCTTCGGCACGCTCGTGCTCACCCGGGCGTACGCCGACTGGTCCTCTCCCGTCAACGCCGAGTACCGCTCGCAGCTGGTCGCGCGCGCGGTCGACCTGGTGCAGCTGTTCCCCGCCGCCGCCTATGCGAAGAACGGCGCCGACATCCGCCTGGCCGTCGACGTCGTCGAGGACATGTTCCGGCTGCCGGACCTCACCCACGTGGTCATCGTCGGCGGCGACAGCGATTACGTGCCCCTGGCTCAGCGTTGCAAGCGCCTCGGACGCATCGTGGTGGGTGTCGGCGTGGCCGGCTCGACCGCCAAGTCGCTCGCCGCCGCATGCGACCAGTTCGACTCGTACGACTCCCTCCCCGGTGTCGTGCGCCCCGACACGACCGCGTCGGACAAGAAGGATTCCACCCCCTCGCGGTCGCGGGCGCGCAAGCGGGCCGGCGATCCCGCCACCGAGCTGCTCGAGCGGGCGCTGCGGCTCGAGGGCGTGCGCACCGACGACGAGTGGGTCAACGCCTCGGCCGTGAAGGACCTCATGCGGCGCATGGACCCCTCGTTCAGCGAGAAGGAGCTCGGCCACAAGTCGTTCACGGACTTCCTGCGCGAGCACCCGAAGGTGGTCGATCTGCGCGAGGAGGGCAACACCCGTCAGGTGCGCTTCCACCCCGACGCGCGCTGAGCGGGCGGGCTCAGCGTCGCGCGCGGCGCGGCGACGGAGACGTCGACCACAGCGCCCACGCCACCAGCAGCGGCTGGAAGAACAGGCGCGTCAGGCGCTTCTGATCGGTGTCGAGTCCGAAACCGTCGCGGCGCTCGGTGTACTGCGCGATGTTGCCGGGGAACACGGCCACGAAGAACGCCGCCAGCGCCGCGCCGATGCGCCGGCGCTCCTTCGGCAGCGCCACGAGTGCCACGCCGAACGCGGCCTCCACGACCCCGGATGCCACGACCACGCCGTCCTTGTCGATCGGCACCACCTCGGTGGTCCAGTCCGGCACCTGCGCCTGGAACTCGCGCCTCCCCCAGAACAGGTGGCTGAGGCCCGCGAACAGCATGGAGCCGGCCAGCAGCCAGCGCGCGACGTTCTTCATCGCGCCAGTCAAGCCGACCCCCGGGCGGGCCGTCGACGTCTTGACACCGCCCGTGGGTAGGGTGGAAGGGTGAGCGACGCCAGGCAGCTCCCGCCGCTGCAGCGGGTGCCCGACGGGACGGTGAAACAGCTGGGCCCCCTCACCGGGACCCGGGTGTGGACGGTGCCCGGCCGCGCCGGGCGACCGCTGTTCACTCCGCGGCACGACGTCGCCGTGCTCGCCCCGGGAGAGGAACGCCGGCTGTGCGCGTTCTGCGAGGGCCGCTACCTCGAGACCACGCCGGAGAAGGCGCGCCTGGTCGGGCCGGACTTCGCCGAGATCCGCCGGGTGCCCGCAGCACAGCTCTCCGATACGACCGCGCGCTTCCGGCGGTTCGGCAATCTGTTCGAGATCGTCTCGGCGGAGTACTGGCGTGAGAACCATGGGTTCCGCCAGCCGTCCGAGGTCGTGCAGTGGGCCGAGCGGTACCTCGCCGACCCGGTGGGGCACGAGCACATCCGCGCTCTCGCCGCCATCCGGGCTCAGGCCTCCGGGGAGACGCAGAGCCTGGAGGAGGCGGCCCTCGACCTCGTCGGTGGATCGCACGACGTGATCGTGGCGCGCCGCCACGTCGTCGAGGGCGCGCGCACCGACGACGACCTGTGCTCGTCCGGGCGACTGACCCCCGACGAGCATGCTGCGTACATCGCCTTCACGGTGCGCTCGCTGGCGGAGATCGCGGCGGCGCAGCCGCACGCGGCATACATCTCGGTGTTCCAGAACTGGCTGCGCCCTGCGGGAGCCTCCTTCGACCACCTGCACAAGCAGCTCGTCGCCGTGGACGAAGCGGGGCCGCAGATCGACCGGGAGCTGCGCATGCTGGCATCCGATCACGAGCTGTACCAGCACGCCATCGCCGACATGTCGGTGCGCGAGGGCCTCGTGGTGGCGGCGACCGACGGTGCGGTGGCGTTCGCGGGTGTCGGCCACCGCTACCCCGCGTTCGAGGTGTATTCGACGTCGTCGGCGAACCTGCCCGCCGAGCACAGCGCGTCCGAGGTGCGGGCGGTCTCGGACCTGCTCCACGCCCTGCACGCCGCGACGGGGCACCAGGTGCCGACCAACGAGGAGTGGCACTACCGGCCACCCGGGGCGTCCTGGCCCATGCCGTGGCGCGTCGTGCTGAAGTGGCGCATCTCCACCCCGGCCGGCTTCGAAGGCGGCACGAAGATCTACGTCAACACGATCGACCCGTGGGCGCTGCGCGACCGCGCCGTCACCCGGTTGCGAGAGCTGCGGGAGGCGGGCGCGCTCGCACCGGGCATCCGCATCGGCGACGAATGCGCCCCCGACGACGCACGCCTGCGTTACGCGGAGTCGGCATGATCGATCTGAACGCGCTGCGACGCTGGCCGGACGTCGAAGCGGCCGACCTGCGGGCCGTCGACGCCGCCGACCGTCTGCTGCTGGACGAGTCCGCCTCCGCGCGGGCGGCGGCTCACGACGGCGAGCTCGTGGTGATCGGCGATGCGTACGGTGCTCTTGCGCTGGGGGCGGCGGATGCCGGGGCCGGGGACATCCGCGTGCATCAGGATGCGATCACCGGGGAGCGGGCCCTGGCCGCCAACGCCCACACGTTCGCCCTCGGCGACCGCGTGCGATCGTTGCCACTGACCGCGCCGCTGGTCGCCGACGCGCGGATCGTGCTGATGCGACTGCCGCGTTCGCTCGCGGCGCTCGACGACATCGCCGGGCTCATCGCCGCGCACGCGCATCCCCGCGTCGAGGTATATGCCGGGGGACGCATAAAGCACATGACCCCCGCGATGAACGACGTGCTGCGTCGTCATTTCTCGCGCTTGGACGTGACCCACGCACGGCAGAAGGCGCGGGTGCTGATCGCCCGCGAACCGCGTGAGGGCGCCGACCCGCAGCCCGCCCACGAGCGGCACGACGGTATGACCGTGTGCGCGTTCGGCGGGGTGTTCGCCGGCCCCCGCATCGACATCGGCACGCGACTGCTGCTGGAGCACCTTCCCGACGAGCTGCCGTCGGGGGCTCCCGGCGACCTCGTCGTCGACCTCGCCTGCGGCACCGGCGTGATCGCCGCCGCCCTCGCGATGCGGCATCCGCACCTGCGGGTCTACGCCAGCGACGCCTCGGCCGCCGCGGTGGCCTCGGCGCGCGCGACCGCGGAGGCGAACGCCGTGGGCGGGCGGGTGCGGGTGGAGCAGGACGACGCCCTGTCGGCGCTCCCCGATGGCGTCGCCGGGTTCATCGCCTTGAACCCCCCGTTCCACAGCGGCGCGGCCGTCACCGATGCGCTGGCGCCCCGGCTGTTCGACGACGCCGCACGCGTGCTGAAGCCCGGCGGAGAGCTGTGGTGCGTGTGGAACTCGGCGCTGCGCTATCGCCCCGCGCTGGAGCGGCTGGTGGGCCCGACCCGGCAGGTGGCCCGCAACGCGAAATTCACCGTCACGGTCTCCACCCGCCGCTGACCCCGGTCGTCGAGCGAGGGCGCGCAGCGCCCACCCCGGTCGTTGAGCGAGGGCGCACAGCGCCCACCCCGGTCGTTGAGCGAGGGCGCGCAGCGCCCGAGACGAAACGCCCTAACCCCGTTCCGTCTCCCTCCGCTCGCTCAACGACCGCGCAGCGCCCACCCCGGTCGTTGAGCGAGGGCGCGCAGCGCCCGAGACGAAACGCCCCAACCGCGTTTCGACTCCGCTCCGCTCGCTCAACGACCCGCGGGTCGCGGCAGGCGCGGCACCGAGGCCAGCAGGCGGCGCGTGTAGGGGTGCTCGGGCTCCGAGAGCAGGCGGGCGGTCGGCCCCTCCTCCACGATGCGCCCGGACTCCAGCACCGCCATGCGTGCGCACAGCGCCGACACGATCGTGAGGTCGTGCGAGACGAGCAGCATGCCGATCCCCTGCTCGCGGGACAGCCGCTGGAACAGCTCGATCACGTGCATGCGCACCGAGGTGTCCAAGGCGCTCACCGGTTCGTCCGCAAGGATCAGCCGTGGCCGGGGCGCCAGCGCGCGGGCGATCGCGATGCGCTGCCGCTGTCCGCCGGAGAAGGCGTCGGGGTAGCGCGTCGCGGCATCCGCCGGCAGATCGACCGCCGCGAGCAGCTCCGCCACCCGCGCCGCGCGGCCCGCACGGTCGGTCGTGACGCGCAGCGACCGCAGCGGCTCGGCGATGGACTCCCCGACCGTCATGCGGGGATCCAACGACGAGAACGGATCCTGGTACACCGGCTGCACCGCGCGGCGGAACCGCCGCATCTCCGCGCCCGACCGGCGGTCCAGCGGGGTGCCGTCGAAGAGCACGCGCCCGCCGGTGGGCGACTGCAGGCCCAGCAGCAGCCGCAGCAGCGAGGTCTTGCCCGCCCCGGACTCGCCGACGAGCCCCAGGCTCTCGCCCGGCGCGAGCGACAGCGACACGTCGCGCAGCACCGGTCGCCCGCGCCCGTAGGCGAAGTCGATCCCCTCAGCCGCCAGCAGCGGCGTCACCCCGGTCATGCGCGACCTCCGACGCGGGGCAGGAACTCGTCGAGCCGCCGGGATGCCGCGACGAGCTGGGCCGTGTAGGGGTCACGGGGCGCGGTGAGGATCTGCGCGGTGTCGCCCAGCTCCACCTGGCGTCCGTTGCGCATCACCAGCACACGGTCGGCGATGGTCGACACCACCGGCAGGTCGTGGCTGATGAACAGCAGCGTCATCCCGCGGTCGGTGACCTCCCGCTGCAGCAGCTCGAGGATGCCGGCTTGCACCGTGACGTCGAGGGCGGTCGTCGGCTCGTCGGCGATGAGCAGCCGGGGGCCCGCGGCCAGCGCCAGGGCGATCGCGACGCGCTGGCGCTGCCCACCCGAGATCTCGTGGATGTACGACCGGGCGATGCGCTCCGGTTCGGCCAGCTGCACGTCGGCCAGGGCGTCGAGGACCGCTCGTCGCAGCGCCTCGCCATGCAGCCCGCGATGATGAGCCAACGGCCACGCGATCTGCTTGCCCACCCGCATGAGGGGGTCCAGCGACGCCAGCGGCTCCTGGAAGACCGCGCTCATCGTCGTGCCGCGCACGCGATCGAGCCGCCGCGATGCGGTGCCGACGACCTCGACGACGTCGTGGCCGGTGTCCACGCGCACCGATCCGCGGGCGGCCAGCGGGTGCGCGAGAAGCCCGAGCGCCGCCAGCGCCGTCAGGGACTTGCCCGACCCCGATTCGCCGATGATCCCGAGCCGCTCCCCCGGTTCCAGTGCCACGTCCACCGCGTGCACGAGGTCGACCAGTTGCGGTCCCTCGAGGCGCACACCGAGGCCCTCGATCGCCAGCAACGGGGTCATCGGATGCTCCGGGAGGTCGGATCGGCGATGTCGCGCAAGCCGTCGGCCAGCAGGTTCACACCGATGATGAGGGCCACCAGCAGGATGCCGGGGAGGATCGCGGCGGTCGGCGCGACGAGCACCGTGCTCTGCGCCTCCTGCAGCATGCGGCCCCACGACGCGTTCGGCGGCGGCGACCCGAGCCCGAGGTACGACAGCGACGCCTCCGCGCCCACCGCGCCGCCGAACTGCAGGGCCAGCGGCACGATGAGCGTGGGCCAGACGTTGCGCAGCACGTGCAGGCGCAGGATGCCGAGGGTGCCGGTGCCGGAGGTGCGTGCCGCGGTGACGAAGTCCATCGCCATCACGCGGGTCGCGGTGATGCGGGTGAGCCGGGCGATCACGGCCGCTCCCGCCAGTCCGATGGCGAGGATGGCCGAGTCCAGCGAGGCACCGCGCCACGCGACGATGAGCATCGCCAGCAGCAGCGTCGGGAAGGCGATCGCGATGTCGAGCAGGCTCGAGATCGCGTCGTCGACCCAGCGGCGGGCGGCGGCGGCGGCCAGCCCCAGGGCGATGCCGAGGAGGGCGGCGATGATCACCGACCCGAAGCCGACGGCGAGGGCCAGGCGCGCGCCGATCATGAGCTGCGTGAACAGGTCGCGGCCGAGCCGGTCGGTGCCGGCCCAGTGCTCCGCCGACGGCGGCTGCAGGCGACCGCCACCGGTGTCGTCGTAGGCGAAGGGGGTCCAGAACACCGACACCAGTCCGATGACGGCGATGAGCCCGAACAGGATGCCGCCGACGGCCAGGTTGATCGAGCGTCGGGTGCGGCGCCGCACGGTCGGCGCGATCGGCGGTGCGTCCGGGGTGGGGAGGATCGTGGTCGTCATGCGGCCGCCTTCACCCGACGGTTGCCCGACAGCGAATCGCGCAGCCGCGGGTCGATGAGGCGCTGCAGCACGTCGGCGAGGAATCCGAGCAGCAGCACCAGGGCGGTGGAGAAGAGCAGCACGCCCTGCACGCTCGGGAAGTCCTGCTCCTTGATGCCCACGAGCAGCATGTCACCCAGGCCCGGCAGCGCGAAGACGCGCTCGATGATGACGGCGCCGACGAAGGTCGTCGACAGCTGGATCGCGAGGATCGAGATGAGCGGCACGACGCCGTTGCGCACGCCGTGGCGCCAGAGCGCCGTGGCGAAGCTCTGGCCCGTGGCGCGGGCGGCGCGCAGGTACTGCTGCCCGAGGATGTCGAGCGTGGCGCTGCGCACGTACCGCGCGAGGTCGCTGCCGGCGACGATCGCGATCGTGATCACCGGAAGTGTCAGCGCGTACAGCGCGGCGCCGGGGTCCTCCCAGTCGGTGCGGGGGAAGCCGCCGGCGGGGAACATCCGCCATCCCAGCGACAGCACCGCCACGAGCAGGATCCCCACCCAGAACACCGGGATCGCGCCGCCCAGCTGCGACACCGCCGAGAACGCGGTGCCGTACCAGGTGCGCGACTTCCAGGCGGCGAAGAAGCCCACGGGCACGGCGATGAGCACCGACAGCAGGAACGACAGCAGCGTCAGCGGCAGGGTGACGTTGAGCCGCCGCACGATCTCGTCGCCGACGTCGAGGTGGTTGGTGAACGACTGCCCGAGATCGAAGGACAGCAGCTGGCCGAGGTACGACAGGAACTGCTCCCAGATCGGGCGGTCCACCCCGAGCCGGGTGGCGGCCGCGGCGATCTCGGCATCCGTCGCGCCGACCGAGATCAACGCGAACACGGGGTTGCCCAGCACCCGGAGCACGACGAACAGGATCGTCACCGCCAGCGCGAACGCCAGCAGCAGCAATCCTGTCCGTCGAAGCAGATACCGGGCGATCGCGCTATGCCTTAGTGATGTCGTACACGTAGAAGAGGGAGTTCAGTCCATTCTGCGGCACGCCCGTCACGCCCTCCGCTGCGATGCGCAGCTGCGGGTTCAGGTACAGCCAGATGCTGGCGGCGTCATCGGAGATCTGCTGGTTCGCCTGCGCGATGAGCTCGGTCTGCTCCTCGACGCTGGATGCCGCCTCGGACGCGGCCAGCCAGGTCTGCACGTCGGCGTTGTCGTAGCCCCAGTAGAAGTCGGGGTTGCCGTAGAAGTTGATGTCGCGGTCGTTGACGTGACCCTGCAGCGTGGCCTCGAAGTTCTTGTCGGTGTAGACCTTCTGGTACCACTCGTCGTCGGTGATGATGTTGATGTCGACGGTGATGCCGACCTTCGCCAGCTCCGACTTGAGGAACTCCGCCACGGTCGAGTGCACGCCCGAGTCCGGGGTGTCGATGGTGAAGGCGAACCCGTCGGCGTAGCCCGCGTCGGCGAGCAGCTGCGCCGACAGCTCGGGGTCGTACGGGTTGTTGTCGGCGAGGTCGAGGTACCAGGGCTCCGACGGGGGCACCATCGAGCCGATCAGTTCGCCGCGGCCGTCCCAGATGGCGTCGAGCAGCTTCTCGCGGTCGATCGCGGAGTACACCGCCTTGCGCACGTTGACGTTGCTGAACGGCTCGATGCGGTCGTTGAACGCCAGCAGCTCCTTGGTGGTGGAGGTGCCCTCGATGATCTGGAAGCCGGCCGCCTCGAACTCGGTGAGGCTGTCGGGGTTGGACTGGCTCGTGACGAGGTCGACGGCGCCGGTCAGCAGCGCGTTGTTCAACGCGGTGGGGTCGGCGTAGTACTGGTAGACCACCCCGCCGTTGGCCGGGGCGTCGCCCCAGTAGTCCTCGTTCACCTCGAGGGTGATGGAGTCGCCCTTGCGGTAGTCGGCGAGGGCGTAGGGGCCGGTGCCGTCGGCGCTGGTGGTGAGCTCACCGGCCTCGTCGTTGACGATCCAGACGTAGCCGAGGTTGTAGGTGAAACTGATCGACGGCTGCGTCAGCGTGACGGCGACGGTGTTGTCGTCGACGACGTCGACGCTGTCGATCACGCTCAGCTGGCGCTTGCGCGCGGCGATGGAGTCCTCCCCCACGAAGCGCTCGAGGCTGTACTTCACATCGTCGGCCGTCAGCGGGTCGCCGGAGTGGAACGCGGCGTCGGCGAGGGTGAAGGTGTAGACGAGGCCGTCGTCGGAGACCTCGGTCTCGGTCGCCAGCAGCGGCTCGACCTCGGCGTCGTCGGTGATGCGGAACAGGCCCTCGTAGACGTTGCCCGTGAACACCTCGGTGACGCCGGAGGAGCCACCGAAGATCTGGTCCAGGTTGGTCGGCTCGTTCTGCGAGCCGATGACGATCTCGGCGGCGGGGTCGGGCGCGCCCGAGCCCGACGTCGAGGTGTCGCCCGCGGCGCAGCCCGAGAGGACGAGCAGACCGGCGGATGCCGCGGCGGACGCGGTGAGGAGGCGGGTGAGACGGCGTGAAGTCACGTCGGGTCCTTTGCTGTGGGGGGAACGCGGTCGGCGCGGGCGCCGGGTGTCGGTGAGCGGAAGGGGAAGGGGAAGGGGAAGGGAGGACGTCAGAGGGTGAAGCCGTCGGCGAAGCGCACGCGCCTCTCGCCCGCGCGCAGCGCGAACGGCAGCCGGTTCTGCGCCGGCGGCAGCGGACAGTTCATCTGGTTGGAGAACCCGCAGGGCGGCACGGTGGCGCGGTTGAAGTCGACCGTCAGGGCGACGCTGTCGCCGGGGCGCAGGTCGCGGGACTCGGCCGGCCGGTCGAGGAAGAGGAAGCGGCCGGCGCCGTACGTCTCGACGCCGTTGGTGCGGTCGCCGAACACCAGCTGCAGCTTGGCGGTGCCGCCGTAGACGGTGTCGAACGCGTTCAGCCGGTACTCCGTGCCGTCGACGGTGAACACCAGGTCGCCCGAGACGGGAAGGCCGCGCGTGGCACCGGCATCCTTGATGTGCTCGAACGGCACGACCCGCTGCTCGTCGACGAGCTCGAAGCGTCCCTCGAGGACCCAGGCCGGGTCGTACGGGTACCGGTCGATGTCTTCGAAGGCCTGCTGCGCCGGCGAGTCCTGCCGCCAGATGCGGTAGCCCTCCTGCGGCAGTCCGGTGTCGATGTCGGTGCGCTGCAGCCGGGTGAACAGCGCCGTAGCCGGGTGGCCCTCGCGGGCGACGGCCTCATCGACCGCGGGCTCACCGGGAGGCGACCAGTGCGTGAGCACGAGCGAGAGCGCGCCCTGCGCACCCGTGACGGTCTCGCGGCGCGCGCGCGCCCATTCTGCGTAGCTGTCGGACGCTGTTGTGATCGTTTCGGTGCTCACCATGACAGGTAACCAAACGCAGGGGCCGCACAATAATTCCGTTGCCTCATGTTTCGCCGTCCCGGTCGTCGAGCGAGGACGCGCAGCGCCCGAGACGAAACGCCCCAACCACCCGGTCGTCGAGCGAGGACGCGCAGCGCCCGAGACGAAACGCCCCAACCACCCGGTCGTCGAGCGAGGACGCGCAGCGCCCGAGACGAAACGCCGCAACCGCGCAGGGAACCTCGTTTCGTCTCGCTCCGCTCGCTCAACGACCCGCACCCACCCCACCGGTCGTTGAGCGAGGACGCGCAGCGCCCGAGACGAAACGCCGCAACCGCGCAGGGAACCCCGTTTCGTCTCGCTCCGCTCGCTCAACGGCCCGCACCCACCCCACCGGTCGTTGAGCGAGGACGCGCAGCGCCCGAGACGAAACGCCGCAACCGCGCGGGGAACCCCGTTTCGTCTCGCTCCGCTCGCTCAACGGCCCGGGGCGCTCCGCTCGCTCAACGGCCCGGGGCGCTCCGCTCGCTCAACGACCCGGGGCGCTCAACGACCGGCGCGCCTGCGGGCGATGACGGTGGCGAACGACACGTAGTCGGCGGCTGCGTCTCCCGCCGTGATGGCGCGCAGCACCACTTCGTCGACGGCCGCTTCATAGGCGGCAACCGCCGCGCCCAGGTCGGCCGAACTGTGGATGACGGTGCGCGCGGGGTCGAGTCCCAGCCGCGCGAAGTGGGCGGCGTACGCGGGATAGCCGGCGTAGCGGGCGGTCTCGGCGCGCAGGGCGGGGTCGGCGGCTGCATCGACCGCGGTGCGCACATACAAGGCGACCGTGCTCGAGCCGGCCGCCGCATGCGCTTCGACCGCCTGCACGGCGGCCGTCGCGGGGTCGAGCCAGCTCAGCAGCACCCCGTCCGCCTGCTCCGCGGCCTGCCGGCGCATGCGAGGTCCGAGCGCGCCCACCACGACCCGCGCGGTGGTGCGCTCACGCAGGGCCGCCGCCGCGTCGCCGACGCGCGCCAGGGCGCCCGCACGCAAGCCGCCCGACCCGATGCCGAGGGTGAGCCGGTGCTGCGGCAGACCGAGCCGCTCCATTGCGTCGACGATGTCGTCGGGGTCACGTCTGTCGATCGGCAGCACGCCGGTCGACAGCACGAGTCGCTCGGATGCCGCGGCAGCCGCGGCGAGCACCGGCAGCGCGTCGACGCCGGGAGTGTCGTTCACCCAGAGCGCATGGAAGCCGTTCTCTTCGAGCACGGGCGCGAGGGCCGCGGCGACCTGCGGTCCCGCGGCGGCGGCGATGCCGATCGACAGCATGTCAGCGGCTCCTTTCGGGCGCGGTGGCCCATAGCGACCAGGCGACCAGCAGCGGCTGCAGGAACAGCCGCAGCAGGCGGACGCGGTCGGTGCGCAGGCCCGGCGCCGGAGTGCCGGTGCGCCACTGGTGCACGTTGCCGGGGAACACCGCGACGAAGAACGCCGCCACCGCCATGCCGACCCGGCGCCGCTCGTGCGGCAGCGCCACCACCCCGGCGCTCAACACCAGCTCGGCGGCCCCCGACGACACCACGATCATGTCCTTGTCGGTGTGCAGCAGCCGGGTCGCCCACGGCGGCACGGCGATGCGGAACCCGCGGCGCAGCCAGAACAGGTGGGCCAGGCCCGCTGCGGCGAGGAGCGCCGCCAGCGCCCAGCGGGCGAGGGGGCGGAGGATCGGCGTCGACACGCCACCCATCCTGGCATCCGCCCGGCGGCGTGGATCAGTGGCGTCCGCCGGGAGGGCCGATGATGAGCAGCACGGTGAACACCACGATCACCGCGGCCAGCAGCGCCAACCCGAACAGCAGTGGCCGGCGCAGCAGGGCGCGCAGCAGCCGATCGTGCCAGGCGCGTTCGCGGGGGTCGCCGGTCTCCTCCAGCCGCCACTCGCCGTTCAGTCGGCCGCGGCGGTCCAGCCACATCTCGACCGGGATCGTCGCATACGGGATCACGGCGGAAATCACGGCGACCGCCGTCGGTCCGGGCTTCCACCGGTTGTTCTTGGACACCAGAATCGCCGTCGCCCCGTACGAGATGAAGACGAATCCATGGATGCTGCCGCCGATCGTGGCGGCGATGTCCAGGTCCATCGTGGCGCGCAGGATGAGTCCGGCGATCAGCAGCGTCCACGAGACGGCCTCGGCGAACGCGAACGTGCGGAAGAGCCTGCGCGGAGTACGGAACATTCCTTCAGTCTATCTGAAGGAATGTTCCGGATCGTCACCGTCGGGCCGCTCGTGCAGCCCTTCCAGAGCGGTCGCGAGCGTGGGCAGGGATGCGGTGAATGTGGCATCCAGTGACGCCAGCAGCGCGACTGCCGCGTCGAGCGCCCGTCGGCCCTTGGGCGTCACCCGCAGGTCCGACGCCGAACCGGCGTGCGCCATCGCGTCGGTCACCATGCCGTCGTCGGCGAGGGCGCGCACGGCGGTGTGCGCCGTCTGCACGGTGATCTGGCTGCGGCGGGCGAGTTCGCTGAACGAGATGCCCGGCTCCGCGCCGACGTGGGCGAGGAGCGCGTACTTCCGGGTCGTCAGCCCGATGGACTTCAGCGCAGCCCCCAGCCGGGCATCCCACAGCGCAGAGACGGTCAGCAGCGCGATGACGGGGCTGAACGGTGGTCGCTCGACGCTCATCGCGACTCCTCCTCCGCTCGGACCGACACTCGATGCTATCGAGCCGGAGGGAGGGCTCTCGCGCACCACGGCCCTCAGTCCGTGACCACCTCGCCGTCGCCGTCCACCATGGGCGGCGCGTCTTCGGCATCCAGCCGCGCGTCGACGTCGTCGGGCTCGGCGGCATCGGTCGTGTCGGGCTCCGGGCCAGGGGTGATCGGCGGCAGGCTGCGATCGTCATCCATGCGGTCCATCAGAGCGCACGGCGACCGGCGGATGCAACGACTTGACACGGAGCAGGCCCGGGGACGCGCCCTGTCGCGCGGCGCGCTGCGACGGATCCACCAGCCCGCCGGCCCGGGTCAACCCAGCAGGACCCGCTCGACGTCGCTCTCTGACAGCTGTGGCTCGGGAACGGCATAGAGGCCACGCGGCGAGTTCGCCGTCGCGGCGAGCGCGTCGATCCAGGCCCGGTTGATGCGGGGCTCGCGGCTGCCGCTGAACTTGAACGTCAACGATGCCCCCGGGTGGATCCACAGGGCGGTACGGCCACCCCCCAGGCTCGAGTCCTCCCGCCAGGTGAAGAAGAACCCTTCGGAGCGACGGAGCTTCGCGCCGATCACCACCTGCAGATGGGCGAGCAGGCGATCATCG
This sequence comes from Microbacterium sp. zg.Y1084, assembly GCF_024623595.1. Taxonomy (NCBI): domain Bacteria; kingdom Bacillati; phylum Actinomycetota; class Actinomycetes; order Micrococcales; family Microbacteriaceae; genus Microbacterium; species Microbacterium sp. zg.Y1084. The sequence goes on from NZ_JANJGV010000002.1 coordinate 688,896, forward strand.
AAGGTCGCGCTGGTCTGCGAGTTGTAGGTGAACTTGCCCATCGGGTCCTACCGTCCTGTGCGCGGCGGCGCACGAGCTCTGTCCGTGTCCTGGTGAGCCGCTGCGAAGGCGGCCCGCACTCACAAGTCGAAGAACCCACCGAACGGGTCTTCGTCGTCCCCCGTGTCACGAGCGTCGAACTGCACCGTCTCCTCGGCGATGACGACCTCGGTGCGGGGTGAGACGAGCACCGCAACCGAACGGTTGCCCACCACAGTGAAGTCCACAAACCGGCCGCCTTCGCGTGAGGCGCTCTCCATTTGACGTCGGAGTTCGTTGAGATCCGCACCCTGCGCCAGAAGATAGCCCTCCCCGTTGATCCGCACTTCGGTCCGAACCATCGTCTGCATCTCCGTCACGCCCCCATGCTACGTGACCGGACGAAGCGCCATGGAGGTCTTGCGCCCGGCAGGCTAGGCGACTAGGACGGCCGCGCCTCGTCCGTTGACAACGGCGCGCGCCGCGAAGGCCACGCCCCCGCGGCCCTAGCATCGAGCCATGTCCCTCGCCCTCCTCACCGGCGCCGCGCGCGCGAACAGCATCGCCGCCGGTGTCGCACCGCGCCTCGTCGCCGACGGCTGGCATGTCGTCACGAGCGACCTCACCGCCGCGGACTACCCAGCGGACCTGTCTGACCCCGCCTCCCCCGCTGCCGTGATCGAAGCCGTGCGTGGCGACCATGGACCCATCGACGCCCTCATCCTCAGCCACGCGCACGACATCGAGTCCGGCATCCTCGACACCACCGCGGAGAGCTTCGACCGCCACATCGCGGTCAACGCCCGCGCAAGCCTGCTGCTGATCGCCGCATTCGCCCGGCAGGCGCCACCGACGGGCGGCGCGATCGTCGCGTTCACGAGCGACCACACCACCGGCAACCTCCCCTACGGCGTCTCCAAGGGGGCGCTGGACCGCATCGTCATGTCCGCCGCACGCGAGCTGGGTCCCCGTGGCATCTCAGCGAACGTCGTCAACCCCGGACCGATCGACACCGGCTGGATGGACGACGAGACGCGTACCACCCTGACCGGTATGCACCCGCTCGGGCGCATGGGTACGCCCCGCGACATCGGCGGAGTCGTGGCCTTTCTGCTCTCGCCGGAGGGACGCTGGGTCACCGGTCAGCTGCTGCACACCGACGGCGGGTTCTCGGCGCGGTTCTGATCCGCCGCCTCAGGGATGCGGGTTCGTCGCCGCCCCGTCGAGCCACAGCGTGTCGGTGGGGTCTGAGTGCGTGCCGCCGCTGCCGACGTGCTTCGCGCTGATCTGCGGTCCCTTCGTGATGACATGGACGATGGCCATGGCGTGGCCGCGGCCGAGTGCATAGTCATCGGCGAGCCACCGCACGATCGCACCGGCAGGGGTCGACGAATCGAACCCCTGCTGCCCGGCGATCTCCACCAACTGGCGCGGGGTGAGCCCGGTCTTCTTCTCGACAGCGTCGAGGTACGCCTGGAACGACATGTGCTCTCCTTCACTCTGTCAGCGAGGGGATGTCGAGGGTGCCGCGCGAATCCCACCATTCCTGGATGATCACCGGCGACGCGTGCATGCACACGATCCGCAGCCGCGACGAGCCCGAGTTGACGAAGCGATGCCAGGTCCACAGCGGCGCGGTCACCGTGTCGCCCTCCGTCGCCCGAAAGACGCGATCGCCGATCGTCACCTCGGCCTCGCCCTCCAGCACGATCCATGTCTCGGTGTACGGATGCCGGTGCAACTCCGGCCCCTGGCCGGGGTCATTGTCGACGAAGAAGTACGACAGGCCCGCACCGTGCTCGCGGCCGACGAACCGGCGCGTGCGGCCGCTGCCGATGCGCAGCGCTTGAGCGGGGATCGGTTGCAGAACGTCTTCCATCGTTCCCTCCAGAGCATCGTCGCTGCTCCGAGCGTGGCACACGCCGGCCCGCGGCCCAAGACCCGGCCGCTCCCCCGGACATGATCTGTCCGGATATGCGCGTAGCGTGCGCCGGACAGCGATCCCGCCGGGATCCCAGGCCGAGGGGCACGCCATGGACTGGAGGATCGAGCTCATCTTCGTGCCGGTCACGGACGTCGATCGGGCGAAGGACTTCTACGTGAAGATCGGCTTCCACGCCGATCACGACCAGGTCCCGTATGAGGGGCCGCGGTTCGTGCAGCTGACTCCGCCCGGATCGGCGTGCTCGATCGCGTTCGGCACCGGGCTGGGCTCTCGGATGCAGCCGGGCAGCCAGGATTCCATCCAGGTCGTCGTGCCCGATGCCGATGAGGCGCTGGCCCAGCTGCGCCGCGCGGGCGTCGCGGCGCAGGGGGTCGACGAGCAGGCGTGGGGCCGGTTCGTGACGTTCGACGACCCGGACGGGAACACCTGGACCTTGCAGCAGTTGCCGTCCCGCGACTGACCTGCGGGAGCACCCGCCGCGGCGCGCGCGACCCCGCCCCCGGCTACCGCAGCAGGCCGCGCAGCGCCTGGATCGTGTCGGCATCCTCGGGCCGCTTGTCATCGCGGTATGCCTTGACGCGCGCGAAGCGCAGCGCGATCCCGCCGGGATAGCGGGGCGAGCGCTGCACGCCGTCGATCGCGATCTCGACCACGGTGACGGGTTCGACCCACACCGTGCCGGGGGTGCGATGGGTTTCGATCGTCGGGAAGTGCGCGGTCTGCCAGCGCAGCGTGGCATCCGTCAGCCCTTTGAAGGTCTTGCCGACCATGACGAAGCCGCCGGGTTCGCCGAACTCGCCGACGGGGTCGAGCGCGCCGAGATGGATGTTCGAGAGCAGGCCCGCGCGGCGTCCCGATCCCGCCTCCACGGCCAGCACCACGAGATCGAAGGTGTGAACGGGCTTGACCTTGATCCAGCTCGCCCCGCGGCGGCCCGCCGCATAGGTCGAGTCGATGGCCTTGACGACGACGCCCTCATGGCCGGCGGCGAGCGCCTCACGGCTCACCCGTTCGGCCACCTCGGGATCGGACGTGACCTCGCCGCGGACGCGATGGTCCGGCGCGATCTGCGCGAGCACTGCCCTGCGGGCGCGCAGCGGCTCGTCGATGAGATCCCGGCCGTCCAGGTGCAGCACGTCGAAGAACCAGGGATGCAGCACCAGCTCGCGCGCCGCCTCGGCGCCGAACCGCGCCATCGTCTCCTGGAAGGGGCGCGGCGCCTCGTTTTCGTCGAGGGCGAGTGTCTCACCATCGAGCACGACGTCGTGCACCGGCATGGCCCGCACGATGTCGGCGATCTCGGGCAGCCGGTGAGTGATGTCGGCGAGGTTGCGGGTGAAGATGCGCACGTCGTCGCCGCTGCGGTGCACCTGGATGCGCGCGCCATCGAGCTTGTACTCGACGGAGGCCTCCCCCACCGTGGCGATCGCCTCCGCGACGGTGCTCGCTGTGCTCGCGAGCATCGGGAGCACGGCCCGCCCCACGACCAGGCCGGTCTCCTCCAGGTCGACCTCGGTGCCGTGCAGCGCGATACGAGCCGTCTCACCGAGGTCGCCCGAGAGCATGGCCGCGCGCCTTACCGCGGTGAGCGGTCGGTCGGCGGCCGCGGCGATCGCATCGGTGACCACTCCCTCGAGCGCGCCGGTGCGCATCTCCCCCAACAGCGCTCTGCGAAGGAAGTCCTGCTCCCCCGCGGTGGCGCGGCCGAGCATCCCGGTGAGCGCGGCGGAGCGACGCGCCGCCGACCCGGGACCGGATGCCGCCGCCAGCAGGTCCAGCGCGGTGTCGACCTCGGCGATCGTCAGGGCGGGCTCTTCCGCCGGCGCGACGGCCGTCGACGCGAGACCGCGCCACCCGACGCCGAGTCGTCCCTGACGGGGCTTGCCCAGCAGCAGCCCCAGTGCCGGGGCGAGTTCGTCGGCCTCGAGCCGGCGTAGCAGCGTGGCGAGCGCCTCGACTTTCGTCCGCCGCGATCGCGTGGCCGTCAGGGCATCGGCGGTGTCGACGAGCTCGGCGAGCAGCATGCGGTCAGTCTGCCACCGGCATCCGACGCCCCGCGCCGTCACGGACCAGGACGGCGCGGGCGTCGGATGCCGGTGGGACGCGGAGCTCGACCGGGACCCCGCCGTGCGACAGGATGACGTGGTGAGCTCCTACGTGCGCCCCGCCATCGACGAGCGGACGTTCCGGGACGCCGATGGGCACGTCATCGACTACGGGAATCGGTGGGACGGTTCGCCCCCGGAGGACACCTACTCGGTGGACACGCATCCCGAGCGCTTCGCGCCCCTCCACCTCGTCGCTGAAGCGCTCATCGCGCATCTCCGGGCTACCTACGACGTCGAGATCGATGAGGGCGCTGAGACAGCGGCGGATCTGCTGAGCCCGGCATTTCACGACGTGGTGCGCGCGGCGCGCATACGGCCGAACGATCCGGCGTGCGCGGCTCTGACGCTGGTCTTCACGTCGTACCCGGGGGTCATGATGCATGCGGGCTTGCTGCACGACTTCCACTACCCGGTCTGCGGCTGCGACGCCTGCGACTCGAACTGGCAGGCAGAGGCCGACCAACTCGAGCAACAGGTGTTCGCCATAGTCAGCGGCAACTACCGGGAGACCGTCGAACGAGGACTTCGTCCCTGGGTCGACTTCGCTTTCACCTATCCCGACGGCGCGAGCAGCGGGCGATCCCGCACCCAAGACCTCCCCGCTGAACGGCTCAGGGCCGCGAAACGCGTGCTCCGCGACCTCCCCGAAGGCTGGGCGGCCTGGCCTCGCGCGACGTCGGCTTCCTGACCTACGGCGTGGCCACCCGCAGCCTGGCATCGTTCGCGTCTGCTCACCGGGATTCGCGACCCTGCACGATCCGCGCCCCACGCCCGCTCCGCTCTTCTGCCCGCGAAACGAAAGCCGGCTCCCGCCCTCGCCGCCGCACCGGCGCTCGCCGACCTGAGGCATCAATCGGAGGTGCAGAGCCGGCCGTCCTCCGCCACCTCAGCCTGAGACCGGCGCCTGAGACCGCGCCGGTCAGCAGCCGAGGGCGGCGAGGAAGGCGGCCTGCTCGGGGAACCGGTAGACCTCGCCGCCCTCGTGCCGGTTGAAGCCGTACACGTCGATGCGACGGTCTGCCGTGGCGAGGTGGTTGAAGGCGGCGAACACCGTCGATGGCGGGCAGGTGTCGTCGAGGATCGCTGTGGAGTACAGCGCCGGCACGGAGGACCGCCGCGCGAAGTTGACGCCGTCGACGTACGAGAGCGTGTCGAACACGCGCTCGGCATCACCGGTGCCGCGGTGTACGGCGAGATAGCGCACGATCTCGGCGTAAGGGTCCGTGTCAGTCATCCCCACCGCCCGCTCAAAGTGGCAGAGGAAGGGCACGTCCGGCATCGCGGCGACCAGCCGCGGGTGCAGGCCGCTCACCGCGACGGTGAGCCCGCCGCCCTGACTGATGCCCGTGATGGCGACCCGGTCCGGGTCGACGCCGTCGAGGCCGAGCGCCGCGTCCACGCAACGCACGGCGTCGGTGATGAGCCGGCGGTAGTAGTAGTCCTCGGCATCCTCGATGCCCCGCGTCATGAGTCCCGGCACGCTGGGACCGGTGCCGTGCGGATCGGCCGTGTCCCCGCCGCCGCCCCATGTGGCGCCCTGCCCGCGCGTGTCCATGACGATGTGCGCACGACCGGATGCCGCCCACGCGAGGCGCTCGTGCGGCAGGCCGCGTCCGCCGCCGTAGCCGAGGAACTCGACGACCGTGGGCAGGCGTCCCGCGACGCCCGCCGGGCGGAGGTACCAGGCGCGGATCGGGTCGCCGCCGAAGCCGGGGAAGACGAGGTCGTGCACCTCGATGTGCCGCAGCGGCGTGGCCACGGGGGTGAGCACGGCGGCGTCGCCGACCGCCCGCGCCTCGGTCAGCGTGCGCTCCCAGAAGGCGTCGAAGTCGGCGGGTTCGCGGACCTCGGGCCGGTAGGTCCGCAGCTCGGATTCGGGCAGGTCGAAGCGTGGCACGGCGATCCTTCCGGTAACGCCCTCGGCGGCGTGGGTCGAGCCTAGCCACGTCGGCGTCGGCCGTCACGGCCCTCTGCGTCAGCGGGGGGTTGCGGACGCTGAGCGCCTGTGGACAGCTTCTGCGGCGTGAGCGGCGCATGGGTGATGATCCGTTCGCCGCAATCGTCCGCGCGGGCCGCACGCGAGTCGTCTCGCGGACCGGGTAAGGCCACCGCTCCGCATTGCTCGCAACCCAGGAATTACGCCGGAGAGCATCCCCCCCGTGGCTGGTGCGGCCACTACGTTCCTCGGCTCCCACCCGCACCCGTCGGTCGATCACGCGGACGATGGGATCTTCTGGCCCCCGAAACATGGACTACTGAGTGGTGACCACATCAACCGCACGAAATTGTTCACCTTGCCGATTGCTATGCGCTAGCTTTTAGGCACGCGTCATGCAGATTGGACCGCTGACACGGGACGTTCATTGGGGAACGTCGACCGGTTGGGGGCAGTGTGTCGGCACGTACGCGCGGGGATGGTTGGCGACGACATCTCTCGAGAGGCACCGCGGCCGCAGCCATTGCTTCACCTGTTCATAGGGAGCGAGCGTGACTCAAGATAAGGCGCGCACATTTGTGTTCTGGGTGTTCTCGGTCATCGCCGTGATGTTTATCGTTGCCGGAGGATGGGCCCTTTTCGCCGGCAGGGACTCTTGGTTTCTTACCTTCGTATCAGGCCCGGTGCTCATAGCCATCGGGGTGGCCACTCTTGTGGTCTTCCTGCGTTACCGCGCTGGCCAGAAGTAGAGGAGATATCGACGACTGAAGGAAGACGCTTGCTGTTCTGGCAGGGATCACGGGCGCGTGCGGCTTCGGCGTCGCCCGCGTGTCTTGGGGCACCCCGGGTGGCTGGCTGGGCGTGGCGACATGTCTGGCCGCGGCCACCTGGGTCGTCATACTGCTCAGGGGAAACCGGCGGAGCAGGGGTTGATGGGGGCCTCAGCGACGCGGCCGGGGAGCACCCGGTCGGTGCCCGTCCCCCCTAGAGTGAGGCTTCATGCGCGAGTCTGAGCGGTCGCTTCATGAGCGGGTGGCGTCCGGAAGTCGAGACGATAGATGGGACCTGGCTGGGCGGGAAGATCTGCCCGAGAGCGTCTACGGGGCACTGGCCGAATCTCACGATCTCGGCGTGTTAGCAAGTCTCACCCAGAATGTGGCGACGCCACATACGGTGCTACGCCACTTGGCCGCTCGAACAGATGAGATCGGTGAGCGGGCCAAACTGAACCCATCCGGGCCAATCGATCTCAAAGACGATTCGCCACTCGGCTCCCACTCGTACGACTCAGTGGCGAAGTATCTAGAAGCGCGGTCGGCTACCGCTGATCAGCGACGCGAGTTCCTCAAGAGGTACGAGCAGTCGCCCCACCCAGGAGGCGATCGTCTCGGGGATGTGTGGTGTGACGTGTCAACGACCATCCCAGGTAAGTGGTCATGCCCCAGTTCCCCGGAGCGATTGGTTGAGAGGATGTGGCTGCTTCTGAGAGGAGAAGTGGTCGTATGCCAAGACCGTATCCGTCCGAGTTCCGCGAGCGTGCGCTGGAGCTGGTGAGGTCGGGACGCACCGTCGTCGACGTTGCCGCGGCACTCGGGATCGCGCAGTCGTGCCTGTATCGATGGAAGCAGCAAGATCTCGTCGACCGAGGTCTGAGACCGGTGACCGGCCGAGCGCCGTCGGCCGAGCTGACTGCCGCGAACAGGCGCATCCGTGAGTTGGAGGAAGAGAACAAGATCCTCCGTAGAGCGGCCGCAGCTGTGGAGCAGGTGGTGCCCCCAAAAGAGCGGTTCCGTCTCGTGGGCGAGCTCCACGCTGACGGAGTCCGCGTCCGGAAGGCCTGCCTCGCGTTGGGTGTTTCCACATCGGGATACTACGAGTGGAAATCGCGGGCACCGTCGGCGAGATCGATCAGGCACGCGTGGCTGACCGACCTGATCGGACAGATCCACGAGGCGTCCTACGGCACCTACGGCCGGATGCGGGTACGCGCCGAGCTGCAGCGGTCGCACGAGGTCACCGTCGGCCAGAACACCGTCGGGCTGTTGATGCGGCGATCCGGGCTTGTCGGGCTCCCGTTGCGACGACGGTCCAAGCGTGTCCCCAACCAGGTGACTGTCACGGACCTGGTCCGTCGCCGTTTCCACGCAGACGGGCCCGACCGACTCTGGGTGACCGACATAACAGAGCATCCGACACGGGAAGGAAAGCTGTACTGCTGCGTCGTCCTCGACGTTTTCAGCCGTCGCGTCGTGGGATGGGCGATAGACACCACACAGCGCGCGGAACTCGCCACGAACGCACTCGGCATGGCGATCGACTCACGTCGGCCCTCCCCGGGAACGATCATCCACGGGGATCACGGCACGCAATTCACCTCGTGGGCATTCACCTCGCGCGCGAGGAACGCCGGGCTGCTGCCGTCGCTCGGAACCGTCGGTGACCCCTACGACAACGCAGTCGTCGAGTCGTTCTGGGCGCGCATGCAAGTCGAGCTATTGAACCGACGCCGCTGGGTGACCAGGGTCGAGCTTGCCAACGCGATCTTCGAGTACATCGAGGGCTTCCATAACCGCCGGCGACGCCACGGCGCACTCGGCTGGGACACCCCGCTAGAGTTCGAAACCAGACACCGTCAACTAGCCACAACTCCTCAGCTCAAGTTCCGGGGAACTGGGTCATGACCACCGTGTCCACCGAACCGGGTTCAGCTCCCAACCCTGGGTGCAGCCGCTTCTTCGACTCGCCCACCAGCGCGGCAAGACATCCGAGAGCGTTGCCCTCTGGATGATGACGCCGACGACGTTCCTCGACCCTGCGCGCGGCAGACCGGTCGACCACCTCGAAGATCCGGATCTCGTTCTCGATCTAGCTCGCCAGAACTGGACGGTCGAGTGGTAACCGCGCTTCCCCACCGCATGGCGACACAACAGGTGCCGTGCCCGTCCCGCGGGGGGAGCGGGACTAGGTGTTCTTCCTCGTGAGGTTGTGAACGCGTTCGGCGGGGGTTGAGCCTCCGAGCCCGGTGTGGGGTCGATGGTGATTGTAGTGATGCAGCCAGTTGTCATAGGTCGCCGCGCGAGCGGCGTCTGACCGGCAGGTCCGGGCGTAGGGCCACTCTCTGGCGAGGGTCCGGTTGAAGCGCCGTGCGCCCAGCTGGGATTGTGTGTCCAGCTGGGCGCACAGAGCCCTCAGTCCAACGGCCCGAGGATCCGCTCAAGCTGGGTGCGCAGATCCGCGAGGACTTCTGGGGCGCTCGCTTCTGACTCATGACGGACTTCCGGCCCGTTGACTGCTGACCAGAGGTCCCCCTCGGACACCTCGGGTGGCAGGTACAGCCGCCATTCGTCCGCCGCTGGGGGTGCAGGAATACCGAAGTCTGCCAGGAACTCCGTCAGGTGTTCCTGGATCTCGTCCCGCTCGGTGTCGCTCGGGCGCCGGGAGACCGGCGGTTGGCCGTGGACCGCTTCGACGACGTCATCGAACTGGCGGGGTACTCGCTGCACATGCCTAGGACCGGCGAGATACGCGATCAGAGAGTGTCGCAGGTGTGGGCCAAGCACCACCGAAGCGCCCTTCCGGGGAGGGGTGCTCGGCATCTCTTCCCAGCGACTGCCGCTCAAGGGAACGTGCAGTTTCCGGTTCCGGAAGGGCACTTGAACGCGAGGCCTGAGAGCGTGGGAAGCGGCAGAACCGGAGCCCCAGTCGGCGTAACTCGACCCGTCACCTTGTCGTTGTACGTCCCTTGTTGCGTCAGCTTGTTGCCCTGCACCACCGGACCGAGCCAAGAGCTGCTCACGCTCACGATGCCGTCTTCCTTATCTGCGAACTTCGATCCGCACCCGAAAGCATTGCCTGCGTGGACGCACTCGATTGCGAGATTGGTGAACTTCAAGGATGCGCCAAGATCGCGGAAGATTTTGACCTGTCCTCTCGATGAGCGACCGTTCAGGTTGCTGTAGATCACGATGTCAAACGAGCCGGATACGCCCTGCGTATTGCCCCAGGCGACGTTTCCTTTCGTCTTGGAGATATAGCTGCTCTGCCTTGAGGTACAGATTGTACCTTGTTCGCACCAATAGTTGTCGGGGTCCGACAGCGACAACGGCGAAACCTGAGCGCCAGGCGACGTCTCGATGACCTCAGTCGGGGCGACTATCTCACTCACGACCTCCAGGTCATCCTGCCCATCTGCCGACTCTTCGTAGTAACTCAACGTGCCCCCGAGGCAGGTCCACACCTCCAGGGCTCGATCAACTGAATCGGCCTGACTTTCGTTCCGTTCTTCAAGTAAGGATGGAACACGATGAACAGGAAGTATTCCCCGGAGATGCGTGAGCGGGCGCTCAGGATGCTCGCGGAGACGCGGCCGTCGCACCCGAC